>JBAVYU010000031.1:0-130101 GCA_049588415.1 Solirubrobacteraceae bacterium
GAGCACTCCTTTGCTCCGCGCGCGACCTTCTTCATGGCGTCCAGGTAGGGAGTTCTGGACGTCGACCTGTCCCGGTGGATGATGCGCCACCTCCACCGCCCTCGGGTCGGGGGGCGGTGCTGAGACCACGATGGCGCGGTCGGGGCAGCTGTATGTGCTCATCTAGCTTGTGCCGCAAGATTGATCCTCTCGGGCGTTTGTCCGCCACGGATAATCCCGCCTGTCCACTTCGCGTCCATCCGCACCCACCACGTGCTTCGCTCGGGGGTTTACCGCAAGCCGACGAGTTCTCGCGCGCACCGTCAGGGAATCAGCACCGCCGCGCCGGTGAAACGTCCGCCGCGTAGATCCTCGAGAGCACGGCCCGCATCCTCCAAGGGATATGTGGTTACCCGTGTGCGTACCGGCACTGTGGGCGCCAGTGCCAAGAACTGCTTAGCGTCGGCTCTGGTCAGGTTGGCGACCGAACGCAGTGTCCGCTCGCCCCACAAGAGCTCGTAGGGGAGCGAAGGGATGTCGCTCATATGTATGCCGCCGCACACGACTGTCCCTCCCGGGACCACCGAGCGCAAAGCGTGCGGTACGAGCGCCCCGTCCGGCGCGAACACGATCGCCGCGTCGAGCGGCTCGGGCGGAGGTTCCTCCGAGGAGCCCGCCCAGATGGCGCCAAGCTCCCGCGCGAAGCTCTGAGCGGCCAAGTCGCCCGCCCGTGTGAAAGCGAGCACTTCCCGACCTTGCCACACGGCGACCTGGGCGATGATGTGGGCGGCCGCGCCGAAGCCGTAGATACCGATGCGCTTGGCTTCGCCGCACATGCGCAGCGCCCGGTATCCGATCAGCCCGGCGCACAACAGCGGAGCAGCCTGCTCGTCGGGGTAGCCCTCGGGAATCGGGAAGCAGTAGCGCGCATCGGCAACCGCGTACTCGGCCATCCCCCCGTCAATGTCGCAGCCGGTGAAACGGGCATACGGACACAGGTTCTCGCGGCCGCTGCAACACCACTCGCACTCTCCGCAGCTCCAACCCAGCCAAGGCACCCCTACGCGCTGCCCGCCTGGCTCGACTGTCGCCACGATCTGATGGCCGAGAATTCGCGGCGGGCAGGACACCTCGACCTCGCCGTCCAGCAGGTGCAGATCTGTGCGACACACCCCGCATGCGCGCACGCGCAAAAGGAGCTGCCCCGGTCCGGGCTCGGGAACCGGAAGCGTCGCTGTGCGCAGAGGAAGGCCAGGACCGTCGAACACGATCGCGCGCATCTGATCGGGCATACCCTGAAGATAGAGGGCGCCTGTGGAGACTCGACGAGGTTGCGTTAAGGGATTGGCCGTGCGGAGTACAGCAAGGCCAGATCGTTATGCAGCAAGGCCAGATCGTTATGCGCAGACCCTCACCATGACCCCTCATCATGTGTGTGGCATGACCAGTGGCCTCTACTTTGATCACCCAGCTTGCTTGGAGCACGACCCGCGCGCCCACATGCCTTCGCATCCCGACACACCCGAGCGCCTGCAGGCACTCGAGCGGGCCTTGACCGAGCGTGACTGGCTCGGCTGGGAGCGCCGCCAGGCTGCCCCCGCGAGCGAGCTAGAGCTGGAGTTGGTGCACAGCGCGGACCACGTCCGCGCGATTCGCGACCTGTGCGCGAGCGGAGGCGGGGCGATCGACGCCGATACCTACGTGGGCGAGGCCTCCTACAGGGCGGCTCTGCACGCGGTCGGCGGAGCCTGCGCGATGACCCGCGCTCTGCTCGCGGGGGAAGCCGAGTTCGGTTTTTGCGGAGTGCGGCCCTCCGGACACCACGCCGAGCCCGGGCGCGCAATGGGCTTCTGCCTGTTCAACAACGTCGCGATAGCCGCAGAGTTGGCGATCCGCGAGCTGGGCGTCCGGCGCGTGTTCGTGCTCGACTGGGATGTGCACCACGGCAACGGCACGGCTGAGGCGTTTCGAAGGCGCTCGGATGTCCTGTTCGTGAGCATCCACCAGGCCGGTCTCTATCCGGGCAGTGGGCCTCTTGGCGACGTCGGCAGCGGCGAAGGGGAGGGATATACGATCAATCTGCCTGTGCCGGCCGGCAGCGAAGAGGACCTGTGGTTGTCCCTGCTCGAGCACATCGTGGTGCCTGCCGCACGCGCATTCCAGCCCGAACTGGTGCTTCTCTCGGCCGGCTTCGACGCCCACCGCGCCGATCCCTTGGCGGGCGTGTGCCTGGAGACCGGCTCCTTCGGTGAGATGACACGGCACGTACGTGACATGGCTCGCGGTTTGGGCGCGCCGCTGGGGGCGGTCTTGGAGGGCGGCTACGCGCCGAGTGTCCTGGCCGAATGCGTAGTCGAGACACTTCAAGCTCTTGGCGATTCACAGCAAGCGCGCTCGGTCGTCCCCGAGCCCCTGCTCACCTCACAAGCCGCTGCCCAGGTCGGCCGCTACTGGCCGCTATGAGTCTTTGATCAGTCCACGTTTGAGCGCATAGCCGACCAGCTCCGCACGCGAGGACAGGTTGAGCTTCTGTTGAATGTGCGCCCGGTGGGTCTCCACTGTGCGCACCGACAAGAACAACTGCTCGGCGATCTCGGCATTGGTGTGGCCCAAGGCGATCAACCGCAGCACGTCGACCTCGCGCTCGCTCAGATCGTCCGGCGGGCCGGGCGCCGGCTCTGAGGCCAGGCGCGCGCCGAGACGCGGATTGAGGTAGCTCTCCCCGCGCGCGGCTCGGCGTACCGCCTCCACCAACTCGTCGTCGGCAGCCTCCTTGAGCACATACCCGATTGCTCCGGCGCTGAGCGCGTGACGAGCGAACGCGGGCTCCTGTTGCATGGTCAGCACCACAATCTCGGTCTCGGGGCTGTTCTTGCGGATCTGGGGGATCGCCTCCAAGCTGGAGCCGCCAGGCATGTTCAGGTCGAGCACGAGCACCGCCGGATGGTGCCCACGTACGTAGCGCTCCGCGCTTTCGATATCGCCTGCCTCGGCCACCACCTCGAAGTCGCTCTCGGTCTCAAGCAGCAGGCGTAGGCCACTGCGAACGACTGCGTGATCGTCGGCCAAGACGATGCGGATCGTCTCGCTCATATGCCTTCGCCTGGCAGGAACTCGTTGGTGAAGGGGGGCAGAGCGGCGTTGTTGGGATTGGAGTTGATGAGTTTGTGAGCGTACATCCAGCTCGAGAATGCCGCCCACGCCGACGGGTCTTGCCAGCCGTAGGGCTTTTCGTGGTTGGCGGGGGTCATCGCCGGCAGCGTTGCCGCGATCGAGGCCAATTGCAGCTTTCTCTGCGCCGAGGGGTTGGCCTTCACGATCAGCGCCGCGGCGGCAGCCGGGTTGGCCTTCACCTGCTTCTGTCCCTGCGTGAGTGCCTGTAGAAAGGCTCTCAATTCCTGTCCGCGCTTGCCCGCCTCGTCTTCGCGCACGACCAGGACCAGCTCGTTATAGGTGGGCACCCCCGCATGGTCGATCGGGATCACCACCGGCTTCTTGCCCATCTGGCGCAGTTGGATCGCCTCGTAGTTCCAGTAGCCGCCGAGCGTGGCCGCGACCTTGCCCGAGAGCATCGAGCCGACCAGGTTGAAGCCCACGTCGCTTTCGGTGACCGAAGCGGGGTTGACCCCCGAGGCCTGCAGGGCAGTGTGCAGCTCGGCGGCCTGGTAGGGGATGCCGGCCGTGCCCACCCGCTTGCCCGCCAGGTCCGCCACCTTGTTCACATGGGCGTTCGGCAGGGCGATGATCGAGGTCAGCGGGCGCTGCACGAGCGCGCCGATCGAGACCACTTTCAGGCCTTGGTCGCGTGCCAGCAGGAGCTCGGGCTCATAGGAGATCGCCATGTCCACCTTGCCGGCTGCAAGCAGCTTCAACGGTTCGGCCGTTTCGCTGGGCACGACCGGTTTGACGTCGAGGCCGGCCTTGGCGAAGTCGCCGTCGGCGATCGCCTCATAAAGCGGCGCGTGGTCGGCGTTGGGGAACCAATCGAGCATCACCGAGAAGGGCGTCGTGCTCGGCGCCGAGACGACATCCTGCTTGGAGCCGCACGCCGACAGGGCGAGCAGGCAGGCGACGGCGAGCAGTGGCGCGAGCGTGCGGGGAACTCTCAATGGATCTCTCCTCTTGGCTTTTGCGCCCACGGCGCGAGTATGCGCTCGGCCAGGGCCAGGGTGTAGAAGCAGGCGATCGCGAACACGAACAGCACGACCGCAGCCGCGTAGGCTCTGGGGGTCTGCAGGCCGTTGATGTCGGCATTGATCTGGTGGCCGAGACCGGCGTAGGGACCGGTGGTGGCGGTCGAGGTCTCGGCGATGTAGGCCCCGATCACGCCAACCGCCAAAGCGATTCGAGCGCCGCTGAGGGCAGCCGGCACAGCCGCGGGCAGCTCGCCGAAGCGCAGCGCCTGCCAGCGCGAGGCGCCAAGTGTGCGCAGCAGCTTGAGCTGGTCGGGGTCGACCGAAGCCAGGCCGTCCACGGTCGTGACCACGACCGGGAAGAAGCAGATCAACACGATCACGAACAGCTTGGGCAAAACCCCGAAGCCCCACCAGAACACGAGCAAGACTCCGATCAGGGCGATCGGTATTGCTTGGGAGCCGACGGCCAAGGGGTAGACGGCGCGGCGCAACAGGGGGGAGAGGTGGATCAGGACACCCAGCACGAAGCCGAGCACCAGCGCCAACAGAACCCCCAGGCCGACCTCTTGGGCGGTCAGTTCCAGGTTGGCCGCCAGCAAGCCCGCGTTGTCCCAGGCTTCGGCCGCGACTTCGTGCGGTGCGGGCAGCACGATCGAGCTGACCGAACTCAGATCCGCATACAGCTCCCAGGCTCCCAGGAGCGCCAGTGCAAGCAGTATCGCGGGAAGGCCGCGAGCGATGCGGTCGAGCAATACGCGGAGGGGCGCCTTATGCGCGCGCATGGGGCCCTGCTTGGGACTCATCGCTCGCTGCTTTCCGATGCGCCCAGATGGAGGGCTTGGAGGGCTCGCTCGCGCAGGGCCACCACCGCAGGATCGGTGCGAGTGCGGGGTCGGGACAGATCGACCTGCAGCTCGGCGACGACTCGACCGGGGCGGGGTGACAACACCGCGACCCTGTCGGCCAGCACGATCGCCTCCTCGACATCGTGAGTCACCAGCACCACGGTCCTTGGCTCGCGCACCAGCGCGCCGGTCAGCCATTCCTGCATCTCCTGCCTGGTGATCGCGTCGAGCGCCCCGAACGGCTCGTCCAGACACAACACCGGCTTGCCGGAAAGCAAGGTCCGAACGAACGCCACTCTCTGGCGCATTCCACCGGACAGCTCGTGGGGTCGGGCGCGCTCGAAGCCGCTCAGGCCAAGCTCCCCAAAAAGCTCTGCCCCCCTCACGCGCGCTCGCGCGCGCGAGTCACCCGCTATGCGCAATGCAAGCGCAGCGTTGTCCACCGCGCTCAGCCAAGGCAGCAACAGGTCGCGCTGGGGCATCAGCACGGCAGGCTCGCCCACGATCGTGCCCGTGTCGGGCCTCTGCAGCCTGCAGATCAGCTCCAGCAAGGTTGTCTTGCCGCAGCCGCTCGGGCCGACCACCGCCAGCACCGAGCCGCGCAGGGCGCGCAAGGAAATGTTGGACAGCGCCTGAACCTCAACGCCGCGGCTGTCCTCATAGGTCCGGCCGACGCCCTCCAAGTCGATCCCGCTTGCCCCCTCGGGCGGGGCGCTTGCCCCCGGCGCGGATGGGTCGTCTGTGCCGTGTGGCTGCTGCGTGTGGCCTTCACGGGACTTCAGTTGCGTCTGCACTGCGCTCCCTCCGCGGGCATTACCCCACAGGTTCGAAGGGTCGGCGTTGGGCGGGTGTGGGACCCCAATCAAACGCCATCTCAGCCGGCCTCCGCCAGCTCCCCTGGTTTCCTGGCAACGATGCTAGCGCGAGCGGGCGATACCTAGGCGCGGGTGAGTGCGGCCGGGTGGGATTAGCCGCCGGCGCTGACGACCGGGCGCGTAAGCGCCTTGACGAAGTCCTCGAGTTGGGCGGTGGTCCAGCACTCAAATGCGGTGCAGTACTCCTCGTAGGCGGCGATCACCGAGTCGCCGTAGTTCCAGTACAGGCGCGGCTCGGGGTTCAACCAGAAGGTGCGCCCGGCTCGCGCTGCAACCTGGCCAAACAGATCTGCGCGCGGGTCGCGGCCGTTGGTGCGCGCGTCGCCCAAGACGATCACGGTGGCGCGCGGGTTCATGTCGTCTTGGATCAGCTCCAGCAGCTCCATCCAAACACGCCCGTAGTCGGTGTAGCCGGAGATGTCGGCCACCCCGGCGTCATTCGAGATGCGCTCGGATACCGCTTTGAAATCGCGCTCGTGCTCGAACACGTCGGTCACCTCGCTGATCCTCTCGATGAATACGAACGAGCGCATCTTGCGAAACGAGTCGTGCAACGCGTGCAGGACCGACAAGAAGAAGACTGAGGCTGAGGTCACGCTGGTCGAGACGTCGCACAGCACGTAGATCTCCGGGCGCTTGGGGCGGCGCGGACGGAAGCGCAACTCGACCGGCACGCCGCCCGTCTGCAGGGAGGCCCGCATCGTGCGCCTGACGTCCACGTGGGCGTGGCGGCGATGGCCTCGGTTCTGCTTGCCCTGCGTGGCCAAGCGCCGGCGCAACTGGACGACCACCCTGTGCACTGCCGCCAAGTCGGCGAGCGGCCCGGAGGGCAAAGCCCGGTCCAGCTCGCCCAGCGGCCGCGCGGGCGGCAGGCGCCCTGAGCGTTGCACCTGGGTGCGTTCCAGCTCGCGCCGCATCAGGGCCTCGAAGCGGCGCAACGCATCGCGGGGAACGCCGTCGCGGCGCGGGTCGTCCTCGGGCAGCTCCGGCTGGGGCTCGGCTCGCAAGCCGAGGGCGCGCCTGATGCGCTGCACGTCCACGCCGATCACGCCACTGCCCTGCTCGGCCTGGCCGAAGGTGGCGATCGCCATACGCGCCAGATCGCGCATCGCACCCTCTGCGCCGTCGCGCAAAGCCTCGGCGATCTGGCGGCGCAGGGCATCGAGTTCGTTTTCGGACAGGTCGCTCAGGTCGAATGACGAGGAGCCCGTCTCCTCCTTGACGCCCTGGCGCACCGACTCGATCTCGACGGCTCGAAAGAAGAAGCGATCGAAAACCAACTCGTACGTACGACGATCCTCTTGACTCTTGGCCAAGGTGGCAGCAAGCGCCTCCCTGAACTGAGCTTGCGAGGTCCACGGGATCTCGCGCAACACGGCAAACGCGTCGAGTAGCTCAGAGGTTCCGACTGCCACGCCCTCGGCGCGCAGTTGCTCGCCCAATTCGAGCAGGCGTGCCGCCATTCCTTCGGGTGGCACGAGGCTGGGGGGCGACGCGCCTTCCACTGCCTCACTGACGCCCACACGAGCGGGTGTGGGGGCCGGATCTGGAGGCTCAGGCGGCGGCATCGGCGGTCTCGGCCAGCTTCAGGCCCACCCGCTCGGCGACTATGTCCATGTCGGTGCGGTGCTTGACGATCACCGACATCGTTTCGTTGAACATGGCCGCGTCGATGTCCTTGGCGCCCAGCAAAAGCAAGGCGCGTGCCCAGTCGATCGACTCGGCGATCGAAGGCGGCTTCTTGAGGTCGAGCTCGCGCACCATGCCCACCACCTCTACGAGCCGGCGCGCGACCGCCTCCGATAGATCGGGCGCGTGCAGCTTGACGATCGCCAGCTCGTGCTCCAAGCACGGATAGTCGAGCCATAGGTACAGACACCTGCGCTTGAGGGCCTCGGTCAGCTCTCTCGAGTTGTTGGAAGTGAGCAGGACGACCGGGTGGGTCTTGGAGCTGACCCTGCCCAGCTCGGGGATCGAGATCTGGAAGTCGGACAGGACCTCGAGCAGCATCGCCTCGAACTCCTGGTCGGTCTTGTCGATCTCGTCGATCAACAGCACGACCGGCTGCTCTGAGGCGATTGCGCTCATCAAGGGTCGCGCGAGCAGGAACTCCTCGCCGAAGATGTCCTCCTGCACGGCCTCCCAGCCGGTGTCGCTGGCCTCGGCCTGGATTCGCAACAGCTGCTTGCGGTAATTCCACTCATACAGCGCCTTGGCCTCATCCAGACCCTCGTAGCACTGCAGGCGGATCAGCTCGCGGTCGAGATAGCGCGCGAGCGCCTTGGCCAACTCGGTCTTGCCGACCCCGGCCGGTCCCTCCACCAGCACAGGCTTACCCAGCTTCGTTGCAAGGTAGGCCACGAGCGCGGCGGACTCGCTCGGCAGGTAGCCGACCTCGCTCAGGCCGCGTGCGACATCGGCCGATGACGTGGGTCCCTCAGGGGGCATCGTCGGGGGAATGATAGGGCTGGTCCTCGAAGGACAGCTGCTCGGAGGGCTCGGGCGGGAAGCGAGGGCGCTTGGGCGCTGCGGAACCTCTCGACCCCGCCCTCGCCGGCTGAGCCGGCGCGGTGGTTGTGGGACGGGCCTCGGAGGGGTGAGGGTCGGGCGTGCGTACTGACGGTCGGGCGCTATGCGACGTCCCGGGCTCGGTCGCGCTCCGCGCTTGGTCGGGTCGTGCGGGAACGGGTGCCGCGCGCTCTTGGCGCCGGGGCGAGGGGGTGACGACCGTTACGTCCTCTCCGAGCACGGTCGTGTCTTCTCTGTGGACTGTTATGTCCTCGGCGAGGCCCTCGTGGCGGGTTGTTATGTCTTCTCCACGGGGTGCCCTGCGCGTGCGCGTGCGCGCACGCAGGGGGGTCTCGGGCGCGCTTGTGGCGCGCATCCGCCAACCAGCGTAGGTGAGCGCCCCGGAGGCGACGAAGGCGAGAAAGAAGCCCCACTGGATGCCCACTGGGTAGCCGTGGCCGGCCGGGCGGCTGAAGACTCGGTAGAAGATCAGGAGTGTGGCCCAGCCGCCGGCCACCATCACAACGGCTCCGTCGGAGCCGGGCATGTGGAAGTCCTTGAGCTCGGCTCTAGCGAACAGGAGCGCGATCACGCCGGCGGCAACCAGGAAGACGGCGGCCTCGACAAAGGACACGTCGCCGAAGGCGCTGATCGAGCTGGAGTTGATCGCGCCCGTCTTGCGGTCCAAGGACTGCAGCTCATACCACGGCAAGAACATCGTCACGAGCAAGGCCAGGGCCGCCACCGCGGCGATGCGCTGCTCGGGCGCAAGGGCGCCCCAGGCGCGCGCTATGCGCGTCATCCGCGGCCATTTGGGGCATTACGAGGCATGGATCGATTGTATGGCGCGCCCCAGCGCGAGCCGCCGGGTCGCGCGCTCGATCGACTGTCGCCGGAGTCGGATCGTCAAGCGTGCGTCTTGGCGGCCGCGCCCATGCGCTTGACGAGCAGCTTCGCGTCCTTCTCGGAGACCGTACGCAGCTGACCTTGGAAAGCCAGCTTCCAGTGCTCGGCCGGCCACTTCTTGATGTGCTCCAGCTTGGTCGCCAGCTTTTCGGCCGGGATCCACTCGTCTTCCTCGAGCACGACCTCGGGCTCGGTCGCGAAGCGCCACGGGTATGCATCGGCTTTGCCCGGCTTGCCCGGCCACAGCTTCGTGCGGTCCTCGTACATCTCGCCCGTCACCTTGATCAAGCCGGCGAAAGACATCACCTTCGTCAGGTACAGGACGATCCGGTCGCCCGGCTCGATTTGTAGCGCCCGTGGCCGGTTGCGCTCCTTGATCCCGATCACCTCGAAGCCGTGCGCCTTGGTCGCCTCGTGATTTTCGGGGGAAGCGGTCAGGATCCAGGTTTGGGGGGCCTCAGGCATCGCTCGATTGTATGACCTGTCTAGGAGTCACGCTCGGGCGTCGTCGGCCGGCGGGGTCGAGCGCTCAGAAAGCAGGCTGTGGCCGCGCCGGCGACGAGACCGGCCCGCTCGCATCGACGCCGGCTACTCGGGCGCCCTTGGCTTTGGCTTTGCCTGTAGGCGCCGGCTGCACCGCGATCGCGCCGTCGGCCACTTCTTCGTTGCCGGCCAGGTCTCTCGCTTTGATGCCGACCGTGTAAAGACCCGCCTTGGAAGGCGTCACCCACAGCAGCCTCGGCTTCCCACCTTCGACCGTCGCGCCGTTCGTCCAAACCGTTTTTTCTCCGAGCTTGATGCTCATGCTCACGTTTGAGACCTTCGACAGCTTGATCTGCACGCCCGCCCGTTCGCTGGTCTTCAGGTTCTTGGTGAGCAGTTCGACCACCGGCGGAGTTTTCTCGTCTTCGCGGAACGCCTTGGCGGTCGTGCAATAGATCGCATCGCCCGGGATCTGCGCCGCGGACGCTCCCGGCACGGCCGCCGTCAGTGGCTCGCCCCTGCCCGTCTTTTCGCACAGGTGTTCCAAGAATTCGGCGAGCAGTTCGTGGTAGTTGAGGTCCGATTCCGAGCTCTGGTCGTACATCGACCAAGCGCCCGTGTTGTAGTGGGGCACCTCCGCGCGTGCCTCCGCGTCGCCGGCCTCGAACAGTTCTTGGCCGACCGGGTCGCCAGTCAGCTTTGTGTATTCATACAAGCCCACCAGGCTCTGGATGAAGCCGTTGAGGATGCGCTCGCCGGGTGCGTAGGTGTACTCCAAATAGTGTGCTCCGGCAGCGGTCTTCACGCGTACGCCGGTCTGCGGGCCGGTCTTGAAGATCCCGAGCGCCTGTTGCGCCGCGGCCAGATACTGCGGTTCGTGCGTCTTAGACCATGCCCGCGCCAGCACCTGTAGCGCTGTTCCCTGTGACAGTCCGCTGGTCCAAGGCGGCGAGCCGCCGTCGAACTGGAACATGTACTCCCACGCGATTCCGCCCGCCCGCTGGGTGGCCAGTGGGATAGCTTCGGCCAACACTTCCTTCAGCGCCGTGGTTTCTTTGTCCAAGAAGTACCCGTTTGCCTCCCCGAACGTGGCCAGCCACTGGATCTCGATACCTTGGCCCGGGTAGTACTCCCAAACGAGCCTGCTGCCAGTGAAATTCACACGCTGATCGGCGCCCAACAAGCGTTCGGTCGTCCACCACTGCTTGTTCCTCTCAAGCGTCGTGAAAACGACCGGCAGGCGCGAGGCGATCAGCTGACCTTTGCTTGCCATCGTTTCCACGTTTGCCATGACTGCGCCCAGTTCGGCGGCCCGCGCGCCCGACAGTTTGCGCAGCGAGCTCTTGGCTGTGCTGTAGGCGCTCTGGTATTGCCTGTACAGGGCTTCGGTGATCGCCCCGCTGCGCTCGAGCGCCTGCAGGGCAGCGGTCACCGTCACGCTCCGGCTTGCCGTCGCGTGGGGGGCACGCTTGGCGGCGTCCGCGCCGGGAGCTCCCCACGCCGCTAGACACGAGCCGCCCAGCATCACGGCGACCACGATCCCCACCAGCGTGAGCGCCCTCCACGTCGAGGCACGGGCGCGAGGCGGCTTGGCGGGCATCCCGCTGATGCTAGGCTCGTTTTTCCGAGGTTCCGCAGCAAACCTTGCAGGACCTTCGGGGGGTCGAAGCGTTGAGGGCACTCTTGAAGAACACCACTGTCCGTGCCTCAGTTGCGCTGCTCGCGCTATTCGCCGGTGCCTGCCTGCTTTCGGCCTGCGGGGGAGCCTCTGGTAGCGCCGACTCGCTGTTGAGCGAAACGTTCTCCGGCCACACGCCGATCAAAAGCGGCAACGTCAAGCTCTCGTTTGGGCTCTCGGCCAGCGGCCACAGCGCCAACACCCAGGCGCTCGCGGTAACGCTCAACGGCCCCTTCGAAAGCGGCGCCACCGGCAAGATCCCCCGCTTTAGCTTGCAGCTGCACCTCACGGCAGCCGGTCAACCCCTGTCGGCCGGGGCAACCTCGACCGGCTCGGCTCTGTACGTACAATTGGCCGGCACTTGGTTTTCGATCCCCTCGAGCACATACAAAGAGGTCGAAGAAGGTTTCGCCAAGGCGACCAGCACTGCTTCCTCCTCGAAAGTGCGCTCCACCTTCTCGGCCTTGGGGATCGAACCGGGGCACTGGCTCACCAATCCCACCCAGGCCGGCACCACCACAATCGCCGGCGTCCCCGTCGTGCACCTGACCGCGGCAGTGGACATTCCAGCCTTCCTTGCCGACGTCTCCAAACTCTCGCAGGCCGGCGGTGCGCTTGGCCTCGGTTCGACCGGCTCCACCGGATCGCTGTCGCCCGCCGTGGTCAATGAACTGGCCAAGTCGATCAAGTCCGCTCACGTGGACGTCTACACCGGCCAGTCCGACCATCTTCTGCGTCGCCTGGAAGTGACGGCCTCCGTGACCGGCACCTCCCAGACCCAGGCCCTGCTCGGCGGTCTCAGCTCCGCCAACCTGAATGTGCTCCTCGAATTCTCGGATCTCAACAAGCCCCAGAACATCTCCGCACCGGCCAATCCCGAACCCGCCTCGCAGCTGCTGCCCGCTTTGCAGCAGCTGGTAGGAGCGCTCCAGGGAGCCAACGGCACGGCAAGTGGCGGGACCCTGGAAGCCCTCAAAGGCTGACTCCGGCGGTTGGCGTCAGGCTTGACGCCCGATCCAGGCCAAACGCGTCCTGCAGGCAAACGCGTCCGGCAGGCACGGAGGTCCGCCAACGTGAGCTCAGAGGTTCTCGGGATCCAGTTCGGTCAAAGTCCGCTGGACCTCCGACTCGACGTCCATCGGCTCTTCGCCACTACGCATCCGGCGTTCGTTGCGGGCGATCACCAGCTGGCGCACCTCTTCGGTCAGGGCCGCGTCGTGTTTGCCATGCGATGCGCTTTCGCCGGGAGCATCATCAAGCAGTGCCATCTCGGCGTCGATGTCGAGCGCCGCCCCGCCTTTGCGCACCTGTCTGTCGCTGCGTGCTTGCAGCATCTGGCGGATTTCCATCTCGCGCTCGGCCCTGGCCAGCGCCGAGTTCCCGGGTGGCGGCGAGCTTTGGGAGGTGGGCGGGCCACTCGTCAGTCCGCCTTCGCCGATCTTGTCGTACAGGCTTCCTCCGGCCAGGAACGAACCCACCCCGACGAGCACGAACAGCACCACCGCGCCGACCACTACGAGCGTGAACGGTTCCATCGCTTGATTGTGGCCCACTTTGAGCGCGCCTGCCCCGTGATGTACCGAGCAGCGTGATGTGAGATGTATCAAGCAGTGTGGTGTGTTGTCTCCAAGCGATGTCCTATGCGCGCGCGTAGGGCGTTCGAACGGAAGCTCCGCTACGCTTCAAGGGCCGCGATTGACTGACTAGTCAATCTAATCCTGCGTCCGTCTTAGGAGAACACCAGACCATGGTCGATTTCACGCTCACCGACGAGCAGAAGAACCTTCGCGAAATGGCCCACGACTTCGCCGAGAAAGAGATCCGGCCGGTCGCCTGGGAGTACGACAAGGACGGCACTTGGCCGGCAGACATCATCCAGAAAGCCTGGGACGTCGGTCTGATGAACACCCACATCGAGGAGCAGTACGGCGGCCCCGGCGCCGGCTACCTCGACGGCTGCCTGATCGAGGAGGAGCTCTCCTGGGGCTGCTCAGGCATCCAGACCTCGCTCGGCTGCAACGGCCTTGCCACCGCGCCGATTGCGCTCGGCGGCTCTGAAGAGACCAAGAAGAAGTACTTGGGGATGCTCACAGAATCACCCAAGCTCGCCTCCTTCTGCCTGACCGAGCCCGACGCCGGCTCCGACGTCTCCGGGATGCGCACCACCGCCGTCAAGAAAGGCGACAAGTACGTCATCAACGGCTCCAAGTGCTTCATCACCAACGGCGGCTACGCCGACTACTACACCGTCTACGCCAAGACCGACAAGGACGCCGGCCACCGCGGCATCTCCGCCTTCGTGGTCGAGCGCGACTGGGGCGTGGTCGTCGACAAGAAGGAGGACAAGCTCGGACAGCGCGCCTCCAACACCGCCACGATCTCCTTCAACGACGTCGAGGTCCCCGAGGAGAACCTGCTCGGCGAGGAAAACGCCGGCTTCAAGCTCGCGATGATGACGCTCGACCGCACCCGCCCGGGTGTTGCGGCAATGGCTACCGGCATCGCCCGCGCGGCGTTCGAATTCGCCACCGACTACTCGCGCGAACGCGTCCAGTTCGGCGTGCCGATCGCGATGCACCAGGCGATCCAGTTCATGATCGCCGACATGGCCACCGAAATCGAGGCGGCGCGACTGCTGACATGGAAGTCGGCATATCTGCTGGACAGCGGTCAGCGCAATACGCTCGTCTCCTCGCACGCCAAGCGCTTCGCTGCCGACGCCGCGATGAAGATCGCAACCGACGCCGTGCAGGTCTACGGCGGCTATGGCTTCATCAAGGAGTACCCGGTCGAGAAGCTGTTCCGCGATGCCAAGATCATGCAGCTGTATGAGGGCACCTCGCAGATCCAGCGCCTGGTCATCGCCCGCGAAACGCTGCTGCCGCGGCGCGTCGAGGAGCCGGCGGCCGTCTAATCGGCCCGCCGGTCCCGCTCCGCACTACCAAACCAGAGGAGATCCAAATGTTCGTGTTCAAGGCCGCCGTCGTCGGAGCGGGCACCATGGGCGGGCAGATCGCGCAGACGATCGCCGCCGCAGGATTCCCGGTCGTGCTCAAGGACATCAACCAGGACCTCGTGCAGGCAGGTCTCGACGAGGCGCGCAAAGTGACCGACGGCCAGGTCGGCAAGCTGGTCTCCAAGGAGCGCATCACCGCCGAGCAGGGCGCCGCCCAGATCGAGGAGATCCTCGGGCGGATCGAGGGCACCACCTCCTACGACGGCTTCGGCGATGTCGACTTCGTGATCGAGGCCGTACCGGAGCGCATGGAGATCAAGCAGGCCGTGTTCGCCGAGCTGGACACGGTCACGCCCGGCCACGCGATCCTCGCGTCGAACACCTCATCGCTGTCGATCGGCGAGATCGGCGAGGCCACCCTGCGCCCCGACAAGGTCGTCGGCTTCCACTACTTCTATCCAGCCTCGGTGATGCCCCTGGTTGAGATCGTGGAGGGCGATGAGACCTCGCCGGAAACGGTCACCGCGGCGCTCACCTTCGCCCAGGCGATCCGCAAGCAGCCGATCGCCTGCCTGGAGGTTCCCGGCTTCGTCGTGAACCGCATCCTGATGGCCGGCATGTCGGAGATCTGGCGCGAGCAGGAGGAAAAGAAACTCTCGATCAAGGCCATGGACGAAGGCATCGGCGCCGCCGGGGTCGTGCCGATGGGCCCCTACTTTCTGGTCAACCTGCTCGGCCTCGACACCGTGTTGCACGTCGCCGAACACGTCGCCGACGCTTACGGCGAGGAGCGCTTCTACGTGCCCAAGGGGATGCAGAAGCTCGTCTCCGAAGGCAAGCTCGGCGCCAAGACGGGCGGCGACGGCCTGTACAGCCCCAGTGGCGAGCCAAACCTCAAGGGCGATGAGGCTCCCAACGTCGCCGAGATCGTAGAGCTGCTCAGCCTCAAGACATTCGTCGAGGCCGCGCTTGTCCTGCAGGAGGGTGTAGCCACCCACCGCGACATCGACTTCGGCATGATGGCCGGCGCCGGCCTCGACCCCCGCCGGGGCCTGATGCCTCCCTTTATGAAGGCCGACGCCGAAGGACTCGACACCGTCTTGGAGCGCTTGGAGAACCTGGCCGAGCGTCACGGAGAGCGCTTCGCGCCACCCACGATCCTGCGCCGTTTGGTAGCCCAGGGCCGGCTCGGTCAGAAGAGTGGCCAGGGCTTCTACTCCTACCCCCAGCCCGATGCCGAGCAGCCGGCCGAGGTTGTCAAGATCGAGCGGCGCTCAGATGGCGTCGCGATCGCGTGGCTGGCCAACGGCCAGATGAACTCGATCTCCCCACAGGTGATCGAAGACCTCGGCAAGGTCTGGCGGCAGCTCAAGGACAACTCCGGTGAGGAGAGTGAGCCCGTGCGCGCGCTCGTGATCGCCTCCTCCAATCCGTTCCTGTTCAGCGCCGGCGCCGACATCAAGGCCTTCACCTCGATGGACGCCTCCTCCGGCGAGCAGCTGATCCACGCCGCCCACGCCCTCTTTCGCGAACTCGGCTCGGAGGGCATCGCCACGATCGCGGCCGTCAACGGTCTGGCCTTCGGCGGCGGGTGCGAGCTGGCGATGGCCTGTGACGTGCGCATCGCCGCGCGTTCGGCCACGTTCGGTCAGCCCGAGATCAAGCTGGGGATCATCCCCGGCTTCGGCGGCACCCAGCGCCTGCCCCGCCTCGTCGGCGAGAACAAGGCCCTGGAGATGAACTTGGTCGGAGACCCGATTCTGGCCGAAGAGGCCTTTGAACTTGGACTCGTCAATCGCATGGTCGAAGACCACGAACTGCTCGACACCGCCTTGGCCTGGGCCCGCAGGCTCGCCGGCCAAGCACCGATCGCATTGGAGCAGATCAAGCGTGTTTCGGGAGCTGGGGACCTCGACGAGGGCATCGAGGCCGAGAAGCGCGGCTTCGCCACGACGTTCGCATCTGAGGACGCCAAGGAGGGCATATCCGCCTTCCTCGGCAAGCGCGCCGCGCGCTTCCAAGGTCGCTGACGGAGGCGTTGCATCCAAAATTGCCCGACCGGCTCAAGCTGAGTCGGGCTGCTGCCGACACCTCGTCCATGTCAATTCCAAATAATGGGTTGAGCGCCTCGAACAACGGCAATGGGGCGGGCGCCGACTCAATTACGGGTATCGAAGCCGCCAAATCCGCCCGCGTCGGAGATATATATCTCGCCGATCAGGTCTCGCCGGCGGCACGCATGGAGCTGGAACGTCACCTACGCAGCCTCGGCGAGGCACTCAACCAACGCACCGCCGACGTGGTCGGCGGCATCCGCCGACGCAACGAGGAATCGGGCGTCGTGCTCGAGCCGATCGTCGAAGAGAGCTTCGTCAAGGTGGGCACCGTCTCCACAGAGGCTGTCGCGCGCTGGATGGCCGGCGAGGGAGCCGAGGTGGCGCGCGAGGTGGGCCAAGAGTCTTGGAGCATCTTCGGCCAGTTGGCCGCTCAGCGTGCCGCGCCGCTGAACGAGGTGACCAAGCGCTGCTTGCGCTGGCGCGACGCCGCCGAGGACATGATTGGCGAGATCGTCGCCGACTTGGAGCTGGGCGAGGCCGTGCTCGAGCGAGCGCTCTCGATGCTCCAGCGCAGCCTCGACGTGACCTTGGTGCGCATGTGCCAGTCATACGAGGTCGAGCGCCAGCGCGCCCACGAGGAGCTCTCCCGCCGCCAAGAGGAGCTGGCCTTCATGGCCACCCACGACGCTCTCACCGGTCTACCCAATCGCACATTGATTCTCGACCGCGTCGAGCAGATGCTCGTGCGCGCGCGGCGCAGCCAGACCCCGGTGGCGGCCCTGTTCGTAGACCTGGACAACTTCAAGGGCATCAACGACACGCTGGGCCATGGCGTCGGCGACCAGCTTCTGCGTGCGGTCGCCGCGCGCTTGGAGGGAGTCGTGCGCGACATCGATGCGCTCGGGCGCCTCGGCGGCGACGAGTTCGTGGTCGTCGCCGAAGGCATGTCTCTGGCCGCCGGTCCCGAGCTGATCGCCGAGCGTCTGCTTGCCGCCTTGAAGCAGCCCTTCAAGCTAAAGGGAGCCGAGTCAAAGCGCCTGACCGTGACAGCCAGCGTGGGCGTCGCGATGGGCGACCGCGCGACCGCCGAAGAGCTTCTGCGCGACGCCGACATCGCCATGTATCGCGCCAAGTGGGAGGGCAAGAACGGCTACGTCGTGTTCGAGTCGGGGATGCAGGACGACGTCCAAAGCAAGATGGAACTGGAGATGGACCTGCGCGACGCCTTCGCCAAAGAGGAGTTCTTCGTCGTCTACCAGCCCACCTTCAACCTGCGAGACATGGTCCCCACGGGGATGGAGGCCTTGATCCGCTGGCGACATCCCCGTCGCGGTGTGGTCCAGCCCGACGACTTCGTCCCGATCCTGGAGGAGACAGGCCTGATCGTCGACGTCGGCCGCTGGGTCCTCCACGAGGCCTGCCGCCAAGGTGCCGAGTGGCGCGAAGCCGGCCGTGACATCGGTGTCGCAGTCAACGTCGCCGCCCGTCAGCTCGACCGCGACGAGCTTGTCGCCGAAGTGGCCGAGGCGCTCAGCGAAACCGGCCTCGACCCCGACGCGCTCACGATCGAGATCACCGAGACCACGATCATGGCCAACGCCGAGCACACCGCCGTGCGCCTGGCCGCGATCAAGGACTTGGGCGTGCGCGTCGCGATCGACGACTTCGGCACCGGCTACTCCTCGCTCGCCTACCTCCAGCGCTTCCCGGTCGACGCCTTGAAGATCGACCGCTCATTCATCGCCAAAATGGGTGAGGACAGCGAGGGCGAGACTTTGATCAGGACTTTGGTCCAGCTCGGCAAGTCGCTCTCGATCGAGACCTTGGCCGAGGGCATCGAGCAGGCCCACGAGTTGTCTCTGCTGCGGGCCGAGAGCTGCGACACCGGCCAGGGCTTCCTATTCGCACGGCCGCTCGATAAGGCCGAATGCGAGGCGTTCCTGGAGAAGTGGGCCGAGTCTGCAGCGCCCGCCGCGGCGCCCCAGGGGCCCTCGCTCACCGCCTGAGCGCTACCGGGTCTTGACGAGATCGCGTTGCGGTGCGATCCGCCAACGCGTCGCGAGCTCATCGAGCTCGTCGTTCAAGGTCCAACGGTCAGCCAGCGGCTCGCCTTCGTATTCGGTGCTGGCGCCCTTCAACATCATCGAGCCGCTGTTGTCGCCGATCGCGCGAAGCTCTGCCACCTCCGCCTCGCTCAGCCGGATCTGGGCCGGCAGCGAGGACAGCTCGGCGCGCTTGTCCTCGATCGGGCGGGGAGCGCTCTGACCGGCCGGGGCGGCGCCAGCTTGCTCGCTTCTCGGGCCGGTCGGTATCGGTGCGCTCTCCTGGATCAGGGTCGGGGCCACGCACCCGACCGCCTCGTGAGCGAGATTCCATTGGCATGCCAGCTGCAGCATGGTCAGCCCGTGGTCTTCGGCATAAGGGCGCATCCGCTCCAACTTCTCCACCCCCGCCTCGACCCAGCCGGCCGGCCTGAACTTGCGATGGTCGTACTCCGCGAACGCGTGTCCCGCACTCACGTCGTCGTGGAACACGCCGCCATAGTCCACGACCCGCGTGATCAGCTTCACGTCGTTGGCCGCAGCCGCCTCGAGCACCAACTCGCCGGGCCAAGGCTCCATCGGGCTAAGAATGATCATCGCCCAGTCGAGCAACTCCCCGAAGCGCTCGATGCAGTCGATCAGGTCGAGCGTGAAGCCGTTTGCCGGCCCTGGCGCCACACCCAACAAGCGCGTGAGTCCCTGCTCGCGCAATGCCTGCATCCCTTCCCAAACCGCATCGCTGGTGTAGCCGGTGCGGTCCGGGTTGTGCAGCAACAGCAGGTCGAACGTATCCGCGCCGAGACGCTCCAAGCTGCGCTCGGCGGCCATGCGGATGTAGTCGCGGTACTGCGCTTCCGGGCGCAGACGAGGGTCGGTGAAACGGGGAAAGCCCTTGGCTCCTTCGCGCTCGCCCTCATAGAAGTCGTGGCCGATCGCGCCGATCAAGCAGAACTCCTCACGATCCACGCCCTCGATCGCGCGGCCGAGCAGCTCATCCGCTTCGCCCGCACCGTAAGCGTCTGCGCTCATGACTGTGTCGATGCCTTGGCCTGGCCGCAAGAGCGCAAGCAGGCGCTCGTCGGAAAGCGGCTCGCCGAAGTGCATGAAGCGTCCTCCGCTCCAGGTGCCTATCGCTGTTCTGGTGGGGTCCATGCTCATCGCACAGTAAACCCGGCCGCGGTGCGTGCGCGCAGCGCCGCCTCCAAGCGCTCCAGCGCATGGCGAACGACCTGCTCTTCGGGTTGGGTCGGCACGTCCGGAAGCGCGCTGCGTGCCGCTCGCTCGACGTCCCCCCTCAGTTCCGCCAGCTCCTCGATTCGCTCCTTCAGGTCGTTGCGCTGCTCGCCTGGCAGCTCTGCAAGCGCCGTGGCGTATGCCCGCTCCAGCCCGATTGCCGCCAAGGGAATGCGACCCACGTCGAGATCCAGGCGTGCGCGCAACACCAGCTCCTCGCACAGCAAGGCCTCGTCTCGGCTTGAAAGCAGCATCGCCAGGCGCTCCTGCGGACGCAGCACGCTTGCCCTACGCCCGGTGCGCCTATGCGAGAGGACCAGCTCGCGCGCGTCGCTCCACAGCCCGTCGGCCACCTGCTCGCCCTCACCGTAGCCGGCTCTCACGACCAAAGCCTGGGCGGGGGACACTTCGCGCACATGCGTCGCGGCGCCGGCGATGCGGTGAGCCCACAGCACCCGGTTGAGCACAGCGGCGGCCGCTTGAGCCTCACGCTCGGGGTCGAGTTGCTGCAGCCACTTGCGTGCCTGTGTGTCCAAGGACAGGGGTATCGGATCGACCACCGTCGCGCGCGCGACAGGCACCGGCGCGGGCGCCGGATCGGTGCGGCGCGTGCGCGAGCGCCCACCCAACAACCCCCTGCGCTCGGCGCCGACGGTCGAGAGCACGACTACGTGCTGAGGCTCGGCGCCATCCGGCCCGATCTGCTTGCGCAACAGATAGCGCCCGTCGGCCGGTCCCAGCTCCCAAGGAAGCTCCATCTGCACGAAGGTGAACAGGCGCGTGGACACACAGGCACGGTACCCTTTTGGCTGATGTCCGACGGGGCCAGCCACACCGCCAAGCTGCGAGACCGCTTGACCACCGGCACCGAGGACAAGCTGGGTCGGGCTTTGGCCGACCTGCTCGACAACCCAATCGTCACGGGCACGATCGGCCGCGCCTTCGACGCGCGCGAGCGCGCGTCTCAAGCTCAAGAGCTTGCTTTCGGCGCGCTCAACATCCCCACCGCCGCCGACATCGAACGGCTGACACGGCGCTTGCGCTCGGTCTCCCAGCGCCTGGAGGGCATCGAGGATGGCGTGCACCGACTCAACCGGGCATTGACCGAGGGTTCGGTCGAACGGCGGTTGGCCGCGCTGGAGGAGCAGCTGAAGGTGCTCAGCAACAAGTTGTCAGGGGTGGCCGAGTCCCCATCCGCCGAGACGGCCCCTTCGCGAGCGCGCAGGGCGCCCTCTGCAGCAAAGACCTCGTCGGTAGCCAAGAAGCCGGCCGCCACCACCAAGCCGTCGGCCAAGAAGCCGGCAACCAACCGCGCCTCGTCAGCGCCGAAGGGCACTTCATCCGCGCCCAAGGCCGCTTCATCCGCGCCCAAGGCCGCTTCATCCGCGCCGAAGCGCCCCACAAAGAACGCCTGAGCTGAGCTAAGCGCCGAGCGCGGCCGTCGCCACGCTGCCCATCGCCTCGGCGGCTCGCACGAGCGCCTCGTCCTCGATTCGCGTGCGCTCTCCTTGCTCGTCGAACGTGTCCGTGACGACCAGCACGCAAGCGACCCGGATGCCTGCCGCGGCCCCGACCGCGTATAGGGCCGAGGCCTCCATCTCCACGGCGATTGCCCCTTCCGCGCGCCAGGAGATGTTGCGATCGGCGTCGGACTCATAGAAGACGTCGGTGCTGACGATGCGCCCGTCGCGGTACGCGCGCTCGCTTGCTCGCAAGTAGCGCTTCGCCTCCGCGACCAAGGCGCCGGTCAGCGTCGGGTCGGCTCGCGTCAACCGGCCCGCTCCCAGTGCCGCGCTGGTCCCGTCCGCGGCGATCGCCTCGCGTGCCACGACCAGGTCGCCAAGGCCCAACGTCGGGTCCAGCGCCCCGCAGGTGCCGACCCTGATCGCGCGCGTGACGCCCAGTCCAATCAGCTCATGCAGGACGATCGCCGCGCTCGGGCCGCCCATACCGGTGCTCTGGACAGTCAGCGGCTCGCCATCGGCGGCCGTACCCGTATAGCCCCATAGGCCGCGATGGTGGTTGAACATCAGCGGTTGCTCGCACAAGTGCTGGGCCAGCATCAGCGCCCTGCCCGGGTCTCCCGGGAGAAGCACGCGCTCGGCCAGGGCCGCCGTCGGGTGCAGATGGATCGACTGCTCGCCGCACGGCACGGTCGGCCTGTCCGCAGATGGTCTTGCGTCGCTGCGACGGGCGGCGAGCGGCTCGCTTTCGGCTTGTCGGACTGTCTCACTGTGCTTCACGCCCAGCGACTTTAGACTGCCCTCGATGGCGGCGTCCCCCACAAGCGAGCCGGCCGAGTTTGCACCTGATGAGCCCACCTTGAGCGAGGTGTCCGCGCGCGCGGGCGTGTCCGCGGCGACTGTCAGGCGCTGGGTCAAGGAGGGCTTGGTGCCTCAGTACGAAGGCGCCTGGACGCCTCAGGCGGTCGCCCAGGTCGGAATCGTGGGCAGGCTGCGCGAGCGCGGGCACACGCTCGCCGATATCCGCCGCGCCTACCAGAGCGGGCAGCTGGCCGGCTACGTCCAGGGCATGTTCGCTCCGCCGGAGGGCCGCTACACGCTGGCCCAGGTTGCCCGCGAGGCGGAGATCGACGAGGAGTTGATCGAGCGCATCTACATGAGCCTCGGTCTGAGCGCACTCTCGCTCGACTCGATCGGCGAGGAAGACATGGAGATGGTGCGCTACATCGCCGCGATGCTCTCCGCCGGAATGCCCGAGACGGTGCTCTTGCAGCTGGCGCGAGTCTACGGCCAGACCCTGGCCCAGATCGCCGATGCCGAGGTGCGCTTGATCCACCTGCACGTGCACGAGCCGATGATGCGTGAGGGGATGCCCGGCGCCCAAATGGCTGAGGCGATGGAGGGCTTGGCGGCAGAGCTCTTGCCCTTCGCGGCGCCCTTCATGCGCTATCTGCACGGTCGCTTCCTCGGCCACTTCATCGAGCAGGACGTGATTGGCCACATGGAGGCCGACCTGGCCGGCGGGATCCCCGACGAGGGGCGCCTGCGGGTCACGATTGTCTTCGCCGACCTCGCCGGCTACACGAAGCTGACCGAGGAGCGCGGCGACGAGGAGGCCGTCGGCGTGGTCGAACGCTTCGTCGAGGCGGTCCAACACTCCTTGCCGATCGACGCCCGCGTGATCAAGACGCTCGGCGACGAGGTCATGGTCGTCGGCTCCGACGTGGTCGCGCTCACCCGCTGGGCCGTCGACTACCAGCGCGAAATCGACCCCGAGGACCCCGCTCCGCGCATCGGCATCCACTATGGCGAGGCGCTCTACCGCGACGGCGACTACTACGGACGCGACGTCAACCAGGCCGCTCGGGTGGTTGCCCGGGCCGCGGGTGGCGAGGTCCTGGTTACGCGCTCGGTCGTGGATAGCGCGGTCGGCGTGGAGGGCGTGCGTTTCGACTTGATCGGCGAAATCGGGCTGAAGGGCTTTACCGAGCCGATCGAGCTGTTCAACGCCTTGCCCGTCGAGGATTAGCCGGCCGTGACAGTCACCGAGACCCGCGAGCAAGTGCGCGCCGGGGGGCTCTTGGCGGACGGTGCCTCCATCGTCGCGATGCTCTCCGGCGGTCGCGACTCAGTCTGCCTTCTCGACATCGCCGTGGCTCTGTGCGGTGCGGACCGCGTACGTGCCCTGCACGTCAACTACGGGCTGCGGGCCGACTCTGACGGTGACGAGGCCTACTGCCGTGAGCTGTGTCGCGGGCTCGGTGTGGAAATCGAGGTGGTGCGCGCCGAGTGCGACACCGCCGCCACGGGGAACCTGCACGCCTGGGCGCGCGAGTTGCGCTACGGGGCGGCCTTCGACCTGGCGGAGCGCCTGGAGGAGCCGGGAGATCGGCAGGGGGTGAGTATTGCTCGCGGGGCGATTCTGGTGGCGAGCGGCCACACCGCAACCGACCAGGTCGAGACGATCCTCTACCGTCTCGCCGCCTCGCCCGGGCGGCGCGCTTTGCTTGGAATGTCCTCACGTGAGGGCAGATTGGTGCGGCCGCTGCTGGCGCTGACGCGCATGGAGACCGCCGCCTACTGCCGGGAGCGCGGGTTGGCCTGGCGGGAAGACGAGAGCAACGACAGCCCCGCCTACGCACGCGCGCGCGTGCGCAACGGTTTGCTGCCGGCGTTGGAGGCCGTGCATCCGGCGGCCTCCGCCAACGTATTGCGGACGGCGGCCTTGCTGAGAGAGGAGACGGCTTTGCTCGACGCGCTCGTCGACTCCGAGCTGGTCGGCGCCGATCGCATCGCCGTCGATCGCCTCGGCGTGTTGGCGCCCGCCCTGCAGCGACTGATCGTGATCCGCTTGGCCGAGGACGCAGCCTCCACCTATGTGCCCCAGGCCGGCGAGCGTGTGGCCGAGATCCTTGCCCTGGGCGCCCGCCCCGGCCGGGCCGAGCTGCATGTCGGCGGCCTGGTGTCTGCCGTGGTCGAGGGCGGCGAGTTGCGCATGGTCCCGATCGAGCCGCGCCCTCAGCACGAGCCGCGACCCCAGCACGAGCCGCGCCCTCAGCACGAGCCGCGCGAATAGCTGGAGTCAGGTGGAGATCGGGCGAGGTTGTGGCCCGGCTCGCGAAGTTTGGCCGCGCGGTCAATACACTGCGCCGGGTGGTACCCCAACCCGAGCGTCTCGCTCCCGCGCCTGGCGCCGACTCCGAAGTGGGGGAGGTCCTGGTCGGTGCCGAGGAGCTGTCACAGCGCGTGCGTGAGCTGGGCGAAGCGATATCGCGCGACTACGCCGGGCGTCCCCTGTTGCTCGTAGGGGTGCTCAAGGGCGCCGTCTTCTTCCTCTCCGACCTGATGCGCCACGTCGACATCCCCGTCGAGGTCGACTTCATGGCGGTCGCCTCCTACGGCTCGGCCACCGACTCATCCGGGGTCGTACGCATCCTCAAGGACCTGGACATCGCGATCGAGGGTCGTGACGTGTTGATCATCGAGGACATCGTCGATTCCGGGCTAACCCTCCAATACCTACTGCGCAATCTGGGCTCGCGCAATCCCGCCTCCTTGGAGGTGTGCGCGCTGTTGACGAAGCCCGACCGGCGCAAGGTCGACTTGCCCACGCGCTACGTCGGCTTCGAGATCCCCGATCGCTTCGTGATCGGCTACGGCCTGGACTATGCCGAGCGTTACCGCAACCTGCCGTTCGTGGCTGTTTTGGAGCGTTCATGAAGAGGGTACGAACGTCGATCCCCACCCCCATAAGCCTCCGTGCACGACGTCGCCCGTGGCTTCAAACGGCCGGTAATTCCGAGTTCCCATGGTACGCTGGGGGCTTGGCGGAACCGACCTACGGGACCGTCCACCCAAAGGTTTTAAGCCCATGAGCCGATTCTTCAAGAGCGCAGCCTTCCCGATCCTGATCGTGGTCGTGCTCGCCTTCTTCCTGTCCAAGCTGGTTGTTCCAAGCAACCAGAAAGGGCCGGTGCACAGCTACAAGACGCTCACCACCGAAGACATTCCCCAGCACCGCGTCAAGTCGGCCGTGCTCAAGGTCAAAGACAACTCGGTCGCGGTCACGCTCAACACCAACAAAGAAGAAAAATACGAAGTCGGCTACGTCGACCAGGCCTCGCCCCAATTGATCGCGGCTCTGGAAAAGTCGGGCTCCCAGTTCAACATCGAATCGAACAAAACTTCGATCTGGCCGTCCCTGTTGACGTTCGCCCTGCCCTTGGTGCTGATCCTCGGCTTCTGGTTCTTTTTGATCAACCAGGTCCAAGGCGGAGGCTCGCGTGTGATGAGCTTCGGCAAGTCGCGCGCCAAGCGCATGTCGGCAGATTCTCCGAAGATCACCTTCCGCGACGTCGCCGGGGTCGACGAGGCAGTCGAGGAGCTCCACGAGATCAAGGAATTCCTCGAGAATCCGAAGAAGTTCCAGGCGCTCGGCGCTCGTATCCCGACCGGAGTGCTCTTGTATGGACCGCCTGGCACCGGCAAGACCCTGCTCGCGCGCGCCGTCGCCGGTGAGGCCGGCGTGCCCTTCTTCTCGATCTCCGGCTCCGACTTCGTCGAGATGTTCGTCGGCGTCGGTGCTTCGCGTGTGCGCGACCTGTTCGAGCAGGCCAAGCAGAACTCCCCTTGCATCATCTTCATGGACGAGATCGATGCCGTCGGTCGCCATCGCGGCGCCGGGCTCGGTGGCGGCCACGACGAGCGCGAGCAGACTTTGAACCAGCTCTTGGTCGAGATGGACGGCTTCGAGGCCAAGGACAACATCATCATGATCGCGGCCACAAACCGGCCCGACATCCTCGACCCCGCGCTGCTTCGCCCCGGCCGCTTCGACCGCCAAATCGCCGTCGATCGCCCCGACCGCAAGGGCCGCGCCAAGATCCTCGAGGTCCACACGCGCGGCAAGCCTCTGGCGAAGGTGATCGACATCGATGCCCTGGCGGGCCAGACCCCCGGCTTCACCGGCGCCGACCTCTCCAACCTGATCAACGAGGCCGCCCTGCTCTCCGCCCGTATCGGCAAGCGCGAGATCGGCCAGGATGAGCTCGAGGAGGGGATCATGCGCGTGATCGCCGGCCCCGAGAAGAAGACGCGCGTCATGTCCTCCAAAGAGCGCCTGATCACCGCCTACCACGAGATGGGCCACGCGATCGTCGGCCACTTCTTGGAGCACTCAGACCCCGTACACAAGGTCTCGGTCATCTCGCGCGGCCAGGCTTTGGGCTACACGATCTCGATGCCCCAAGAGGATCGCTTCCTGACCACGCGCGCCGAGCTCAACGACACGATGGCGATGACCTTGGGCGGTCGCGCCGCCGAGGAGATCGTCTTCAACGAGATCACCACCGGCGCCTCCAACGACTTGGAGAAGGTCACCGCAACGGCCAAGCAGATGGTGATGCGCTTCGGCATGTCCGACAAGCTGGGCCCACGCGTGTTCGGCCACGAGCACGGCCAGCCTTTCCTCGGCCGCGAGTTCTCCACAGAGCCCGACTATTCCGATGAGATCGCGCGCGAGATCGACGACGAGGTGCGCCGTATCGTCGAGGCCGCCCACCACCGCGCCCGCACGATCCTCACCGAGCACCAGCACGATCTGACCAAGATCTCCGAGATCCTCGTCAAGCGCGAGACGATCGAGAAGGAGGAGTTCCAGGCCTTGCTCGACGGCAAGGACGAGCTTGAAGTCTTCGGTGCCGAGGAGCCGCCCGCGCCCGAGCTGCCTGTCCCGCCCGCCTCCGCCGACCGCGCCGGCCGCGAAGCGCCGCGACCTCTGCCGCGTCCCGGCTTGGCCGGCGGCACGGCTGACATGACCGGCTCGGATCCCTCCGGGCCTTCGCTTACCTAAGCCTCGCGTAGTCCTCCACCAGTCGCCTGAGACGCTTGGTGCATAGGCTCCCTGTTGTGGCCGATTACCGCCTCATGGGGGTCCTCAACGTGACTCCCGATTCGTTCTCCGACGGGGGTTTGTTCCTGGATGCGCAAGCCGCCGTCCAGCATGGCCTGGAATTGGTCGAGCAAGGCGCCGACATCCTCGACATCGGCGGCGAATCGACGCGCCCGGGGGCGGAACCCGTCGAGGAGGAGGAGGAGAAGCGTCGAGTCGTGCCCGTCATCGAAGCACTGGCGGCAGCGACCCGCTCGCTGCCAGAGCCGCCTCAGCTTTCGATCGACACCTCCAAGGCGGCCGTGGCCCGCGCCGCTCTCGCAGCCGGAGCAACTTTGGTGAACGACGTCAGTGCTCTGCGCGCCGATCCGGACATGGCCTCTGTTGTGGCAGGCAGCAACGCCGACTGCTGCCTGATGCACATGCTCGGCGAGCCGCGCACGATGCAGCGGATGGGTGGACCTCGATACAAGGATGTTGTGGATGACGTGCGTGCGTTCTTGGAGGAGCGACTCTCCTTCGCGGTCAGGGAGGGGATCGCTGAGCAGCGTGTCGTGCTGGATCCCGGGATCGGCTTCGGCAAGACCGTCGCTCACAATTTGGAGCTTCTGCGTCGTCTCGGGGAGATCGTGGCCGTGGGGTGTCCGGTGTTGGTGGGGACCTCGCGCAAGAGCTTTCTCGGGGTTGTCCTATCCGCAAAAATGGGTGCCTTACGCGCGCGCGCGGGGGGTGTTGTGGCCGAGCCGCTGCCTATGGCCGAGCGTCTGCCAGGCACGATCGCGACGAATGTGATGGCTTACGAGCAGGGGGCTTCGGTGTTTCGAGTCCACGACGTTGCGCCCGTGGCGGACGCCCTGGCCGTGGCGGCTGCTACGTTGAGCGGCAAATGGACGGCGAGCCCGACGACGACTTGAGCGACGAGGAGCCGCTCGAGGAAGTCGATGACGAGGAGGAGGGCTTCGAGACCGTCACGATTGAGATCTCGGGCCTCTCGCTCTACACGCATCATGGCGTCAGCGAGGCCGAGCGCGAGATCGGTCAGCGCCTGCTCTTGGACCTGCGCCTCGACGTGGGGGAGACCGACGCCACCGTCACCGATCGGATCGAGGACACGATCGACTACGCCGAGGTCTGCCAGCTGGTGGCCCTGGTGGCGCAGCAGCGCTCCTACAAGACCTTGGAGCGGTTGTGCTCTGCGATCGCCGACCGCTTGCTGTCCGACTTCGAGCTGGAAGGGGTGTGGGTCAAGGCCTCCAAGCCCGAGCCTCCGATACCGCTCCCCGTTGAGGACGTCTCGGTCGAGGTTTGGAGAGAGGCCGGGGAGTGAGGTTGTTACGCGGAAGGGTGCCCTGTGCGTGTGCGCACACGCGCGCAAAGGCAGCCAGGTAGGCAGCGAGTCCCTTGACAGGTTAGTTAGCAGTCACTAATCTGCGGAAGGTGATCTCCAAGCTCGCCGACCTGGCAGTCACGCGCTCGCGGCGCATCCTGATCGTGTCGGGGATCGTGTTCCTGGTGGCCGCGGCCGTCGGCGGCCCGGTGATTTCGATCCTCAAGAGCGAAAACTCCGACTTCCAGGACCCCGCTTCGCAGAATCAGCAGGTCCTCAAGGCGATCGAACATGCCACGGGCCAGACCGCCACCTATGGCGTGGTCGCCTTGGTGCCAAGCGCCGGCGACGCTCACGTCGATTTGGCCGCCCAGCACGAGAGCGCCCGTGTCGCCTCCCTGCTGTTCGCCCAGCCCGGCTTTCAGCGCATACTTGACTACCCGGCCACGCATTTGCCCGAGCTGGTTTCGCGCGACGGACGGCTGTCGCTCGTCCTGGCGGCGTTCGCCAACCGCGAAGACTCGACCCACGCGGTCGAACACGTACGTGCCCGTGTGGCCGGTAGCGGGGTTCGCTTCGGCGGCAACGACGTGGCCTTCGACGAGATCAACAAGACGACCTCCTCCGACCTGCAGCGAGCGGAGATGTTCGCCTTCCCGATCCTCCTGCTGCTGTCCTTCTGGGTGTTCCGCGGGCTGGTGGCCGCGGCGTTGCCCTTGCTCGTGGGTGGCTTTGCGATTGTGCTCACGTTCATCCTCCTGCGCTTGATCGACCAGTTCGCGGGGGTGTCCGTGTTCGCCGTGAACCTGGTCACCGGCATGGGCCTGGGCCTGGGGATCGACTACAGCCTGTTCGTGCTCTCGCGATATCGAGAGGAGCTGGCCGGGGGCGCCGACACGCGCGCCGCGATCGCGCGCACCCTGCAGACGGCGGGGCGCACTGTGCTCTACAGCTCGCTGACAGTGGCCGGAGCGTTGGCCTCGATGCTCGTCTTCCCGATCCGCTTCCTCTATTCGATGGGGATCGGCGGGGCGATCGTGGCGCTGTCCGCCGGGGCGGTCTCTTTGATCGTGCTGCCCGCCGTCCTGGTGGCTTTGGGACCGAGAATCGACGCGCTCTCACCCGCACGCCTGCAGCGCTCGGCCGCGAGGACCGCCCAGGCCTCCGAGGAGGGAGGCTGGTACCGGTTCGCGCGCGGGGTCATGCGCCGCCCCGGGCTGGTCGCCTTGGCGACCGCCGTCCTGCTGCTGTTGGCGGCTGTGCCCGCTTTGCGCTTGGAGCTGACGCCCGCCGACGCCCACGTGCTGCCGGGATCCTCGGAAGCGCGCAAGGTGGCGGAAACCTTGACCCACGATTTCCCGGTGGACGCCTCCCAAACGATCACAATTGTCGCGCGCTCGGCGGGGCCTGTCACATCTGGTGCGAGGGGCTCGGCCGGCACGCCGTCCTCCGGCGCTGCCTTCGCCGCCGACGCCTCCACGGTGACCGCTCCCGTCGCGGCCATCGCCGTCCAGGCCCGCCGGATCGCCGGGGCGCAGGCAAGTGAGGGTCCACCGCGCTACCTAGGCCGGGGAGTGTGGGAGATCGAACTGCAACCGCAAGGTGTCGACGGCGCCCCCGCCAACCAGGCCTTGGTCAAGAACCTGCGGACAATCGGGCCGGCGCCTGGTTTGCTTGTGGGCGGCGCCACTGCTTGGTTCGTGGACCAGAAGGCGGCCATCTCCGCGCACCTGCCTCTGGCTTTGGCGATCCTGGCCGCGGTCACCGCAGGCTTCCTGTTCCTGATGACCGGTTCGCTCATCCTGCCGATACTGGCCTTGCTCATGAACTTGCTGACCGTAGCGGTGGCGGCGGGCCTGCTCGTCTTGATCTTCCAAGACGGCCGGCTGGACGGATTGTTTGGGTTCACGCCGATTGGTGGGCTCGAGGAGTCGAACCTGGTCTTGCTGTTCATCTTGGCCTTCGCCCTCTCCACGGACTACGGCGTATTCCTGTTCGGGCGCATCAAGGAGGCCCACGATGGCGGTCTTGCGACACGCGACGCGGTTGCCTATGGCTTGGAGCGCACCGGGCGTCTCGTTACCGCCGCCGCGCTCCTGTTCTGTGTGGCCTTGGGTGCGTTCACGACCTCGCACATCTTCTTCGTCAAGCAGTTGGGGGTCGGCGTGCCCCTGGCGGTTGCGATCGACGCCACGTTCGTGCGAGCCTTGCTGGTGCCGGCCCTGATGGGCCGCCTCGGCGACTTGACGTGGTGGGCGCCGCGGCCTTTGCGACGGTTGCACCGGCGGATCGGGCTGAGCGAGGGTCCGCTTCCGGCGGGCAGCGGCGCCTGACTCTGATTTCTGAGTAGGAAACAGGTCATGACAGGCGCGTCCGATGCTTACAGACTTGGCGGGACGGGTGCTGTTCTGGTGAGTCCGGGACGGGGACTTGACAGCAAGCACCAGCTTCTGTATAAATAGCCATGACCTAAACAACCATGTCGGTTTGTGGGTCACACCCCATGTGGGGCGTTGGTACATAAGGTCGGGTCAGGGTTGGGCCTCTGCGGTCTGACGCTAACCGGTTTCAGCAGGGCCCTTGGGAGAGGGACCGGGTCGTTCTGAGAGGGAGTTGTTTTTCGCGTGCATTCATTTGGGGATAACGTGTTTGAGAGTCTGTGTGTCACTGGCGGGTCCGTTATAGGACGCGTCAGCGTCGCTGACGCGTCTCTCTCTCTCTCTCTCTCTCTGGGACGGCCGGCGTCTAGGCGCTAGGTTCCTTCGCCGCGGCAGTGTCGCGCGGCTCGCTGGGCGCAAGGCCCGGTTTGGTTTCTCGCGTGCGGTAAGGCGGCGCGCTTCTATTTCTTGTTGTTCTGCGGTTGCGGGCGTGTGTGCATCTGCGACCGCTCTCTGTGGTTTAAGCGGAGGGTCCTGGCCTTGTGGGCTTGGGCCGGATCGATCATGCCCCTGGTGGGGCTCGTCTAGGGAGGCCTTGTTCTGATGAGTAGGACCATGGGTTTGCGTCGATATGTCCGTGTCCCAGTGCTGTTGTGTGCTTTGGTGTTTGGTCTCACTTTTACGAGTGTTGCTTTTGCTGCCGCCCCGGAAGCTCCGGAAACGTTGTCTGCGACGCAGGTCTCCGGGATGTCGGCAACATTTAATGGGGAACTGAATCCCAAAGCTGCTGGTGAAGCAGGCCAGTATGAATTCCTTTATAAGGCATCTGAAACGGAATGTGCCCCCGAAGGAAGCTCTGCTCCATCGCCACCTGGACCGGCGTTGGGTTTGGAAAAAGAAGGGGTGTCTGTGAACGTGACTGGGTTGAGCCCGGGTACGAAGTACACGGTATGTTTGCTTGCGCGTAATCCAGCTGAAGAAGTCACTGTTGGCTCGGCGGTGACGTTCACGACATCTGTTGTGGCTCCCACGATCGCGAGTGAGTACACCTCGCAGGTGATCGCTACAAGTGCCACGCTCGATGCCGAAGTCAATCCTGGTGGTGGTGACACCACCTATCACTTCGACTACGGCACCACCAATACCTATGGTCAGAGCACCCCGGAGTCAACGTCCATCGGTGCGGACAACGGCAACCACACGGCCTCCGCTCCGGTCCAGGGTCTGCAACCCGGCACGACCTACCACTACCGTGTCGTCGCTACGAATTCGCAGAGCCCAGCTGGTGGGAGACTCGGTTCCGATCGTATGATCACGACGCCAACGGTAAGTGGACAGCTCCATGGCTCGTCTCAATCGGAAAACTGTGCGAATGAAAAATTGCGTGCCGAACAACCGTATGGGCTGGGGTTGCCCGATTGTCGGGCGTATGAGATGGTCTCCCCGATCGAGAAGAACGACAGCGACGCTATCTCGGGCCCATGTGTCACGACCAAATGGGGTAGTCGGGGGTCTGTGTCGGGCGAAGCGATCGCGTATAACGCTCAGGCTTTTTTCGCGGACCCGGCGGGTACGCGTTTTTGCAGCACGTATCTCTCCAGACGCGGACCGGATGGATGGTCCACCGAGAATATAACCCCGCCGCATATAGCGCTAGAAGAAGGTCTCGGCTCACTCAATGCTTCACCGTTCAAGGATATGTACTTCACGCCTTCCCTTTCGGAAGGGATCGTGACCGAACAGACTGTTCCTTTGACAGGAGACACTCCAACGGGCCTAGGGGAATATTTCGAATCGGTGTACCTAGCAGATTTCGCCAATGGCTCCTATCGACTTCTGCAAAGCCTAAAAACGAGCGTGATCCCCGAAGATAATGACATTCCTCAGACTGAACCTGCGGCTGCCTCCACCGACCTCAGCCACGTGCTGCTCCAGCCAGAATCGCGATTTGCGTCTCCCTACCCGACTGAGTGGGTGGATGGCAGGACGATCCCAGTCAACGTCGGCAACAACGGAGAATCGCTTAGCGCACTGATCGGATCTGGCCCTGTCGCTGGCCTGGCAGAGAAATACGAACTCAGCGATACGTGGCATGCGATGTCCTCCGACGGCAAGCGTGTCTTTATGACAAGCATAAGCGGTTTTCATGACCCGGCTGGTCGTGAATTGCTGTATGTGCGTGAGAATCCCGAACAGCCTCAAAGTCCCATGGATGGGCAGGGTCATTGTGCCGTTGCGGTGGATGCTTGTACCGTCCTGATTTCGGCTTCGCGGCGCACGGTACCCGATCCCAATGGGCCATATCCTGTGCGATTCTGGGGTGCAAGTGCAAACGGCTCGAAGGTGTTCTTCAGCAGCAGGCTCGAGTTGACGAACGATGCGTATACGGGTCCTACGGACAACAGACCAAATCTGTATGAATATAATCTCGAAAACGAACAACTAAAGGACCTGACGGTCGATAAAACTGATGTGAATGGCGCCGCTGTACGTGGTGTCGTGGAGATCAGTGAAGATGGTTCGTACGTGTATTTCGTCGCGAAGGGCGACCTGGCCGAAGGTGCGACTGCGGGTCAGGCAAACCTGTATGTCTCCCACGACGGTGGAGCGCCAAAGTTTATTGCGGCGCTCGCCGATACCAAGCTGCACGAAGAAATCGAAGCATCCGGTAACGAAAAACAAATCCGCGAAAGCATAGAAGAAACTACCGGAGTGGGTGCCGATGTATCTGACTGGTTTGCGGGGGGTCCGCAGGAAAATACTGCTGCGGTGACGATGAATGGGGCGAAGTTGGCGTTTCTCTCGGAACGCAGCCTGACGGATTATGACAATGAACGTGCAGAAAACAGTACTGCAATAGCAGGATGTGGTGAAGAAAATAAATGTAGTGAGGTATACGTATATGACGCGGTTAAGGGCAGCCTGACGTGTGTGTCGTGTAATCCGACTGGAGCACGGCCGCTAGGTCCGTCAAATTTCAGTACGGTAGTCAATGGCCCTTCGGTGCAGGTGAGGCCGCGTAATTTCTCTGAAGATGGCAGCCGCTTGTTTTTTCAGAGCTACGATGCGCTCGTCCCGCGTGACAGCAATGGTCACCAGGATGTTTATGAATACGATGATGGTCTTGTTTATCCCGTCTCGAATGTCGCGGGTGATTTCAATTCTCAGTTCTTGGATGCCGGTGCGAATGGTGATGATGTGTTCATCGCGACGGCGGATCGATTGTTGGCGCAGGATCGGGACCTACGTATCGATATCTACGATGCACGATCAGGCGGTGGTTTCCCGGTGAACGTTGTGCCATCGGTGTGCGATAACGGTGATGCTTGTAAGCCATCGCCGACGGCGCAACCGGGTGTGTTTGGTGCGCCTGCGAGCGCGACGTTCTCAGGCGCGGGGAATATCGCACCGGTAGTGCCGGTGAAGGCGGTGGTGAAGCTCAAGGCTAAGCCTAAGAAGTGCAAGCGGGGGTTCGTGAAGAAGCGTGGCAGATGTGTGAGGCAGAAGACCAGGAAGTCTGACAATCGGTTGGCGAGGGGGAGGAAGTGATCATGGTAAAGCGACTGCTGCCTTTCCTGTTGGGATTGTGCGTATCGTTGACGCTGGCTGGTCCGGCGGTGGCGTCATTCGGGGTGAGCACGTTCAGCGTAGTGGCAGAAAACCAGAATGGCTCATCCGACGTGCAGGCTGGATCGCATCCGTATGCGTTGACCACGAGTTTTACGTTGAACGAAAATCCTATACCCGAAGCGCTGGAAAACAGTCCGAAGGACATAAACGTGGAACTACCACCGGGCTTTTTCGGTGACCCGCAGGCGACACTCAGATGTACCTATGCGGAATTCGACGCGCTTAAATGTCCACCCAGCTCACAGGTCGGCGTCGAGACTACATCCATCATAACCCGCTATAACGCTACTCTAAACGGCGGTGAAAACTCGAACGTCATAGCGAATTCAGTTTACAATATTGAACCGTCGCCCGGTGTAGCCGCTGAGTTCGCCTACTTTGTCCTAGGGCGTGCAGCTCCCATATTTTTGGATGTATCGGTTCGTACCGGCGGGGATTATGGGCTGACAGTCAAAGTACCCAACATCGATGCGGTCTATCCGATCGAGGCTGCGACGGTAACGTTGTGGGGTGTGCCATGCGCGGTCAACGGTAGCGGTTGTCTGCCGCAGCTGCCGTTGTTGACGAACCCGACATCGTGCGGTATTCGGCGTATCGCGACGTTCAGCACCGATTCTTGGGAAGATCCGGGGAAGTTCTACTCGTTGAGCTCGCCGATGCCGGAGATCTCCGGTTGTGAAAAGCTCGATTTCAGTCCCGGGATCACGGTCACGCCGGATGGGACGGCGGGTAGCACACCGACGGGGTTGGGTGTTGATCTACACGTGCCACAGGATTCGACACAGAACCCTTCGGGGTTGGCCGAGTCGACGGTGAAGAACACAACTGTCGCGTTGCCCGCTGGTATCCAAGTCAGTCCCTCAGCCGCAGACGGATTGTTGGCGTGCTCTGAAGAACAGATTGGTCTGCACAATGCGTTGGCGCCGTCGTGTCCTGATGCGTCGAAGGTTGGGAATGTGGAGATCGATACGCCGTTGTTGGATGAGCCGTTGACGGGATCGGTATTCTTGGCTTCCCAGAACACGAACCCGTTCGGGAGCCTTGTGGCGTTGTATGTGGTCGCTGAAAGCCAGAAGTATGGCGTGCTGATTAAGGTTGCGGGCCAGGTATCGCTTGACCCTGTGTCTGGTCAGTTGGTCACGACGTTCAAGGAAACGCCGGAGTTGCCTTTCAGCGACTTCAAGCTGCAATTCTTCGGGACAGACAGGGCGCCGCTGACGACCCCTGGGGCTTGTGGAACGTATACGACGGAAACGTCGATCGAACCGTGGACGGAAACCGGACCGGTGGCTCCGTCATCGAAGTTCCAGATTACGAGTGGCCCGGGGGGTTCGCCGTGTGCGAGTCCCGCACCGTTCGCTCCTAGCTTCCAGGCTGGTTCTACGAACTTGCAGGCTGGTGCCTTCACGCCATTCACGCTCACGATGAGCCGTCCTGACGGGAACCAGACGCTCAGCAGGATCGAAATGCAAATGCCTCCAGGGCTCTTGGGCACGCTGTCCAACGTCAAATTGTGCGGTGAACCGCAAGCGTCGCAGGGGACGTGTGGCGAAGACAGCTTGATCGGACATACGATCGTCAGTGCGGGCTTGGGTAACGATCCGTATACGGTGACGGGTGGGAAAATCTATATAACGACGGGGTATAAAGGCGGGGCGTATGGCCTGTCGATCGTGAATCCCGCTGTCGCTGGTCCGTTCAACCTGGGGACGGTTGTCGTCAGAGCAGCGATCAACGTGGATCCTCACACGGCTGCTCTGCATATCGTGAGTGATCCATTGCCGACGATGCTGGATGGGATCCCACTGCAGTTGCAGCATGTGAACGTGACGATCGACCGTAACCTGTTCACGTTCAACCCGACCGATTGTGAAAAGACGCAGATCGTAGGTACCTTGTCTAGCACCGAAGGAGCCACGGCGAAGGTCGCGACACCGTTCCAGGTGACCAACTGCGCGAAACTAACATTCAAACCAAAGTTCGCCGTATCCACCAGTGGCAAAACATCAAGGGCTAACGGTGCGAGCCTGCACGTCAAGCTCAGCTATGAAGTTGGTCCCTATGACGCGAACATCGCGAAGGTCAAGGTGGACCTGCCAAAGCAACTACCGTCACGATTGACGACGCTGCAGAAGGCCTGCCCGGCCGCGACGTTCGAAGCCAACCCGGCGGCGTGTCCTGAAGCGTCGATCGTCGGACACGCTCGCGCGACCACGCCGGTATTGCCAGTTAGGCTGGAAGGTCCCGCGTATTTCGTTAGTCACGGTGGTGAAGAATTTCCACAGCTGATTATCGTCTTGCAGGGTTATGGAACCACGGTTGATTTGGTGGGTTCCACGTTCATCAATCCTAAGACGAACATCACCAGCAGCACCTTCAAGCAGGTCCCAGACGTACCGGTGGGCACATTCGAACTAACTCTACCCCAAGGGAAAGACTCAGCTCTGGCAGCCAACGGCAACCTATGCGCTGCCAAGCTCAAGATGCCGACCTCATTCATCGGACAAAACGGTGCCGAAATACACCAAACCACACCTATGGCTGTCAGTGGGTGTGCGAAGCACAAGACCAAGAAGACGAGTGCGCATAGCAAGGCAAAAGGCAAGCACAAGAAGAAATGAGATGTCAGGTAGACGTGTAACATCCGAGCAGCCAGGGACTGGTCCGTTGCGCTCAGGCGATGGAGTCCCCGAGGTCGAACGCCGTGAGGGTAGGCACGTCATGGAGATGCAACGCCGCCGGCTGTTGAGTGCGGTCGTGGAACTAGCGTTCGAGCGTGGCGTGCAGACGCTTAGCGTCGCAGTCTTCTGTGACCGCGCGGGCCTGTCACGCAGGACCTTCTATGACCTGTTCGACGATCGCGACCAATGCTTGCACGCTGCGTTCCTGGATGCCCTAGAACGGGCCGTTCACACCATCACAGTGGCTGCCTCGGGCCTTGAGCGTTGGCGCGAGCGGATCAGAGCGGGGCTCGGCGCGCTGCTCTCATTGCTGGATCACGAGCCCGGGATGGGGCGTCTTCTTATCGTGGAGGGGCTGGGTGCAGGACCGCAGACGCTGGATGTCCGCAAGCGCGTGCTCACTGAAGCCGCCTCCGCGATTGAGCAAGGACATACTGAAGCCAGAGCAGGGCGAACGCCTCCACCATTGACGGCGGAGGGGCTTGTCGGTGCGGTTCTCAGCGTGATTCAAGCGCGCATGCTCGAGCGCGACCCGTGTCCGCTCACAGAGCTCACAGGACCTTTGATGGCGCTGATCGTGCACCCGTATCTCGGACCGGCCGCCGCTGAGCGCGAGTTGGAGGTGAGGACGAGGACCGAGCCGATCGTCGCGCGCAGATTGCCCGCGGATCCCTTCAAAGATCTGCCGATCCGTCTCACATACCGTACCGCGCTGGTGCTCGGTTCGATCGCCAAATCTCCAGGCTCCTCCAGCAGACAGATAGCCGATGCTTCCGGTATCAGCGATTCAGGCCAGATCTCGCGCCTGCTCACCCGCCTGTGCCTTAACGGCCTGATTCAAGACGACGGCGTCGGACCGAGCAAGGGGATGGCCAGGGCCTGGTCGCTCACCGAGCGGGGGGAGGGGATCCTGCAGGCAACCGGTCAGGTCTAGTCCGGCGGGCTCGGCTTGTCTCGAGGTCAGGCCGAGACGGGACCTTTCGCATATAGCTTTCCTTGCGATGCATTCTCGTACCGGACTGATCGGCCTGGGCTCCAACGTCGGCGACCGTCGTGCCCACCTGCAGGCTGCCGTCGACGCGCTCCCGTCGATCGATGTGAAGGTCACGGCTGCCTCCTCCGTCTACGACACCGACCCGGTCGGCGAGGTGCTCGACCAGCCCTCCTTTCTCAACGCGTGCGTGCTCGTCGAAACGGCGCTGGAGTCTTTGGACCTGCTCGCCACCGTCAAGCGCTTGGAGGGCGAGCTGGGCCGCGTAGACGACGGCGTACGTCATGGGCCGCGAGCGATAGACATAGACATATTGCTGCTCGGCGACCTCCAGCTCTCGCATGAGCGCATGACCTTGCCTCACGCGCAGGTCCTCTCGCGTCGCTTCGTCTTGGTACCGGCTTTGGAGCTGGATTTCGAGCTGACCACGCCCGACGGCAAGCGGCTGTCCGACGCTCTGGCGGTCCTGCCGGTGAGCGAGGGTGTGCGCTGGGCCGGCCCGCCTCTGTCCGTCTGAGTCAGGCCTCGCACGCCGCGACCAAGCGGTCAAAGCGCTCCTTGCGGGGATCATCGGCTCCGACAATGCGGTCGAGCCAGCCGCGGATCTCCTCGATGTCGAGATCCTCGACGCATATGAGCATCTGCTCGATGTCGAGCCAGTCCTTGGGGCGGTTGAAGATCGCCTTGCACACGAGCAGATGCTCGGGCGCGAGGATCGGGATCCGTGTTTGCCCAAAAGGCTCACTCCGGACAGCGCGACGCATCGCGTCGTGGAAGGCGTCATAGGCGAAGAACAGATCTACCGGCGTATCGCCCCAATGCAGGCGGCACTGGCCATCGCGCTCCACGATCTCTGGCTCGGCGCCGTCGCCGACCCCGATCTTTGCCAGCTCGCGCTCGATCTCGGGATAGGAGCTCGGACTCACGAACAGGTTCAGATCGACATCGATGGTCGCGCGTGGCTCGGCGTAGTAGGCAAGCGCCAGAGCGCCCCCGAACGCATGCGGAGTATCCGCGCGCGACAACTGCTCGTGGAGGGCGATGACCTTCTCAGGAAGGCTCGCCTCGCTCATGCGGTGCGCGAGGCGATACGTGGGAAGCGAGCACGCTCGCGCCGTGCGCGTCGCGGCAGATGATCGGCCAGCAACAGCAGATCGCGCAACGTCTCTCCGCGCCGCTCGGGCGATGCGGAAATCCAAGCGGCGGCAGCCTGTGCGTTATCCGTTGGCTGGAGCTCGTCGTTTGACAGGGCCTGCACAAGCAAGCGCGCGAGCAGCGGTCGCGGCCGTCTGCCGGCGGCAAGCTCCGCCAGAAGCTCGCCGGCCGCGGCATCCGAGCCGTGCGCCGCGACAGGCGCTCCGGCGCGCCGTGCCGCCTTGCGCAGCTCATCGACATCCAGATCCTTTGAGGAGCGCGCGCGTGCGCGTTCGATTACCGCCGGCGTCAAAGTCCGAAAGCCGGCCAGCGTACGACTGCGGGGCCCGGCGGCGGTGCTGTGGGACTCTCGTATCTCCCAGGTACCGGTCTTGCGAGCGACCACATAAGTCATAGTGGGTAAATCCTACCACTATCGGCTGTGGTGCCGAATGGAATGCACTCAATGCACCACGATCGAGCCCTTCATCCCTTCCGCCGCGTGGATCGTGCAGCGATAGTTGAATGTGCCCGCCCTGGTGAAGCGCACGCTGAACGATCCTTTGGTCATCGTCTTCGATTTGAAGCCGCTGCCGGTCACGTTGTGTTCGACGCCTTTGTCCTCCCACAGCCAGGTCACCGTGTCGCCGCGTTTGATGCTCAATGTGCCCGGATGGAACCGGATGTTCTTCAGCGCCACCGAGTGGGTTGCTGCGCTGTGAGCGCCGGTTGAGGCCAGCGCCGGAATTGCCGTGGCGCCCGCTACGGCAAGCGTTGCGAGCGCGCTCACGAATGTTCGTCCTCTCATGGTCTTCGCTCCTTTCGGCGGGCCTTCCCGCGCTGTCGCTTTTCCGCGGGCCTTCCCGCGCTGTCACTAACAGCCAAGACGCCGCGCTTGAGCCCGACCTTCCTGAACTCCTTGCACATGTGGCAAGGGAAGCATCGGTCGGATTGGCGATTTGGTCGAGTCGGTCGCCGCTCAGGCGGACCGGTGCCGTCAGGCCGCGTGTGACTTCTCGCTGCCCCAACTGGCCAGGTTCACGAGCGTACGGGCACTCACGCCGCGTCCGGCCATTACGCACAGATGTCCCGCCCGCTGCCAGGTCACGACAGTTGCTCCCTCGTGTTCGAGCACGCGATAGGACACTCCCCAACGGCGTACAACCGTTCCACCCATGGTCGTCGGGGCGGCCCCTGACGCAATCGCGTAGCCCACACGTTGGCCGGCGCTGTTCGCATAGAACACGGTCGTAACGGCTCTACCCGCGATCACGTCGTTGCGTGTGCCGATGCCGCGCCAGCCGAAGCGCTCCTTCCAATAGGGGAACGGCACTCCATCCACAGCTACCTGCAGCTGTGAGCGATTGCGCTCGTTCTCGGAGGGCGCCGGCCCGGTCGCGGCGCTCAACGTGAGCGCCGCCGTCTGCTGCACGCCCAAGCCCGAGGAGGATCCCGCATGGCCTTTCCCTGCGGACAGTCCGACCACGGCGAGGACGGCGATCACCGCCAAGGCTCCGGCGCCCGCAAGGCCCACACGTAGACCGGTCAAGCCAGGAAGCCTGGAACCGAGGAGAGTGCGGGCGTTACCCCGACGAGACACCGACCGGCCTGACGCCCGGCCTTGGTCCGCTCCGTGTGCGCCCTGCACGCCTGGCGCAAACAGCGCCTCGACCCGGCGATGCAGCGACTCCGGAGCGTCCACTTTCGCATTCGCGGCGGCAGTCAGCTCGACCACGCGTTGCTGCTCTGCCAGTGCGCCTTGCAGATCGCGCGACTCGCGCATACGCCCAAGCGCCTCCTCTCGCCGCTCGCCCGTCAGCGAGCCATCGGCTAGAGCCGCCAGCTCGATCTCGATATCTCCAGGTAGATCGCTCATAGATGTCCCTGCTCTGCTAGACGCTCGCGTGGCGTGCTCCCTTCCCGTGCCGACGAGAACACGCTTCGTGTCCCTGTGGAGTCGGCCTCTGTCGCGGCGGCTTTGGGCGCTTCGGTGTGTGCCTCGCCGGCAAGCGCCTCGCCGTCGAGGATGCGCGCGACCTGGCGTCTGGCCCTGAACAGACGTGTTGTGATCGTCGCCTCGCGTGCCTTCAATGCTGTGGCCGCTTCGCGGTAGGACAACCCCAGGATGTCCACGGCGACCAGCGCAAGCCGGAAATCCTCCGGCAGCTGAGCGACCGCCGCATAGAGCTCTTGCACGTCCAGTGCCTGCTCCGGCTGGTGCGTTGGCTGTGGGTCGGCCGCCACGACGTCCTCCAGCGAAGTGCCCGTCTTCGGTCGGCGCGAAGCAGTGCGCCGCGAACTGAAGAAGGTGTTGCGCAGAACCTTCATCAGGTAGGCCGCCTCGTCCTCGCCACGCAACATCCTCGGCTTGGCCAGCACCTTCGCGAACGTGTCCTGAACGAGATCCTCGGCGTCCTCCCTGGAGCCGCACAGTGCCCAAGCCGCGCGATACAGGCGGTCGATGTGCCGTGTGAGCGACTGCGGGTCCAAGGCGCGCATGAGCTGTTCGGGCTCGACGTCGGTCGAACCCATCTTGCGACTGTAGCGCCCTGGATGCCTCACGTGTGGGCGAATCGAAGACCTGCTCGACCCTGTGGGAAGGATCCTCGCGCGCCGGCGTCTTTGGCCAGTGAGGCGCGCTGCGTGGTGCCGTGGCCGGCGTTGCGGGCGGGTGTGGCATTCACGTCGGCGCCCTCGCGATACCACTTGGACTTCGAGGGAGAGGCGGGGGAGATCGTGAGAGTGCGTTGGCGTTATGTTCCATTGGTGGCGGCACTCGGACTCGCGGCCGCGGTGCTCCCGGCGATCGCCAGTTCGGAAACGAGCCCGACGATCGAAGCGACCAATACGGTGGGCAGTGGGCTCTACTCCGAAGAACACCACTCCTGGACGCCTTCCCAAGTCTCGGTGATGGCCGGTGGCGTGGTCACCTTCAGCAACTCCTCCGAAGTCCCCCACGGCGTCGAATGGCGCAGCGCGCTCAAGCCGACTTGCGAAGAAGGCGCCGGCAAGGTCCCGGTTGGGACCACCGCCGCCGCATCCGGCACGAAATGGAGTGGCGCCTGCACATTCTCTCAGCCCGGCACCTACACCTTCTACTGCACGGTCCACGGCCCCGAAATGACAGGCACGGTCACGGTTGCGGCCAATGGGACCACGACGCTCACAACGAACACGACTCCCACGGGCGCGACTCCCACAACCACGACTCCCGGTCCCACCTCACCCGGTGGTCCGACGCTGACCGGTTCGCCGTTCGTTGGTTCACCGTCGCTGCGATCCATCCAGCACGGAGCTTCGGTGCACGGCTCGCTCGATATCTCCAAGGTCGGCTCCGGCGGCCGACTCGAGGTCGACCTCCTGGCCGCCCGCGCCTCCTTGGCCAAGGCAGGCTCCGCCAAACGCATCGCCGTAGGGCGTTTCCGCGAGGGCTCCCTCAAAGCCGGTCCTCTCTCTTTCGCCGTGAAACTGGATGCGCAGGCGAGGCACGCCCTCAGCCGCCGTCACCGTCTCGCTCTGACGGTGAGATTCGTGTTCACCCCCTTCTATGGCGAATCGACCACCTTGACCCGAGCAGTGGTCTTGCACGGCTGAGAAGGACAAACACAAGATTGGGACCCCGCCCAAACTTGGGCAAAAGGCCTGCACGGAGCGACGGCGCCAGGCAGCGAGTTCAGGCCGTCGCGGCGCTCGCCGGCAGCCACTCCGCCGGAAGCGTCCCCGGAGGCACTTCTCCGGCCTGTGGCTCAAACCAGCGTGTCAGGCTCAGGGCGGGATGCCCTTCGATCAACGGACGCACATCGCCGAGGGTCATAAGCAGCCTGATCGAGCTGCCGATCTGCAGGTCGGCAGCGTTGGGCTGCTCGCCGCCCAGGACCCCGTCGGCGATCCAAGCGTCGATGTGCTCCAGCTGCGCCGGCAGCGCCACCAGGTCGGCCTTGGCTTTGGCGTCGTCGGCCTTGTTGCGCTTGGCCATCAGCTTCGCCGTCAACGGCATCGCCGGGCGCATCAACGACGCCGGCAACGGCATTTTCGCGTCGCCCACATAGCTCTCCATACACCTCGCGTTGCGCAGGAAGGCGGCGTCCAGCAGTCGCCGTGGCACCGATTGCAGCACCTCGTCGCCCCACCGCTCAGCCTCCAACACGCGCGCTCGCGCGACGGCGTCGCTCAGTGGCGGCAGCAACGGGGGCTCCGGCGCCAGCGTGTCCAGTCGGCGCATGATCGTGCGCGAGCCGGCCAGCCGCTCGCCGTCGATGCGCAGTCCCGGCACGGTATTCCCGCCATACAGCAGCGGTCCGATCGCGAGCTGGCTGAGCGGCACCAAGTCCACCCGCTTGTACTCAATCCCCTTCAACCGCAGCGCCACCTCGACGGCGGCGCACGGGTGCGATCCCGGCAGCGAATATAGCTTCACGCTCACGCTCCGCAGCATAGGCCTATCGCCGCCTCCGTGCATCCTGGCTGGCTCGCCGACCAGGACCCTGAGCGGCCCTCAATGCACCGCAGCCGGCTTCGGCCCATAATCCGGCCCCATGCTCCTGGTCGTCGACGTCGGCAACACCCAGACCCACTTCGGCACCTTCCAAGGCGAGGAGCTCTTGGAGCACTGGCGCTTTGCCACCGTGCGCGAGTCCACCGCCGATCAGCTCGGAGCGGCCCTACGCAACCTCCTGGAGCTGCGCGGCGTCGCCTTCGAGGATCTATCGAGCTCGATCCTGTCCTCAACGGTGCCCCACCTCGAGCCCGAATGGACCTCCATGGCAAGCCGCTACCTGGGCCACGAGATGCTCGTCGTCGGTCCCGGCTTGAAGACGGGTATGGCGATCCGCTACGACAACCCGCGCGAGATCGGCGCCGACCGCCTCGTCAACGCCTTGGCCCTGCGCGACCGTTTCGACGGTCCCGCCGTGTGTGTGGACTTCGGCACCGCCACGACCTTCGATGTGGTCTCCGCCGAGGGTGAGTACATCGGCGGCTCCCTCATGACCGGCATCGAGGTGTCCTTGGACGCTTTGACCGAGCGTGGAGCGCGTCTGCCCAAGGTGGAGCTGGCCCCGCCCCGCTCGGTGATCGCCAAGAACACGATCGACGCGATCCGCTCGGGCGTCGTCTACGGCTACGCCGGGGCGATCGACGCGATTCTGCGACGTGTCTACGACGAGCTCGGCGTGCGCGCATCGACGATCGCCACCGGAGGTCTATCAAGCCTGGTTGTCCCCTTTACCGAGGAGATCTCCGAGGTCGATGACTTGCTCACGCTTACCGGCCTGCGCTTGATCCACGAGCTGAACGCCCCCTAGCGCTATCTCACACCCTTGCAGGGCTGTAAGCCCAAGGTGATTCGAGGCCAAGACCGGTCCGATCGTCAGTCGGCGCCGTCCGAACACCAAGGGCACGAACGACGATCCCCATAATGGGGCGCATGGGAACCACCCGCCTGACTGACTCCTGGCAGCTCGGACCCTTGACGGTGCCCAACCGGGTGATGCTCGCGCCCCTGGCGGGCATCGGCAACTGGTTCGTGCGCCTGCAAGCCAAGCGCCACGGCGCCGGCCTGGCAGTCTCCGAGATGGTTTCCTCCCACGCGATCTTCCACGGCAACGAGCGCACCTGCGTGGAGATGCTCAGGATCGACGAGCGCGAGCGCGCCGGAGGCCCCGTCTCGATCCAGTTGTTCGGCCAAGACTCCGAGATCATGCGCGTCGCGGCCCGAGTGGTCGCGGAAGCAGGTGCGGATGCGATCGACCTCAACATGGGCTGCCCCGTGCCCAAGGTGTGCAAGACCGGCGCAGGCGCCGCCCTCTTGGACGACCCAGACGTTGCCGTCGAGGTCGCCCAGGCTGCCCGTCTCGGCTCCGGCCTGCCGGTCACGGTCAAGCTGCGCTCCGGCCGGCGGCCCGGCGACACGAGCGGCTTTGACCTGGCCCATCGCCTGGTCGAGGAAGCCGGCGTGGCCGCGATCGCATTCCACCCCCGTTCGGCCGCCGTCCACCACAAAGGCGTTCCCGACTACGCGTTGGCCTCGCGCCTGGTCGAGACCTTGCAAGCCCCGGTGATCCTCACAGGCGGCCTGCACGACGTCGACAGCACCACCGCCGCCTATGAGCAGACCGGCGCCACCGCGGTCATGCTCGCACGCGGTTCTCTGGGTAACCCTTGGCTGTTCGAGCAGCTCTTGGGCCTACGCGAGGACGCCCCGACCCGCCCCGAGGTTCTGGCCGAGCTGGATTGGACGATCGACCGCGCCGTCGAGCACTTGGGGGCGGATCGAGCCACCCGCTACCTGCGCAAGTTCTATCCTTGGTACGTCGCCCGCTTGGGCCTCCAGAGGCCCGATGCGAAAGCGTTGGCGGAGTCCTTGCAACAGGTCGCCGGCCTGGATGACGCTCGCTATACTGCTGCGCTCGCTGCCCATCGGTCGGCGTTCGTCTCCGTCTGAAACGACGGGGATTTCATCGTCTCAGCCAACTTTCGCGGAGAGGTTCCCGCCAACAACATGCCCAAGGACGTCATCCTCACTCCCGAAGGGCTCTCCAAGCTTCAGGACGAGCTGGACTTGCTCTCCACGGCCAAGCGCCGCGAGGTCGCCGAACGCATCAAGGAGGCCCGCGAATTCGGCGACATCGCCGAGAACGCCGAGTACGACGACGCCAAGAACGAGCAGGCCATGCTCGAGAGCCGCATCGCAACTTTGCAGGAGAAGCTGCGCATGGCGAGCGTGATCGACTCCAAGGAGATTTCCACCGACGTAGTCGGGGTCGGGTCCGTCGTGCACGTCAAGGACGAGAAGACGGGCAAGTCTGTCAAGTACACGATTGTCGGCTCCGCCGAGGCCGACCCCGAGCAAGCCAAGCTCTCCAACGAGTCGCCCGTCGGGCGTGCCTTGATTGGGCACAGGCGCAACGACGTCGTCGCCGTCCAGGTTCCACGCGGGCCCGCCCGCAAGCTCAAGATCACGAAGATCGACGTCGGGCTCACGTAGGCTCTTCGCTCGTGAGCGAGAGCGAGGACGAGCAGGGTATCGGAGGTTCCGACGAGGACCCTTCCCGTGAACGGGAGGGTGAGGTTGGTGGATCCGCCAACGGGGGTGCCTCGCGCGCGGGGGGTGTTCATGCCGAGGGGCAACCCACGGCCCACGGCCTGCCCGAGCTGATCGCCGAACGGCGTGCCAAGGCTGCCCGCTTGCGTGAAGAGGGCGCCGAGATTCCGCCCTATGCCTACCCGGGGGTGGAGCCGATCGTCGAGGTCCGCTCCGCCTACCAGCATCTCGAGGTGGGGGAGGAGACCGACGATCCCCACCGTGTGGCCGGGCGTATTGCGGCGCGGCGCGGCGCGGGCAAGGCCGCCTTCCTCGACCTGGTCGACCGGGGCGGCAAGATCCAGCTGCACGCTCGCGCCGATGTGCTCGGCATCGAGGCCTTCAAGCGCCTGCTCTCCCTCGACCTGGGAGACCTGTTGGGTGTCGACGGGGCCCCCTTGCGCTCGCGCCACGGCGAGCTGACTTTGCGAGTGGACGACTTTCAGATCCTCGGCAAGGCTTTGCGCCCGCCGCCGGACAAGCACGCCGGCTTGACCGACGTGGAGACACGCCAACGCCGCCGCGAGCTGGACCTGATCTCAAGTGAGGAGGCCCGCAAGCTGTTCGCCGACCGTGCCCGAATCGTCTCGGCCGTGCGCGCCTACCTCGACAGTCAGGGCTTCCTGGAGGTCGAGACGCCGGTCCTCCAGCCGCTCTACGGGGGCGCCATGGCAAGGCCATTCACGACCCACCACAACGCCCTGGACCGCGAGCTCTATCTGCGCATCGCCACCGAGCTGTACCTCAAGCGCCTGATCGTGGGTGGCCTCGAGCGCGTCTACGAGCTCGGCAAGAACTTCCGCAACGAGGGTCTCTCGACCAAGCACAACCCCGAGTTCACCGTAGTCGAGTGGTACGAGGCCTATGCCGACTACGCCGACGAGGCAGCTCGCATGGAGCAGATGGTCGCCGGCGCGGCCTCCGCCGTGGACTACCAGGGCGAGCTGGACTTCACGCCGCCCTGGCCTCGCATCAGCTTCGTGGGCGCCGTGCGCAAGGCCACCGGCATCGACTTGGAGGCGCTACGCGACGCACCGTCGCTGGCCCTGGCGATCTCCGAACGTGAGCTCTCGATGGCCACGGAGGGCTTGACCTGGCCCCAGCTGGCCGACGACCTCCTGTCGAAGTTCGTCGAGCCCAACCTGGTTCAACCGACTTTCGTAATCGACTATCCGATCGAGCTGTCTCCGTTCGCGCGCTCGCACCGCACCGAGCCTGGCTTGGCCGAGCGCTGGGAGGCGTTTGCGGGAGGCATGGAGATCGCCAACGCGTTCTCCGAGTTGACCGACGCCGACGAGCAACGCGCCCGCTTCGAGGCCCAAGTCCGTTTGGCGCTGGCCGGTGACGAGGAGACCCAGCCCCACGATGAGCTGTTCTTGGAGGCCTTGGAGCAAGGTATGCCGCCGACCGGGGGCGTCGGCGTAGGGATCGACCGGCTCGTGATGCTCTTGACGGGGCGCTCCTCGATCCGCGAAGTGGTCCTGTTTCCCGCGATGCGCGACTGACCGCGACCGGGGCCGGAGGGCCGGTTGGTAGACTGCCTGAAAGGCGCCGACAGGGACCGCCAGGCGTGCGGCACCCGCGGAGAGGCTCCGCCCTCACAGGAAGGAAGCACCCATGTTCGAGCGATTTACAGAACGAGCCAGGCAGGTGGTCGTTCTTGCGCAGGAGGAGGCGCGCACGCTCAAGCACAACTACATCGGCACGGAGCACATCCTGCTCGGCTTGTTGCGCGAGGAGGAGGGCTTGGCCGCGCGCGTTTTGGAGTCCTTGGACATCACCGTTGAGCGGGTGCGCGCCCAGGTCGTGCGCATCGTGGGCTCCGGCGAGGAGGTCACCTCCGGGCAGATCCCCTTCACGCCACGCGCCAAGAAGGTCTTGGAGCTGGCTTTGCGCGAGGCGTTGAGCCTTGGTCACAACTACATCGGCACGGAGCACATCCTGCTTGGCTTGGTCCGCGAGAACGAGGGCGTCGCCGCGCGCATCCTGCTCGACTTCGATGCCGACTCGGAGAAGATCCGCAACGAGGTGATCAGGATGCTCTCCGGCCCCGGCGGTCGTCGCCAAGGCGCCGGCGCGGGAGCGGGCTCCGGCGCCGGCTCGGGCGAGGGCGGCAAGAAGTCCTCAAAGCTGCTCGACCAATTTGGGCGCAACCTCACAAAGCTGGCAGCCGACGGCAAGCTCGACCCGGTTGTGGGGCGCGAGACCGAGATCGAGCGGATCATGCAGATCCTCTCGCGACGCACCAAGAACAATCCGGTACTGATCGGCGAGCCGGGCGTGGGCAAGACCGCGGTGGTCGAGGGCTTGGCTCAGCGCATCATCAACTCCGACGTACCGGAGCTGCTCAAGAACAAGCAGATCTACACACTCGACCTGGCTGCTCTGGTGGCCGGCTCGAAGTACAGGGGTGAGTTCGAGGAGCGCCTGAAGAAGGTGATGAAGGAGATAACCCAGCGCGGGGACATCATCCTGTTCATCGACGAGCTCCACAACCTCGTTGGCGCAGGCGCCGCCGAGGGCGCGATCGATGCCGCCTCGATCCTCAAGCCGGCCCTGGCACGCGGCGAGCTGCAGACGATTGGCGCGACCACGCTTGACGAGTACCGCAAGTACTTGGAGCGCGATTCGGCCTTGGAGCGCCGCTTCCAGCAGATCCGCGTGGAGGAGCCCACGATCGAGCAGACCGTGGAGATCTTGCGCGGGCTGCGCGACCGCTATGAGCAGCACCACAAGGTGCAGATCACCGACGAGGCCTTGCAGGCCGCCGCGGACCTGGCCTACCGCTACATCTCAGACCGCTTCCTGCCCGACAAGGCGATCGACCTCATCGACGAGGGCGCCTCAAGGATGCGCATGAAGTCGCTCACCTCGCCCCCCGCCAACCGCGAGTTCGAAGAGGAGATCGAATCGACGCGGCGCGAAAAGGAGCAGGCGATCGAGAACCAAGAATTCGAGAAGGCTGCGGCCCTGCGCGATCAGGAGCGCAAGCTGGCAGGCAAGAAGCGCGAGCTCGAGGAAGAGTGGGAGGCCGGCGATTCGGTCGAGCGTCCTTCGATCGGCGAGGAGGAGATCGCTGACATCGTCTCGATGTGGACCGGCATCCCCGTCTTCAAGCTGACCGAGGCCGAGACCCAGAAGCTGATGCGCATGGAGGAGGAACTCCACAAGCGCGTGATCGGCCAGCACCCCGCGATCGAGGTCATCTCAAAGGCGATCAGGCGCTCGCGCGCCGGCCTGAAGGACCCCAAGCGTCCGACCGGCTCGTTCATCTTCCTAGGCCCGAGCGGAGTGGGCAAGACCGAGCTGGCGCGCACGCTCGCCGAGTTCCTGTTCGGCGACGACGAAGCGATGATCAGGATCGACATGAGCGAGTACATGGAGAAGCACGCCGTCTCGCGTCTGGTCGGTTCGCCTCCCGGCTACATCGGCTACGACGAGGGCGGCCAGTTGACGGAGGCCGTACGGCGCAAGCCCTACTCCGTGCTGCTGCTCGACGAGATCGAGAAGGCGCACCCGGACGTGTTCAACATCCTGCTGCAGATCCTCGAGGACGGCCGTCTCACCGACGCTCAAGGTCGCACGGTGGACTTCAGGCACGCGATCGTGATCATGACCTCGAACATCGGGGCCGCGGAGATCGCGCGCAACACGCCGCTCGGCTTTGCGGTCTCCGACGATGAGACCGGGATCACCTACGACGACATGAAGAACAGGATCATGGGCGAGCTCAAGAAGGTGTTCCGTCCGGAGTTCCTCAACAGGATCGACGACGTGATCGTCTTCCACAAGCTGCAGAAGGAGGAGATCCGCCAGATCGTCGAGCTGTTGCTGGTGCGCATCCGGGAGTCGATGGCCGAACGTGAGCTACAGCTCGAGTTGACCGATCCAGCCAAGGACCTGCTCGTGGACAAGGGTTGGGATCCGGCGATGGGCGCCAGGCCGTTGCGCCGCGCAATTCAGCGCTACATCGAGGATCCGCTTGCCGATTTCGTCTTGCGCGAGCAACTGATGCCGGGCGCCACCGTCGTGGTCGACCCCGCCCCGGAGGGCCAGGAGGGTGAGGTCAGCTTGAGGATCGTCAAGCCCAAGAAGCAGAAGACCCCCGTCGGGGTCGGTGCGGGTGGCGCGGGCGATCCCGAGGTGGGCGCCGAGGAGCCGGTGGGCGCCGACGAGCACCACGACGGCGACGAGTCTCCGGCCGAGTCATAGGCCGGGGTCAGCTGAGCGCTCCTCCTCGCACAGCCGACAGCGCCTCTGAGCGCATCGAGGTTGCGCCGATGACGGCCGAGGACTGGCCGGCGGTGGCGCGGATTTTCGCTCAGGGCATCGCCACCGGCAACGCCACCTTCGAGCACGAAGTTCCGAGCTGGGAGCAGTGGTCGGCAGCGCGCGCGGTCGCGCCTCGCGTCGTGGCGTGCGAGCGTGGCGAGGTGGTCGGCTGGGCCGCGCTGACTCCCACCTCCTCGCGCAAGGTCTATCGCGGTGTGGGCTCGGTCAGCATCTACGTCGATCCGGCCCGTGCCGGTCGCGGCGTCGGTCGTGCGCTGCTGACCGAGCTGGTAGCGGCCTCTGAGCACGCCGGCTTCTGGACCTTGCAGGCCGGCATATTCCCCGAGAACACGGCCTCGATTGCCCTGCACGAGCGCTGTGGCTTTCGCCGCCTGTGCACGCACGTGCGGATCGGCCAGATGCCGGATGGAGGCTGGCGGGACGTCGTCGCCTACGAGCGTCGCAGCGAGGTCGTCGGCTCGAGTTGATCGAGCGTTGTGGGTGTTGCGTTTGGGGGTGACTTGCGCGTGCGCGCGTGCTGGGTTAGAGAACTGCTCTCATTAATAAGACCGCGCACGCGCAGGGTACCGTCGGGAGCGATGCGTACTCTGGCCAGGTGGCTCGCGCCCAAACCATTCACATCTGCTCCCAGTGTGGCCTGCAGTCGGCCCAGTGGCACGGACAGTGTCCCGGCTGCGCCGCCTGGAACACGCTCGTCGAGGAGCGCTTGGCCAAGAGCGAAGGCGATCGCAAGGGCTCCTCCGCAGCCCGAGCGGGAGGACGTGGCAAAGGTGCGCCGCTCATGCCGCTCTCCCAGGTCGCGTCGGCTCCTGTCGCTCGTCTGAAGACCGGTATCGGCGAGCTCGACCGGGTACTCGGCGGGGGGCTCGTGCCGGGGTCGCTCGTGCTGCTTGGAGGATCGCCAGGGATCGGCAAGTCGACGCTCACGAACATGGCGCTTGGCAACATCGCCGGCGCCGGACACAAGACGCTTTACGTGAGCGGCGAGGAGTCAGCCGAGCAGGTCCGGCTGCGTGCCGAGCGGCTATCGCCGAGCGCGCTGGAGGTGCCTGTCCTGGCGGAGACCGACCTCGACGGCGTGCTCGATGCGATCGCAACGCACGAGCCCAGAGTGTGCGTGATCGATTCGGTTCAGACGCTGCGCTGTGCCGAGCTGTCCGGAGCGCCCGGCTCGGTGGGTCAGGTCAGGGAGGTGGCCGCGCGCATCATGGACGTGGCGAAGGCCCGCTCGATCGCGGTTGTGCTCGTCGGCCACGTCACCAAGGACGGCGCTTTGGCCGGTCCGCGGGTACTGGAGCACCTTGTCGACTGCGTATTGCAGTTTGAGGGTGAGCGCGAGCGCCCCTATCGCGAGCTGAGGGCCTTGAAGAATCGCTTCGGCTCGACCAACGAGGCCGGTCTGTTCGAGATGCGCCAAGGCGGACTCGTGGAGGTCCTGGATGCCTCCGCCCGTTTCGTGGCCGAGGCGACGCGTGCGCCCGGCAGCGTGGTCCTGGCCGCCATGGAGGGATCGCGGCCGTTGCTGGTCGAGGTACAGGCGCTGGTCGCGCCGTCTGAGCTCGAGCAGCCGCGCAGAGTGGTCTCCGGCCTGGACCGCAATCGTTTGGCACTTGTGCTTGCCATCCTCGGGCGCCACGGGGGAATCGGCGTTGGTGGCCATGACGTGTTCGTGAACGTAGTCGGCGGCGTGCGCGTGGATGAGCCTGGGGTGGATTTGGCGATTGCGCTGGCGGTGGCCTCGGCGGCGCGCGGCGTGGCTTTGAACGGTCAGCTTGGGGAGGTGGCTCGGGGTGCAGGCACGGCAGGAGCTCCGTGTGCCTGCTTTGGCGAGCTGGGTCTTACCGGCGAGCTGCGCTGGGTCGGTCATCCTGAGCGTCGCTTGGCCGAGGCCGCCAGGCACGGTCTGGCAGGCGTACTCGCGCCCTCGGGCAGTGGAGCCGAGGCGAGGGAGGCCTCGACGCTGCGCGAGGCTTTGGTCGCGGCGTTGCCGTCCGTTGCGCGACGGCCGGCGCGAGCAGCCTGAGGACCTATCCCGCCATCAGGTCGCACTTTTTGGGTGCGGGTCGGGCGGGTGAGGCAATTCGTACCCTCCGAACGCAAGAGGGGCGCGATAAAAAAAGCCTAAATGCCCTAGAATGACTAGTCGTGGCCTCACGATCCGGTGAAGAATTCGACACGGACGCGCGACCCGAGCCCGGCTTGGTCAGAGCCCTCGAGATGGTTGCTCCCGGCACGGCTCTGCGGGAGGGAATCGAGAGCATTCTCCACGCTCGCACGGGCGGGTTGATTGTGATCGGCGATCCCGAAGAGCTCAGCTTTCTCTTCTCAGGCGGGATCAAGCTCGAAATCGACTACACCCCCGCGTTTCTCTACCAGGTCGCAAAGATGGACGGGGCGATCATCCTCAACACCAACGCGACCAAGATCGCGATGGTCAACGTCCAGCTTATGCCCGACCCGACGATCCTCTCGCACGAGACGGGTACGCGCCACAGGACGGCCGAGCGCGTCTCCAAGCAGACCGATGCGCTCGTGATCGCGATCTCCCAGCGTCGCGAGGTCGTGTCCTTGTACGTGGATGGCTTCAAGTACATCCTCGAAGACATCACGGTCGTGCTGTCCAAGGCCAACCAGGCTCTCGCCACCTTGGACAAGTATCGCCAGCGCCTCGATCAGGTCTCCACGCGCTTGACGGCTTTGGAGTTCGAGGGTGGCGTTACCTTGCATGACGTGCTCACCGTGCTTCAGCGCTCGGAGCTGGTGACGAGGATGGCGGTCGAGATCGAGCGCTACATCGTCGAGCTGGGCAGCGAGGGACGCTTGATCGAGATGCAGTTGGAGGAGACGATTCTCGGCACGACGGCCGAGAAGGCGGCCTTGGTACAGGACTATCTGGCCGACTACACCGACGAGGCGTTCGCCTCCGCTTTGGACCAGATCGGGCGCCTGGCACATCAGGACCTGCTCGACTTCGGTCGCCTGGCTGAGTTGCTCGGCTACGACCGCAAGCTCAACACGCTCGACTATCCCGTGTCGCCTCGCGGCCATCGCATCTTGGGGCGCATCCCACGCTTGCCCAAGCTGGTCGTGACCCAGATCGTGAATGAATTCGGCGGCCTGGACGAGCTTCTGGCGGCGACCGACGCGGAGCTTGAGGGGGTCGAGGGAGTGGGGGAGATCAGGGCGAAGGACATCCGCGAGGGTCTACGTCGCCTGCAGGAGATCAACCTCGTGGATCGCTACCTACAGACTTGACCTGACACACAGCCGGTCCGTGCCGGCGCCACAAGCCGGCCCCATTTTTGCCGGCGCGACGAAGGAGGACACCATCCCCGCAACAATCGAAGATGCAACATCGTTCATCGAGGAGCTCGAGGCCACCCGTGAGGTGGAGTGCATCGAGTTCGAGCTCGGAGACCACGTCGTGTATCCCCATCACGGCGCCGGCAAGGTGCTCAGCAAGGAGGACATGGAGGTGCTCGGCACGACGCGCGAGTACCTCACGATCAAGATCCTCCACAATGACATGACGGTCAAGGTGCCGACCGAGAACGCCGCCCTCGCGGGCCTGCGCCGCGTGATCGACGAGGAGACTGTGCAGAAGGTCCTGGCTGTGTTGCAGGCCGAGGTGTCGGAGATGCCGAAGAACTGGAACCGGCGTTTCAAGCACAACCGCGACAAGATCAAGACCGGCGACATCTACGAGCTCGCAGAGGTTGTCCGCAACCTGTCCCTGCGCGAGTCCGAGAAGGGCCTGTCCACGGGCGAGAAGCAGATGTTCACGCGTGCCAAGAAGATCCTTGCCTCCGAGCTGATGTATGCGCTCGACAAGGACGAGGAAGAGGCTGAGAGCTACCTCGACGAGCTGCTCGCCAGCTCGGCCTCGAGCCAGCTCGCCGGCGCAGCCAAGTAGCACGCTTGGCTGTTGCGTTGATCGTTGCCGCCGGGCTCGGCGAGCGTCTTGGAGCAGCACGTCCCAAGGCGCTCGTCGAGGTCGCGGGGCAGCCGCTGATGCAGTGGAGCGTGGACGTCTTGGCCACGGTGGCCGCGATCGAGCGGATCGTGGTGGCCCTGCCGGAGGGAGTAGAGGCTCCAGCCGGGACGATCGGGGTACGCGGCGGGGCGGTGCGCTCGGAGTCGGTGCGCCTCGCGTTGGCCGCGGCTGGTCCGGGGGACCCGGTGCTTGTGCACGACGCCGCGCGACCTTTGCTAACGACAGATCTTGTGGAGGCAACGCTGGCCGCCGTAGAAGGCGACGGTGTCGATGCTGCGATTGCCGCCGTGCCCGTTACCGACACGATCAAGCAGGCTGACGGCGAGCGTAAGGTGGCGCGCACACTCGATCGAGCGGGCTTGTGGGCAGTGCAGACGCCCCAGGTGTTCCGCCGGAAAGCGCTCGAGCGAGCGCTCGACGTGCCCTGGGAGACGCTGGCGCAGGCCACCGACGATGCTTGGCTTGTCGAGCGCATGGGTGGACAGGTGGTCTTGGTGGCAGCCTCAAAGGAGAACTTGAAGGTCACGACCGCGCTCGATCTTGATCTGGCCGGGCTGCTGCTCGCGCGGCGTCAAGGGTAGTGGCCGGAGGCTTCGCTTAAACCCGGGCCCTCCTGGGGGCCGGTCGCCATTTGTGTGATGCCGGGCAAACCGCCGGGGTCGCTACTCTGGCGTGGCCCAGCAACCGCAAGATCCCGATCGATAGGCAAGAATGCTCACCGACTATCACCTGCACCTACGCCCCGACGAGCTCCAAGCAACACCGTCGGAGTACTTCACGCCCGCCAACGTGCTTCGCTATCGCGAAGCGGCTCGAGCACGCGAGATCTCCGAGCTCGGCGTCTCAGAGCACGTGTATCGCTTCGCTCAGGCGCTCAGTGTCTGGCAACATCCGTTGTGGCGCGAATTCGCGCACGACGACATCGACGAGTACTGCGCCTTCGTACGCTCCACCGACCTGCGCCTTGGAATCGAGGCGGACTTCATCCCGGGAGCCGAGGACCGCATGGCCAATCTTCTGGAGGCCCGCGACTTCGACTACGTGGTCGGGTCGGTGCACTTCCTGAGCGATCACGCGCTCGACATGGACGACTACAGCGTTTGGGGCTCGGGACGCTCCGCCGAGGAGATATGGCGTGCCTATTTCCTTGCGCTCGGGGAGGCGGCCCGGAGTGGACTGTTCGACATTCTCGCCCACCCCGACCTGGTCAAGGTGTGGGGTTCCAGCCACCCGGATCGACCACTTCCCGAAGGCGACCTGCGCCACTATTACGAGCTGGCGATCGACGGCATCGTCGAGTCTGGCATAGCGATCGAGGTCTCTACTGCCGGGTTGCGCAAGCGCGCTCAGGAGATCTATCCGGCTCCCATGTTCTTGGACATGTGCCTGGAAGCGGGTGCGCCCATAGCCTTGTCGAGCGACGCGCATCGGCCTGAGGACGTTGGGGGCGACTATGACCAAGCTCTGGAGCTGCTGGACAGCGCGGGTGTAGAGGAGTTGTGTGTGTTCGCACACCGCCAGCGACGCGTGGAGCCGATCGGGGCGCGTGTGACATGAGCACACTCAGCGGCATCGGCTATGACTCCCACCGGCTCGTGTCCGGTCGCAAGCTGATCTTGGGAGGCGTTGAGATCCCCAGCGAGTATGGCCTCGACGGACACTCCGACGCCGACGTGCTCACCCATGCGGTGATCGACGCGTTGCTGGGCGCGGCAGGTCTGGGCGACATCGGCGAGCACTTCCCCGACGATGACGAGCGCTATCGCGACGCGGACTCGATCGAGCTACTTGAGACGGTCCTCACTCGCATCGTGGCGCAAGGCTTGGAGCTCGTCAACGTCGACGCAACCGTTGTGATGGAGCGCCCCAAGCTAGGTCCCAACCGCGAGGCGATCCGCGAGCGTCTGGCGAGCTCGCTGGGAATCGCGCCCGGTCGCGTCAACGTGAAGGCCAGCACGGGCGAGGGCATAGGCTTTGTCGGTAGGGGAGAGGGCGTCGCAGCGCTGGCGGTCGTCAGCTTGCGTCACGCCGACTGAGGCATAGCCCGCACTGCTCACCCGGGACCGTTTGTTTTAGGAATTACATAGGTACGGACTGCTACTTTGAGTCGATGGACGCAAAGTCCTCTGCCCGGCAGAAAAGCAACATCGGAGTTGTGATCGTCGACGATCACGAGGTCGTGCGCGAAGGACTGTCGATGGTCATCGACGCAGCGGAAGGGATCGAGGTCCTTGCCACTGCCGGCGATGTCAGCGCGGCACTGCACTTGGCCAGTGTGCACCGCCCCGATGTGCTCCTGCTCGACCTGTTGATGCCGGGCGAATCGGTCCTCCAAGCGCTTCCTCGTTTCGCCGTGGCGTCTCCCGAGACGGCTGTGGTGATCCTCACGATGCAGAGCAAGCCGCAGTTCGCGCGTGCTGCCCTGAGGGCTGGAGCTCGCGGCTATGTGTTGAAGGAGGCCGCCGGGATCGATCTCGTGCAGGCTGTACGGCTTGCGCACCAGGGGTGCACTTATCTCAGCCCTTCGTTGGGCGCGCGTATTGCGGCCGCCGGCGACCCGCCCGATGGTCTTGCTGCGCGCGAACTGGAGGTGCTGCGATTGCTGGCGCTTGGCCACACCAACGCAGAGATCGCCGGCCAGCTCTATCTAAGCCCGCGGACGGTCGAGTCCTACCGCGCACGGGTTCAGCAGAAGACCGGTCGCTCCTCGCGCTCGGAACTCGTGCGCTACGCAATGGACAACCAGCTTCTGGACGATCTGGCAGTTGGCTAGGCGGGTCGGCTGCCGTCGGGCGCAGGGTTGCCAGGCCGCTGCGCGCTCTTGTGGATACAGCCACGCTCGTCTGGATACAGCCACGCTTGGACGGTTGTGCCGATGTTCGGTGCGCTGGTGATCGAAAGGGTGCCGTTTGCGAGCTCGACACGCTCGTGCATGCCGTCGATCCCATAGCCGTCGCGAGGAGCGGTGGGATCGAAGCCTAAGCCGTCGTCGTGCACAGTGACTTCGATGCCGCCCTCGCTCGAAGCCACGCCGATCGCGACATGCCGAGCGTCGGCGTGCCTGACGATATTCGTAAGCGCCTCCTGAATGATCCGGTAGACAGCAGTCTCCACCTCGGGGGCGAGCCGCTCGCTCTTGGCGCTGCCAAGACTCACCTTCGTTTTCACGTCGATGCCGACAGAGGCTGAGACGTCGTTTGCAAGATCCTCGAGCGTGGGCTGCAGCCCACGCTCGTCAAGCGCTGCCGGACGTAGCTCCGCGATGAGGCCACGCAGGTGTGAGATCTCGAGCCCGACTTGCTCCCCCAAGGCGTGCATCGTCTGTTCGATCCGCGCTGGATCGCCTGTCTGCAAAGCAGTGTCGATCGCCATTTGAAGACCGGCCAGACCTTGGAGGGTCTCGTCGTGCAAGTCTCGCGCCCAGCGCCGGCGCTCTCGTTCGGCTGCGGCCATGCTGTCGTGCAAGCGGCGGCGCTCGACCGACTGCGCGGTTGCAACAGCAGTCGCGGCGCTCGCCGCAAAGGCAAGCAAGAGCGTCTGCTGTTCGTCATCGAATGCGATCTTCTTGCCGAGGCGGTCGAGAGCAATCAGCACGCCAAGCTTGTGGCTACGAAACTCCAGTGGCACGAGCAGCGCGGAGTGTGGGTTCTCCACCCCCAACTGGCTCGAGCTCACGTCCACGCCCAGCTTGCCTGAGGCTACGTGCAAGTGGCCGGCGAGATCGCTGATACGCGCTGGATGTATCGAGCCTAGTACAGCGCTCACGGATGAGCCTTCGACGGGAATCAGCCTTCCCAGCACCGATGCGTCGACCTCCCCGGCACAGGCTGCGATCGTGAGGCTCTCCTCCTCTTCGCCGCGCAGCAGGATCAGCATCGCACGCGCGTCGATGAGCGCCCGGCCGCGCTTGACGATCAGCTCCAGTATGAGATCCAAGCGGGTCTCGGCGCCGACAGCACGCGTGATCGTTGCTGTCGCTTCGAAGTTGCGAACCGTCCGCGTGAGCGCCTCGCCACGATCCCGCAGTCGACCATAGAGTCCGGCGTTCTCGATTGCGATCGCAGCCCATGAGGCGAGGATCACAGCCGCCTGCTCGTCGGCGAGGTCGAAGTCGCCATTTTCCTTTTCGGTGAGATAGAGGTTGCCCCAAGGGCTGGTGCCGATCATGATCGGCACCCCGAGAAAACTGCGCATCGATGGATGATCCGCAGGGAAGCCGTAAGAGCGGGGGTGCTGGCTCAGGTCGTGCAGCCGCAACGGCGTTGCATCCTCGATCAGTAGCCCAAGGATGCCGCGCCCTCGAGGCGCATCGCCGATGGCGCGACGGGTCGCGGGATCGATTCCGCGGGTGATGAAGCGTTCTATCTCTCGGCGCTCCTTGTCAAGTACGCCGAGAGCTGCGTAGCGTGCGCCCGTTAGCTTGTGCGCAACCTCCAGCAATTGCGAGAGCAGCGCGTCGAGGTCGAACTCGGACATCAACGAGCCACCGACTGCGATCAATCGCCGTAGGCGATCTTCGTCCAATGAATCGCTCATGCTGTTTCTCGCCTCCCGCAGTGCTTCCTGTTGCTCAAGGCAATCGAACTGCTATCCGGAACTTATCGGACCTACGCAACGTAGGAGGGCCGCTTCGAAAACGGAGTAAATACGGTGCAGCCAAGCGTCGGGCGACAGTAGCCTCGAGCTATGTCGGGTAGGGGGATGAGTTGGTGGGGGGGATGAGCTATGTCGGGTAGGGGAATGAATGGGCGAGGACAGCCGCGCCGGTGTGTGCAGAGACACTGCTCCGCGCACCCGGACACACGGCTTGCCGCCGAGCGCAGGACTCAAGATCTGCGCAAGCCGGCCAAGTCACCACTGCCGTGGCTTAGGGGAGCCGCGGCAGTGGAAACGCGGCTGCGTGCGTCGTGTGGGCGGCGAGAGCCCTACGAAGTTCCACCACGAGGCGCGCCGTGTCCAAGGAGCCTATGCTCGCATGCCTTGGTGAAGATCTCCGGCCGCGACCAATTTCTGGGTCATGGCGGGGCAACGCGGTCGGTCTACATTTGGAGTGTCGGGCTCGATTATGGCCCTGAGGAGCAGGACCTCTAGCTTGGGCGCTACTGTTGCCCGGCTATGCGAGAGATCACGCTGCATGACACACGCACGGGCAAGTTGCTTGCACTGGACCCTCGAGAGGAGGGACGGATCGGCGTCTACGCATGCGGCCCAACTGTGTACAGCCGCATCCACATCGGTAACGCTCGTCCATTCCTGGTGTTCAGCCTGCTGAAGCGCTTCCTCGAGCACGAGGGCTATGAGACCACGCTCGTCGTGAACGTCACCGATGTGAACGACAAGATCTACGACGCGGCGCGTCTCGCCGGCCGCCCGAGTGGGGATCTGGCGGCGGAGATGACGGCGCTCTACGTCGCCGACACGGATGCACTGGGTCTTGGTCGCCCCGACCACGAGCCGCTGGCCTCCGAGACGATGGACGGGATCGTGGCCTACATCCAGGATCTGGTCGACTCCGGCCACGCCTATGAGAGCGGGGGCGACGTGTTCTTCCGCGTGCGCTCGGACCCCGACTACGGGTCCCTTTCGCATCGGCGCGTAGACGACATGGATCAAGGCGAGGGCGTCGAGGGCTCCGATCGCAAGCAGGACCCGCTCGACTTCGCACTGTGGAAGGCCCATAAGCCAGACGAGGACGAATCGTGGTCTTCGCCGTGGGGTCGAGGTCGTCCGGGCTGGCACATCGAGTGCTCGGCGATGGCCGAGTCATTGCTGGGCGTCGGCTTCGATATCCACGGCGGCGGCTCTGATTTGGTGTTCCCCCACCACGAGAATGAGGCTGCCCAGACACGCACGGCGCGCGGTCAGGAGCTGGCTCGGATCTGGATGCACAATGGCATGATCCAGTTCACCGGCGAGAAGATGGCCAAGTCGGTCGGCAACATCGCGCTTCTGCACGAGGTGGTCGAGCAGTACGGGCGCGATGCCGTTGTGATGTACCTGCTCGGCGGCCATTATCGTCAGCCGCTGGCTTTCTCTCCCGCGGAGTTGCAAGACGCAGACCGTCGCGTCCAGCGCATCCGCGACGCCCTGCGCAGGGTGGAGCCTGGTGCATCCAGCCCGCCTGACATGCGAGGGAATGTAGAGGCGTTTTTTGAGGCGCTCGCCGACGATTTCAACACGCCGAAGGCACTCGCCTGTCTATTCGAGTGGGTGCGTGAGGCCAACCGTCGCGGCGAGGCCGTCGGCGATGGCGACCTGCGTGAGATGCTCGCCACGCTTGGTCTAGAGAATTTGCGGCCGCTGGCAGCCAGTGGAGATGTGCAGGCGATAGACCCTGAGGCTGTCGCCCTGCTGGCATCGCGCGAGGCGGCACGTAGCGAGCGCGACTTCGAGCGGGCCGACCGGCTGCGCGATGAGATCGCCGCGCGCGGCTGGGAGATACGCGACAGCGCCGCCGGTCCCGAGCTGATTCCGCTGTCGCGGTGATTCTCTATGGACGCAACCCGGTGCACGAGGCCCTGCGAGGCCGTCGTGCTCGGGGCATCGCTCAGGTGTGGGCGACCGCGAGCACCGCACACGAGCCTTGGTTGAACGGCGTGCAGACGAAGGTGTGTGGCGCCGAGGAGCTGGAGCGGCTCTGTGGCTCCTCCGCTCACCAGGGTGTTTGCGCGGAGGCGGGCGGCTATCCGTATGTAGGTGCGCACGAGCTCTTGACGGTCGACTCGCCTTTGATCGTGGCACTCGACCAAGTTCAAGACCCGCAGAACCTCGGTTCGATCTGTCGCACGGCCGAGTGCGCCGGAGCCACGGGTGTGGTCATTGCCGAGCGTCGCGCGGCCGAGGTCACTCCGGCTGCATGCAAGGCCTCGGCCGGCGCGGTCGAGCACATACGGATTGCGCGCGTGCGCAACATCGCCGACTTTTTGGGCGAGGCGAGCGAGGCCGGTTGCTGGTCCTACGGCGCAAGCGCCGACGGTGACACCGTGCCCTACACCGCGCCCGACTACAGCGGGGGCGTCGTGCTGGTGCTGGGCAGCGAGGGCAGCGGGTTGCGCCCGCGTGTAGCCGCCGCATGCGACCAACTGGTGTCTCTGCCACTGCGCGGGCGGATGGAGTCGCTCGGTGTGGCCGCCGCGGCGTCGGCGCTCTTGTACGGAATCTTGCAGGGCCGCGAAGCGGGCCTTGACAAGGCTCCATAACTGTGCGAAGCTGCCGCGCATAACGCTCAACCTAAGGTTGACTTCATAGCTTTGGCGCCAGGGGAGGAGTGCGCCACTGAGCACGTTTTGGCCTACATTGGCCGAGAAAGGATCTGCTCGTGGCACGTACCTTCCATAACACTCAATCTGAAGTTAAGGTTGATGACGGCTTCTTGATCGCTTTGGCGAAGCAAGGAGACCGCACCGCATATGACCGCCTGGTGCGCCGCTATCACGGCTTCGTGCGCCTCAAGGCCTCCTCCTACTTCCTGGCCGGGGGAGACTCCGAAGACCTGATCCAAGAGGGACTGGTGGGTCTGTATAAGGCGATCAGGGACTACCGCACCGACAGGGAGTCCTCGTTCAGGAACTTCGCCGAGTTGTGCATCACGCGCCAGATCATCACGGCCGTGAAGACGGCCACGCGCAACAAGCACACCCCGCTCAACCAATATGTCTCGTTCTCCTCGACGCCGGCTGCGGCCGGGGACGACGTCCCTACGCTCGACCAGACGATCGCCGGTCCTTCGATCAACGATCCCGTCAACAAAGTGATCTCCTCCGAGGAGTTGCGCTCACTCGTGGGCTGCCTCTCGACGGCGCTCTCGGATCTGGAGAGCAGGGTGCTCTCCCTCTACCTGGACGGTTGCTCATATGAGCAGGTCGGCGAGCACTTGGGGTGCGACACCAAGACGGTCGACAACGCTTTGCAACGGGTCAAGCGCAAGGTGGGCGCCCACCTGCGCACGCGTCTGGTTGCCTCCTGAGCACGTCCCGAGTCGAGCGCCTGCGCCAATTCTCGACTCGGGACGTCCTGGTTCGGAGGGCCTAGCTCGGGGCCTCCTGGCTCGGGCCTCCTAGCTCGGGTTATACGGCCCGGGCTTCTTGCGCGACTTGCCCCCAGGCAACGCCAACCTCAGGATCGTGCGGTGGACGCTGCCCAACTGCTTGCGCAGAGGGCCCGTGTTGTAAGGCAAGCCGTAGCGCTGGCAGATGTCACGGACCCGGGGGGCGATCTCGACGTAGCGACTCGAAGGCATGTCCGGGTACAGGTGATGCTCGACCTGGAAGCTCAGGTTGCCCGCCATGAAGTGAAACAGGCGCCCCCCTTCGATGTTGGCCGATCCGAGCAACTGGCGCACGTACCAGGCGCCACGCGTCTCGTTCTCGACCTCGCGCTCGCTGAACGTGTAGGTCTGGTCGGGGAAGTGCCCACAGAAGATGATCGAATGGGCCCACACATTGCGTACGATGTTGGCCGTGAAGTTTGCCGCCACCGTAGCCTTGTAGGTGCCGGCCGCGTCCACGCCCGCGGCTCGTGCCGTGCTCGGGGGGCTCTGGTCTGAAACGCCCGCCTTGCCTGTGGCGCTTGCCCCGCCCGGCGCCTCCTCCTCGTGTGTCTGCTTGCCTGCGAACGCACGAACAGCGCCCGCGAAAGCCGCCGAGAGCAAGGGGAAGGCGACATAATCCTTGACGGCTTGACGGCGCGCCTTGAGGCCGATCGCCTGCAGCTCCTCGACGACCTGGCGCTTTGGCTTCTCGCCTGCCCTGATCGCCTCGAAGTTGAGGTCGTGCAAAGCAACGCCCCACTCGAAGAAGCCCATCAAGATCAGGTTGTAGAGCGGTTGGAAGAGATACACAGGGTGCCAGGGCTGGTGGGGGTCGATCCGCATGATCTCGTAGCCCAAGTCGCGATCCTTGCCCCTGATGTTGGTGAAGGTGTGGTGCTCGTAGTTGTGGGAATGTCGCCAAGCGTCCGCGGGCGAAGCGGTATCCCAGTCCCAATTCTTGGAGTTGATATCGGGGTCGTTCATCCAGTCCCACTGCCCGTGCATCACGTTGTGGCCGATCTCCATGTTCTCGAGGATCTTGGCTACCGACAGAGCTGCGGTTCCGCCCAGCCACATAGACCGCTTGCGCGAGCCGAGCAGCATCACTCGCGCGCCAAGGACCAGGTAGCGGTGCAGCTTGATCGTGTTCCTGATGTATTTGGCATCCCTTTCGCCCAGGTCGGCGTAGATCTCGTCATGGATCGCGTCGAACTCGCGGCCCAGCTCTTCGATCTGCTCAGCTGTCAGGTGGGCAAGTGGGCTCTCGGGGTCTGAGTCCTTGGCCGAAGTCGGCGCTGTGCCTGGGGCTCGGCGCTCACCGTGCACATCGGGCTCGCTCTCGGGAGGGGGGAATGAAGGGGAGGGGAGGGACGTCGTACGGGTTGGCGTCACCTGGCTCGCGGTAGGACTGGCGGACATCTGGACTCCTTCGCTCTCAGGGTTTAAAGATCGACTTCGATTGCGCCCTCGGGGGCGTTTACACAAGTGCGCACCATCTCCCCTGGCGCTCCGTGTACCCGGCCTGTGCGCAGGTCACGCACTTGGCCGGCCTTCAATCTCCCCACGCAGGTGTGGCAGATCCCCATGCGACACCCGTAAGGTAGGTTGGCGCCCACCTGCTCCCCGGCCACGAGGATCGGTTGCTCGCCGTCGCTGTGGCCAAGGATCGCGCTGGAGCGGAAGCGGATCTCGCCGCCGGTGCCTCGCTCGCCATCGCCGACGTGCTCATCCGGCTGGAAGTGCTCCACGTGCAGCCTGTGCTCGCAGCCGTGCTCGCGCCAATGCTCGCCCAACGTGTCCAGCAGCCCGGCCGGGCCACAAACGAACGCCTCGCGTGTCTCCCAGTCGGGACACAGATCCCCGATGTCGCCTGGAGTCACGCGGCCGTGGGATCCGGTCAAGCGCAGTTGTAGGCGATAGCCGGGGCATCGGCTGTCAATTGCCTGCATCTCTTCTCCGAAGATCACGTCCTCGGCGGCATGGGCGCAGTGCAGGTGGGCCACGTCCTCGATCTGCCCGCGCGCGACGAGACTGCGCAACATGCTCATGATCGGCGTGACTCCGCTGCCGGCACTGACGAACAGGAGCTTGCGGGGCAAGGGGTCTGGCAGCACGAACGTGCCTTCCACGCCGCCCAACCTCACGATCGTACCTGGACGCAGTCGACTGTTCAGGAAGGGGGAGACCTTGCCGCCCTCGAGGAGCTTGGGTGTGATCGAGATGCATCCGTCTTCGCGGCCGGGTGCGGAGGTCAAGGAGTAGGCGCGCCAATGGTGGATGCCGTCGACGGCGATCCCCAAGCGCACGTACTGCCCGGGAGTGTGTCCCGGCCACTCCCAACCCGGCTTGATCGTCACGGTCACGGCTCGGTGCGTCTCGCGCTCCACGTGCACGACCTTGCCCCGCAGCTCGCGAGTCGACCACAGTGGGTTGACCAGCTCCAGGTAGTCGTCGGGTAGCAAGGGAGAGGTGAACGACCTGACCAAAGCCATAGCCCGCCGACGAGCCTCGGGCACCTTGGGGACGGCGCCGCGCTCAGCCACGGGGATCTGTTGGCAAGGTTTCGAGGTGCATGGGCATCTGACCTGAATCAATGATACCTCAAATGAGGTTACATGTAAAATGGTATCCTGGAATCGAGATGGCGACCTCGCAAACCGACACGGATCCCGCGGGCCTGGAGGGCGGTCTCACGATCGAGCAGCTTGCCGCCGAGGTGGGGATGTCGGTGCGCAACATCCGCAACCACCAGTCCCGTGGTCTTCTGCCTGCGCCTGAGGTGAGGGCGCGTGTCGGCTACTACAACGCGGAGCACGTCGCTCGCCTGCGCCTGATCCTCGAGTTGCAGGCCGACGGCTTCAACCTGGCCGCGATCGAGCGCCTGATGAGCTCCTCCGGTGGGGTTGCGGGTCGGTTGCTGGGCTTGCGCAACGCTCTGACTACGCCTTACGCGAGCGAGGCCCCCGAGGTTGTCACCGCCGAGGACTTGGAACGTCGCTTCGGCGAAGTCGACGCCAAGAGCGTCGAGCGCATCCGCAAGCTTAAGCTGTTGATCGCATTGGGTGACGATCGTTTTGAAGTACCCAGTCCCGCGCTAATGAAAGCGGCCGAAGAAGTCACAGCCTTGGGGATCCCATTGCCGGCGGCCTTGGCTTTGGTCGAACGGGTCAGTCGCGACTGCGAGTCGATCTCCAAGGCCTTCGTCAGGCTGTTTCTCAAAGAGCTGTGGGAGCCCTTCGAGCAGGCCGGCCAGCCCGACGAGCGCTGGGAGGAGATGATCGACGCGACCGAGGCCTTGCGTCCGATCGCCTCCGAGGCCCTGCTGGCGATCTTCAAGCAGCGCATGACCACCCAGGTCGAGCGCGCCTTCGGCAAGGTGCTCGAGCAGCAGACCAAGCGTTCTGGATAAAGCGCGCATCAAATGCGATGGCTCGGTGTTATTAGGAGCCAGAGTCCACCACGCAGCCATCGCAAGGGAGGCGACGATGCGTTCACGCACCACCATTCCGGCCATCTTGACCGTCATATCGCTGCTTGCCGTCGCCCCGGCGAGCGCCTTGGCCCACAAGCATTCTTCGCCCAGCGGTCGCTGCGGGATCAGCCTCCAGGCGCCGGCCCGCATCGCGGCCGGCGAAGAAGTGCTCATGTTCGGGCGCCTGCGTTGCGTCAACCCGGCGAATGCCGCCCACCAGGAAGTCAAGCTGTTCCACCATGTCTGGGGCTTGCCCGGGTTCACCTACGTGCAGAGCGTCAGGACCGATGCGGCCGGCTTCTATGCGATCTCAAGGGCCGACGGGGTGGTCGAAACGAACCGTGATTGGTATGTGCGGGCGCGCGGTGCCCGCAGCGCCACCAAGCGGATCCACGTCTCCGCCCAAGTCACGCTCAACGGCCCGCCCGAAGGCCAGCTCTCCACCGGCTTTCCCAACCGCGTCACTTTCACCGGCACGGTCTCGCCCGCGGACATCGGCGCACGCGTGATCCTGCAACGCCAGAACTCGCTGACAGGCAACGAATGGCACCGCATCGACTCCGGCATCGTCGAGCCTGGGATATCGCCCGAGTCGGGCGTCTTCACGATCGTCCACACCTTCATCGTCCCGGGCGACGCCAACATCAGGGTCTTGGTGCGCTCCCAGCGGCGCAACGTCCCAAGCGAATCGAACGTCCTGGCTTACTCGATCTCCCAAGCCCAGAACCCGGCGCTGACGATCCAGTCATCGGCGGATCCGATCGCGAGCGGAGAAGCGGTCACGATCGGCGGCAAGGTGACCGCGGGCGGAGAACAGACCGTCGCCTTGCTTGCGCGCACGGTCCATCACCCAGGCTTCGAGCCTGTCGCGCAGGTCAAGACAAACGCAGCCGGCGAATACGCTTTCCCGGAGCAAACTCTTCTCAACAGCACTTTCTATCGGGTGCGAGTAGGAGGCGGTGCAAGTTGCTGTCCAGCCGGCGCATTCTGTCTGCGAAGCGCCCCGACGTGTCCCGCGACCATCGCCCGTAGTGTGTCCTCGGCGGTGCTTTATGAGGGTGTCAAGGACACGCTCACCGCCTCCGCTTCGCCGACCACAGTCCAGGCCGGCCAGACGGTCACCTTCTCCGGCGTCGTCTCGCCCGACCACACGGGCCATGTCATTTACCTGGAACGCCAGAACGCCCACGTCCCCGGCTTCCACGTGATCCAAGTGTGGTTCATCGGCCCCGGCTCGGCATATGCGATCCCGCATCGCTTCTATGAGCCCGGCACCAAGGTCGTGCGGGTCTATATCCCGGGGGGTCCCGAGAACCAGGGAGCTGCCAGCGCTCCGTTCAGCATCGCTGTCACTCCGGCGCCCGCTTCGAGCTTGATACCCGAAGCGCCCGGCAACTCGACGCTACCCGCCCAAGGCGAATCGTAGGTCGCTCCGTCTAGAGGTCTAGGAGCCCAGCCGGCCAGGGCGGCTCAGGCGCCGGTCGCCGAGACGGCCAAGGCTTGACTGGGGTCCGTATCCGGGCCGAGATAACTCGCGGGTTGGTCCCAATGGCGAGAGCGGCGAGGATCCGCCCGGCGAAGACCCGCCAAAGTCGCCGGACTCGACGCGATCTCCGGACTCGACGCGATTCCCTCCGTCGCCCCCGGTCATCGGAGCATTGCAGTTGGGGCAGCAATCACCGGCCGCCCAAACGAGCAGGGCGTCGGTCCAATGACGGCACTCTTTGCAGCGCACCCTCTGACGCATCAACGGCCGATCTTCATTACGTCTTGGAGCATTCCCGAAAGATCCCTACTCCAAACCGTCCAGCGAAACGGGCCGCTAATCACCCGGTTCGGAGGATGTGCCCGCTCATATGGACGCCTACCGTCCCAGGCTGGCGCTTGCGCGCTTTCTCACAACCAAGGAGGCAACCATGGACAGCGGCTACGACGCCCCAACCCAGCCCGCTCGCGGCGGCGCGGACACGGGCGATTACTACCAAGGCGAAGGCTGGGTCTCGTTCGCCGGGATCATGATCGCGATCGTCGGCGTACTCAACTTCATCTACGGCATCGCCGCGATCTCCAATTCCCACTTCTACGTACGCGAAGCCACCTACATCATCAGCGATCTCAACACATGGGGCTGGGTCCTGATGATCACCGGAATCATCCAGTTCTGCGCGGCGATCGCAATCTTCGGCCATGTCGAGTGGGGGCGCTGGATCGGCATCCTCACAGCGTCGGTCAACGCGATCATCCAGCTTATCTTCATCCCGGCCTACCCCTTCGGATCCTTGGCCCTGTTCGCCTTGGACATCTTGATCATCTATGGCCTCGTCGCATACGGCGGCCGTCAGGGCAGGACCGCGTGAAAGCGTCCCCTCTCCCAGCCGTCCACAAGAGGAAACGACATGCCCATAACTCAGGACACCCAACGCACGCTCGCGGGAATATCGGCGGGTGACATCGCCATGCTCGAGACGGCTGTCGGCTTGCGCGAGGTAGATCTCGGGGCGAGCGGTCTCGACGGGCGCACCTTCGCGCTCGTCAAGATCGCCGCGCTCGTAGCGCTTGACGCGCCGCCCGCCTCCTACGCTTGGCAGGTGCCCAACGCCTTGGCCGAAGGCGCCACCCCCGAGGACATCACGGGTGTTCTGCGGGCGGTCGCGCCCCAGGTCGGCGGGCCTCGCGTAGTGGCGGCCGCGCCGGAGATCATGCTCGCCTTGGGCTTGGACTTGCCGGGCGACGGCGACTAAGGGTCCGTGTTTACTACGTAGCCCCAATCGGTATTCCCGGCTGGTTCGACCGCGCTTGACAGCGGATGCCCGTTCTCGAACGGAGTCTTACTTTTGTGCGATGTCGCTTGCCGTCAAGAGCGGCCGTCCGATGGTCTGCGAGACCTCGATCGAGCGACCGAGGCTGCTCGCAAGACTCGTCGATGGCCGGGACATCCCCCTGGTCACGGTCGTCGCCCCGGCGGGTTACGGCAAGACGAGCCTCTTGACCGAGTGGACCGCGCAGGAATCACGCCCGAGTGTGTGGTTGGCGTGTGAGGAATGGCACGCCGACTCGGTTGCATTCGTGCATGCCCTCCTCGCGTCCTTCGCTGCGATCGAACCCTTCGACGACGTTTTCGCTCGACGGCTCGCCCAGTCCGACCAGGACCTCGTCTCATGCATAGTGCCCGCGCTGGCCGTATCGCTCGAACGACGATCCCAACCCTTTGCCCTGGTCATCGACGATGCTCAGATACTCGCCGATCAGCCATCGCTTGAGATACTCGCCGCGATCGCCGAGCACCTGCCCCGCGGCTCACAGCTGATCGTGGCCTCGCGCCGAGCATTGGCTCTGCCCACCGGACGCTTGCGCGCCCACCGGGCCTTGCTGGAGCTGGGCCCCTCGGACCTGGCGATGACCGGCGCCGAAGCCGTCCAACTGATGCGAGCCGCCGGCGTCCCCTGCACGTCCGCCGAAAGCCAGGCCCTGGTGGAGCGCACCGAGGGCTGGCCCGCCGGGCTATACCTGGCCGCGCTCGGTGCCTCCGAGGAGCACTCTCCACAGGAGTACTTGGCCCGCTTCGGTGGAGATCGCCTCATCGTGGCCGACTATCTCCGCGACGAGTTCCTGTGCGAACTGGACTCCGGCCAACTCGATTTCCTGACGCTCACGTCGGTGTGCACTCAACTCTCGGGACCGCTCTGCGACGCCTTGCTCGACCGCACCGACTCGGTAGGAGTACTGGACGACTTGGTTGCCGCCGGGTTTCCGCTGCTGGCGTGTGATCGGGACAGCTATCGCCTGCACCGGCTCCTGCGCGAGATGCTCTTGGGCGAGCTGCATCACGCCGATCCCGCTCGTGAGGCTGAACTGCATCTGCAGGCCAGCGACTTCCGCGCCACCCAAGACGAATTCGACAGCGCGATTGACCACGCCATTGCGGCACGCCACCCGAGTCGCGTCGGCGACATCTTGTGGGGGCAACTGCCCCGCTACATATCCGAAGGACGCAACGACTTCATCCAGGCCCGTCTGGCGAGGTTCTCGGCCGGCACAATCTCCAGTCACACCTCGCTCGCCCTGACCGCGGCGTACAGCGCCCTTGCCCTTGGCGAGCTGCGCCAAGCCGAGCACTTCGGTTTGGTCGGCGCCGCTGCTCTGGCCCGTGAGCGCCCATCATCGGAAGTGTCCTCCTTGCCGACCGGAGTCGCCTTGATCGAAGCGCTAGTGGCCGATCCCAGCGTGGCCCCGATGGGTCGTCATGCCGCCCGTGCCTATGACTTGGAGGCGGACGACAGCCCGTGGCGCTCGATCTGCTGTCTATTTCAAGGTGTCGCCGACCATCTCCAGGGGGACCGTGCTCAGGCGCGCTCTCACCTCGAGCAAGGCATCCATCGCAGCGCCGTCACAGGTCCCCACGTCGAGACTCTCTGCCTCTCCCAACTTGCGGTCATCACCGTCGAAGAAGGCGACTGGGATGGCGGCGTGGACCTGATCGCCCGCGCCATCCGCCAAGTCGAACGCCACGGACTCTCCTCCTATCCCACGGCGGCCCTCACTTTCGCGGTGTCAGCCGACGTGCGAGCCCACGCCGGGCGCGTCGACGAAGGCAAGCGCGACGCGCGTCGTGCCGCTCAGCTCTTGGGTCGGCTCTCTGACTTCATCCCCTGGTATGAGGCGGAGACACGCATCATGCTGGCCCGCGCCGCCCTGCGCTTGGCGGACGTGGCCGCGGCTCGGACCTTGCTGGCCGAAGCATCCCGTCTGGCCAGAAGGGTGCCCGACGCCGTCGTCTTCGGCGGCTGGCTGGATGAGACCTGGGGTCTGCTCGACTCGGCTGCCACCGAGGCCTTGGCCGGGCCCTCGACCTTGACCATGGCCGAGCTGCGCATCCTGCGCTTCCTTCCCACCCATCTCAGCTTTCGTGAGATAGGCCTACGCCTGCACGTCTCCACCAACACAGTCAAGACCCAGGCCCACGCGGTCTATCGCAAGCTGGAGGTCTCCTCCCGCTCCGATGCCGTGGCGCGCGCCGGCGAGATCGGCCTGCTCGAGACTTGAGGTTGGGGTGGGTTTGTTACTTGCGCTGGAGGGATGCCTACGCGTGCGCGCGCGGGGGGTGTCGCTGGGTTCAGGCCTTGGCCTTGTAGCCCAGCTGGCGGGATATTTCTTCAGCGCTTGCCACAACCAAGGGTACAAGCCGCTCGAGCACTTGTGAGCGCCTGAAGGCGGAGTGGGCGGCTGCGACGTCGACCGCGCCGATCACTTCCTTAGAGCGCGATCTGAGCGGGGCGGCCACACATCGTTGCCCCTCCACATGGATTTGGTCAGCCAAGGCCCACCCTTGTTCGCGGATGTGTTCAAGCTCGGCGGTCAGCTCCTCTCGCTCCTCGAGTGCCTCGGAGTTGTCGTCGAGCGCCTCAGCCAATTCCGGCTCGGACAGATGCGCCAACAGAACCTTCCCCAATGCCGTCTCAGAGGCCGGCAGGCGCGAGCCACGTCCCAGTCGTGTCGTGACTTCGACCTGTCCTTGGGCCGAGCTTCGTGCTCTGTCCACATACACGATGTCAGTGCCGTCCAGCAATGCCACGCTGGCTGTGCAAGCGCTGCGGTCGCGTAGTGCCGAGATGTGCTCGTGAGGGAGCTTGCCCAAAGTCGTGGAGCCGATCGCCGAGCGACCAGGGTCCCCCGCACGCATCCCCAGCCTGTACTTGCGCATCGGACCTTGCTCCAAGTAGTTCAACGCCACCAATGTTGACGCGTAGCGGTGGGTTGTTGGCCGGCTCATTTCAAGGGCTTCGGCGATCTCGGCGATACCCAGCCAAGGACGCTCCGGCGTGAAGGTCCTGAGGATCGCCAGGCCGCGCTCCAGCGACTGCGAGTAGCGGCCCTCATGAGATGTCGGGAGATGCAAGATGCCTCCGCGTATAGGGGACATGGTCGTCATCTTCTGGGCTTCCTTCCCTGCGCCTCGCAACATTTGATTTGTCGCGCCCAAGCGACAGCGACAATGGTGCTCATCGACACCTCCGAGGGCTAGTCAGTGCTGAATGATTCAGCGCTGAATCACCGCCTGAGGGGCCGTCCGGGGCGCCGCGATGGAGTCCCCACCTATCGCTGGATGCTCGTTGGGCAGGCCTTCGAGCATCTCCCTGACCCCTTGCAGCCATTCGATGCGAGCGTGCCAAAAGGCAAGCTCGGCGTCTCTTGAGATGACTCTGACCATGCGATCCCATTCCGAGCCCTCGACCGCGTCCGCTTCGGCGGCGCGCTTGAGGTCCTGCACGCGTCCCAAGCAGACCAGCTCCTGGCCTTGAATCAGCTCGATCATGCGCGGCGCGTCACGAGGTCTGCACAGGGCGATCCTGAAGTGCAGGTCATCGCGTAGTGGCGGCTCGGCCGTGGTCGAGAGCAACCACTCTTCGAATGAGGCAACCCCTAAGGCAGTCGCCTCATAGATCGCTCGCCGCCCTTGCGCCGCGTTGCGCAATGGCTTGCCCTCCTCGTCGACTCGTCTCACGAGCCCTTCGGTCTCGAGCTTCTCCAGCGCCCAATAGGGATACGAGTCGGCCAGATCGGCGAAGCGCAGCTGCCTGCGCACGCCGGATGCGATCCGATACGCATAGCTGGGCTGATCGATTACCAGCCCCAATACGGCGTGCTTAGCGGACACCCGTTCGCGACTCGCCTTCTAACCAGTGGACTTCGCGCAAGTATGTGACAATAGTCGAAGGTCGTCCCCGTTGAGCTGGTTTTGAGGATTCCCGGGTTGGCCGGCCTCATTCGGGCGGGTTCTCGCCGAAGTGCACGTCGGTCTTCGGCCTGGTTTGTCCGTTTATTGCAACGGATGCGGATTGTGGGCAGGGTCATGGAATGTTTCGGATCGTGTCGCGGAGTCGGAAACAAAGAGGTCTAACTTGGCGTTTGCGCTCAGGGCGGCGAAGTCTTGAGCAGCGTGGCGATCGATTTGCGAGCGCCCCCAACCCTGCGTCCGGCTTCCATCTCGATCAGTGCAGCCTCCGAGATCAGCGCAACGATCAGGCGAGCCCTGAGGATCAGCCCGAGTGCCTGGCCGAGGGGATTGCTCGGTTTGCCGGTGCTTCGACGATTGGAGAGGGACCGGAGCCCCGGAATGCCGGAGATCGCGAATCTGCTCAGGGGTAGGGCTCCTCTGCCGTTACCTGACCGATTTGGAGTCGCGATCGTGCTGTTCGAGCAGCCTCAACCTTCTGATTGGCAGCGCAAACCACAATATGGCGAACGGAAGTGCCGCCAGCACCGCGGTCAGCACCCCCGCAGTCGCTCCAAACAGCTTGGTCGTGACGAGCAGCATGCAGCCGCACATCGCAAGCGCCAAAAACGCCAGGCCCGCGATCACCACACGGTTTGAGCTGAAGACGATGTGGCGCTTGTCGTCGTGCCGGAAAAGAAAACGATGCTCAGCTGAGGGAGCGATCGTACAAACCGCCGCGAGCGCGGCCAGCACCAACGTCACGAAGTACACGGTGCGCTCGAAGCTGCCCACATGCGCAAAACCGGTGTTGAACGGCACAATCAACAGGAACGCGAACAGGACCTGCACACCAGTGACAACGACACGCAGCTCGCCGGTCATCTCCTCGAGGTTACGGTCGAGGCGCTCCAACTGAGTCTCGTGGCGGGCCTCGCCGTTCATGCGCTGCGAGTCCGAGAGACGCCTGGGCGCATCGTTTCCTGCCTACCCGCATCGTCGCATGTCAAACGCCGCCCATCGGCCGCTTGATCATGGTGAGCTTGGGTATGAACCTCTGTATCCGTTCAGTCGAGTCGGAGGTATCGGACATGCCCCCTCGTGGTGTGAAGAAGCAAAGCAAGCGCGAGCGTCAGTACGAGCACATCAAGGACAGCGAGCGCCAACAGGGCGCGTCGCTCAAACGGGCCGAGGAGATCGCGGCGCGCACCGTCAACAAGGAGCGCGCCCGCAGCGGCGAATCGAAGACCAGGTCGCGCAGCTCGACCAGCGACATCTCCTCCGGGCGCCGCGGAGGTCTTCGATCCGGCAAACCCGGACCCCGGGGACGTACACGCGAACAGCTCTATCAAGAGGCCCGCAACCTTGGCGTCGAAGGCCGCTCGAGCATGAACAAGGCGCAGTTGCAGAGAGCGGTCGACAACAAGAAGCGCTGAGCGCCCTCTGGCGAGATGGCCTGAAGCCGGAGACGGGATTCGAACCCGTGACCCCCTGTTTACAAGACAGGTGCTCTGGCCAGCTGAGCTACTCCGGCGGGACTGTCCGAGGGTAGCGGTCCGGCCCCTGTAACGCGACCCGCACGAACGGGTATCCCATTACATGCCGACCTTGAACGCGATCCGTGAAAGGACCCTGAGGCGAGGAGTCAATCCGCTGATCTACTGGCTTGTCAGGGGCGTCTTGATGCCGTTCTTCCTGATCTACTTTCGCCTCGAGCGCATCGGTCGCGAGCACATACCCGACTCGGGGCCTGTGATCTTGGCCGCCAACCACCGCAGCTTCTTGGATCCATTCGTGATTGGCGCGCTCACGCGCCGGCCGGTCTACTACATGGCCAAGCGCGAGCTTTTCGAGCGCCCTTGGCAAGCTTGGATCCTGGGCAGCTTGGGCGCCTTCCCAATCGACCGAGGCAAGGGCGACGAGCACGCCATGTCCACCGCCCGAGCGATCCTCGAGAGGGGCGATTGCGTCGTGATCTTCCCGGAGGGTACGCGTGTGAGGACGGGGCCTTTGGGGCATCCTCATCGGGGAGTCGGGCGTCTTGCTTTGCAAACCGGAGCCCGGGTGGTTCCGGTGGCGGTGATGGGTAGCGAGAATGTGCGTCGTGGCTGGCGCATCCGCCCCCGCAAGGTAAGTCTGCGCTGTGGTCGCCCGCTCGGGTTTCCTCGCGCCGAGCGTCCCTTCCCTTCGATCGCCTTGGGAGTCACCGAGCGGATCTGGGCCTGCGTGAGCCTGCAGTGGCAGTGGCTCGGTGGCGCCATTGCCCCGTCCGGGGTCCCCGACCACCAGAGAGAGCGACCCGCGCGCGCCGCTTGAGTCCTGAGCGAGAGCGCATGGAGGATAGGGTGCGATGAGTGGCCCCCCAAACCCAGAAGTCCAAGGCGCAACTGGACGGCGAGTTCTCCGAGTTGTATCGGGCCCATCTGAGAGACGTCTACAGCTATGCCTACTACCGGGTCGGCAACCATCACGACGCCGAGGATTTGACCGAGCAGACGTTCCTACAGGCATACCGTCACTTCGAGCGCGCCCAACGCGAGTCCAACGGCAGACCTCTGCGCCCCTGGCTGATCCGCATAGCCCACAATCTGGCCGCCAACCTGTATCGCGACCGCTCGCGCAAGCCGGCCTCTCCTTTGGAGGACACTTCAGAACTGGTCGCCTCCCACACGACCGAGGACTTGGTAGAGGGCCGCGAAGAGCTCTCGCGCGTGCTCGAAGGAGTGCGCCAACTGCCCGAGGACAGGCGCGAGGCTCTGATCATGCGTTTTGCCCTGGGCATGGACAATCGCGAGATAGCGCGCGCGATGGGGCGCACCGACGGAGCCACCAAGGTCTTGATTCATCGTGCGATCAAGCAGCTCGAGGAGATCGTCGCCGTACCGGATGGGGGAGACCAAGATGAGTGAGGCAGCCAACTTCGAGGGGCTCTTGCATGAGGCCCTCTCGCCGATCGAGCCGCCTGAGGATTTGGGCAGACGCTTGGAGAGCGCTTTTACGAGTCTGGCCGAGAGCGCGGTCGAGGAGCTCGAGGCGTGGGAGCTCTCGGCGATGCGCGACCCCCGCAACTGGGCTCGTCCTGCCGCGGCGGTCGTCGTCGGGGGGACCGCCGGCGTGGCGCTCGTCTTGTTGCGAGCCCGCCATCGACCCACTCCGCGGGCGGGCGCATTGCGTGGCGCTCAGCGTGCCGCCGAGCGTGCCTTGGGCGATCTCAGTGAGCAGACTCGCCGCTTGCTGGGCGACCGCTGAGCCTGCTCTGCTCTGTTCTCAAGTGCGGCTCCCTTATCGCTGCGAGCGGCCTCCTTACGCAATGCCGCTTGCAATTTCGTGACATAGGCTTCACAGTGTCTAGGTCGGAACAATTCCGACTATCAAGCATATGGCACATCTTGATCGCAGGGGGTCGATCGCCACTTCGGGGCGGGCGACTCCTCTCCCAGCCGCCGGCGTAGCCATCGGTTTCGCGGTTGCCGGCTCGTGCGAACCGCTCGTGGCGATCGCCGACCGTCTGTCCGACCAGGCCCTGATGGGCCTTGTCGTGATTGGCGACCCACACGCTTTCGCCCTGCTCTATCGACGCCACGTGCGCGCCGCCGTAGGGCTCGCCACTCACATGTGCTCGCGCCCGGCGATCGCCGAAGAGGTGGTCCAAGAGGCATTCCTCTCGGTCTGGCGCTCACGCCGCCACTTCGATGTGCGCAGGGGCAGTGTCCGAGCATGGTTGCTCGGAATCGTGCGCAATCGCGCCATCGATGTTCTGCGCCAGAGCGTCGCCCACGAGCTCGCCGACAGCGGCGATCGCTCGCCAGAGGACTTGATCGAGGCTCCCGAGCACACGGCGGGCGAGGCCGACCGGCGGGAGCTGGCCCGCGAACTGCTCTCTGCGATCAACGAACTTCCCCCCGAGCAGAGCAGGGTGATCGCACTGGCCTACTACGGTGGCTACACCCATGCCCAAATCGCCACCATGCTCGATACGCCGATCGGCACAGTCAAGGGTCGGATGCGACTCGGGCTGCGCAAGATGGCCGGCAGCATTCCCGCCACGATCTGACCCCGGGGCGCCCGGCGGGGTCTGCGTCGCCATGCTTGGCAACGTGAGGTTGCCTGGGGATGCCCTCGCCCGAAGGACTCGCTGCTAGCGTCTGCGCCGCCCATGGCCACGTGCTATCGCCATCCTTCGCGCGAGACGGGCGTCTCGTGTTCATCGTGCGGACGTCCCATCTGTCCGGACTGCATGACTCCGACTTCGGTGGGTATGCGCTGCCCGGAGTGCTCCAAACAGGCGACCAAGGTGATGACCATGCGCAACATGGCAACCAGGCCGCGTGTGACCTTCGCTCTGATTGCCCTCAACCTCTTGGCTTATCTGGGAGAGGAGGGCCAGTTCACTATCAGCGGCACCTCGATCCATGGCCCTCTGATCGAAGAAGGCGTCCTCTATCGCTATGGCGTTGGGGTTGAACACCAGTATTGGCGCCTGCTCAGCAGCGCCTTTCTGCACGAGAACCTGTTGCACATTGGCTTCAACATGTATTTGCTCTATCTGCTGGGCATGATGCTCGAGCCGGCTCTGGGCTCAGTCAAGTTCGCCACGATCTACTTCACCTCCCTGTTCGCGGGTTCCTTCGGCGCCCTGTTCGCCACCGGTGCGCCCAGCCTTGGGGCATCCGGCGCCATCTTTGGGCTGATGGGCGCCGCCGTGATCGAGCTGAGGGCGCGCCGCATGAGCGTCATGGAGTCCGGCATCGGGGCGCTCATCGTCATCAACTTGATCTTCTCTTTCACCTTCGCCAACATCTCTGTCGGGGCCCACATCGGCGGCTTGATCGGAGGCGCCTTGGCCGCTCTGGCGATCAGAACCGCCGACGATCGTCATCGGTCCTGGCTAGGTTTGGCAGCTTGCTTCGTGCTCTCGGCCGCCTGCATCGCGGGGGCTATCGCGGTGGCCGGCTCCACGGCGAGCGGCATCGCCTGATGTGCTTGAAGCCGCCGGGCAGGGGTATCTCCTTGCGGGGTACTCTGGACTGGTGACCCTTCTCCGCGACAACCAGATCGACGAGAAGCTCGCCACGAGCGAGTGGCATCGCCAAGGCGAGGCGATCGTGCGCGAGTGGAAGCTCCAGGACTTCGCCCAAGCCATTGCCTTCGTGAACCGCGTGGCCGACGCCGCCGAGGATGCCAACCATCATCCGGACATCCTTCTGCACGGCTGGAACAAGGTGCGTCTCGAGCTCGCGACCCATTCAGAGGGCGGCTTGACCGAGGCCGACTTCGATATGGCCGCTCGCATCGATCGACTCGCCTGAATAGCCGACCAGCCCTCCTGCTACGGTTGCCGGGTCGGCCACAGATGAAAGAAGACGACCAACCTCCCCGAAGTAGCTTGGCCAGTCCGATGGCCAGTCCGGCGTGAATGGGCTGAAGCTCATCATCGCCCTTGTCTTGGTGGCGATCAACGGGTTCTTCGTCGCCGCCGAGTATGCCTTGGTGCGCTCCAGGCGCGCGCGTCTTGAAGTCATGCAGGAGGAAGGCTTGCGGGGAGCGACCCTTGCGCTGCACCAGCTCGACCGCATCAACGAATACATCTCGGCTGTTCAGATCGGCGTGACAATGACTTCGATCGCGATCGGAGCGCTCGCCACGCCCGCGCTCGCCGACATTCTCAAGGGGGCCTTCGGCAGTACGCCCAGCCACGATGCCGCGATCGTCATATCGGTGGTGCTCGCCTTCGCGCTGATCGCCGCCACCCAGTTGATCGCCGGCGAGATGGTGCCCAAGTTGTATGCGATCGACCGCTCCGAGTCGATCGCCCGGCGCATCGCCCGACCCTTGCAAGCCTTCAGCGCGCTGTTTCATCCGGTCATCATCGGCCTCACGGTCGTGTCCGGTCGGATCCTGCGTCTGCTCGGCGTGGATATGAGCGCCCAACAAGAAGGGGGCTCTCCCGACGAGCTCAAGCGGTTGATCGCCGAGTCCTATGCCGGTGGCCATCTCGACCCCGGCGAGGCCGGGATGCTCACCGGTGTCTTTCACCTGCACGAGCAGGAGGCCCGCCAGGTGATGACTCCTATCCCAGCCGTCGTCACGGTTGATGTCTCCCAGGACGTCCAGGGTGCTTTGGAGTTGTGCGTCTCGAGCGGTCACACCAGGCTCGTAGTGATCGAGGACGACGATCGCGACCGGGTGCGGGGGCTCGTCCATGCCTCCTCCCTGGCCAGGCGGCTGATGCACGACGGGCCCCATGCCTCGATCGAGCCGATCATGCACGACGCGCCGATTGTGCCCGAGACCAAGCCCTTGGACGATCTCCTGGCCGATCTGCAGCGTCAGCGCAGCTCGATGGCTGTCGTTGTCGACGAGTATGGGCGAGTCGTAGGCATCGTCACGATCGAGGACATCATCGAGGAGGTTGTGGGCGAGATCGCCGATGAGACAGACTCCGCCGCGGGCGAGGTGCGCAGGTTGGCGGACGGGGACCTGTTCGTACGCGGTCACGTCTCGATTGCCGACCTACTCGACTACGGGGTGGATCTCCCCATCGACAGTGACGCCTACAACTCCGTCGGAGGATTCGTGTTCGCCGAGCTTGGGCGCCTGCCCCGGCGCGGCGACACGATCAGCTCAGGCGCCTTCTCAATCAGGGTCGAGTCGGTCCACCACAACCGCGTCGAGGCCGTCCGCATCAGGGAGCGCAGAGCCGCGCGCGTACGTGAAGCCGAGGCTGACGAGGCGCCGCCGAGCAGCGGCTGACTCAAAGACACGTCCGGCCCGCTGGGGGGCGGGCCGGACCGTGTGCACTGGGAGGAGGCGGGTGTGCGTTGCGACTGTGTCGCCCATTCAGTATCCCCGCCTCGATGAAGCTCACCTAAAAGTCTGGTGAGGTACTTCTCAATAGGAGAGGAATCCGCGCTTGGTCTTGCGCCCGAGCGCGCCTTCGCCGATCAGCGCCTCCACCTTTGGCGGAATCGTCTCGCCGATCGTCTCGCCGATCGCCTTTGAAACGTCCAAGCCGACCAGGTCGAGCAAGGCGAAAGGCCCCATCGGGTGGCCAGCACCGAGCTTCATGCAGGTGTCGATGTCCTTCGGCTCCATGCCCGTCTCTTCGAGCAGACGGACCGCATTGAACAGGTAGGGGAACAGCAGCCGGTTGACTACGAACCCAGGTACGTCCGGCACCTCGACGGCGGTCTTCTCGAATGCCTCGCACAGGGCGAGCGCGCGCGTCCTGGTCTCCGCTGAAGCCGCCTGCGGGAACACGAGCTCGACGAGCTTCATCTTGGTGACAGGATTGAAGACGTGCAGGCCCAAGAACCGCTCGGGACGCCCTGAAGCCTCGGCCAGGCGCTCCACCGATAGCGAGGAGGTGGTCGAGGCGAGGATCGCCTCGGCGTCGAGGATGCCGTTCAAGTCTGCCAACAGCCCCGCCTTGACCCCGTGCTCCTCGACGACCGCCTCCACCGCGAACGACACGTGCGCGAGGGCGTCGAGGTCTGTGACGATCTGGATGTGCTCAGGGTCGATCTCAGCCTCCAGACGGCTCAGGGTCTTCTCAACCGTGGCCCTGGCGCGGTCGGCCGAAGATTGTGAGCGGGCGAGCAGCAATACCGGGCCGTGATGCGCGGCGGTGGCGGCCAGGCCGCAGGCGATCGTTCCGCTGCCGATTATTCCGATGCGTTCGTTCAAGGTCTTTGCTCCTCTGGCGGGTCTTGGGCCGATCTCGGGCCCGTGGGGGGGCGTTTGGTTGACTGACCAGTCAATCTAGGGGTGCTGAGCGGTACAGTAGAGGGAGCGAGCACCTCACGCGTTCTTGAGGCACGTTGCGGTGACTCGACACCAAGCCAGGCGAGATGCCCCGGCGGGGTGGGGTGGGGCGCCAAAAAAATCGAGCAAAAGGACTTCCATCATGAGGCAAGCAGACGGCCGTGAGGTCGTGATCGTCGAGGCGGTTCGCACACCGATCGGTCGCGGCCACTTGGAGAAGGGCTACTACAAGGACACCCATCCCAACACCTTGCTTGCCAAGGTCTACACCGAGGTCATCGACCGCGCGGGCATCGAGCCGGCTGTGGTCGAGGACGTGGTGGCGGGCTGCGTCCAACAGTTCGGCGAGCAGGGCTTCAACATCGCCCGCAACGCGTGGCTGCAGGCCGGCTTGCCGATCGAGACCCCCGGCACGACCGTCGACCGCCAGTGCGGCTCGGCCCAGCAGGCTGTCAACTTCTCGGCTGCCTTGATCGCGGCCGGAGTGCACGACGCGATGATCGGCGGGGGAGTGGAGCACATGGGCCACTTCCCCTTCGCCGCGGGCATGAAGACCCAGCAGGAGTTTGGCTTCGCCTTCACCCCAGAGTTGATGGCCAAGCACAACATCGTCGGCCAAGGCCTCGGTGCCGAGATGATCGCCGATGAGTGGGAGATTCCCCGCTCAGAGCTCGACGAGCTGGCGGTGCGCTCCCACAAACTGGCCCACCAGGCCACCGAGGAGGGTCGCTTCGAGCGCGAGATCGTGCCGTTCGCGGTCAACGGCGACACCTATGTCACCGACCAGGGCATTCGTCCCGACACCAACCTCGAGGCTTTGTCACAGCTCAAACCGGCCTTTAAGCCTGATGGCAAGATCACGGCCGGCAACAGCTCCCAGATCTCAGACGGCGCCGCCGCGGTCCTGTTGATGAGCGCCGAGAAGGCCAAAGACTTGGGCCTGACCCCGCGCGCGAGGATCGTCGATCAGACCACGGTCGGCTGTGACCCGGTCAAGATGCTCGAAGGACCGATCCCGGCCACACGCAAGATCCTCGAGCGCAACTCGATGAAGATCGACGACATCGATCTGATCGAGATCAACGAGGCTTTCGCGCCTGTCGTGGCGGCTTGGAAGCGCGAGCTGGGCCCCGACATGGATCGCGTCAACGTCAACGGTGGTGCCATGGCTCTGGGCCATCCCCTGGGCTCGACCGGTGCGCGCCTGATCACAACGCTGTTGCACGAGCTCGAGCGCTCCGACAAGGAGATCGGCTTCGTCACGATGTGCTGCGGCGGGGGACTGGGAACAGGCACCCTCATCCAGCGCGTCTGATCAACCCTTAGGTCCCGCGCCCGTCCAGTTGACAGGGATGGGCGCGAGGGCCAGTAGGGCCTGCCAGGTGGACGCTTCGGTGTGACCGCTGGCAGCGATGCCATGAGCGGTTTGGAACTGCTCGAGGTTAGCCTTGGTGGCGGCTTCGAATATGCCGGTTGTGGCCTGCGTCGGGATCGAGGTGGCCAGATGCTCCTGCATCCACAGGACCTGGTCGCCTTTGCTGCCTTCGCCCAGTTCCGACCAAGCCTGGTTGGGCGTGACGGTGGTGAGTGGCGCCAGCGGAGTCGCCAAGGCTGTCCACAAGCTGCTCGGTGTCTCCTGAAAGTCCCAAAAGGAGATACCTCCCGCCCCGTAGAGGGGGGCCTCCGCGCGGAAACGCACCACTTCTTCGGCCGACGGGTTGGAGTAGGTCTGTCCCAGCGGGAAGATCGGCCGGCCGTAGACCCTGTTTGAGATGAACGTGTTCGCATAGGTCGTGTCCACCGAGTTGCCGATGTCCTTCCAGTACATCTGGGGCGCATTGAACTGGGCTCCTTCGGGGCCGAGGAAGACCGAGTAGGGAAAGGACGTGTGGTAGTAGACGTAAGGGAAAGAGGCCAACCCCAGCGGATAGGCCGCACCGATCTTGGCCCTTAGATCTGCGATATAGGTCTGGGCGGCCCCATACTTGCCTTCGTACTCGGCCTCGGCGTCGATCACCAAGCAGTCGGCGCCATTGGCCACCGCCTCGGCGCCTAGGTTTGCCTCGCCGGCCGGATTGGTTCCATATACGTACTGCCACGCGCACGCCTTCAAGCCGTTGGCGTGCAGCGTCTGGACCAGTTCGGGGCTGAACTGGCTCCAGTAGTTGGAGGAGCCGTCTGAGCTCTTGATATAGAGCGTGGTCACGCCGGCGGCGTGGGCTTGGGCCACGATCGAGGCGAGATTGCCGCCGTCGGACTGGCTGACGTACCAGATCCACATGCCTTGGCCGCCGAACGCGGTACCCGAAGGTGCTGTCGCCACTATCGAGGGGGCGGCCGGTGGCGTGGGGGGGTGTAGGGCGTAGTTGACCACGTGGATCGGCCCATAGGAGTTGGAGTGGCGCCCTTGGCTGAGGAGAACCATGAGTCGGCCCGAATGGGCTTTGCTCGGGACGTGCACGATCAGCCCCAGGGTCGAGTTGGCGAGGTGCGCCGTCGGCGAGTTGCGTGCGATTCGAGCCCCGAGGCTGTGGGGGAAGGCCACCACCATCCCTTGTTTCAGGCCCTTGCCTTTGACGAGCAGTAGCCCACGAACGGAAACCTGGTGGGGGTTGGTCGAGCAGTGGATCGACGGTACACAGGTCATACTCGCGATCGTGGCTTTGCTCGTCGGAGTCGTCACATGCGTGGGGGCGCTCGGAGCTGTGGCGCCAGGTGCCGTCGCTCCCGGAGCAGTCGTGCCCCCTGCGCCTTTGGCGGCTGAGGGTGGGGAGGAGGCCATGGCTGGGCCGGGTGTGCAGGCGCAGCCGAGCAGGCAGAGCGCGAACAGCGCCACCTTGAAGGCCTTCGAGTTCGATTGCTTGCGGACTGCTGCGCCTACCACGACCATCCATTCTTAGCGACTATGGCCCTCCAAACCGCCGCAGGACACAGAAGTTGCGTCCACGGTCCCCACGCTCGCCTCGATGTGGTCGTGAAGCTCGACAATCGTCTCTGACTCGCCTGGGCGACCGCAGTGATCTCGGTTAGCCGACTATCGACAAGGATTCGTCAAATACTCGATAAGGAACGTACTTTCCCGCTTGACAGACGACTGAGTTTCCTATACAACGGTGCCCGGCATCTCCAATAGAAAAGATATGCCGCGTCTCTAGAATTTGATCGTAGGTATGGCGTGGCACATCTGGCGGCTAGGGTCGAGCCGGGACGATGCTTGTGCAGCATCAACCAAACCAGGAGGATTAGGATGACTAGAATGGGCAAGCCCCATATGGGGCTTCTTGCGGTGGCTGCCGCGGCGCTTATGGCGCTCGCGTTTGCAGGTCCGGCGCTTGCCACGAAACCGACGGGCGACTTCGTCAATTTCGGCAACTGCCCCACAAAAACGGCAGGAGTGAACTTCTGCGTGTTCGGGCAGACCAACAGCGGCGAATTCAAGATCAAGAAAACCGAAGTGCCGATCACTAAAACGATCACCATTCAAGGTGGAATCATCGATAACGAAGCTGGAGAAGAAACGTGGGTCAACGCGGCCAACGGTGCCGAAACGCTCTCGAAAACACCCCAGAACGTTCCGGGTGGGGTGCTGAAACTAGTCGCTCCTTCGTTCTTCCCCGAACCATTGAAGAAAATCTGGGAAGAACTCATCGCGAAAAGCGCGCTCGGTGCAAACGCGACAGCTGAACTCGTAGGCAAAGTCACGATCAGTCGACTAGCTCTGCTGACGGGCGCTCCGGATGCACTGAGCCTGCCTGTGAGGGTCCACCTGGAAAATACATTCCTTGGATCGAAATGTTACGTCGGTTCGAGCGGCAAACCGGTCAACATCGAACTCACGACGGGTGAAACCAGCCCGCCGCTGCCGAATAAAGCGATTAAAGGCAGCCTGGGCGAACCCGAATTCAAGGATGAAGGGAATCTACTCGTCCTGAAGAAAAACGAACTGGTCAACAATTCGTTCTCCGCGCCCGGCGCGGAAGGGTGCGGGTCGCAGATCCTGTTCGGCATTTTCACTGGCCTCATAGATGAAGCCGTCAACGCCGAGATCGGCCTGCCGTCTGCAGCCGGCAACAACACGGCGATCTTCAAGGGTACGCTTGAAAACGCCTCGGCCGCAGCCGTCGTCGCAAGCGAAAAATAAGCAGACGGATGCAATAGGTAGGTGAAGTAGACGCAACTTGGGTCTCGCCGGCAAGTCCGGTGGGACCCAAGTGCGTTTCCTCCTATGGATTTGGAGGCGTCGTGGCCGGCGGGGTTGCCTGGTCCGGCGAGGGAGTGCTCAGGCCCGGGTTGGGAGCGAAGCGCCCCAGCGAAACCCCAGCTCTGCCGGAGCCGGAGCCAGCGGGCTTTGCGGCAGTCCGCTCGGTGGCTCGGGCAAGTTGTAGCCGGTCGGCGCCACATCGTTGGGCGCATCCCCATGGAACAGCGACGCCAAATACTGGATCTGGCCGCGACCCACGCCCAGCTCGAACTGGCCGCCACCGTAGTTGCCGATCCCATGCTCGGCGCAGTAGTCGAAAGCGTCGAGCAGGTTCCTGAGACCACCCAGGCGCGAGGGCTTGATGTTCACCATCTTCGGTGGATAAGGCAAGCCTTCGATGTCCGCCACCGAGTGGATCGGGGCGTCCCATGAGAAGCGCTCTCGGTGCCTTTCGAGGGCCGCGTCGGTCTCCGGGGTAAGCGCCGGATCCTCGATCCATGCCTCCGGGAACGCCTCCGCAACTCGCTTGTAGAGCACCGGGTCGGGAGCTTGGTCGACGATCGAGCCCGAGTAGTAGCCCTTGAAATCGACAGACTCAACTGCGCCCGTGTCCACTAGTTCGGCGATCAGGGACTCGCTCCAAGAGCTTGTTGGGTCCAGCTTGAAACGTAGACTCGGATAAATGTTCAGGCGCTTGCGGAGCGGCTCCATGCTCGGAGGCTCGCCCAAGCGCAGCGAGACCACGAAGCGCACCGGCTGTGGTGCGCGACCGAGCGCCTCATGCAACGTGGCTCCCGCTTGGCGCAGCCCCAAATCGAGCGCTGCCGCCTCATATGCCCACACGCGATAGCGCCGCGATACTTCCCTCTGGGGCTGTTCAGGAAATAGGTCCAGCCGACCTAGGTGCTCTGAGAACGAGCCGATCGTCCAGCTCCCCCTCAACGGCAGATTCGGTCCAACGGCTTGCAGGACCTCGTGGTCGACGGCGTCGTAAGTCACGTCCTCGCCCAGGCCTTCGTGGCCGGCGCCGGTCAGTTTGATGACTGTGCTCTTGCGCTCAAACTCGCTCGACACGAGCGCCTGCAGCGGCTCCAGATCATAAGAGTCGATCTGGACGGGCAAATCGACGAGGCGCTTCCACGTATTCGCGGACTCGGACACGGTCGCCAGCTTAGACTGTCTGTGTGGCAAGCCACACCAGAGGTCCCCGCGGTCGGTCGCGCAAGCCGCGTCCCGTCGCCTCGCCCCAAAGCCGCCGCGCCGCGAGTCGGGCGCCCGTATCTCCACAGAGGACCTACGGTGAGCGCCCTCCTTCGCCCTGGCACCCCCTACCGCTCTCAGAGCTTTTGATCCTGGCCGGTGGGGTGGCATTCGTGATCGCCGTCTCGCGCCTACGGCACGGGCCCGCTTCCGGTGGGCCGCTCCTGCTCGCCGGGATCGCCGCGGTCGCGTTGGGCACGATCGAGGTCACTTGGCGAGAGCACTCAAGCGGCTATCGCTCACACACGCTTCTGCTCGCTCTCCTGCCCGTCATCGTCTTGCACTCGGTGGTCGTGCTCGGCTACAGCCTCGTCGCGAAACCATCCGAGGTCTTGAACGTCGGAATGTTCGCCGTCGACATCGCAGTCTTCGTGGTCTTGTTCAGGCTCTTGCGTGCGCGCTTCTTGGATGCCCGCGCTCGAGCCACTAGCCGAGGCTAAGCGAAGGCATCGGCTGCTCGCCCTCGTTGGGCTCCTCGCCGCGAGTCTCTCCTTCAAAACCCAAACGCTCCAAGCGCGCGACCTCGCGCTCGCCTTCCACCCTGGCAGGGTGACCCTCAGGCAAGCCCGCGATCAACTTTGCGATGCGATTGCGCAGCTGCAAAGCGAAGTGGGGGGTCGATGCGCCCATCAATTCGCGCACGTCCTCCACGCTCACCTCGCCGACCTGCTCTTTGCGGATGCGGTTGGGGCTCTCTGCTTGGCTCACGATCTGCTCACGGTCCTGTCGTAGTCGGTTCGCCGGCTCCATTCGCCGGCGCCTGTTCGCCTGCCTGAGTGGTGGTCTGTCCCGGTTCGCCGGTTGGGCTTTTCGTCGATGCGATGGGCGTTTCGGGCGTGGAACGCGGCGCTATCTCCAGGCGTTCGTCCAAGTCGGCCTGGGTCGCGGCCGAGATCGCACCCGTATCGCCGATCACCCAGCCGTGATTGTAAACCCCGTGGACCGGGCCCGACGGGGGAGAGCCAGGCTGCAGGTCGCTGAGGTAGGAGCCGAGTGGCGCTGGGATCGCGTCGGCGCTTTCCAGCAACAACAAGGGCCCATAGTCGCCGGTTGCCGACAGCGGCGCGGCGGCGGGGCCGTCGAGTGGTCGGGTGGAGTTCGCAAACACCAGCCCATGACCCGGTTCGAGCACCCCCCAACCAAAGTGCCCATCCGTGAAGCGAGCCACCGCGATCGCGTTGCTTGCCGGCGTGGTCCCGGCGATGCGAGTCACTTTGCCGAAGTGCGCGAGCCTGGCGGTCACACGTTCGCTGACCACGCTGCTTGGGCCCACAACATACATCGAAGGTCTTCCCAAGCGCTTCAGCTCGGCGACGGTCGCGCCAGGGATGAAAGAGCGCCCGACGAACAAGATCGGCGCCCCGGTCTGTGCGGCCAAGCCGGCAGCCGGCATCGTCATCGCCGGCGCTCCTTCGGCGCCCGTCACGATCAGCTCGTGAGGAGCCCTTTTACGCGCAATGCTTGTGGCCTGCTCGATCGCGACAGCCAATGTCGCTGGGTCCTTGCCCGAGATCGAACGCGCCGCATAGCCCGCCGGAGTCGCGGTCGCGCCCACCTGGAGCACCTGCGTCGGAGCGGTCTGACCGGCTCCGCTCGCACCGAAAGCGCCTGTGCCGATGGGTTGCATCGTTGCGAGCGCCACCGCACTGGATTGCGGCAAGGAGAGGCCGTCGCTGTAGAGGAGCGGCGCATGCAGAGGGCTACCCGCAAGCGTGGAGGCGGCCAAAGCCGCCGGCCAGTCATGCAGATCGACCAGCACCACTACCCGCGGCCTTGTCGCACGGGTGAGGCCTGGATACACGGTCTCTGCGACCGCGGCCGCATCGGTCACGCTTTCTGGGCCGCCGAGGCGGGTCGTGTTCTTGGTGGACAGCCCGCCGGCTCCTTGTGCGCTTACAGCGGCTACCGGCCCCGGACTTGACGCTGTCGACTTGGCGGACAAGCTCTTCCCGCAGCCGCCGACCAGGCAAGCGACCGCGAGCATTGTGGCCGGCCCTCCGGTTCGGAGGCGCAGGGAGCGTGGTCGCATCTCCGTCACGCTACCCACCTGGTCCGACAACTGCTGCCCGCAGCGTTACCCAAGCCGTATCCCCAAAAAGCAGGGAGATTCGCGGGGAAGCTCGAATGTCCTTGTACGACCTTCTGCAAAACCCCGATTTTGCGCGGAAATGGGGCCTCGGAGGAGCCTGCCGCGTGCAACCGTCATTGCACTTTGATAGCTTGCCGCCGATAACGCCGAGTCCTTGGCCAGAAGCCAAGGAACGGGGGACCCAAGTTGTTGGGGCGAATCCCACGGTGACACCGTGAGAAGCGCAGGCTCTTTCAGCGCTAGCCCGTCAGCTAACCCCGCAGGCCGACGAAAGAGGTTGCTGTGCGCTTGCGAGCCCTGGGCTCAACGCTTTTCTGCATGCTGATCGGGGTGGCCACACCCGCCACGGCGCTTGCCACCACCGGTGGTGCTTCAGTCGGTGGGGCCTCCGCCACGATCGCTCCTGGCGTCGCCGGCGGTGCGACCCCGGCCAAGCCGGTGGCTCCCAAGCGCCACACGGCGCCAGTCACGTCCAAGTCCACGAGCTTGATCTACAAAGGTCCCATCTTCGAGAAGACGGCGACCGGCCAGGTAGTTCCCTACGTGGCGCCCGAGACGCCCACCGAAATGAGCTCCTCGACCGGCGGTAGCGTGGTCGGCGTCGCAGCCGACACCAAGCCGGAGTTGTTGGTCCCCGGCGCCACGGCCCGCGTGGTTAACGGTCTCGCTGCCGCCCCCTTGTCTGCGCCGGCAGCAGTTCAAGAGATCATCTGGGCCGGCAACCAGATCATCGGCCTGCCCTACATCTACGGTGGCGGCCATGCTTCGTTCGTCTCGCCCGGCTATGACTGCTCTGGCACTGTCTCCTACGCCTTGCATGGCGCCAGCTTGATCACCACACCAATGGACTCCTCGGAATTCATGGGCTGGGATTCTGGCGGCGACGGCACATGGGTCACGATCTTCGCCAACGGCGGTCACGCCTACATGACGGTGGCCGGCTTGCGCTTGGACACGAGCGCCGCGGACGACCCCTCAAATCAGCAGGGGCCTCGCTGGCGTCCTTTGCGTCCCGCCAACGCGGGCTTCACGGTACGTCACCCGACAGCCCTGTAGGCGCAATTGATGCGCCTGTGAAGCGCGCCAAGGCAATGCCACGAATTGCGCTGCCCACACGCGCCGCGCGAGACGGGCGCTTGTGGATAACACAGCATCCGGGTCGGCTACCCTTGTACTTCACGTCCCCGCCCCATAGGAGGATCAAATGGCCGGCTTGACCGGGCGCATGTCAACCGTCGTGAAGGCCAAGGTCTCCAAGCTCTTGGATCGCGCCGAAGACCCCGCCGAGACGCTCGATTACAGCTACCAGAAGCAGGTCGAACAGCTGCAGAACGTCAAGAAGGGCATCGCGGATGTGGTGACCGCCAAGAAGCGTCTTCAACTGCAGGAGACCTCCCTCCAACAGCAGGTCGTCAAGCTCGATACCCAAGCCCGCCAGGCGGTCTCCGCGGGCAAGGAAGACCTTGCGCGGACGGCCTTGGAACGCAAGAACATCGCCCAGACTGAGCTGCAAGGACTCGACACGCAGGTGACGGAACTCGAAACCCAGCAGGAGAAGCTGACCGAATCGGAGCAGAAGCTGCGGGCCAAGATCGAAGCCTTCAGGACCAAGAAGGAGGTCATCAAGGCCCAGTACTCGGCGGCCGAAGCCCAGGTCAAGATCTCCGAAGCGGCCACGGGTGTCGGTGAGCAGATGGCCGATGTCGGTCTGGCTATGCAGCGCGCCGTGGACAAGACCGAAAACATGAAGGCTCGTGCCGACGCGGTACAGGAGCTCGAAGCGGCCGGCACCTTCGACGACATCACGGCGCTCGGACCCGGTGAAGACGACATCGATCGCCAACTCAAATCGCTCTCCTCGAAGTCGGCGGTCGACGATGACCTCGAGAAGATGAAGGCCGAGATCGGCGCTCCCGCGGGTGGCGCCGGCGAGCTTGGCGCGGGCAGCTCGGGTGAGCCCGCCGCCTCAGAGGAGCCTTCGACATGATCGTGCGAATCTCCGGCGAGGATCAGTACAGGCTCGACGAGGACTGCCACGCCCGCCTAAACGAGCTGGACGCTGCAGTGGTGGGCGCTGTAGACGCGGGCGACGAGGCCGTTTTCAAATCTTCGTTCACTCAGTTGCTCGACTTCGTCCGCTCCAATGGCTCGGTCGTGGGCGACGAGGAGATCGAGACCTCCGACCTGATCCTGCCTCCGGACGACATCACGCTCGCCGAAGCCGCCGCCGAATTCACAGGTGAGGGGCTGATCCCAGACTGACTCGCAGTCTGGCGGGGGTGTTGCATGAGGGTGCCCTACGAGCGCGCGTAGGCACCACTCAAATTGGAATACCCCACAACGGGAACCACCGCTCCAGTTCTGGCTCGATCGGCAGCTCAGAGGCCATCTGGGCCTTGAGCTGCAGCTCGCGCTCGGTTGAGCGTTCGCTGCCGGAGGCCGGCACGAACGGGTACCAGTAGCCGCGCTTGTAGTTGTAGATGAAGTACAGCTCGTGGCCTTTGGAGTCCTTGAAGGCGAATACGGCGCACAGCAGGCGCTCTCCGTGTCCGGCTGTCTCGATCGAACCGCTCACGGCATTGATGCCTACGGCGAGGTCTTCGATGGAGCCGTCCTTCAAAACCATCCAGCGGTAGCCGAACTTGTCATCCTCGGTGTGCACTTGGGTGTCGTTCTCGCCACCTGTGGCCACCACCACTTCTTCCATCTCCTTGATCACGCCTTCGAACTCGCTCGTCTGTAGGGCCTGGAACACGATTGCGGCGGCCCCCGCCGGCTCGATGTCGTGTTCGGTCTGCAGCGCGATATAGGCCGTTGAGATCGCGAACAGGCGGTCGGGCGCGGGGCCCTTGACCTCATGGCGGCCCGTGAGGATGTCTTTGAGACCCATCGATCAGTGCGTGCGATGCCGTCGGGACAATGGCGGCACAGGCTAGGCCGCGCTCTGCAGCTGGGACTCCAGCCGGCTGAGCGCCTCCAGGCGCTTCTCAAGCGTTGGATGGTCGGAGAAGATGTTCATCAAGGACTGCTTGGTCCGCGCGGGAATGATGAAGAAAGCGCTCATGCCTTCGGCCTTGCGCAGGTCTTGACTGGGGATCCGCTCGATCGTGCCGCTGATCTTGAGGAGCGCCGAGGCCAGCGCGCTGGGCCTGCCGGTGAGCACCGCCGAGCCGCGGTCGGCGGCGAACTCGCGGTAGCGCGAGAGCGCCTGCAGGAGTAGGAAGGAGATCGCGTACACGAGCACAGAGACCACCAAGACGAGCAGGACCCCCTCCTCCTCTTCCTGGTTGCGCCCGTAGCCGCCGCCGAAGCCGCCGCCGAAGAAGAGTGCGAACTGGGCGATCAAAGCCGCGAGAGTCGCGAAGAAGCTGGCCATCGTCATCACCATTACGTCGCGGTTGATCACGTGGGTCAGCTCGTGTGCCATCACGCCTTCGAGCTCGGCTGTATCGAGCATCTTGAGGATGCCGGTCGTCGCGCAAACGGTGGCCTTCTTTTGCGAACGCCCCATCGCGAAGGCGTTGGGCATCGGGGTGTCCATCACGCACACCTTCGGCTTGGGCAGGTCGGCCTGCACGCACAGCCTTTCGATGATGCCGTGAAGCTCGGGCTCTTCCTCGGGCGTGACCTCTTTGGCGCCGAGCGTGGTGAGCGCGATCTTGTCGGACGTGAAGAACTGCAAGCCCAGCACGAACAGAGCGATCACGATGATCGAGGCCGCGGCCGCGCCGGCCGCGATAAGGGCGCCCACGAAGACCACGTAGACGAGTCCCAACAGGAACATCGTCAAGAGCATCCGCGCTTGCAGACCTCCGTCTTTGCCGAACTCTGAGCGTCGCTTGGCCATTGACTCGATTGTCGCAGAAGCGTCCCCCGATCCCGCCATCGAGCGTTGCGGGGCGCCGATGCGCTTTGGGTCTGTGGATGTCGCCGGCGCGGTGCGGCGGACGGAGCGAGTCATTGCGTAGAGTCCGCGTATGGAAGACGCGAGCGGACGACTCACCCGATGAAGCCCGAAGTCATCGTCTTCGGCATCTCGATCAAGACGTTCGGGGTTACCTTCGCGCTCGGCTTCCTGGCTTGCGGCTTCGTGATCGCCAGGCGCTTGCGAGAGCTGGAGAAGCCCGTCGATTGGGCTTACGAGATCGTGTTCGCCGCGCTCATCGGCGGCCTCGTGGGGGCGAGGGGCTACTTCGTGATCCAGAACTACAGCGAAGTCAAGCACGACCTGATCGGGCACATTTTCTCCGGCTCGGGACTTGTCTGGTACGGGGGCGCGATCGGGGGGGCGATCGGGGTGATCTTGTGGATGCGCTGGCGCGACATGCTCAACCTGGTGACATTCGACATGTGCGTCACCGTGCTCGCGCTCGGCTATGGGATCGGGCGGATCGGCTGCCAAGTTTCAGGCGATGGCGACTACGGGATCGCTTCCAAACTGCCTTGGGCGATGGCCTATCCGCACGGCACGGTGCCTACGCCCCCGGGTGTCACGGTCCAGCCGACCCCGATCTACGAGACCGTCGCGATGTGCTTGCTTGCCTACTTCTTGTGGCAACTGCGCGACCGTGTGCGACCAGGGGTGGTCCTGGGTCTCTACCTGGTTTTCAGCGGGTTGGAGCGCCTGTTGGTGGAGTTCGTCAGGCGCAACAAAGAGATCCTGTGGGGGCTGACGGCGCCACAGTTGGAGAGCGTCGTGTTGATGGTGATCGGCGTGGTGCTCTTGGCCGTGATGGCACGGCAGGGCGGTTGGACCGTGCCGGGTGGTGGTGTGTCCAGACGGGGTGCTCCGCGTGCGCGCGCGTCCACTGCATGAAGTAGGCCTTTAAGTAGGAAGCACCCGCGCGCAAGTCAGCCCTTTGCGCAGTACACAACCACCTCGCAGAGACCCACACACGGAGACCCGAGCAGCGTCGAAGCTGGACGTGTCGATGGTCGCTTTGGTGGGTGACTGGCGCCGCGCAAAGTTCCGTCCCAGGTGAAGCGCCATAATCTCGGCATGGCCACAGGGACGAGTCTTTCGCACGTGTTCCCGTTGGGGAGCCGCCTCAATGAGCGCGGCCACGTCGAGGTGGGTGGGTGCGACACGATCGAGTTGGCCCGCGAGTTCGGCACGCCGGCTTATGTGGTGGCCGAGGATGACTTGCGGGCGCGCGCTCGAGCCTTCGTGCAGGCGGGTCGTGACACCGGCCAGGACGATTTCGGAGTGGTATTTGCCTCCAAGGCGTTTCCTTGTACCGCGGTGCTGTCTCTGTTTGCCGAGGAGGGCCTCTGGTGCGATGTGGCCTCAGGTGGTGAGCTGCATTTGGCCTTGAACGCGGGTTTTGCGCCCGAGCGCATCTTGATGCATGGCAACGCCAAGTCCGAGGCCGAGCTGACCTTCGCCCTGGAGCAGGGGATCGGTTTGATCGTGATCGACAACTTCGATGAGATCGACCGCTTCGCGAGGCTCATTAAAGCTTCCCAAGATGTGCTCATAAGGGCGACACCTGATGTCCGCGGCGACACGCACGAGAAGATCTCGACCGGTCAGGCCGACTCCAAGTTCGGGTTTTCGATGGCCGACGTCCCGGTCGCGATCGCACGCGTGCGCGAAGTGCCTGGTCTCGAGCTTCAGGGCATCCATGCCCACATCGGCTCCCAGCTTTTGGAGTTGGAGCCGTTTCGGCGCGCGGCCTCCGCTTTGGCCCGGATCGGCGAGGGGGTGGGCGGGTTTTCGACCTACGACCTCGGCGGCGGTCTCGGCGTCGCCTACACCGAGGCCCAACATCCGCCCGAGATCGAGGCTTGGGTTGGGGCGCTCATCGGTGCCGCCCGCAACGCAGGCATCGGCTCGAACGCGCGTATCCTGGTCGAGCCGGGGCGTTCCTTGACGGCCAACGCGGGCATCACGCTCTACACGGTCGAGTCGGTCAAGCGCAACGTCTCCACCTGGGTCGCGCTCGACGGCGGCATGTCCGACAACATGCGTCCCATGCTCTACGGCGCCACATACGAAGCCCACCTGGCCGATCGTTTGAGCGGACCGGGCAGTGCGACCGACTCGGCCGGCCGGCCTTGCGTGCTTGCAGGCAAGCACTGCGAGTCAGGCGACGTGATCGCCCGCGAAGTATTCCTCGAGGACCCCACGCCCGGCGACATCGTCCTCACACCCGCCACCGGCGCCTACGGCTTTGCAATGGCCAGCAACTACAACGGCGTTCCCCGACCCCCAGTCGTTTTCTGCAAAGACGGCGACGCTCGCGTCGTCGTTCGCCGCGAGACCTTCGACGACCTGACCGCGCGCGATGTCCTCTAGCGAGATGTCCTCCCGCGAGGTGCCGGCCGGCGAGGTAGGTCCTCCGATCGCGCCTCCCGCTTCGCTTGGGGGGGTTGAGGCGACCCAGCCGGGCTTGCGCACCTTCAAAGTGGGCTTGCTTGGCCACGGCACCGTGGGCGCCGCCTTTGCTGGGCTGCTCGAACAACGGGCCGTCCATGTCGAGCGGATCACCGGGCGCTTGCCGGTCTTGGGCGAAGCGCTCACGACGAGCAAAGGCAGCTTTCCCGAGATCCTCGAGAGCTCGGACGCGATCGTGGAGCTGATGGGGGGAATCGAACCGGCGCGCGAGTATGTCTTGGCCGCCCTCTCTGCCGGCAAGCACGTCATCACCGCCAACAAGCAGCTGCTCTCTCAGCACGGAGAGGCCTTGTTCGAGGCCGCCCGCGCCGCAGGCGTCCAATTGCGCTTCGAGGCCGCCATCGCCGGCGTCGTTCCGGTCGTGCGTGTGCTCTGCGAGTCCTTGGCAGGAGCTCACGTCGAGCGGGTTCACGGCATCGTCAATGGAACCACCAACTTCATCTTGAGCGAGATGACTCGCGGCTCCACCTATGCCGAGGCGTTGGCCGAGGCTCAGCTTCTCGGCTTCGCCGAGTCCGACCCCTCCGAGGACGTCACCGGGCGGGACGCCGCCGCCAAGATGGCGATTCTCGCCCGCCTGGCCTTCGATACCCCCGTACACATCGACGAGGTGCCTTACGAGGGGATCGAGCACCTTCAAACCGACGACATCCAGTATGCCCGCGAGCTGGGCCTCAGCTTGAAGCTGATTGGCACCGCCGAGCGGCGCGACGGCGGACTCTCGGTTCGCGTACACCCTGCCTTCCTCTACTCCGGCCATCCTTTGGCATCGGTCAACGGCCCATTCAATGCGGTCACCGTCGAGTCTGAGGCGATCACAGAGATCACCATGTCCGGGCCCGGCGCCGGTGGACTCCAGACCGCGAGCGCGGTGCTCGGGGACTTGGTCAGCGCGATGCTCCCACCGTCTGTGTCTTCGCCCCCCGTGGACCCTCTGCCATTGGTGGGCGACGTGGAGAGCGGTTTCTACATCCACATGGAGATGGCCGACCGTCCCGGCGCCTTGGCGGCCGTTGCCGGCGCTTTGGGCGAGCAGGGAGCTTCGATCAAGTCGGTCGTCCAGCACGGCCTCGGTGAGCATGCTCGCCTGGTCATGGTCGTCCATCCTTTGGCCGAGACGCGTTTGCGCGAGGCTTTGAGGAAGATCGGAGACCTCGACTTCCTGCGCTCGACCCCGCGCGCCATACGCGTAATAGAAGAGGAGTACTTGTGAGCAACGCCATTTCCATGTCCAAGAGCCACGTCCCCCTGATCGAGCGCTACCGCGATCGCTTGCCTTTCGAGGAGGGCGATCCGATCGTCAGCCTCCAGGAGGGCTCGACGCCGCTGTTGCGCGCGCCGGTGCTCTCGGAGATGGTGGGCGTATCGGTTCGCCTCAAGTTGGAGGGTGCCAACCCGACCGGCTCCTTCAAGGACCGCGGCATGACGTGCGCCGTCTCCGCCGCGGTGCGCGAAGGCGCCAAGGCCGTCATCTGCGCCTCCACCGGCAATACGGCCGGTAGCGCCGCCGCCTATGCCGCGCGCGCGGGCATCACCTGCGCGGTGATCGTCCCCCACGGCAAGATCGCCGAAGGCAAGATGGCCCAGACCTTGATCCACGGTGCGCGCGTGATCTCGCTCGATGGCAACTTCGACCAGGCCCTGAGGTTGGTGCGCGAACTGGTTGAACGCGACCCGATCGTACTCGTCAACTCGGTCAACGAATTTCGCATCGAAGGTCAGAAGACGGCCGCCTTCGAGATCCACGAGGACTTGGAGGGAGAGCTGGAAGCGCTCTGCATCCCCGTCGGCAACGCCGGCAACATCACTTCCTACTGGCGCGGCTTCCGCGAGATGGGCGCCTCCCCGAAGATGTTCGGATTCCAAGCCGAAGGCGCATCGCCCTTGGTCTCCGGGCATCCGGTCGAGAATCCCGAAACGGTTGCCTCCGCGATCCGTATCGGCCATCCCGTGCGCGGCGACGACGCGCTCGCGGCCGCGGCCGAGTCCGGTGGAGCGATCCGCGCTGTCAGCGACGCCGAGATCCTCGCGGCCTACCGGCTCTTGGCTTCCAAGGAAGGAATGTTCTGTGAGCCCGCCTCGGCCGCTTCGGTCGCCGGCCTGCTCAAGTACGGGGCCGGTGGGGCCTCCCAAGTCGTGTGCGTCTTGACCGGTCGCGGGATCAAGGATCCTCAGACGGCGATCCTCCACAACGGCGGGAAAGTCATCGACTGCCAGGCCGACATCGGCGCGATCGAAGAGGCGGTCCTGGGTGATCCGTAGGCGGGTCGTACGCGCTCCCGCCTCCTCGGCGAATCTAGGTCCCGGCTTCGATTGCTTCGCTGCGGCGCTCGGCCTGCACCTCGAGTTGGAAGTGACAGAGACGGGACAGTTCGCCGTCGAAACCGACTTGGATGTGCCCCGTGGGCGCGAGAACCTGTGCGTCAAAGCGTTCGAGAGCCTGCACTCCGCCGAGGACTTCACCTTTCGCATCGGCTCCGACATTCCGCTTACCGGAGGGCTCGGCTCAAGCGCCGCCGCGATCGTCGCCGGGTTGCTCGCCGCCGATCATCTCTTCGAGCTGGACATCGACCTCTTGGAGTGCGCCACCGCGATTGAGGGCCATCCCGACAATGTCGCCGCCTGCCTGCACGGTGGCTTCGTGGTCTGCGCCGACGGGGAGGCCGTCCGTTTCGATCCACCCACCGGCTTGGAGGCTTTGGCGGTCGTTCCCCACGAGGCGGTGCGCACCAGCGAGGCTCGTCGCGCCCTGCCCACGGAAGTGCCCATGGAGCAAGCGGTCTTCAACGTCGCCCACGGCGCCTTGCTCACCTTGGGCTTGGCGCGCGGCGACTGGGACTTGGTCTCGCGTGGCCTGCACGACAGCCTGCACGAGCAGCGCCGCTCGCACCTGTTCCCCCGCTCCTACGCTCTGGCCCGGCGAGCGACCGAGCTGGGCGCTTTGGGCGCAACCATCTCCGGTGCCGGTCCCACAGTGCTCATCTGGTGCTTTTACGAGCAGACCGGCGCTGTCGTCGAGGCATTGCGAGGCGAAGTCGAGGGTTGGGCGACCTTGATGCGCGCCCCGTTTGAGGCCCAAGGCGCATATGTGGGAGAGTTGTAAGGCCGTGGACTCTGGCTATTTCCCGCGAGGCACATCGATATTGCGAGCGGTCCACGAAGAGAAGGCCGTCGGGCTCATGTACGGCCAGCGCGCGCTCTGTGTCGGCGCCGTCAAGCCGCTCAACTACGTCGGCACCAGCCTGCACACCCGCAACAAGCGCACACCCTTCCGGCGGATTACCCACACGGGCGGCATGTTCGAGGCGGTTTTCTTCGGCACACGCGCAGAGGCCGACCGCGTCTTGGGCGTGGTCGACGGCATGCACGAGCGTGTCATCGGGGCGCTGCCTGAGGATGCGGGCCCCCACTACCCCGAGGGGACGCCCTATTCGGCGTTCGATCCCGACCTGATGCTGTGGACGGTCGCCGTGATCGCCGATTCAGCCGAATGGTTCTACGACCGACTGGTCCGCCGTCTCAGCGATCAAGAGCGCGAAGCCCTATGGCAGGACTACCTACGCTTCGCCGAGCTCTTCAAAATGCCCCGCTCAGGGGCTCCCGCGACCCATCGCGAGTACCGCGCCTGGTACGAGGGCCAGCTCGCCGGTCCCGACCTGTACTTGACCGACGAGGCTCGCTTCATGGGCTACGCATCGGCTTTCGAGATCCCGATGCCCTCCAGTCGCCGGCTCGGCAAGCGTCTGCACGATCTCGTCATGCTTGGCTCCCTACCCGCCTGTGTACGCGAGCTCTACAGCCTGTCCTACACCCCCGCCCAACGCGCCGCCTGCACCGCCGCCCTCGCCTCCGGACGCATAGCGCGCCTCCTTGCGCCGGCCTCGCTCAAGCGCGGCTCCTGCATACCCGAGTTCGAAATGGTTGCTTCGACCGAGCGCAGCCGCATCGAACGAGGCGAGCCTACGCCCCAACTCGCCGGCTGACTTAACCGAGCCCGGCCAGGCGCCTGCGGGCGTCCTTCATACCGGGCAGCCGCTCCAACAGTTCGTCGGCAAGGGCCACATAGTCGGCCCCCAGATCGGGACGATGATCCAGAATCGAGATGGCTCGCTCAGCGGACTCGGCATACGCGATCGAGGAGCGCACGGTCGTCTCGAACACCTTCTCGCCAAAGCGCTCCTGCAGCGAAGCCTTGGCCTCACGCGAGTGCACGGTCCTCATATCCGCCAGGTTCAGCAGCACCCCAACCAGCTCCAGCTCATCGTTGAGGCTATCCCTGGCGATCTCGATCACCTCCAACGCCTGCTCCACGCCTTGCAACGCGAAGTACTGGGCCTCGGCGGTGACAAGCGCATAGTCAGCTGCCACCAACGCGTTCACGGTCAGCAGTCCCAGCGAGGGGGGGCAGTCCACGAGCACGACGTCGTATTCGTCCTTCACGTCGGCCAAGGCCCTCCGTAGAGTCATCTCCCGGCCGATCTTGCCGCCCAGCATCAACTCGGTCTCAGCCAGGTTCAGGCTGGCCGGGATCACGTCCTCGTGGATCGCCTCCTTGGCACCGCTGGCGCCCCCAAGCACATCGGCCACGGTGGGCTCGACGTCCGGCGGCATATCGAAGTAGTCCGACAGGTTGCCCTGAGGATCAAGGTCCACCGCAAGCGTCTTCACCTCGACTCTGCGCAGGACGTCCGTCAGTGTCCGCACCGTCGTTGTCTTTCCAGTGCCCCCCTTCTGGGAGAGCACAGCGATCGTTTGCGCCATGGCGGCCGATAGTACGGGGAATGCGCACACCAACGCTCGCTCAGTGCGTCCAGATGCGCGGCGTGCGGGTGTAGTGTGTCCCGCGTTGGGGGTGCCTACGCACGCGCGGGGGGCCTTTCCGCGAGCGGGGGCCTTTCACTTCAGCCGAGTTTCACTTCAGCCGAGCGTATGGACTCGTCCGGAGTCCTCTTGCTCGACTGCTTGCTCCGGCACGCTCACAAAAGTCAGGCGATAGCGACCCACGAGGATCTCGTCGCCGTCGTGGAGAGCTCTCCACTCCACCCGTTCGCCGTTGACAAACACACCGTTGAGACTGCGGTCATCGAGGACCCTGACGCCATCGGCCTGACGTACCACAAGCGCGTGTCTGCGCGACACCGTCGGGTCGTCGAAGCGAACGTCAGCGGCAAGGCTGCGACCAATGCGGGTCCACTCGCGAATGAGGGGCACCGCCTTGGTCTCCTGCCCATCCTCGTACAACACATACTCGCCGGGCTCGCGCAACTCCTCGCGAGCGCGCAGGACCCACTCCTCGGACTCGTGCTCATGGGCACGCGGCGACACTTCGCCGACCGTCGCGCCGGCGCTGAACAGCGACGCCCGCACAAAGTCATGGCTGCCGCAATCCGGACAATCGCGCAATGCATCAAGCGACGTGAGCGTCAGGACATATCCACATCTCTGGCACTTGAACGACCCGCTTCCAGCCATCGTCCCCGAAGTGTGCGACTCCATGCTGCGTCTCCCCTTCCTCGTGTCCCCGGACGATCGGGAACTTTCTGCAGGGTGGAATCTGGTGGCAATCATAACCATCCTGTCAAGCGAGCTTCGACGAGCACCCAGATGCGCTCTCGATGGGCATTTTCAGTTGCATAGTTCGAGCCTACCCCGACCATTCCTCAACCAAACTAAGCGCACCGAAAGATCACTGAAGATCAGGTGAAGACCATACGAAGACCCGAGCCACGGTGTGGCGTCTGGTCCTCGGCAGGAGCCGTGCCCGCTACGGCGAACCTTCTTGCATGGCTTCTCCCCACAAGGACGTCGAGCAACTCGAGCGCTACCTCTTGCAGCGTGGCGTAGGTTCGCTCACGGCCGACCGTCATCGCTGCGTAGATTGCGATCGCACGCCGCTGGTAGGCGAGCGTGTGCACGTCTACGAGCGCTCCTCGGGGATCGTGTGCGAGCTGTGCCGTCAGCTACGTCGCACCGCGCCTTTGCTCAGCGAAATAGTGCGCCACAGCGAGTTGGGCCACACCGTGCGGCTCACCGCGCGAGCAGCCTGACCACCGCATTCTCCACGCCGAGCTCGCCGCTATCTGGCTGAGGAGCCAGGTGCAATCGACGCACGCGCCGCTTGAGCAGTCAATAAACTGCCGCCTCGTGCACCCCGTCTCGGTCTCGGTCATCATCAGCGCCCCGCGCGAGCAGGTCTTCGACTACCTGCAGGACATCGCCAACCATCCCGAGTTCACAGACCACTATCTTGTCGATTGGCACCTACTCAGGGAAGACTCGGTCGGTCGCGGCGCCGGAGCCCGCTTCCGCGTGAAGGCTCCGGGCAACCGCTTCAGTTGGGCCGACTCCACCTTCACCGAGGTGACCCGACCCCATCGGATCGTCGAGGTGGGGCGTACCGGCAAGACCAACCGCATCCGCACCCTCGGCGTCTACGAGCTCGCGCCGGCGCCCGGGGGCGCCACCCGTGTCCAGTTCACTTTGGAGACCGAGACTTCGGTCCTGTCAGATCGCATGATGGAGGCTTTGGGAGGCCGCGTCTGGCTGAAGCGCAAGAACGAGAAGGCAATGCGCCGGCTGCGCTCGATCCTCGAGACAGGCGTTGGCCGCGGAGAGCGCGTCACCGTCGCCGCCGGATAAACTCTCCGCCGCATGAACCGTCCCTCCCGAATCCCCCGCACTTGGCTGCTCGCGATCTTGCTCGTACCCGCGCTTGCTTTGAGCGCGTGCTCGGATGACTCGCACACTCGCGTCACGACCGGAACCTACGCAGGCGAGTCTGGACAGAACGCGCCCTACCTGAACGTGGGGCCCCTGATCTACGAGGTCCAGCTCTCGCGCGAGCTGAACCCCTATGACACCGAGGACGCCGCCTACCTGAAAGGCTTGAGCCCCGCCCAGCGCCTGTTGCGCCCCGGGGAAGAGTGGTTCGCGGTCTTCATGCAGGTCTACAACGAAACCTCCACGCCCCATCTGGTGTCCACCAATCTGACGATCAGCGACACCCAAGAAAACGTCTACACCCCGATCGTCCCCGGCCCGACCAACGAATTCGCCTACCGCGGCGGGCTGTTGGGTCCGAAAGAGCGTCTTCCGGCCTTGAACACGGTCGCCGCCAACGGCCCCACCCAAGGCGCGCTCCTGCTCTACAAGATCAAAATCGTCTCGCTCGACAACAGGCCTTTGGAGCTGAAGATCGTCGATCCTCTGAACCCGTCCCAGACGGCCTCGGCCGAGCTCGACGTCTAGCCACCAACCGTCACCTCCAGACGGCTTGGCCAGGCGGCTTGGGCCGAGCTGACGTTTAGTGCAGGCCTACCTCTAGGACCTGCTTGGCGACCGGGGCCGCCGTTTCGCCCCCGGCGCCATCTTTCACGAGCAGCACACCCACTGCGATCCTCGGGTGTAGAGCCGGCGCGAACGCCGCAAACCAAGCATCGGTGTTCTGTGGGTTTTTGCCGCCCGAGCAGCTTTCTTCGCCCTTTCCGTCTTCTGACTCTTCGCCGGAGCTGCCGGCTTCAGAGCTGTGTCCGCCCGAACTCGAGCAGCTCGGCGCTCCCAGTTCGGCTGTGCCCGTCTTTCCCGCCACCACGACTCCCGGGATGGCTGCCGAGGTGCCTGTGCCTTCGCGCACCACGCCAATCATCAGGCGCCTCACGGTCCGGGCCGTGGCTGCGCTTATAGCGCGCGGACGGGGGCCGAGGGAGCGATGCGCTTCGAAGGTCGGCAGGGGCCGGCGTCCGCCGTCGGCGATCGTGCTGGCCACCGTGGCCATCTCCAAAGCTGAGGCCTGCACCTCGCCTTGTCCGATCGCGGTGGAGCCGATATCCAGTTCGCCTTGGATCTGATTAGCGGGGGGGAGCGTGCTTTCAACCGCGCCGTTCACTCCCGGTGAGTGGTTGAAGCCGAAGTCTTCGGCGGTGCGCACCAACCGCGTCGCGCCGACCTTGACGCCGAGCGGGGCAAACACCGAGTTGCAAGAGACCGCGAAGGCGAGCGCCAAGCTGCCACCGCACGACTCGCCGTTGGCGTTTTCGAGCTTGACGCCATCGAGCGTCGCGTATGTAGCGTATTGAAACACGCTCTTCTGGTTAGCCACTTTGGCTTCCAAAGCCGCACTCAGCGTGACCATCTTGAAGGTCGAGCCCGGTGGCTGCAGGTCGTCGATGCCGATGCCCGAGACAGCCAAGATCTCCCCGTTTGTCGGGTCAAGCGCGACCACTCCTCCGAGGTGTCCGCCGAGCGCTTCGGTCGCCACCCGCTGCAAGCCCGGGGAGATGGTGGTGCGAACGGGCGGACTCGCCTCGGCTGCGGTGCTGGCCAGCACGCGATCCCCCGCGAGCAGCTCGCCGCCGGGCTTGCCCCGCAATCGCCCGTCAAGCGCCAACTCCAAACCGCTGGTGCCCACGATCGCCTGCGCGGGCACTCCCTGCGCCTCAAGTTCGTCCGCGCGTTCATGAGGGACAGGCCCAACTTCGCCCACAACCGTGGCCGCCGCCGACCCGAGAGGAGACTCGCGTACGCCTGCTCCGGTCGTCTGACCTTCGGCCAAGACAGTCCCGTCACGAGCCAAGAGGGCTGCACGCGCAGGCAAGCTCATGTCGCTGCTCAACGACTCTCCCACCTTCAGGCCCGGGAAGACGAGCGCGTGCGACCACAGCACTCGCACCCCTTCGGGAGTACCGGCGACCTTCAAGCGCAGGTTCTCCCTAAGGGCGCCCCAAAGACGCGTCTGTACCCGCATCGGTACAACGAACGCCCCGCTTTCAGCGCGGGTGCGGCCGATCGCCTTCAGCTCGGTCTCCGTAGCTGTACGCGCTGCCTGTCTGTAGGCGGCCTCGAAACGACTTGCCGAGATGCGCCCGCGCTCGGCGGGGTCGACATCGTCGTACATCGTCGCGTAGTCCCCCTTGGTCCAAGCCGAGACGAACTGTTCGCTCAAGCTCTGTCCGGCCGAGCCTCCGTGGCCCGACCCCGCGATCGCCCCGATGAGGAATGCGATCGCCGCAAGGACCATCACCGGCGCGGCACGGCGCAGGCGCCGATGGTGGTCACTGGAGGTGTTCACAGCTCGGGACGGTAGAACATGATCAGTGACCCGGCTCGATTGGATCATTGTCGCCTTCGCTGCCTTGCTGGCCTTGTTCGGGTTCCGCCGGGGGTTCATCGTCGCGGTGCTCTCCTTCTGCGGCTTCGCCCTTGGTTCATTCATCGGAACTCGCCTGGGTCCTCTACTTGTGCCGCGCGGCTCGGCCTCTCCATATGCCCCGGCCTTCGGCTTGATCGGCGCGCTCCTGGCCGGGGCGATCCTCGCCACCGGCTTTGAGGGCGTCGGCCTGCGCTTGCGCCGCGTACTCGTTCTGCCCGGGCTCGGCTTGCTCGACGGGGCCTTGGGAGCCTTGTTGAGTGCGGCCTTGGGCTTGGCGATCGCATGGATCCTCGCCGCCGTCGTCTTGCAGAGCACCTCCACGCCTCAGCTGCGAGCCGATATCCAGCGCTCGGCGATCCTCAGTGAGCTCAACCAGCTGTTGCCGCCCACCGGCCCGATCCTGCACGTCTTGGCGAGCCTCGATCCGCTCCCTTCGATCTCAGGCCCGTTGCCCGGAGTCTCGGCGCCGCCGCCCGCGATAGCTCACAACCGCGGGGTCTTGGCGGCCTCGCGAAGCGTGGTGCGCGTGTTGGGGACCGCCTGCGGCCTTGCGATCGAGGGTTCCGGGTGGGTCGCCGGGCCGGGTGTCGTCGTCACCAACGCCCACGTTGTCGCCGGAGAGCAGGACACCACAGTGGAGGTGGGCGGCCACGAACCGGAGATGAGCGCCTATGCGATCGCTTTCGACCCCGCCGACGACATAGCGATCCTGAGGGTGCCTGGCCTCAGCCTGCCTTCGCTCACGTTGGCGGCCTCGCCGCCATCCGGTCGTGCGGGCGCCATCCTTGGATACCCGGAGAACGGCCCGTTCGATGTGCAACCCGGGCGCATCGGCACGACTCAGAAGATCGTCACCGACGACGCCTATGGGCGCGGCCCCGTGTCGCGCTTGCTCACTCCTTTGCGAGGCCTGGTGCGTCCAGGCAACTCAGGAGGACCTCTGGTCGATCGGGACGGTCGCGTTCTCACCACCGTCTTCGCGTCCACCACAGGCGGCGGGCCTCGCGGCGGCTACGGCGTCGCCAACTCGACCGTCGCCCAGGTGCTGGCGGGGCCCGGCCACATGGTGGGCACCGGCGAATGCTCACCCGGGTAACAGTTCTCGCCCGACGAGGTACCCACCGCACGCGCCGCCGACAGGGCTCCCGCGGACTTCCGCCGGGAGCGTCGTTTGGTTCAGGCGGTAGAGGGTCTGGTGCGCGGGCGCGGACGTGTCGCTTTGTTCGCCGCTGCCGGCCTGCTCTGTCTCTCAGCGCCCCGGCTGTCGTTCTCTTCTTGGACATCGGCGCCCCGAGTGACCTTGCGTGCGCGCGTGGCCGCAGTCCGCTCGTCGCCTTGCGGGTCTTTCAGCAGCGGCTCGGCCGCGGCCAGTCGGCGCACCAGCTCGCCGCGGACGCCTTCCAAGTCCTCGACGCTCAGCAAGCGCGGCCCCGCATGCCTCTGTGGCTTGGAGGGCGTCGGGATCAAGCCGGGATGGCGCGCTTGTATCTCAGAGAGCGTCTGCTCCAGGGCGGCGATCTGAGCGCGTAGTTCTTTACGACGCTCGGCCGCTCGCCTACCGGTGATCCCCGCGGTGTGTCCTTCAGGGGAGGCTCCGGCCTCAGTCGGGGGCCCTGCGGTCACATACAACGCGGCCGCCACCTCGCGCGGGTCCACTCCTGTCCTGCGTGCCTCCTGCGCCGCGTCGGCCGCGATCTGGCCCACTGCGGAGGGCTCTTGCGCTATCCGCGCCACGAACGTGCCGGTGCCTTGACGGCTGTCTATCAAGCCCTCCTGCTCCAACCGCTGGTACACGGCGCGAGCGGTATTGGCGTTGATGCCGAGCATTTCGGCCAGTTCGCGCAGGCCTGGGAGTCTCTGCCCGGGCGCCAGTCTCCCATCGCCGATCCTCGCCCGCAGCGCCCATGCGAGTTGCACTCCGATCGGGATCTCCCCATCGCGATCGATCTTCAGATCGTCGAGGTCGAATTTCGCTTCGGCGCCGCCCGTCTGGGAACGAGAGCCGGCGGGTGTTCGAACGGGCGCCTCTGACGGCCTTGCGTCGCGATGGTCGCCTCTTGCCATGACCCAACTTTAGTCGCAATCCTTTCCCAAAACATAAAGTGCTAGTGAACTAGTACACTACTTCTATGGGTGGGTTGGGTCACCGGGAGTTGGGCGGCGCGGGCCCTGGCGAATCGAGTCAGAGCGGTTCCCCGGCGGGCGGCGGGGGTGGCCTCAGCGCCGGGGCGAAGCTCCTCAATCGGGCATTGCTCCCGTCGAGGAACGCACTCGACGAAGTCGGAGACATGATGATCCTCGCCGGCCGCACGATCTCCTCGGCGCTGCGCCCGCCCTACCCCTACGGCGGCGAGTTCGTATGGCAGTTCCTGTTCATCCTGAGGGTCTGCTGGCTGCCGCTGCTGGTGTCGACGTTCGCCCTCTCCTATGGAGCCCCCGGACTGCAGGCCGCCAACTTCCTGAGTCTGTTTGGCGGGCTCGACCGCCTCGGGGGCTTCTTCGTGCTCGCCGTGGTCCGCGAAATCGGCCCGATCATCACCGGGATCGTGCTGGCTGGGGCGGCCGGCACCGCAATCACCGCCGACTTGGGCGCGCGCAAGATCCGCGAGGAGCTCGACGCCTTGCAGGTCCTCGGTGTCGATCCCGTCAAGAACCTCGTGGTGCCGCGTTTCCTTGCGCTAATGCTTGCCACAGGCTTGTTCAACATCTACGCGGTGTTGTTCGGTCTCTTCGGCGGGCTCTTGGCCGCGGTCGTCAACCATCAGCCATTGGGCCCCTTCTGGGTGACCTTCTTTGCCAACACCTCCACGACCGACCTGTGGGGCTCCACTTTGAAGACGACCGTGTTCGGGGCGATCATCGCGATCGTCTGCTGCTACAAGGGCATGACCGCCTCAGGTGGCGCAGAGGGCGTAGGGCGCGCAGTCAACCAGGCCATCGTTGTGTCGTTCCTCGTGTTCGGGGCCTTCAACTACGCGTTCACGCAGATGCTGCTTGCCACGCACCCCAATATTCTGGTGATCAGGTGAACGGGTCAGGCGTCTCGCCGCCGCCGTGGCTCGTCTCCACCGGCGAGATGGGTCAGTTCGCCGGGCGAATCCTGCGCGACGTCTTGGGTCTGCGTGTGCTCCGCTTCTTCGGGGAGACGGTGCGCCAGTCGGGGATCCTGATTCTCACCTCGACTGTTGTGATCTGGACGCTCGTCTTCATCATCGGACTTGGCGCATGCGGCACCGAGGGTGCCTACTTCACCCAGTCCCAGGGCGCCCCTTCCTATGCGGGCGCGTTTGCCGGATGGTGCGACCTGCGCGAGGCCATTCCCTATGCCTTCGGCTACATGATGGCGGCCAAGATCGGCACCGGCATCGTGGCCGAGCTCGGCGCCATGCGCATCAACGACGAGGTCGACGCACTGGAAGTCATGGGGATCGACTCCATCTCATATCTGTGCGCAACCCGTCTGCTTGCCGCGTGGATGGTTCTTCCGTTTGTCTACGCGACCGGGGTCGGAGTGGCATTCCTTGCTTCCTACATAGCCGTCGTTCATCAGGTCGCGTCCGTCACATCCGGTGGCTATCTGTTGATCTTCTGGCAATACCAGAATCCCACCGACTATCTCTACAGCATGATTAAGGCGATGACGATGGCTACGGTGATCGTGCTGGTCTCCTGCTACTACGGCTACAACGCCTCTGGAGGGCCCGTTGGCGTGGGGACCGCTACAGCGAAGTCGATGGTGCTCAACATCGTGCTCGTCACCATCATCGGGATGCTCGGCACACAGATCTTCTGGGGTGCAAATCCGAGGGCCCCGATCGGCGGTTGATCGCTTAGGCGGGCGCGCGCTGCCGGGGTGACCCGGCGAGGGCACCGACTGCGAGTCGCGGCGGAGCGGGCCAGGGTCGCGGGATATGAGTTGACCCACCCGCTACGCTGGCGCCATGTCGAAGACGCTCGTGATTGCGGAGAAGCCCTCGGTGGGCCGCGACTTGGCCCGGGTCCTGCCGGGCCCGTTCGCCAAGCAGGAAGGCTGGTTGGAGGGCCCCGACCACGTGATCACCTGGGCTGTCGGCCACCTGGTGCAGCTGGCCGAGCCAGATGAATACGAGGCCAAGTACAAGCGCTGGCGGATGCCCGACCTGCCGATCGTGCCGTCCAAGTTCAAGCTGGTCGTGCGTGACGAGCGCTCGCGCAAGCAGATGTCGGTCGTCACCTCTCAGCTCGGTCGCGAGGACGTCGAGATGGTCGTCAACGCTTGCGACGCAGGGCGCGAGGGCGAGCTGATCTTTGCCTATCTGTTCGAGAAGGCCAAAGCCAAGAAGCCCGTGCAAAGGCTGTGGCTGAACTCGATGACCACAGCCGCCATGAAGAGCGCTTTCGAGTCCCTGCGACCCGCCGAGGACTACGCCCTCCTGGAGCAGGCCGCCCGGTCTCGCTCGGAGGCGGACTGGATTGTCGGCATGAACGCCACCCGGGCAGCCTCGATCCGACTCAAATCGTCCTTCGACGGCGCCGTCTCGCTTGGCCGCGTACAGACGCCAACCTTGGCGATCGTGGCGCGTCGCGAGGAAGAGATCAAGGCTTTCGTGCCCGAGCCCTACTGGCTCGTGGACGCCACCTTCGACGCCGGTCCACTCGACGATGACCAGCGCGTCTACGAAGGCCGCTTCCACATGGGCTCAAAGCCACGTCTCGCCACCGAGGCGGAGGCGTTGGCGATCGTCGAGGCTTGTCAAGGCAAGCCCGGCACGATCACCAAGCTCGACAAGAAGGAGCAGCGTGAGCGCGCGCCCATGCTGTATGACCTCACAAGCCTGCAGCGCGAGGCCAACACGCGCTACGGCTTCTCCGCGCGACGGACTTTGGCTGCGGCGCAAAGGCTGTACGAGGAGCACAAGGCCCTCACCTATCCGAGAACGAACTCGCGCTACCTCACGACCGACATGGTCGAGGAGATCAAGCCCACCGCCGAGTTGGTCGGTGGCCAGAAGGAGTACGCCAAGGCGGCCGCCTATGTCACCGGCCTGGACGTGCTTCCCCTCGCGCGAGTCGTCAACAACGAGAAGGTCACCGACCACCACGCGATCATCCCCACCAAGGCCCAGCACGACGTCGATCGCATGGGTGACGACGACAAACGCGTCTACGACATGGTCGTGCGTCGTTTCTTGGCGGTCTTCCATCCCGAGGCCGTTTTCGAGAACACACGGGTGGAGACCACGGTTCTACCCGCCGGGGAGTCCGCCGGCGGGTCGGTGTTCCGCACGCGCGGCAAGCTTCTGCTCGTGCCCGGTTGGCGCGGCGTCTACGGGCAGATGCCCTCCGAGGCGAAGTCCGCGGCCGAAGAAGACGAGGGCACCGATCAGCAGCTTCCCAAGCTGGAGCACGGCGAGCAGGTCCAAACCGTGGAGATCGCGAGCGATCGCAAGGAAACCAAGCCGCCTCGGCGCTACAGCGACGCGTCCTTGCTGGGCGCCATGGAGACAGCCGGCAAGCTGGTCGACGACGAGGAGACGCGCGAGGCGATGAAGGAGTCCGGCATCGGCACTCCCGCCACGCGCGCCGCGATCATCGAGCGTCTGATCCAGGTCGGCTACATCGAACGCGAGGCACGTGCCTTGGTGGCCACGGACAAGGGTCTCAATGTGATCAGGCTGCTCGGAGAGCACGCGCTCACCTCTCCTGACATGACCGGCGAGTGGGAGCACCGACTCGACAAGATCGAGCGTGGCGAGGACTCGCGCGCGAAGTTCATGAGCGACATCGCCGGCTTTGCCGAGATGACGGTCAAAGAGCTGGACGAGAAACTCAAGGACGTCCGCATCCCGCGAGCCAACCTGGGCCCCTGTCCGATCTGCGGGCACGACATCAAAGAGAACCGCAAGGGCTACTCCTGCTGGGCACGCGACGATCCAGGGTGTGGATTCGTGATCTGGAAGGGCAAGTCGGGAAAGCAGCTGGCGGTGGCGATCGCCAAGGAGCTGATCAGCTCCGGATACACCTCCAGGGCCGTGACCGGCTTCAAGGCGCGCTCCGGACGCACCTTCCGCGCGCACCTGGCGCTCTCCCAAGACGAGGAGGGCAAGTGGCGCGTCGAGTTCAACGAGGCCTGGGCCCGTGAGGGCGCCAAGCCTCCGGAGGCCGAGGCGGAGGCCGATGGCGCCGCGAGCGAGGAGAAGGCGGCTGTGAGCGAAGACAAGGCGGCTGTGAGCGAGGACAAGGTGGCCGCCAGCGCGGCGTAGTCCGACTTGAGCCGGCCGCTCGCTGCTCGCTGGTCGGTCGGTCGGAGTTTGTGTCCGGAGAGGTGCTCTGCGCGGGCGTGTAGGGCCGCCTTATATGCGCCCAGTGCCAGTCGTCGGGACGGTGCGCCAGGATGGGGAGTGTGCCCATCGCGCTAGTCACCGGACCCGCCAACGCGGGCAAGGCACGCGTCCTCTTGGAGGCGGTCAGGGCCCACGCGGCGCACGGCGAGCACCCGCTGCTGGTCGTGCCCACCGAGGCCGACCAGGCCCGTTACCGGCGTGAGCTGGCCGAGGGAGGATTGGCTCTCGGCGTGCGCGTCGAGCGTTTCGAGGGGCTATTGCGAGAGGTGCTCCGATGCGCCGGTGAGAGCTCCGTGCCATTGAGTCCGCTTGCGCGGGAGCGCCTGCTCGGACGCATCGCCGGTGCAGGCGCCGGCACCGGGGTCGAGCTGGCCAAGCTGGTGGCGGACTTGGAGACCCAGCGCGTGGCGCCCGCACGCCTGCGTGGTGCCTTGCACGCCTGGGGGGCGGGCGGTGAGACGCTCACATGGGTGTGCGACGCTTTCGAGCGCTACCAAGCGGCGCTCGCTTCGGTCGGTCGAGCAGATCGCGAGTTGCGGGTGACGAGAGCTTTGGATGCTTTGCGTCGCACCCCGGCTTCCTGGGGCGCCACGCCGGTGGCTTTGTATGGCTTCGATGACTTCACGCCCTTGCAGCTCGACGCAATCGAGACTTTGGGTGGGGTAGTGGACGCGCGTCTGACACTCTCGCTTCCTTATGAGCCCGGCAGGGTCGTCTTCGCCGGTCGCGCCGCAACCTTCCAGCGGCTTGCCCCACTGGCCGACGCCCACACCGAGTTGTCGGCTCGGGCGGACTACTACGAGCCGAAAGCCCGTCCGGCGCTGCACCACCTGGAGCGCTCGCTGTTCGCCGGCGCTATCGACCGCGTCGATCCCGGCCCCGCGGTCAGGTTGCTCGAGGGGGGTAGCCCCCGCGCCGAGCTCGAACTCGTCGCGGGGGAGATACGGGCGCTCCTGGACGAAGGGATCCAGCCCGAGGAAATCGCGATCGTCCACCGCGCCCCCGAGGCGATCGGCGCTCAAGTCGGCGAGGTGCTCGCCGACTTCAATGTTCCCCACAGCTTGCGCACCCGCACTCTCTTTTCCCATACGACTTTGGGCCGCGGTTCGCTTGGAATCCTGCGCTGTGCGCTTGGGGTGGGGGAGACGGGAGACCTCTTGGCGTGGCTGCGCACCCCGGGGGTGCTCGAGCAGCCTGGCTTGGCAGACGGCCTGGAGATGAGCGCTCGCACGCAAGGGGTTTCCGACGCCGCAGGCGCCATGATGCTGTGGGAGACCCTGCATTGGCCTCTGGATCGCCTCCAGCGGCTCTCTGTTGCGGTTGAGCGAGGCCTCCCGGCTCTCGTCGAAGTCTTCTCGGCCGAGCTGAACCGGCTGTTCGCCGTCCCGCGCGCGCGCTCTGCCTCTTTGCTCGATGGCCCCGAACTCGCCGAGGCAAGCGCCTTGGTTGTCTCCAAGCGCGTCTTGGACGAGTTGCGCGATCTGGCCCGGATCGCGCCCGCGCTGGTGGCGACGCCCGCCGAAGTGCTCGAGATCTTGGAGCGGCTGGAGCTGCCGGTCTCCAACCGCATGGAACCGGGGGGGCAGGGAGCAGTGGCTGTCGTCGACCCTCTCTCGATACGGGCGCGCCGAGTACGCGTGGTGTTCGCCTGCGGGCTGCAAGAAGGCGTGTTCCCGGCGCCTGCCGCTCCCCAGCCTCTGCTCGGGGAGGATCAGCGTCGTGGGCTCGCGGCCGCCTCGGGCCTGGCCCTGCGCGGAGTCCCCGACACGCTGGCCGCTGAGCGCTACCTGCTCTATGCGCTCGCTTCGCGTCCGCGGGAGCGTCTCACCCTCAGCTGGCACAGCGCCGACGAAGACGGCACTCCGCTTGCTCGCTCGTTGTTCGTGGACGACATCCGCGATCTGTTCTCGCCCGCGCTCGACAAGAGCCTCGTCCGTCGCTACGCGGGCGCCTCGGACTGGCCCGGCCCGGGTAGGCCAAGTGGAGTGTTTGCCGAGCGCTCGGTCTCGGTGGGCGTAGGACCGGATGGCCTGACGCCCCCTCCGATTCAGCCGCTCGACGATGAGCGCGTGCTCGGCGACCTGCGTGCTCGCCCGCTCTGGTCGGCCTCCTCTTTGGAGGCTTGGGCAAGCTGTCCCGTCAAGTGGTTCGTGGAGCGTTTCCTGCGAGCCGGCGAGATCGATCCGCGCCCGGAGCCGATCGCGCGCGGCGGGTTGGCCCACGCTGTCTTGAAGAGCACGCTGGAGCGCCTACGCGAGCGAACCGGCTCCGCGCGGCTCACTCCGGCCAGCCTGGGCCTTGCCAAGCGGTTGTTGGCGGAGGCTTTGGCCGAGCACGAGCCACTGCATCCCCTCTCGGTCGCTCCCGAGCGTCTGCCCGGAGCGCGCAGGCGCTTGACGGTCGACTTGGAGCGCTACCTCCAGTGCGCAGCCGAGCAGGCCAGTCCTTTCGAGCCGACGCATCTTGAGCTCGAGTTCGGCTTCGACGAGGGCGGCCTCCCCGCGCTCGATCTCGGCCAAGGAGTCCGCTTGCGCGGGCGCATAGACCGCGTCGACATCGGTGGTGAGCAGGCGGTTGTCTACGACTACAAGGGCAGCTCCGCGCCTCCTGCCGCCCGCTGGATCGCCGACGGCTCTCTCCAGGTGGCGCTCTACATGCGCGCCGCCCACCAGTTGTTGGTGAGAGAGCCGGTCGGTGGCTTCTACCAGCCTCTCGCAGGTCGTGAGATCAGGGCGCGCGGTGTCTTGGACGCCGACAGCGGCTTGGAGCTCGACTGCGTACGCACGGACCGCCTCGCCCACGAGGAGGTGCGGGAGCTGATCGAGCGATGCGTCGATCTCGCGCGCCAAGCCGCGATCGAGGCTCGCTCCGGTGCGCTGGTCCCACGCCCGGACACCTGCGCCTACAGCGGCGGATGCGCATACCCAACGATTTGTCGTTGCGAACGTTGAGCGATCCCGGCCAACAGCTGGCTTTCGAGTATGCACCGTCGCGCGCGTCCACCGACGAGCAGGAGCAGGCGATCCGCCGGCGTCGCGGCTCGCTCCTGCTGGCTGCCGGCGCCGGCAGCGGCAAGACCTCGGTTTTGGTCGAGCGTTTCGTGCGGGCCGTCCGCGAGGACGGGATAGCGCCCGGGCGGATCCTTGCAATCACTTTCACCGAGCGGGCTGCAGGCGAGCTACGTGAGCGGGTCAGGGCCCGTCTGCTGGACTTCGGCGAGCGCGACTTCGCGCGCGATGCCCAGGACGCCAACGTGTCCACGTTTCACGCCTTCTGTGCGCGCCTGTTGCGAATCCATCCGCTCCAGGCCGGAGTCGAGCCCGGCTTCCGGATTCTCGAAGAGGGCTTCGCCGAGCGTCTGCGCGTACTTGCCTTCAGGGAGGCTTTGGCCAGGTTTCTGCAAGGAGATCCGCCCGAGGCGGTCGATCTGATCGCCGCTTATGGCCCTGACCATATGCGCGGCATGGTCTTCGGCGCCTATGCCCATCTGCGCAGTCTTGGTCAGGCCCAGCCACGCCTGCCTGTGGTAGCGCCGGCGGCGGCCGAGGAGCGGGACCTCCTACACGGGGAAGGCGCCGAGACGAGCGAGGCCGAGAGGGGTGAGCGTGAGCACAGTCAGCGCGAGCAGCGGGCCTTGCGTGCATGCGAGCTGATCGGGAGCTTGATGGAGTGCTTCGACCTCGCCTACGCGCAGCGCAAGCAGGCAAGCGCAGTGCTCGATTTCGACGATCTCGAGCTGAAGGCGCGCGTGCTCTTGGATCAGCATGCAGATATCCGCCAAGCGTGGGCTGAGCGCTTCGACCTGCTGATGGTGGACGAGTTTCAGGACTCCAACCCACGCCAGCTCCAGATGTTGGCGGCCTTGGATCGCGACAACCTGTTCACCGTGGGCGATGAGCTGCAGTCGATCTACGGCTTCCGCCACGCCGACGTCGGTCTCTTCCGCGAGCGCCGAGCTTTGCTGGCTCAGAGAGGGGCCAGTCTCGCTCTGACGCGCAACTTTCGCAGCCGTCCTGCGATCCTTACTGCCGTCGAGCGGATATTTGCGGCTCGGATGGGCTCACGTTTCGCCGCCTTGAGTGCCGCCCGCGAGGAAGACTCGAGCGAGGAGACGATCGTCGAGCTTCTGCTGACCGACAAGCGTGGTTGGGATCCGCGGTCGGGCTATGACGATCTGCGGGGAATGTCCGATGCGACGCCTTGGCGCCAGGCCGAAGCCCGCCTGCTCGCCGAGCGCGTGGCCGGTTTGGTAGCCGGTGGTCAGGCGCAGCCGGGAGAGATCGTCGTTTTGTTGCGGGCGCTTGGCGATGCTCCCGTCTACGAGAGCGCCCTACGCCGTCACGGCCTGCCCACGTTGGCGGGTGTGGGGGGTTTCTGGGGACATCAACAGGTTGGCGATCTGCTCGCCTGGTTGCGCACGCTGGCCAACCCTTTGGACGAGATAGCTCTCTACTCCACTTTGGCCTCGCCCATGGTTGGTGCTTCCAGCGACGCGCTTGCCACGATCTCTCGCTTTGCGCGCGGGCAGGGCCGGGGCGTGTGGCGGGTGCTCGACGAGGGCGCCTCCGAGCTCGAGCCTTTGCTGCCACCTGCAGATCGCGGGCGTATAGCTTCATTCCGAGAGCTGCTTGCCAAAGAACGTGAGAGCGCCACGCTGCATTCTCTCCCCGAGCTCTTGCGACGGGCGATTGCCTCGACCGGCTATGAAGCTCACGTTCTGTCGTTGACCTGGGGTGAGCGGCGGCTCGCGAACGTCCACAAGCTAATCCGCCTCGCCCGGCACTTCGAGGCTCAGGAAGGGCTCGATCTGCGCGGCTTTCTCGACCACGTCGCTCACCTCGAGCGGGCGGCCGGGGCACGCGAGGCCGACGCGCCGGTGGGCGACGGTGAGACCGAGGCGGTGCGCTTGATGAGCATTCACGCCGCCAAGGGCCTCGAGTTTCCCGTCGTCTGCGTAGCCGATCTTGGTCGTGACCCGAACCTGAGATACCCCGACCTGCTCCTGGATGACGAGGGTGCCCGCGTGGGCCTGCGCCTGTTGGAGCTATCCGATCCTGAGCCGGCTCCCACGCTTGACTACGAGGTTCTGCGCGATCACAGGCGTGTCGTCCAAGAAGAGGAGGAGGATCGCGTTCTCTACGTCGCCTGCACGCGTGCTCGAGATCGGCTCCTCTTGAGTGGCTCGGTCGCGTTCGAGCGCTGGCCCCCGCCTCGGCCCGGTCTCGCGCCGATCGTTTGGCTGGCCCCCGCGCTCGTCCCAGACGCCCCGTCTCTGGCCGCTTCCGAGCAGCCTCCGGCCGGGGCCTTCACGACAAGCCTGGGCGACGGTCTGCGGGTTCGCTGCGTCTTCAATTCGGCCTCTCAACGGAGGTCGCCGAGCGATCTTCCTGGGCCGAGCCTCGCAGAGCAGGACGCGCGTGGGGGCGACTCCCCCAAGCGGGAAAGGATCCCCGAGGAGCTCGAGGAGGCCTCGTCCGAGCCGCGGAGCATCCCAACCGAGCGCCATATCTCCACGAATATGTCCACTGGCCAACCGGGCGACCGTTCTCCCGAGGTTGGAGACGGCCTCGCGCGTCCCTTGCTCGACCCTGACGCCACGATGAGCTACACCTCGCTTGCCGAGCTGGAGCGCTGTGGCTATCGCTACTACCTCGAACGGGTCCTGCGCCTGCCCGAGAACCGGGCGGCCGCCCGGGGCGCTGAAGACGGTGGCATCGAGGCCCGCACACGCGGCACGATCGTCCATATTCTGCTCGAGTCGATCGACTTCGCTCGCCCCAAGGCGCCCACCGAGGGCGACGTGGAGGCGGTTGCCAGACGTATCGGCGCACGCGTCGCTCCTGCCACGCGGGAGGAGATCGCCAAGCTGCTCTCGCCGGCCCTCACCGCCAAGCCGGCACAGCGCCTTGCACGCGCTGGGCGCGCTCGTCGCGAGCATCCGTTTGCCTTTGCCTTGGCCTCCACCGAGCCTGTGGTGACTGGAGTGCTCGACCTGATTGTCGAAGAGGCAGACGGTGCGGCGCTGATCGTGGACTACAAGAGCGACAGGCTCATTGCGGGCCCCGAGTCGACCTGCCTCGAGGACCTCGAGCGACTCGTCGAGCGCGACTACTCGATTCAGCGGCTGCTCTACGCCCTCGCCGCGATCGAAGACGGGATCGAGCATGTCGAGGTGGCCCACTGGTTCCTGGAACGCCCCCATGCCTGGGTATCCGCATGCTTCGTCGCAAGCGAACGTTCCCATTTGCGCGAACAGTTGCGTTCTCGTATCGCCGACGCGAGGGCCGAAGGTTTCGCCGTGACGAAAAGCCCACACCGCACGCTTTGCCTGACCTGCCCCGGCCGGGGCGGTCTCTGCTCGTGGGGAGAAGAGCGAACCATGGTCGAGCAATCGCCGCACGAAAACCCGCACGATCGCTGAGTATCGCGCGCGACGACGCTCGCCCAACGCCCGGCGTTGCGGCCGGCGGTGAGCGAACGTTCAGCTGGGGGAAACCCGCAGCTTCAGTGAGCGGTCCGCCACATTGGAATCTTCTCGCGAAGGGGGTAATCTCAATTGAGAATCGCTTGTTTCGCGATCGTGCGAAGCATTCGAGGTCAGGAGGAGCATCGCAGTGGAACTGATGCCAGCGCCAAGATCAACGGCTACGGTCACTCAGATGCCGTCGCTGGTGCCCGATCTCGAGCTGTTTGCTCGTATGCGCATAGACGGCGATCCAGCCGCGCGCGGGCTGCTGGTGGAGCGCTATCTACCGCTTGCTCGTCGCTTGGCGCGGCGCTATCAGCACACCGACGAGCCGATCGAAGATCTGGTGCAGGTCGCCTCGATCGGATTGCTCAAGGCGGTCGATCGATTCGACTGCTCGCGCGATGTCATGTTCTCCAGCTACGCGGTCCCCACCATCCTTGGCGAGCTCAAGCGACATTTCCGCGATCGCACCTGGTCGGTGCGAGTCCCGCGCGACCTGCAGGAGATGGCTCTGCGGGTGGATCAGACGGTCACGCGTCTGTCCCTTGGGCGCCGCCGCTCTCCCTCGGTCGCCGAGATCGCCAAGGCCGTCGAAGTCTCTGACGAGCAGGTGCTCGAGGCGCTGGAGGCGATGGGCGCCTACCGCACGACTTCGCTGGATTCCCCGCGCTCAACGCGCGACGAGGAGACCGAGAGCGTGGCCGAGGGTCTCGGCGCCCCCGACCAAGGTTTCGAGAGGGCCGAGGAGCGAGCCACCTTGGAGCCTTTGATGAACCGCATCTCGGCACGCGAGCGCACGGTGTTGCGCCTGCGTTTCGGCCAGGATCTCACCCAAGCCGAGATCGGCGAGCGGATCGGTGTCTCTCAGATGCAAGTCTCGCGCCTGATCAGGCAGGCTTTGACTCGTTTGCGTGCCGGTGTCGATGACGGCGCCCCTCTGTCTTGAGCCGGCTGCGGCGCCTTGACGATAAGGCTTGACAATGTCCCCGATAGAAGTCAACATGTTTCTTGATGCAAAGAGCTATGTGGATGGGGACCCTGAGCTTCGGCTTGGTCAGCGTGCCGGTGAAGCTCTATAGCGCGGTCACACGCCGCACTGTCCACTTCAACCAGATCCACTCGCTTGACAGTGGACGCATCCACCAGAAGCACGTCTGCTCCCTCGACGGCGAAGAGATCCCCATGGAGGAGATCGTCAAGGGCTATGAGATCGCACCCGATCGCTACATCCCGGTCGAGGCGCGTGAGCTTCAGGCCTTGGAACCCCTGTTCACGCGCACGATTCAGGTGGAGGACTTCGTCGAGCTGCACGAGATCGACCCGATCTATTTCGATCGGCCCTACCACCTCGTGCCCGGCATCGCCGGCGCGCACCCTTATCGTCTGCTGCTGCAAGCGATGCAGGACACGGGCAAGGTGGCGATCGGGCGCATAGTCATGCGCTCTAAAGAACGACTGGTCGCGATCCGCCCGCGCGGGGAGGCCCTGCTGATGCTCACGATGAGCTACGGCGACGAGGTCAACCCCACGACCGGCCTGCGTGAGCTGGAAGGATTCGACGAGGAGATCGACGAGCAGGAGCTGGATGTGGCTCGTCGCCTGGTGGCGTCGGTCGCGGAGCCTTTCGACATCGACAAGTATCAAGACACCTATCGCGACGCCGTGCTCGACCTGATCGACCGCAAGGCGGCCGGCGAGCCGATTCCTCTGAGCGTCACGCCCGAGCCCCCGCCCGACTCGCCCGACGTGATGAAGGCTTTGGAAGCGAGCCTCGAGCGCGTCAGTTAGTGCCCAGGGGCTGGAGGGCTAGGTCCTGAGCACGAGCACGAGCCGAGATCCACCGTCAGGCTCCGCTCGCACCGACACGTTCTCGGCGATGCCCTCGAGCACATTGCCGACCACCGGGAGCGTCGCGTCTCGCAGGAGATCGGCCGCTCCTCCGTGGCGCAACTCGCCGACGCGCAATTCCGCTTCGCGCTCGTCGGCCCTCACGCTCAGCGCCACCCATCCCGCTTGGGCGTGTCCGGGCGCGTGGGCGCTCAACGCGTCGCAGACCAGCAGGGCGTCGTCAAGCCCATCCAGCGGCCAGTCCGCCCGGGCGAGCACAATCGAGACCAACCGCCGCAGGACGGGCCCCACGAGTGGGCCGTCGGCAACCCGCAGGCTGACCGCGCCGTCGGTCACGGAAAGCTCCCGCTCGTCTGCATCTCTGCTGTTCACAGCCGCCTCGGCCGTCCCTGTCCGGCTATCGCTCATCGTCTCGCTCACGCACCCTGTTCGTTCGTGCCTGTCAGGGCGTTTGCTCCGGCGGCGTCCTTCAGCGCGAAGGTCATCTGAACCTCGGTGCGTTCCTCCTCGCCGTGGCCCAACTGCACCGACTCGGCCAGCGCCGCGATCAGCGACAGGCCAAGGCCAAGTCCGGGGCTGTCCGGACGAGGTCTGATTCCGCGCCCCCAGTCGCGCACCAGCACGATCAGGGTCTCGTCCTCCATTGCGGCGACCACTTCCATCTGGCCTTCTTGGCCCTCCGGATAGGCGTGTACCACCACGTTGGCGCACGCCTCGGTCACCGCCAAGCGGATGTCCGAGAGCTTCTCCTCGGGCATCTCGTACGCCTCGCCGAGACCGCCTAGGACGTGCCGAACTATCGCAATGTTCTCCGCCCGCGCTGCGAGCGCGAGCTCCATGTCCGGCATTATTGCCTCTCCTGGCGCTCTGCCGTGGGGATACTGCCTGTTTGTCCTCGCACATAGTGATGCCCGGCCAGGACGGATTTCACACCTCGCCGGCGTGGTTCGCAAGCGATCTCGATGCTACCCTTTCAGGCTCCGCCTCAGGTGCCGACCCCCCATGCCACGAAGGTGGCGCAGTCCTCCTGGACGCGTCGCCCGAGGGCAGCACTCACATGACTTCGCACACATTGCCATCACAGGCCGCTGGACTCTACGACCCCCGCTACGAGCACGACGCGTGCGGCGTGGGCATGGTGGCGCGCTTGGACAACACGCCCACGCACGAGGTCGTCGCGCGAGCACTGGCCGCCTTGGAGAACCTCGAGCACCGGGGGGCCTCGGGCGCAGACCCCTTGACCGGAGACGGCGCGGGCATCTTGATGCAGATGCCCGACGAGCTGTTGCGCGCGGTGGCGGGCTTCGAGCTGCCGTCCAGCGGCTCCTACGGGGTGTTGATGTGCTTCCTTCCGACTGATGACCCTTCGCGCGCGCGAGTGGAGGACTTGCTGGAGCGGACCGTAGCCGCGGAGGGTCAGCGCATGCTCGGCTGGCGCGACGTGCCCGTCTGTCCCGAGCACACCGGCGCCACTGCCGCGGCTTGTCGTCCGGTCATCCGCCAGCTGTTCGTGGGGGCTGCCGACGGGCTCGAGCAGGATGCTTTCGAGCGCAAGTTGTATGTGATTCGGAGAGTCTGCGAACAGGCCGTGTCGGCCTGGCCACAGGGCGAGCGCAAGGGCTTTTATGTCACCTCGTCCTCTTCGCGCACGCTCAACTACAAGGGCATGCTCATCTCCTACCAGCTTGGCGCGTTCTATCCCGACCTGCGCGACGAGCGCTGCAAGAGCGCCTTGGGCTTGGTCCACTCGCGCTTCTCCACCAACACGTTCCCCTCATGGGAGCTGGCCCATCCCTATCGCGTGATCTGCCACAACGGCGAGATCAATACCGTCATGGGCAACGTCAACTGGATGCGCGCGCGCGAGTCCGAGCTGGCATCGGAGCTGTTCGGAGACGACTTGGAGAAGATCTTGCCGGTCGTCACCCAGGGCAATTCCGATTCGGCCACGTTCGACAATGTCCTCGAGCTCTTGATGCTTGCGGGCCGCTCGCTCCCGCACGCGGTCATGATGATGATCCCCGAGGCTTACCGCTCCCGTTCTGACCTGCCGGAGGAGTTGAGGGGTTTCTATGCCTTCCACTCCTGCTTGATGGAGCCTTGGGACGGCCCGGCCGCGGTGGCCTTCACCGACGGGCGTGTGGTCGGGGCCACCCTCGATCGCAACGGCTTGCGGCCCGGCCGCTGGGTTATCACCAAGGACGGTCATGTCGTGCTCGGATCGGAGGCCGGTCTGCTCGGTGTGCCCGCCGGAGAGATCGTTCGTCTGGGACGCTTGCAGCCCGGCAAGCTGTTCCTGGTCGACTTGGAGCAGGGCTGCGTGGTCGACGACAGCGAGGTCAAGCATCGCATCTCCACTCAGCAGCCCTACGGCGAGTGGTACGCGCGCAATGCCGTGCGCTTCGCCGAGCTTGAGCCCTCCGAGCAGGTCACGCTCTCAAGCCAGCCTTTGCGCCGTCGCCAGCAAGCATTCGGCTACTCCCAGGAGGATCTGCGTGTCCTCTTGGAGCCGATGGCCCGCGAGGCGGCCGAGCCGATCGGATCGATGGGCAACGACCTCTCCTTGGCTGTGCTCTCAGACCAAGCGCCGCCCCTGTTCTCCTACTTCAAGCAGCTGTTCGCTCAGGTGACCAACCCGCCGATCGACCCGATCCGCGAGGAAATCGTGATGAGCCTCTCCACGAGCCTTGGCACTGAGCGCAACCTGTTCGACGAGACGCCCGAGCACGCCCACAAGCTGGAGCTGGAGCAGCCGATCCTGCTCAACCGGGAGCTTGAGACGCTGCGCCACATATCGAGCGATGTCTTCTCCTCGCGTACCCTCGACATCACCTGGCCGGTGGCCGACGGTCCCGAGGGGCTCGCGCCCGCCTTGGAGCGTGTGTGCGCCCAAGCCCACGAGGCGATCGCCGAGGGGGTCAACATCATCATCCTCTCCGACCGTCTGCTCAGTCCCCGTCGTGCCGCGATCCCCTCGCTGTTGGCTGTCTCCTCGGTCCACCACCACCTCGTCAGGGAGGGCACACGCCTGCGCGCCGGCATCGTCCTTGAGTCCGGCGAGCCGCGCGAGGTGCACCACTTCGCGACCCTGATCGGCTACGGGGCCTCGGCAATCAACCCCTACGTGATGCTCGAGACCTTGGACGAGCTCGTCGTCCAGGGGCGCATTGTGCGCGCCGAGAACGGCGCCACTGTCGCCTTGACCCCCGAGCAGGCCGCCCAGAACACGATCAAGGCGATCGGCAAGGGCTTGCTCAAGACGATCTCAAAGATGGGGATCTCCACGATCCAGTCCTATCGCGGCGCCCAGATCTTCGAGGCAGTGGGCTTGGAGCGAGGCTTGATCGACCGTCACTTCACCGGCACCGCCTCGCGCATCGGCGGGGTGGGCTTGGACGTGTTGGCGATCGAGGCTCTGGAGCGCCACGCGCGGGCCGGTTGGGTTGAGTCCTCTCGCAAGCCAGACAACCTGTTGCCGGTTGGTGGCGTCTATGCGTGGCGGCGCGACGGCGAGCACCACATGTGGAACCCGGAGACGATCGCGCTCGTTCAGCACGCGGTTCGCTCGGCCAACGGCAACGTCACGGCCGCGCTTGAGGGCGATTCCGCCGCCCATGAAGAGGTGCGCGACTCGCCGGCCTTCCAGAAGTACCGCGAATACGCCGCGGCCGTCAACGAGGACGCCGCCCGCAAGGCGACCCTCCGGGGTCTGTTGCGGATCGGGCCCGGCGACACCGGCGAGCAGGCACGCGCAGCCGGCGAGCAGCCGCGCGCGATTGCGCTCTCCGAGGTGGAGCCCGCCAAGGAGATCGTGCGTCGTTTCTGCACCGGCGCGATGAGCCTCGGCTCGATCTCCCGTGAGGCCCACGAGACGCTTGCGATCGCGATGAACAGATTGGGCGGGCGCTCCAACACGGGCGAGGGTGGGGAGGACCCGGCGCGCTTTCAACCGGACCCCAACGGCGATAGACGTCGCTCGGCGATCAAGCAGGTCGCCTCGGGTCGCTTCGGGGTCACGATCCACTACCTGGTCAATGCGGATGAGCTGCAGATCAAGATGGCCCAGGGCGCCAAGCCAGGGGAGGGCGGTCAACTGCCGGGGCACAAGGTCGACGCCTATATCGGCTCGATCAGGCACACAACTCCGGGTGTGGGCCTGATCTCCCCGCCGCCCCACCACGACATCTATTCGATCGAGGATCTCAAGCAACTGATCTACGATCTGCGTTGCTCCAATCCCTCGGCCCAGGTATCGGTCAAGCTGGTCTCCGAGGTGGGCGTCGGCACGGTCGCCGCCGGCGTATCCAAGGCAAACGCCGACCGGGTCTTGATCGCGGGCCACGACGGCGGCACCGGCGCCTCGCCGCTCTCCTCGATCCAAGCGGCCGGCATCCCTTGGGAGATCGGCTTGGCCGAGACCCAACAGACCTTGCTGCTCAACAACCTGCGCTCGCGGATCGTGGTGCAGACCGACGGGCAGCTGAAGACCGGCCGTGACGTCGTCATCGCCGCGATGCTTGGAGCGGATGAGATGGGCTTCTCCACGGCTCCTCTGATAGCGACCGGCTGCATCATGATGCGGGCCTGTCACCTGAACACCTGCCCGGTCGGGATCGCGACACAGGACCCAGAGCTACGCGCGCGTTTCAAGGGCCGCCCCGAGCATGTCGTTAACTTCTTCTTCTTCGTGGCCGAGGAAGTCCGTGAGATCCTCGCATCGCTCGGTCTCAGGACCTTGGACGAAGCGATCGGCCGCGTCGACCTGCTCGGCGCTCAGGATGCGATTGAGCACTGGAAGGCACGCGGTGTCGACCTGACCCATGTGCTGGCCCACATCGACTTGCCTGAGGGCTCGACGCGTCACCGCATCGAGTCGCCCCCGTCGGTGCTCGAGGACGCTTTGGACTGGGAGCTTGTGGAGCGCGCGCAGGCAGTCATCGAGGCCAGCCCGGACTCGGGTTCGCCGGATAGCGCCTCGAGCAATGGCGCCACGGAGGTGGGGGGCCCAGTAGCCGGCTCGAGCCACGCCGTGGAGATAGACCTCCCCATCCGCAACGTCAACCGCTGCGTGGGCGGCATCCTCTCCAGCCACATCGCCCGCGCTCGTGGCGCTGAGGGCCTGCCGCCCGACTCGATCGTGGTTCGCTTCAAGGGCTCGGCCGGCCAGAGCTTCGGCGGCTGGCTGGCTCCCGGGGTGACGTTCGAGCTGGAGGGCGACACCAACGACTACACCGGCAAGGGACTCTCCGGCGGCGTCGTGTCGGTGCGCCCGCCCCGCGATATCGGCGAGCACTTCGTGGCGCAGGAGAACGTGATCGTTGGCAACACGGTTCTCTATGGAGCCACCGCCGGGCGCGTCTTCTTCAGGGGGCTTGCGGGCGAGCGGTTCGCTGTGCGCAACTCGGGCGCCGTGGCGGTCGTGGAGGGCGTGGGGGACCACGGCTGCGAGTACATGACCGGCGGGCGCGTTGTCGTGCTCGGTCCCACCGGGCGCAACTTCGCGGCCGGTATGAGTGGCGGGATTGCCTACGTCCTGGACGAGGCTGGCGCGTTCCCGGACCGCTGCAACATGGGCATGGTCGGCTTCGACGAGATCTCCACCGCTGATGCGATCGAGCTGAAGGCGATGATCGAGGAGCACGAGGCTCACACCGATTCGTCGGTTGCGCGCGACGTGCTCGCCCGCTTCGAGCAACTGCTGGCCGAGGGTGCATTCGTGAAGGTGATGCCCCACGACTACAAGCGCGTCCTGCGAGAGCTGGCAGAGGCCGAAGCCGGCCAGTCCGAGGGCGAGCAGGCCGAGGGAGTGCCGGCATGACCCTCTTTCAACGTCAACCGACGCCGAAGGCGACGGTGGTCTAGATGGGAAAGCTCGGCGGCTTCCTGCAAATCGAGCGTCACGGGATCCCCCATCGCGATCCAAGCGCGCGCGCACACGACTATCAGGAGTTCGTTGTCGAGCGCCCCGTTGCGGAGCTGCGAGACCAAGGCGCTCGCTGCATGGAATGCGGGGTGCCCTTCTGCCACAACGGCTGTCCGCTTGGGAACCTGATCCCCGACTGGAACGACCTCGTCTACCGCGACCGCTGGCCCGAGGCGATCGCGCAGCTGCACGCCACCAACAACTTCCCCGATTTCACCGGGCGTCTGTGCCCGGCGCCGTGCGAGGCCGCTTGCGTCTTGGAGATCAGGGAGGGCGACTCGGTCACGATCAAGCAGATCGAGCTGGCGATCGTCGACAGGGCCTTCAGGGAAGGGTGGATCGGGCCTGAGCCGCCCAAGCGCGAGATCGGCCAGTCGGTTGCCGTGATCGGCTCCGGTCCGGCCGGTATGGCGGCAGCCCAGCAGTTGCGTCGCATCGGCTATGCGGTCACTCTGTTCGAGCGCGACGAGGCGGCGGGTGGCTTGGTGCGCTTCGGGGTGCCCGACTTCAAGATCGAAAAGCGGGTTGTGGAGCGGCGTGTGGAGCAGCTCGTCGCCGAGGGTGTCGAGTTGCGCTGTGGCGTGGATGTCGGCACGGACTTCAGCGTGGAGGATTTGCGCGGTCGCTTCGACGCCGTGGTGCTCGCGACCGGCTCGCGAGTGCCCCGCGACCTGGGCGTTCCTGGGCGCGAGCTGGGTGGTGTCCACTTCGCGATGGACTACCTCTATCAGCGCAACCGCTTCGTGGCGAGCGAGCACGGGCCTGAGCCGACCGTTGCCCAGCCGACTACCGGTGAGCCGATCAGCGCGGCCGGCAAGCACGTGGTCGTGATCGGGGGCGGCGATACGGGGGCCGATTGCGTTGGCAACTCTCTGAGGGAGGGCGCCGCCTCGATCGTGCAGCTGGAGCTCCTGCCCGAGCCGCCCGATCATCGCCCGGACGCGCGCACGCCTTGGCCGGAGTGGCCTTTGAAGTACCGGCTCTCCTATGCAATGGAGGAGGCTCGCACGGCCGGCGTGGGGGAGCAGGACTATTCGGTCACGACCACCCATTTCTCTGGTGGCGCTGACGGCAACGTCGCCGCCTTGCACATAGCCCAGGCCGAGCCTGCGCCTCCGTTCGCGCCGGTTGAGGGCTCCGAGCGCGAGTTGCCGGCGCAGCTCGTGTTGCTGGCGATGGGCTTCCTGCATCCCGAGCAACCTCTGCTCGAGCAGCTCGGCGTGGAGAAGGACCCGCGCGGCAACGTAAAGGCGGTCAAGCCTTATACGACCTCCGTCGATGGTGTGTTCGCCGCCGGCGATGCGCGCCGCGGGCAGTCCTTGATTGTGTGGGCGATCAACGAGGGTCGCCAATGCGCGCGCATGGTCGATCGCTATCTGGCCGGCCTGCGTGCCGATCCGGCCCTTGCGGGCGCGGTCAACGGGTCAGCGGTGGGTGGGCCTCAGGACAACGGGATCGCCGGCCACGCCGACGCCGACGAAGGGCCCGAGGGACCGCCCCAGCACGTGGGGCCGGGAGTTCCGGCGGAATAATGCCTTAGGTAGCTTATATACGAATATTCGAATATTCGTATATAATGCTATTCATGATCTTCTCGACTCCCACGCTCGGGCCCGATCTCGCCGAGCGCTTGGCGACGCTGGACGAGCTGCGCCGCCGTCTCGGCGAGCGCGCAGGCGGCGTGCCCATGCCCTGGCTTGGGCAGTTGCGACGTCACGTCAAGGCAGCCGCCGCACGCAGCTCGGTTTCAATCGAGGGCTACGAGGTCTCCGAAGCGCAGTCCGTTGCGCTTGCCGGCGGTGAGCACGGCGAGGATGGCGACGAAGCTCAACTTGCGTTGGTTGCTTACGCGCGGGCGATGGATCACGTCGGCGTGATGGCCGAAGATCCGGCATTCAGCTGGTCTGAGCGGGCGATCCTCGACCTGCACTTCGATGCCTGTCTGTTCCAACGCGACAAGAGGCCCGGGCGTTGGCGCGACGGCCCGATCAGCGTGACATCTCCCGATGGCGGCCCGCCGGAGTACGTCGGGCCGCCCGCCGAGCTGGTACTCGGCCTGATGGGGGAGGTGGTCGACTGGCTGGAGCATGGAGATCTCGACGCGCATGTCGTCGTGCGCGCCTCGATGGCTCACTTGAACGTCATCTCGGTGCATCCGTTCGCGGATGGCAACGGCCGCGTCTCGCGCATCGTGCAGTCGCTGGTGCTCGCGCGGGCCGGCTTGCTCACACCGGAGCTTGGATCGATCGAGGAATATCTCGGCCGCAACACGGCCTCCTACTACCGCGCTTTGCGTGAGACGCAGGGGGGCAGCTACCAGCCCGAGCGGGACGCAAGCGGCTGGGTGGGGTTCTGCTTGGACGCCCATATCGTGCAGGCGGAGAAGCGCCTCGAGCAGATCGAGCAGGCGGCGGTGCGCTGGGGCTCGCTGGAGGCGCTGGCCGAAGATCACAGCTGGCCCGATCGGATCGTCATCGCCTTGGAGCAAAGTCTGTTCGAGGGCGCCTCAAGGCTCGCCTACAGCACCGAGGCCGGCGTCTCATTGGTGACGGCTGGGGGCGACTTCCGGCGGCTGTTGGATGCCGGTTTGGTGGCGCGCGAGGGTCGCACCCGCAACACGCGATATGTGGCAAGCGAAGCGCTCAGAGGAGAGGTCGAGCGCGCGCTGTCGGACGGCGCTCTCGACCGCTAGACTGGCCACGTGGCCAACCCTTCTGAGAGCGGACACGCCGTGGCGGGCACCGGCAACGGACGGCTCGCGGCGGGCACTCTGCCTCGCACTTGCATCATCGGAGCCGGCTCCTCTGGTATCGCGGCCGCCAAGTCGCTGCTGGATCGGGGGGTTCCCTTCGACTGCATCGAGAAGTCAGACCAGGTCGGCGGCAACTGGGTGTTTGGCAACCGCAACGGGATGTCGGCCGCCTATAGGGACCTGTTCATCAACGTCTCGCGCGAGCGGATGGCCTACGCGGACTATCCGATGCCCAGCTCCTATCCGGATTTTCCCCATCACACGCACATCAAGGAGTACTTCAACGACTACGTCGACCACTTCGGCCTGCGCGAGCACATCTCGTTTGAGACGGGCGTGGAGCACGCCACGCGACGCGCGGACGGCGTGTGGGAGGTGACGATCGAGCGTGGCGAGGGCGGGCGAGAAGTGCGCGAGTACGACGCCCTGCTCGTGGCCAACGGCCACCACTGGGACGCGCGCTGGCCCGAACCGGCCTTCCCGGGCGCCGATACGTTCGGAGGGACCCAGCTGCACGCCCACTCCTACGTCGATAACTCGATCTTCGCGGGCAAGGACGTGGTCGTGCTGGGCATGGGCAACTCGGCGATGGACATCGCGGTCGAGTCCTCATATGTGGCGGCCAATACCTATCTGGCGGCGCGCAAAGGCGCCTGGATCATCCCCAAGTATGTGTTTGGCAAGCCGGTCGACCAGCTGCCCAACAACCCGCGGGTGCCGTTCGCGATCAGGCAGCGGATGATCCACCAGACGATCAAGACGATCACCGGTTCGCCCGAGCGCTATGGCCTGCCCAAGCCAGACCACAAGTTCGGCGAGGCCCATCCCACGGTCTCGGGACGAATTCTCGACCGGATCGCACATGGCACGATCGCGCCTAAGCCGAACATCGCCTCCCTGTCGGGCGACACCGTCAGGTTCACGGACGGCAGCGAAGTGCACGCCGATGTGGTCGTGTATTGCACCGGCTACAAGATCACTTTCCCGTTCTTCGACGAGGACTTCTTGGCTGCCCCGGACAACCACATCGAGCTGTTCCGCCGCGTCTTTCACCCTGAGATCGGCGGGCTCTTCTTTATTGGCCTGCTGCAGCCCCTGGGCGCGATCATGCCCTTGGCCGAGGCCCAAGCGGCTTGGGTGGGGGACTACCTGAGGGGCGAGTACGCGTTGCCCTCGCCGGCCGAGGTCCATCGCGACATCGCCTCAGATCAGGCCGCGATGCGCAAGCGCTACGTGGCCTCCAAGCGCCACACGATCCAGGTCGACTTCGATGATTACCTGTACGCGCTGGAAGCAGAGCGGCGCGCGGGGGCCGAGCGGGCTCGGACGCGCGGGTTCGCGTTGCCGGTCCGGTCGCACACGGTCGTTCCTGTCGCATAGCGCACGAGTTCGCGACTTTATTTTTGGGATCGTCGTTCGTGCCCGATGGTATTCGGGCGCGTAGCGATGGTTCTTATAGCATCGATCGGCCATACCAGCGTGACTGATCAGCCATACCAAGCTAGTATATCGGCCACACCATGGAGTCTTTGCGACAAGCTGCGGCTGGGCTTTCGATCCCGGAGCGGACGCTCAAACGGGCCGCTGCCGAGGGTTTGATCCGGGGAGAGCGCATCAGCCCACGTCGTTTTCATCTCCCGTTCAGCGAGGAGGCCTATCTACGCAGTCACTGGACGCTGCTGCACAAGTTGCGCGCGGCGTTGCGCACTGAGCCCAACGTGAGGCTCGCCGTGCTGTTCGGCTCGGTGGCCAAAGGCGACGATCGCGAGGATTCCGATGTCGATGTGCTGGTTGTCCTTGAGGATCCTCGGGTTGGGCGGCTCGTTGCGCTGACAGAACGACTCTCACGTCGCCTCGGCCGCGATGTACAGCTGGTGCGGCTTGTCGACGCCGAAAACTCGCCGGCGCTCATGGCCGATGTCGCCGAGCAGGGCCGTGTGCTGATCGACCGGCAAGGTCTCTGGGCGGCTTTGTGGGGGGCGCGCGGAAAGTGGCGACGGCTTGCCGATCGCATGGAAAGATCGTTTCCGGAGTTGCTGAACGAGCTTGAGCTGGAAGACCTGGCCTCGTGACCACGGTTCAGCCGATCGCAGCCCCGCTGGAGGCCAATGACCCGGAGCGCGCGAGAGCCTTGAAGGCCAAGATCAGGGATCGGGTGAGCGACGTGCGACGCCACCTGCTCGCCTTGCGCGCGGCGATGGCTGAGTTCGGGGACGACTTCGACCTGGACGCGTTTTCCGAGGCGTACGCCTCGGAAAATCCCGTCGAGCTGAATCGCGTAAAGGCGGTCGAGCGGGGAGTGGACCAGCTCTACAACTACGTGGCGGAGCTGGCGGCCTTCGGCTTGGAGCTTGCCGAGCTTCGGAGGCGCCGCGAGGAGACGAACGCGCGGCGGGACCTCGATGCGCTCTGCGAGGGGGGTGTTCTCTCAGGCGAGCTGACAAGTCGTCTGCAGCGCCTACGAGAACTGCGGCGCATGCTCGTACACGAATACGCGACGGCTACGGCCGAGCAGGTCCACGAGTCGGCGAAGCTCGTCGCGGACAACTTCACGGCCTTCTACAACGCCTATCGCGAGTGGATCAAGCGGGGCTTCGCGCCAGCCGGCCGATGATCGCCGCCGCAAGTTGTCGGAGCGCGGCCGCCCGACCGCTAGGGGGGTTGACTTTTGCGCAGTGCATGGTATAAGGTACCCATGTGGTCGCACTCTCACTGAGTGTCTACCAAACATAAGGTCGGGTTTTTGGGTTGGCCCGCGTGGTCGACAGCTAAACGTTTGACGGGGACCTTTGGGAGAGGGACCGGGTCGCTTCTGAGAGGGAGTTGTATTTCGCGTGCATTCATTTGGGGATAACGTGCTTGAGAGTCCGTGTGTCAATGGCGGGTCCGTAATAGGACGCGTCAGCGTCGCTGACGCGTCTCTCTCTCTCTCTCTCTCTCTCTCTCTGGCCGGGCCGCTGCTCAGCGCGGTTTTGCGCTTCACCCGCTAGCAGCTCGTTCCCGAGCCGGTTTTCGCCGCGCCATAGAGCGCGGTTTTCGTCGTTCCTCGATAGGGAGGGGGCTCGGCGTGTCTGGGCTTCCGGTCAATCTCGCCTCACCTGTTGGGGCTCGTATACGGAGGCCTCATGGTGATGAGTAGAACACTGGTCACGCT
>JBAVYU010000032.1:0-2164 GCA_049588415.1 Solirubrobacteraceae bacterium
GCCCTCCCCTTGGGGAGGAGAGGGTTTACGCGCAGCCGCGGCTCACGGCCTTTGATAGATGATCGTGCCTGCGCGAATGGTGGTGGCAACCTTGGCGAAATTCGCGACGTCGCTCGTGGGATCGCCATCCAGCACCACGAGATCGGCGTCAAACCCGACCTGAACCCTGCCCTTTTTGGCCGACTTGAAATAATCGGCGGGGTTGGTCGTGAGCGAGGCGAGGATTTGCCGCTCCGACAGCGCGCGGTGCATGAGTTCGTATTCGGGGCCTGTGTCAAACAGCCTGGTAAAGCCGACATCGGTTCCGAACAGGACCACGCCGCCGTTCTCGGAAAATTGCCTGAGCTGATTGACGGTTGCCGCGACCGCGCGCGCCGTGACGGCGGGGTCGAGCACGATGGTCGTGAAAAGCGACAACGTCGGAATCAATGCGACGTTCTGCGCTTTGAACCGCGCAAGCTGCTCTGCGGTGTAGCCATCCGGTTGACTGGGAACGGTGTGCGCCATCACATCGACGCCGGCCGCGATCACGGTTTCGACGCCGGCCTTGTTTTGCGGATGGGCGAACACCGGCTTGCCCTGCGCATGCGCCACGTCGACCGCAGCCTTGGCAACGGCCGGGTCCATGTTCACGACGGGCTTGTCGCCCATGAACGCGCCGGTGAAGAGCTTGATGCCGTTGTGGCCCATGCGCATGAATTCACGGGCCTGTCTTGCGGCTTCCTCGGGCGATCCGACTTCGGGCACGTCCACGTTGGCCGGCACATAAACGGGATGGCCGCCCTTCGGATACATGTTGCCGGCAAGCAGGATGTTGGGGCCTGCAACATTGCCGGCGTTAACGCGGGCGCGCAGCGGCAGGGAATCGGTCGGGTCCGAGCCAAGATCCCACACCGTGGTGAACCCCCACTTGGTCAACATCTCCCGCATCGGCGCTTCGAGCGCAGCGGCCGGCGCGCTGGCTGCGTTCTTCCATGCGACGTTCGTGAAATGGACGTGGCTGTTCCAGAAGCCGGCCACGATGGTTTTGGCGGTGCAATCGATCACGCGCGCACCTTGGGGAATCTGCACCTCGTTTGAACCGCCGATCGCGCTGATGACGCCGTTTGAAATCACGACGGTCGCATTCGCAAGCGGTGCGGCCTCGGGCGAGGCGTAGAGCACCCCGCCTCTCAACACCGTCGTTTCGGCATGCGCCGCGCCAACACAAATAAGCGAGCCAACAAGGCCGAGAACGAGCGCGGCACGGATTCGCGATGCAGACATCACTCCTCCGGCGCGTTCTCGATCGGATCGAAGCGGTCCGCCTCCAGTCCGAGCAGGTTCCACGATTGCAGCATATGCGGCGGCAGCGGCGCCGACGCGTCGATCACCCCGCCGCGCGGATGCGGAATGACGATGCGGCGCGCCAGCAGATGCAGCCGGTTCTGCAGGCCCCCCGGCAGCTCCCAGTTCTCCTTGTTGAAATATTTGGGGTCGCCGACGATGGCATGATCGCTATGCGCCATATGCGCGCGCAATTGATGCGTTCGCCCGGTGACCGGCTTCAGCGACACCCAGGCGAGCTTCGTCGCCGATGTTTCCACCACCGCGTAATAGGTCACCGCGTGGCTTGCGCCCTCGTCGCCATGGGCGGCGATACGCATGATGCTGTCATCCTCACTCTCCTCCTTGGCGAGATAGGTGGAGATGCGGCCCTGCTTCGGCTTCGGCACGCCCGCGACCAGCGCCCAGTAGATCTTGCGCGCCGAGCGGTGGCGAAATGATCCGGTCAGCGCTGACGCGGCAAAGCGCGTCTTGGCCACCAACAGGCAGCCCGAAGTTTCCTTGTCGAGCCGGTGCACCAGCCGCGGCTTCTGCCCCTTGGCGTCGCGCATCACTTCCAGCATCTGGTCGACATGCCGCGTGGTGCCCGAACCGCCCTGTACCGCAAGCCCGGCCGGCTTGTTCAGGACCAGCACATCGTCGTCCTCGTAGAGGATCATCGCCTTCAATTCGGCGAGCGTCTTCGCTCCGGCTTCGGACAGTTTGCCCGCAACCTTCGGCGTATCCAGCCGCAGCGGCGGAATGCGGATGTTCTGGCCGGCCTGCAGCCGGTCCTTGCTGTCGGCGCGCTTGCCGTTCACGCGCAGCTCGCCTTTGCGGACGATGCGCTGGATATGGG
>JBAVYU010000033.1:0-48852 GCA_049588415.1 Solirubrobacteraceae bacterium
GACTTCCTCGCCGGCACGGTCGTCGTCGGTCGCGTAGAAGAGGACCGCCGGCTCCGGTGATCGCTTGCTGGAGGACTCCAAGATATCGGCCGACATGGTCCCAAACGCCATCGCCAAGCACGCACCCGCCGGCAACCACCCGGCTAGAACTTCGCCAGAGGATTGCTCTTTCGGTAGGAGACGTGAGACGTTACCTTGTGCGTCGATGCCGAGCGGGTTGCTCGGGACGACCACGAGCTTGTCGCCTAGCCGGTCGGCGATCTCGTCGATGACGCCCTCAAGCGCGGTAAACCGTAGCGCGAGGACGTCGGGATCGCGGATGTAGCAACGGATCTCATAGGCGTGCTGCTTTGGCGGTGTCAGGAATTGAGCGCCTCTGGCGCTCCACTCGGCGTACACGGCCTCGATGTCTTTGACCCGGATATTGAGGAAACTGCTGACCCGGTCTAGGTCGCGTGGCGTCTCGAGCGTCACCGCCGGCTTCAGTAAATCGGTTAGGCGATCGTCGTTATGTACGCGCCGACCAACTCTGCCTTCTGTTGATCGACGGGCCCCTCACGCCTGCTGCTGTGTTCATCCTGGAAGTGGGCGAAGGCGACGCTTGACGCGATCGGATTGACCTCATCGTCTGCATGGTCGTGGAAGGATACGTGTACGAAGGAGTCGTCCTCCAAGCGCAGCACGATGTAGCTCACGGTGTCTGGCCTCGTCTCGGCAAGCTCCGCGAAAACCCCTTCGACCCGCCGCTGGTTCTCATCGGCGGCCTCGCTCGACTGCGTCCCATAACGGGTCACCAAGCGCTTGTTCACGAGACCCTCCAATCCTGTCGGCTTTGTCTTGTTTCTAGAAGTGTAGGACCAAGAAGGCCACGTGAGATACGCGAACCACTCGGCCACGAAGGAGGCTGGACGGTGAGACTGTCGCTAAGCGGGCACCCGACTGACTTCGGCGCTCCGGGCCCCCGGTGCCACCCGATGCTGCCAACCGATTGCCGCGTGCCCGCTTTAGCCGATCAGCGCTTGATTTCGTTGTGAACCCGAGCCACCATCGGCTCGTTCATCTCGACGCCTGCTGCCGCAAGGATTGGCAAAAGGGTTACCCCGAATGCGTCGAATGCTTCCTGCGACTCCCAAACGTCGAAAACCTGGATCTCCCCGTTCGTCTCAAGAGCGACGTGGGAGATACGTCCGTCGGGAGCTCCTGCGCCCGCTTCCTCAAGCTGGACGAGCGTTGTGTCGTAACGCTCCTGCGTAAAGCCCTTAGCAGTTATATAGAACCCGAGCGCCATTCCATTCTCCCTTCGCGCGGTCTGCGCGGTGGTTTGCCCAACAATGCCGTGGACTGTACTCCAGTGGGGCTTGTCCGCCCGAGAAGGCCAGGCGAAGTCCTAATGGTGTTTCGCAGGCTTGAACATGAGGACTCTTGTGAGGATCGAGGTGGGGATCGCAGTAGTCGTCGCCGCGGTGACACGCAACGTTGCCTTCAGCCCGTGGCGTTTCGCCAATAGTTGCTTGCCGACGCGGTTTAGTCCTATACGCACGATCTGTGTGTGCCCGGGCTTAAGCAGGACACTCGCCGAGCCGACGACCAGCAGCTTGCGCGTCTTGCGATCTTTCACGGCCGCCGTCACGGCGACGAGCCTGTGGCCCTGGAACGTCTCGGTGACGGTCAGCTTGAGCGTTACTCGGCAGGTCGCCGAAGCAGGACCGGAGCAGGACACGCGGACCTTTGCGGTTGTACCTGAAATCGTCGGGTTGGACGCCGTCGCTTTGCCGATGATGACCCCTGGCTGGGGCAGCAGAGCGCCAGGTGGCACAGTGGTGGACGTGGTTGTCGCAAGTGTTTGGTCAGCGCCGAAGAATGTCCCAAAGTCGCTGCTCGCCACGGCGCGATAGTGAATCGTCGTTGCGGCCGCAAGCCCGCTCAGCTGAGCGCTGAAGGGCGTCGGCGTGCTGCCAGGCCCGAGCGTTTGCGCACCGGTCGACGCACCGTAGGCAGCCGTGGCGCCGTACTGGAAGAACACGCTCGCGGGCGCGCCGTGATCTTCGACGGTGGCGTGGATGGTCGCCGAGGAGGAGCCGACGGCGCTCGCGCCTTCGGTCACCGGCGCGTCGGGCTGATATGCGTCTGCGAACAGGCTCAGCGGCGTCGTGCCGCCCGTGAACAGGAAGAACGGCGTGCCGAGCGCGCCGCCCTGACACGCGCTGCCGTCGGCGTCAAAGGGGGTCGCGAGACACGAGGAGGAGATCGGCTCGCGCACGTCCGCTTGTGCCGTCGGCGTCAGCCTGACTTCGTCGCCGTCGAGCACGAACGTGGGGCTCGCTGCGTTGACGAAGTGGCCGGTGAAGCCCTTGACGATTCCCCCGCCGATGTCCTCGCGCCATGAGACGTACGGCGTATTGCCAGAGAAGCTGAGGTCAGGGCGAGTGGAACTGTTGGCTCCGGTCGAGATCGGAGCGCCACCGTTGGCGACTTCGAAGTGCGCGCTCGTGCCTGTCCCGACCAGCCGTGAGACGAATATCTGGTCCACGCCTGCGACCTGCTCATCCCAGGCGACCCATGGGACCGTCGCGCTGCCGGGGCTCATCGTCCCGGCAGCGACGCGAGGGTCCTCAGCGCTCGCAGCCGGATCTGAGTTCAGCGAACAGCGCGCCTCATTGGCGGCCGATTCGCCGCAGCCGCCGAATCCGTTCGTCCCACTTGTGTCGAGCGTGGCACTGAGCTGAGAGCCCACGGCAACCCAGTGAAAGCCGCCATGCGCGGCTTCGCCGTCGCTAACGCCCTGCGCGGCGAACACCATGCCGTTGCTGTGCAGGCCAGCGGTGCCCGCTCCGGTCTCATACCAGACGACCCAGGGGACGCCATCCTGAACCCCGTTCTGGGACCCCGCGAACGCGATCTCAGGCTCGGTCCCGTTGCGCGCGGGATCGATGTTCAGGCTTGGATCGAGCGTCGGAGTCCCGAACCGAGCGATGCCGGTCTGCTGCCAGCAGATGCCGCCGATCGCCGGCACGTGGCCACCCAGCACCTCCCCGGCGGGCGTCACGCTGTCGCAGTTCGCGAGCCCTGGGCCCTCGGAGCGCTCGACGAAGATCTGGTCGGATCCCCCTGGCGTCGTGGAGGTCTCCTGCCAGGCGACCCACGGGCTCGGCTTCGTCGCGTCGACCGCCGAGCCGCCCGCCACCGACGGGTCCTCGGCGCTCTCGTCGGTGTGGATGTTCAGCGACGGGACCGGCACGCTGCCACCGCCGGTGCCACGATTCTGACCCGAGAAGATCCATCTACCCTGATTGGCGTCACCGACGTTGTCAAAGCGGCTGGCGAACACATTGTTGTTGGTGAATCCCGCTCCCGTCGTGCTCTCGTACCAGCTCGCCCAGGGAACGGTGCGACCCGCTCCTGCGAAGTCGATAGCGGGAGCCTCGCCATCCTGGCTCTGGTCGAAGTTCAGCGAGCCGCCGAACACCGGGCTGGCACTCGAGCGCCCGCCGACCGTGCCGCTGCCGCGCGTGCTCCACTCGCCTTCCGCGAACGAGCGCACGAATGTCTGGTCGCGACCCCCCGCGGCGGTCTGCTGGCGGAAGATCGCCCACGGCACGGCCACCTTGCCGGCCGTCAGCGCGCCGCCGACGACATCCGCGTTGGCCGGGTCCTCGCCGCTGACGCTGAGCGTGCCGTCGATCCCGGCGGACGGGTCGTTGTTGACCTGCGCGCCTGAAGGCAACGCCTGAAACGCGACCGCCGACCCAGTAACCGCCACGACGGCGATCGCACCCACAGCGGCGACCTTGACAAACAGCAGCCTCCCCCTAGCCCGCATCACCCGCACGAAATGCCCCATTGACAGGAAGCTACTCCTCTCGATCGCCATCGGCGACCTGGTTTCAAGTCTGCTCTCAGGAGACCAGCAGATAGGAGAAACCAACGGCGCTTGGGCTGAACAGCTTTGAGCCGGCGTAAGTTGCCTTGGCTCGCCAGCGTCCCACCGCGGGCGGAACAAATGGAACGCTTGCCGCTCCTTCGCTGATAAAGGCCGAAACTTGTCGGTAGAACTGCCAGCCGAATACGGGATCAAAGCGTTCGATCTCGACGGTGAGCGGGCCGGTGGCCGCGGGGGAGACCTGCACGTCGATGTTGAGCCCTTGACCCGGCGCGACTGTGTTCGAGGAAAAAGACAGCGAGGTGGAGGTGATCGTGCGCGACTCGCGCACGAGCGTGAAGTTGCCGGCGGTTGCATCTCGGACAGAGACGACGGCGTAATAGCGCCCGGGTTGCAATTGGTGTTGGAGCGTCTGTGCGCCGCTTTCCCCGCACTGACATGCGATGACAGTGCCCTCTTGATTGCGCAGTTGCAGATTGAAGTCTGCCGAAGCGGGTGCCAGCAGCTTGAGTGTGAGGTTTGAGTGACTGGTGACGTCGAGGCGATACAGGCGCACAACACTTACCCCACGCCCGTCCAAGCGTCCGTGTGCGTGAGCGTAGTTGTCGAGCGCAAGCCCTGGGGCGGTCTCGGCGGGTCCGGCCGGCGCGACTTGAAGGTGAAAGCGCTGAACGCCTCGATAGGAGGAGCGAGGTGTGACCTCGAAGCTGTAGCGTCCGCCCTGACCCGGTCCCGGTGTGAACAGTCGGTAGCCGCCGCAGCTGACGTGAGTAAGCTGGGAACCTTCTTCGAACGAGCTCGTGCCGGGCGGGAAGAGCGATCCGCTGACACAGGCGCCTTCGGTCTTGTTGGCGAGATTGATCAGGTAGCTGACTCCCGTGTGCATCGTGAAGGCGTAGGCGGCGTTGATGTTCTGGATGCGGTCGACCTTCCCGTTGACTCCGGCGGCGGGCAGCGACAGGCCCGGCGGTCCGACCGCGGGTGTCGGCAGGAAGGCTTCCAGTGTGAAGTTCGCCAGCTGCGAGTTGGCCCGCGCGGCGACGCGGATCAGATATAGGCCGTTCTTGGCGGCTTTGAAAGTGAGCGAGGCCTTGCCGTGGGATTCGGTCTGCTGACAGTCCGCCGACAAAAGCTGGGAGCGCACCGCGTGATAGACATCGATCGTCGCGTCCAGCTCGCCGCCCGCGGCGAGGTTGAGCGCGATTCGCTCGGCGCTTTGAGCGCGCAGGCTGTACCAAACGGAACTCGCGGTGGGGATGTCGCACGAGGATTCGGGCTCGTTCGCTTCTAGTGTTGCGCCGACAGTGGTGCCGTCGATCGTGGCGGGCAGGCCGTGGACGGTTTGCGCGTTGGCTCGTTCGTCGTTGGCTGGTGCCGGCACCGGGGTAGGGGAGAGCGCACTACGAGCGCTTGGCGGGGACTCCAAGTTGATGGCGGAGCCCCAAGCCGAGGACACCGTCGTTGCGGCAACGGCTAGTCCGACAAGCAGGGATAGAGCACCTGTGAGCTTATGGGCTGAACGCATTCCACTGTTCAGTACGCCGGGGGATGGCTACTTCCTTCAGGAGTCGGCGCTTCCTGATCGCTGACCGTCGCGGCCATACACGCTTATGCGCCGCTTCGGATTCCGTTAGGGAGAGTTTCGGAAGTCGTTAGCGATCTTTTCAGGCTCTGTTAAGGGATCTACACGAGTGGGCTCAACACTGAAAGCCCGACTTTGGAGGTTCCCGTGAAGCATCGTCTGCCAGTTTTCTTGATTGCCGCCCTCGCGGGAGCGACGGGGGCCAGCCTTATCTTCCTAGCCCTCAGCGGCTCGGGAGGCGCCACGAAGAAACCTTCGACGGCGGTCCTCTCCACGACACGGAGCGCCGGTGCTGGGACCAGGCGCGAGGTATCCACGAGCACGCCGACGGCCACTCAGATCTACAAGCAAGACTCTTCGGGTGTGGTCTCGATCAAGGCCACCACCGCCCAGGGGGGCGACTCGGGCACGGGGATCGTGCTCAACGAAGAAGGGCTGATCCTTACCAATGATCACGTGATTTCGGAGGGCACGAGCCTGACGGTGAGCCCCGGCAAGTCGTCGAATCTGACTCGCACGGCTACGGTCGTGGGCGCCGATCCAAATCAGGACTTGGCTCTGATTAAGGTGGCTCCTTCGGGGCTGGGCTTGAAAGCTTTGAAACTGGTGAGCTCGAGCTCGGTTGAAGTCGGCGATCCGGTCTACGCGATCGGTAACCCGTACGGTCTGAACGAGACATTGACGCGCGGGATCGTGTCCGCTCTAGGGCGCGAAATCCAAGCTCCGGACGGCGCCCCGATCAAGGATGCAATCCAGACCGACGCGGCCCTCAACCCGGGCAACTCGGGTGGCCCCTTGCTCAACGAACAGGGAGACGTGATCGGCGTCAACTCCCAGATCGCCAGCGATGCCGCCGGCAGTGAAGGCTCTCAGCCAGGCAGCACGGGCGTGGGCTTCGCGATCTCCTCAAACACTGTCTCCGAAGCGATCAAGACGATCGAGTCCGGCGGGGGGAGCAGCAGCGACTCCGGGCAGACTGAAAGCGGCGCCGGCGCTGAAGGTCGGTCGGGTACCGAATCGGCTAGTGGCACGCAGTCGCCTTACGGCACCGAAAGCCCTTACGGAAGTAGTGGCGAAGGCGGCCAGGTCGAAAGCCCGTATGGAATGGAAGGCGGTCAGGTCGAAAGCCAGAGCGGGACCGGCCGTGGAAGCCAGAGCGAAGGCAGCGGAGCGAGCCCTTATGGCTACGAACAGGGGTCGGCAGGCGAAACGGAAGGCCAGGGCGTAAGTGGCGCGGGAGCCGGCGAAGCCGGTCGCGAAGGCCAGGTCGTAGTTGTGCCTTGATTAGGTCAGAGAGCCCAGATGTCCCGCGGTCGATCCTTGGATCTGTCGGCCGCGGGACACTCTGATGGGTGCGGGACGCGCTGCTTCGTGTTGGGCGGTCCACGGATAGCTCGGATGCGGAGCGCCGCGGGGAGCCCGGATGGAGGCTGTGGACACGCCCCCGTTGATAGGCTAAGCCTCATCCCAGGGCGATTAGCTCAGCTGGGAGAGCGCCGCCTCGACAAGGCGGAGGTCACTGGTTCGAGCCCAGTATCGCCCACTGAAAAAGCCCCGTGAATACGGGGCTTTTTGCGTAAGAGGGGGAGGTCTCCGCAGACCGTCCAGCCCGGTTTTCCCACATCTTTCCCACATGCCGGGTCAAGCCGAGGCGTGCGAGGCACGCCTCGAAGCCATCCAGCACGAGCGATTCAGGTCCGTCGGCGTAGACGCTGTGTCGCTACACGGTGGGCACGCAGGCCCGCCCTTGGTCCGACGGTGAGCCACAGGCACTCAGCTGGCGCGCCGTCGGACGGCTCGTTGCGATACATGAGCCGAAAGCGCGGCTTACCCTTATATGTCGGGATGTCGAAGCGCACCCTGCGGCAGTCCGCAAGCTCGGGATGACGTCCGGAACTCATCAGCTCGCCTACGTAGGGGTTCGCATTACATTCCACGAGCAGTTCAGCGATACGGCGCTTGAGCGCTGCGGATGCCTTCTCGTCCGTCAAGCTGGCGACGAGGCTTGTCACGTCGTGACGCACCCCGTCGGTGAAGGTGACGGGCACCTCGCGGCCATGCTCCGCGCTCATGTGTTCAGTCGATACCGATGCCGAGTTCTGCCAGAACCTCGGCGCCGTCCCGACGGCGGTCGGTGGCACCGCTTCTGATTCGCTCGGCGGCAACCGCCTCAACTTCGTCGTCAGCGCGACTGGACTCGAACCCCTCCGCAATGGCGTCGAGTCGGGCGTCTATGTCGTCCTGCATCCGACGCATCTGCTCCTCAAGGCGAGCGAGCATGTCCCTCAACTCAGTGGACTTCGTCTCTGGCGTCATACAGTAAGCATACCTGCCCCGGAAGTCGTCTTTGGAGCCTTTGGGGCGCCGTCAAGGTTCCAATGGATTCCGGTCGACCACGCCCCTCCCGCCCAAAAGTGGTGGCTCTCGGAGGTCCGTTCCCCGTTTCGTGCAGGAAGGGCTCCGAATGGCCGGTTTTAGCGAGTTGGGGTCATTAACCATGATGGCCGCCACGAAGCCACCACAGGACGCGCCGGCGCCAGCAGCCGCGCCTCTCTCGCCGCTTCTTGATGCGACGGAGGCTGGGCGGTTGCTGTCGGTACCCGCGTCGTGGGTACTCGCTGAGGCACGCGCGAACCGGATTCCGCATGTGCGGCTTGGGCGCTATGTGCGGTTCAGCGCGGACGATTTGGAGGAATGGTGGCGAGCGCGGATGCGGGGGCCGTGGCGTACACGAGGTGCAGCCTCGCGCACAGCGCGCTCGCTGCTCATCGATCGACAGGCGGAGCACGGGGGGCGTCCTGACTAACGAGACGACTGTCGCGTTGAAGCAGCCGCAGCGCCCGCTACCTTGGGCGGCCGATGGTGGCGCGCGAGCAGGGAGACGATGAGTGATGGCGACAGCGAGGAAGACCACCCGACGCCCCTACGGCGCTGGCTCGCTCTACGCGCGTGGGGGCGTCTGGTATGCGCATTGGCGTGCAGACGGTGGCCGACAGGTCAAGCGTCGTGTCGGCCCGATGCGCGTTGAGGGCTCGCGGGATGGTCTGACACGCAGCCAGGCCGAGGCAGAGCTGCGCCGGCTGATCGCGGAGACGAAGCCCACCCGGACGACCACCGGCGACGCGCTAACGATGGCCGAGCTGGGACGCCGTTACCTCGCGAACCTGGAGCGTCAGGGACGCAAGAAGGCGACGACGACGGCTGTGGAGTCGATCCTGCGCGTTTGGCTTGAGCCGTTCTTTGCGGAGCGCGATCTACGCCGGATAACGGCCCAGGACGTTCAGGATTTGATGACGATGATGGAGAAGGGCGAGAGGCCCGGACCGAAGGCGAAGGGGGACCGTCGCTATGGGCGTCCTGTCGGCGCAAAGTCGGTTCGCAACTACATCGGCTACCTCTCGGCGCTGCTCGGTTTCGCCGAGCGCAAGGGGTGGCTGCCCGTGAACGTCGCCCGGCATATCGAGCTGCCCGGCAAGCCCGAGAGTGCCGAGATCAGGTTCCTTGAGCCGCTCGAGGTGCGAGCGCTGGCCGACGCCGCTGTGGATGGGCCTTACCGCGAGGTTGACCGCGCGATGTATCTGACGGCCGCGATGACCGGTCTGCGGCAGGGCGAGCTGGTGGCGCTTCGATGGCGCGACGTAGACTGGGCCGCCGGTCGGATCAGGGTTCGCCAGAACTATGTGCTGGGCGAGTTCGGCACTCCGAAGTCCCGTCGCTCGACGCGCAGTGTTCCGATGGCCGATGAGGTCGCCGGAGAGTTTGACCGACTCAGTCGCACGGCGGGGGAGAGCAGTGGCGATGCTCTCGTGTTCGCCGATCCCCACACGGCCGGGCCGCTCGATAAGGCGGCGATCCTGCGGCGCTTCCGCCGGGCGCTCAAGGCTGCGCAGCTTGAGCAGTCGCATCGCTTCCACGATCTGCGCCACACGTTCGGTACGGCGATGGCTGGCACTGGCGTTCCCATGCGGACCTTGCAGGAGTGGATGGGGCATCGGGACATCGAGACAACCCAGCGCTACGCGGATTACTCGCCGAGCGCGCACGAGGCGGCGTTCGTGGAGGCGGCTTTTGGGTCGGGTGGCAGCAGCCGACCACTCGCCTCGCAGGCGACGTGACGGCGCTCGAACATGCCGACTAAGGATCGGACTCGACGCCGCTTCCTGGCCTCCGACGTGCAGCTCGTGGTCGAGCGTTCGAGCGAACACCCCGTCGAGTACGCGATCATGCTTCTCGCGTTGCGGGACGGTCGCTGGCGCACGGTGCGAACGTTCGACAACGCGCACGGCCCGAGCGAGCACCACGAGCACGCCTACGTCGACCTGGAGAAGCAGCCTCCCACCGTCACGCATGGCCCGGTAAATGAAGCGATGCATGTCGCCGAACTCAAGCTGCTACGCGAGTGGCGCGATATCGTTCACGGCTGGGAGCACCTGCAATGAGCGAGATCACCGACAAGACCGATGAGCTGTTCATGGCGGCGTCGCGAAGCGACGACGATCTCGGCTACCCGGCGGATGTCGCGTTCGTTCCCAGCGATGAGGAGTGGACCGACGACGTTCTGTGGCGCAACCTGATCGAAGGGCAGGCGACCGTCCTCGTCGGCGAGGACACCGAGCTGCTGCTCGTCCCGTTGCGCCGCGGTGTGATCGACCGGCTCAGGGGTCGTGTGCCCGTCAGCGTCGCGCCCCGAACGCATGGGCACGCCTCGTCCTACGCGACGTTGAGTCGTCTTGGGCGTCACCCGGTGCGCCAGATGCGAGCCCTTGCGCACGCCTGACTTGCAGGCAAGCATCTGAGTTAGTGCAGCGTTCCCGGAGTCGTTGTCGATTCGCGGCGCTGGTAGCGATCGCTCGCACACCTGCTTTTCGTCGTCCTGACCGAGCGTGACTGCGGCCGATGCTCGGCTCGCGAAAGCAGCACCGGCGGCTTTTGCGGTTGGTGCTGGAGGCGGGTGCTCGGGGGCCGGGACGCCTGTTGGCTGCTCAGTCGATCGTAATCGTCTGTCGCTGGCGCGTTCGTCCGTGTGTGACTATCAGCCTGTTGCTGCCCTCGCCGATGCTCCGGCGCGGCCAGCAGCAGCTTCGTCTCTCTGCTCCGGCCGACGGTGGCAACGTCTGTAAGGGAGTAGCTGAGGGCTCCCCGCAGGAGATCGTCTCCCCGATCTCCGCGTTGCTCGGGGAGAAGCTGTCGCTCCTCTGGCCCGCGATCGGGTTGCCGTTGAGCAGCCATTGAAAGCCATCGAGCGAGAACAGGCCGGGGAGCGACGGCTGGAAGGCGAAGTTCGACGGGTGCGCGCCCTCGCCCACCTGCGGGATGCCCGCCCTGCCACCCTCGGCGACCACCGGCGCAAAGTCGAAGCCGCTGGTGCGCCTGCATCGATCTGCTCTCGCCGTCGCCGGTGAACCAGAGGCAACGAACGCCAGCGCGGATCGCGCGATGCCGACGAAGGCGGCCGCACGGAAGTGTCAACCACCAAAGCACCGAAGTGAGGGCCGCTCAGCTACAGCGCGACACCGATCGCCGCAGCAAGGGTTTTCGCAAGCTCCAGTTGGCCGTGGTTCTTGAGTGTTCGAACCAGATTCTCCTTACCTATTGTGTGAAGCGACAAAGCCCCCGTCTCCGGCGGCCGCCTATTTCCTTCAAGAAGGCTGGCGGCTACGTCGGACAGGAACAGGTCGACGGCAATACGGGCCGCCTCGGCCGCATCACCGTCAAGTGGCCCAAGGAGCAATTCATCGATCATGTGTCCCGCCGCGAGATCTGCGTTCAAGTGGAAGCGTGCGGTCCACTGCCACGCCATCAGTTCCACGAACGGCGGCCCGAATGAGTAAGTATCGCGCTCGTCTATCCTCACATCGAGGATAGCCTTCCACTCTTGAAGCTTTCCAAGGGCTTCGCACTTCAGCAGGTCAACCCGCCTCTCCCAGATCCGCTCGCTCAACGAGGTTGCGTCCGTGGACACGTCGCTCAGTCGATCGAGCGCTGCGGCTGCGCGCCCGGCCACAAGTTCTACCGTCGCCTCCGCAAAACACGCTCGGATGTGTCCTCCTGGAGAACCGCGCGCCACTGCGATTTCACGAAGCCGCGCTGCCTCGGAGCTCGCCTGGGCCATTGCTCCCGCCCGGGCTAGCTCGCCCGAGAGATGCGCGCGCAGATCAAGAGCCCGGTCCGAGTCCTCTGGTTCATGCGCGACAACTACCCGAAGTGCGCGCGCGTAGTGTCCAGCAGAACGCTGATGCTCGCCGGCAGTAGCCTCCGCGCGTGCCACGATATCGAGGTAGTCGTCCCCTCCGACTTCTAGCAGTGCATATGCCAAGGGCAACACATCCTTTCCGAGAGACGTCATGCCGCTCAGACTGACGTATTGAGCAGCGGACTGGGCTCGGCTAGGATCGCTGCGGAGAGTCGCCAACTCCTCTCTCACTCCGGCATGACTGAAATCCAGGCTTGGCATCACATCGGATTTCAGAGGACCGAAAGGCAGACCAGTTTCGCGAAGTACGCGGGGGCGATCGATCACGTCCATCATGACCTCCGACTCAGAGATCCATTCACACAGTTCTTGAGCGACTTGAAGATTGCCCCGAGCATGCTCCGCAATGATGATGTCAGCGATAGCTACTGCCACTTCCGCATTTCGCCCGCCGGCCTGCAGCATCGTCACAGCTTCCACCGCGACGTGCGCCGCCTCAATCAAAGGTGGTTGGAAATCATGTTCAATCGAGGCCAACGCTCCCGCGCAGGTTTCCTCTGCACGCATCGCATCGATAGCAACATCAATAGCGTCTTCAAACCGCTCCTGCAACGTGAGACATCTCGCCTTTTGGGCGAGCAGCGCATTACCCGCAAGGTTGAACACTGTCGTTGCGCCCTCGTAATCTTTGACCGCGAAGGCGAACCGAGATGCCTTTGCAATTATCTCCAGCCTCAGTGCTCCCAGAAGCTCGCTCGCCAATGCGGCTGCGCGCATCGCCAAGCTTACTGCCTCCTGAAGCCGCCCCATGCTCCACATGTCCTCCGCGAGACGAAGGAGCAGGGGCGATGTCATAAGCACACGAACTGGCTCGATTATGGTGTCACCGGCGAGAATTCGCCTCGCCTGCATATGAGACGCAAGGTTTCCGCGCACCGAGCTTCGTGTCCCATCTCCCGGGAACAACGCGTTCTCGACAGCGGCGAAGCAGGCATCTCTCCTCCGTGCATCGACCACCAACTCCGCTCGATCTTCTGCCACTACGCGGAACATCGGGTCAGCGAATCGTATTGAAAGGTCATCGCCGTATGGATCCGGATCCACGAGCAACCAACCGAGCCGCACCGCGGATTCGATATCTGCCAGTGACGGTACTCGCCCCTTTGTGACCGCCAGCGTTCGTGCCGATGCGAGCAGCAGGTGATCGTTCACCGGGGTACCTAGGAGAGCGGCTGCAACTGCGATGGTATGGACTTCTTTAGGGAGAAAGCGCGTCCACACATCGCGCAGCACCTCGGTGAAATCGCTCTTGAGCTTAGCGATGTCCTGGGTCCGACCTTCTCCAAGGAGAATATCGTTTGCTTCCGCGACATCTGCGAGAAGCATGAGATGTAGCGGGTTACCCGCAGCTCTTTCCGCCAGATGGCGGCTGTCCTCCAGAACATCATCGCTATCGCCTGCACCAAGGCGATTGATGGCCAGAGCTTGGAGATCCTGGGTCTCCATGGGAGGAATGTCTAGCCGCAGAACAGGGACTGATGCACGCGTTTCCTGAAGCATCTCGCCAAAGCCTGTCTTGTCGTCACATTGGGCATTGACTGCGGTTGGCCAGCTCGTTGTGATGACGAGCGTGCCGAGGCTCTCTACCAACAATCTGCGGACGAACGCGAGCAGGGTAGAGTCAGCATCATGCGCGTCCTCGATGGCTACGATCAGGGGTATCTCATTTTCGGCCAAGAGGCGTGCAATGTCGATGCATGCCGAGACGGTGCGCTCGTCAACCCAACTTGATACCTCGAATAGCTCGTTGCGTTCACTCGCTTCGCGCTCGGACCTCAGATCATTGGCGAGATCTCGCAACTCTTCATAATGGCCACAAAGGTCCAGAAGATTGTTTATAGCGTCCACACCAAGCAGACCGACGATCGCTTTGGCCGCAGTTGCAAGAGCCGCCCTCCGTCCTTCAGAACGGGCGCTTCGGAGTAGAAGGCCACGCGCATGCGCCTCGAGCTGTCGCGGCAAGTGCGCCTCGAGTAGTGCCAACGGAGCGCCGTTGCTCTCGCGCCCGCACGGCACACCGAGCCACATCAGCCCGGGCATTTCTCCGCGGGGCGCAACGTGGGGATAGATGGCCTTCCGCTGATTCTTCCCCGTGATGGTTGGAGGCCAGTACGGATCATCAACGACGAGCCTGCGATAGAACTCGTGCACGATTCGTGTCTTCCCCACACCGGTCTCACCTCGAAGGTCGATGAGGCATGAGGTGCCAAGTGCGAACGAGGTCTCAGCCGCACGAAGCATCCGTTCAACCGCGCGATGGTTCGTCGCTCCGGCAAGGTCAGGCTCTGAAGATCGGATCCACACCATGCGTCTTTCGTGAATGATGCCGTTTGGAGACTGCGTGGGCACCGCGAGCCCCGAAGAGCCGCAAACATAGACGAAGTGGCTTAGGCCGAATGGTTGAAGCTGGCTTGGGAATACGGTTTTGCCGCATGCGGCGGATTCGCAACGGCCATGCCGGGGCATGCCGGGCTGTGCGGCGATCCAGGCCGGGCGTATGCCATACCGCACAGATGTACGTTGCGTCAGGGGTATGGCTAGTGCTTTGTGCTTGAGGCAGCAACCGACCGACGCCCGCCCGGGCACCGCTTTCGCCTTTCGCGTTTGGAGCGGGGCCTCGCGATCCTGCTAGCTCGCCAAGGAGATCGGGGGCTGCGGTCCGGCGGCAAGTCTCGAAGCCTGGCCGGCCGATACGGTGGCGTCTGTGCCCCTTATTCCATGGTCTCCTATCGAAGGCGCGGCGGCAGCTAAGGCGATCGACATTGCCCTGCGCGCGATGTCTGGCGCTGTTCGCGAGTTCATGCAGCAGGACAGCCTTGGGCGGCTCCTGATACTCCTTCATGCCGTCTTCGGGGACGAGACGCACCTCGACCGCGGCGTTTTCCTCTCGTGGCGTGCGAACGAGTCGCTGAGCGGCGCCCTTGACGAGGTCCTCGCTGGCGAACGTGCCACGGAGCCTGCTGAGCTCCAGGAGCTCGCAACGCTGATTGCGCCCTGCCTCGTACAGACGCCTGAGCCCGATAAGGCGGCTCTCGCTCAAAGAATCGCCCTGACGGCCGTCGTGGCAACGCCTAAGCTGGTTGGTGATGCAGCCACCCAGTTGATAGTCAACCGATTCGAGGAGGGGCAGCAACGGATCATCGAAGCGATCCGCCCCGCTTCTGAGGGAGCCGAGACTCACGGACTGGCAGCTGCGCTGCTGGTTGGCCCACTGCGGCACGTAGACGCCGTGGATGACGTGAAGGCTGCCGAAGAGCTAGCTGGGGCAGGAGATGCCGCTGCGGCCGCGCAGAGGTTGCTTAGGGTTGTTGAGCGCCTCGACGGGCAAAGGCTCTCGGTCGCATCGGAGACGATCACTCAGCGCGCAGCGGCGCTGCTGGCGGCGTCCGGCGATCGCGCGGCCGCTGTGGCGTTGCTGATGGGGGTCGTTGAAGCGCACATCGACCGTGGATCTCGCTGGGGGGCCCAGTCGATCATGCGAGTGCTAGAGCCAATAGTTGACGAGGAGGACGCTTGGGTTGTCGCTGCACTGAATGCGCGTATTGCCTGGCCGGAGCACGGTGAGGCCGCGCTGGCGCCACTGAAGCTGGCCAGCGATCTCAGTGCCGGGCGACCGGGCCACGCACGCTGGGTCGCTGCTCTCACCTCGCTGCTGCTCCTGTTTGGCCGCTTCGAGCGAGTCCTCGAGGCGTCATCGGGGATCTGCGCCGAACCTCGCAGCAAGGGCGCTCGGCTGCAGGTCGAGCTTGATCGCCTGGATGCTCTGGAAGCGACGACTGGCAGTGCCGAGGCGGACAAGGGTTGGCCTGATCTGCTGCGCTGGGTAGACCGTGAAGGCGACCCAGACGAGCGTGGAACGGCATGGCAGCGACGCGGGTTCGCCCTAGCCCGGCGTGAGGACGTGGCAAGCGCAGAGGACGCGTACCGCCGAGCGATAGATGCTTGGGCTGCATCACCGGGTCTCGAAGAGCAGGCCGGTGATGCGTTCTTCTCTCTGCAGAGCGCGTACCTCGTGAACGGAAGGATGAATGTTCCTGACCCCGAGCTTCGGCCACTTGCAGCGAGCCTTCGGGGCAGGTCTGACACGCCCGTTGCTCGCGCCGAGCGACTCGTGTCGGAGGGGATGTCCAGGCGGCTATCGGATGGCCTGCCCGACGCGATGTACAGCTACTGGATGGCGCACGCCCTCCAGCGCCGGTCGGGAAGTCTCAGCGGTTTTCTCGAAAGCGTTGCGGTGCTGGCCGAGCTCTACGAGCACGCAGGCGACCACCGCCAGGCAATGATGCTGTACGTGTGTGCCGGTAACGGGGATCGCGCCGCCAAGGTTCTTGCGGGTGTCTATCCGCCGGGGGCTCTCGCCCAATACCTCGTACTGGACGTTCCGCGATGGGAGCGCGCGGCCGCGTATCACGTTCTCGGCGAATATGGCCGCACGCTGCCGACGGCATACGTGTCTGCCAACTACCCACGGATACTCGACGAGGCGCGGAAAGACCCCGATGGAGTGATCGCCCCGCAGCCATCGCAAGGTGCGAGGAAGGCTCTTGCAGCGATCGCCTTGGTACTCCCCGACGACGCCGAGGCCGCATTCCGGCAGCTACGGACACAGCTCCACCAGAACCCCTTTGACGTCATCCGTGCTAGCGCTGAGGCGCTGATTCTGGCGACCAATGCGGGTGCGACCGACGCCACCTTGGACCTCCTAGACCTATATCTCGAAGACTCCTACAACCTCGGCATTTCCCCGATATGGATGGCAGGGCGCGCCGCGAAGCAAGACGATGTGCGCGAACGGCTACATGCCGAGGCTCTCAATGATCACGTCGGCGCGCTCGAGGCACTTGCCATCGCCGACCTCATCGACGGCGACGGACCACTCACCCAGGCATGCACGCGGATCGTTGAAAACGCAACGTCGCCCGGGACGATCACAGAATCCCGTGAGGGGGGGAGAACAACCGTCTCAGTAGGGCTCGGCATCAACCTCGAAACTCCAGCAACGCTTGCGCGGAGCGCCTCATCCGCAGCGCGGAGCGCGTTTGTGGACACGCTGCTGGCGATGCTTGCCAACCCCGAAGAGCCGGAGCTCAATCGCGCATCCGCGGTCGGCGCGCTATACAACCTCGCACCAGTGCTCGACGCCGACCAGGCACAAAGAGCGCATGAGGCTCTTCAGCCGCTCGCTCTGGGGAAATACGGGCTCTCGCGATGGGACGAGGGCGCGGGCGGCCCACTGAGTCGTTTTCGGTTCAGCTTCCACGTACCCAACGTCCTCCGGATCGCGGCGCTCGCAACGTTCTCTCAACTCGTTGCGAAGCATCCACATCTCGGGACCCAGGAACTTCAGCAAGCGGTTCTTGACGGCGTCGCCGACCAGTCACCGCATGTCGTAGCCGCCGCGCTCGACACCGCCTCACGGGTCGCACAGCTCCAACTGCCCTTCCCTCCGGAGGTATGGCTCGAGCACCCCGACGCTGACGTTCGGCAAGAGGCATTCTCCGTCTGGACCGAGCGAACACAGGGACTGCCGACCGGCGCGCTGCTAGAGCGGGTCCGCGTAGACCCGAGCATCAACGTGCGCCTGCAGCTATTGCAACTGGCAGCCACGAACCCAGGCGGCGAGACGGAGCTTCGGTGGCTTGCCGACAATGACCCCGACGCCTACGTACGTGCAATGGCGCGCCGTCGTCTGAGCGAGCCGATCGACAGATAGCGATCCGCCTGGCTGCTACCAACGGCTCGCGTGAAAGCAGCCGCGCGGTTGGGCGCCGAGCGGACGAGCGCTCAGAGACGAACAGGAGGCGTGCGAGCGATCGTCACGAGCGCCGCGAATCGCGCGGGCTTGGTAGCAATCTTGGTAGCAATTTGAGCGAACCTGAGCTGATCCGAGAGCACTAAACCCCAATAAAACTGGGGTATCTGACCGTACCTGAGCCCCAAAGGTCAGTTCGAGCCCAGTATCGCCCACTGGCAAAAGCCCTGCAAATTGCGGGGTTTTTGGGTTTTTGTGTGCTTAGGGCTGATGTGAAAGCAGGCTGGTAGCCCTTTGCCCTTCTGTTGCCCTTGCCAGCCAAGGGTAAGCGTGCCCGCTCAAGCCTGTTACCTGCCCGAGAAGGGGCGTGGCAAGGGCTCGGTTGTGCGTCCCCATAAGCGGCGGTTCTGCGGCCCTGAGTACGGCCCGGATGCCCAGCCCTAACACCTTCTTGCCGCCGGTATTTTTCTCACAAAGTAGGCCCCGCGCCGTGCAACCGACGCGAGGCCCAGAGCACAAGGAGTTGTCCCTCCCCATGCCCGACGACGATGGTATCTCCGAGGGCATCGACCTATTGGCAGCGGTCGTGCTCCATGTTCTGGTTGCCGAGAGCGCCCGAACGTTCGAGCCGATCTGCCGCTCAGTACAGCGCTACCCGAACAAGCCCGACGAACGCTCCGAGGTGGAGCAGGCGTTGGCCGTACTAGTGGCCGATGGCTTGGCGCTGCACGAGGGTTGAACAGTGGACGCCGACACGTGCTCCGGTGCGCGCCGTGGAGTTGTCGTTCTGATGCCCGACACCAAGCGCGGCCCAATCCTATTCAACTGGTTGAGGGGGCAGAGGACAGGCGGTTTTTGCGGGTTCTAGTCGGAGATAAGCTAGATTCAAAAGCGGCAATCAGAGAAATTGGTACGGTTGACGTTTCTGGCTTGGGTGAAAAGGAAAGGTTGCTTGCCTTCGCTTTACTGGCCGTTAGCGAGTCCGCTACGATCCGTTTCCTTGCTGATGCTGATTTTGACCGTCTTCTTCAACGAGTTCCACCTCCGAACGTATGGCTAACAGATCTGAGGGATCTAGAGCACTACTTGCTGGATGACCGCTGCCTTGAGAAGGTTTGGGGTGTCGCTCTCGGCCGAGACGGTGTTTCTTGTACAGATATAAGGGCGACGATTTTGGCAAATGCAAGGATCGTTGGCGTGCTCAGGTTGATGTCGGAGGCTGAAAATCTGTGTCTGCCCTTTCAGGAGACTGATCTTGGGCGACGGATTGTGATCGAGGCAGAGTCAGTGACCGTCGATCTACAAAAACTGATAATTGCGCTGCTCCAAAACGCATCGCGGAGCCTATCAGGGCTATCTGCAATTGAAACACGACATCGAGAGTGGACTGAGCGCCATATAGAGACGCCAGACGACGATCTCGCTCATGGCAAGGACTGTTTGGTGTTGGTAAGAGAGATGACCAAGGGTTACGGAGTAGGACGTAAGGAGGCGTCACGACTCATGTGGACTTCGTTCGACGTTAGATTTGTAGACAGATATCCAGTATTGCGTCAGGTGGTTGACTACTTGACGGGTGCTGGAGGAGACCCAACGGTTGGGGAGACGTAAGAGCCTTGGAAGTCTCTGGAGCAACTAAGCGTCGAGGTGGGCTTGCTTTAGAGTTCCCGGGGCCGGATTGCAATCCCAAGTCGCGAGATTCCTCGAAGCAGCCGCTCATCAATGCTCACCAGCTTGCAATCAAGCATCCGGGCGAGCGCCACATACTGCGCATCGTAGGTCTTGGCCCACCCAAGCTCATCGGCAACATCCCAGGCGGCCTCGGTGAGTCCCTTCGGCGCGCGAATCTCGATGTCGGCCTTCAGCAGACGCGTAAGCATCTGCTTCGCCCGCTCTTTACTGATCGCTTCCCGCCAGGACATCTCGTGGAACACCGAGCTTGCCTCCAAGATCATCAGCTGAGGCGCGACCATCTCGTGTCCGCGGAACCTCGCAAAGCCGACGGGCGTGTGACACGCCGCGATAGCTACCGAGGCGTCGATGACGAGCACGGTCAGTGGTCGCGGCGGGAGCGATGCAGTGCGGCGACCCAGTTCGGTGCTGGCGAGCCGTCGTCGCCGATCTTCCACTCGTCGGGCAGGTCGGCCATTGGGAATAGCTCATCCTCGACGGCTCGCAGATCCTGGTCGCTGATGGCGTGGCGTCTGCCTACTCGCCGTGCGCGAAGTCGCCCAGAACGAATCCAGCGCCGCACGGTCTCGGGGTCCTTACCCACGCGGTCGGCAGCCTCGGCTACGGTCAGCATGTAGAGGATGGTACGCCGCGCTTCGGACCTAATGCTCGACACACGTCGATGCCGAGTTCTGCCAGAACCGTCTCGCCATCCCGAGTACGTTGAGTAGCGCCGCTTCTTATCCGCTCCGTGGCCACTGCCTCGACTTCGCCATCGGCACAACCGATCTCGGACTCGTCGCGGATCGTGGCGAAGTGAGTATTGAGGGCCTCCCAGCGCGCGACTGCCTCGGGGCCTTCGGCCTTGATCTTCTCTTCGATCTCACGGACGTAGTCATCGAACTTGGTGGGCATCACAGATCCTTGAATTGGCCGTCGGGGACTTTGGGGCCTAACGTGCTTGGGTTTCGATGGTGTAGGGCGAAGGCTTCCCGAAGGCTGGCCGCGTCGACTAAATGTACGACCGGGAACGTCAGGTCCATATAGCCCTCCGTCTCGATCGTGCGCCTGACGTTCAACAGCGTCAGGGCGATTATGGAATCGGACTCGTCGTAATGGACCGTATGTCCGTCGGCCATCTCAAGGCTACGCGCCGCCGGTCGAGGAGCGCCTACGTTGAGATAAAGCACGTCGTCGCGCTTGTCGTAGTGGTGCTGATCGAAGACTATGCCGGCGATCATGATGGTCATCGTTGTCGGCCTCGCGACGTATTCCGTTGCGTTGGCGCGAAGACGACGCTGGCGGGCCCGTGGTTGACGCGTCCTGTGGGACGGCGCCTCGCACGAATCAGGTACCGGACGGCATGGGGGGCCGAGTGGGGACGTCCGGCGACATCTGTCACGATCAACATGTAGCGTATTGTATGCAATATGCCGGACCACCCGGACGCTGGGACTCGGGTCAGCCAGTCCGGCCCGCCGAAGGTTCCATTTCAAGGTTCCATGCCGAGCAATCCAGCTAATTTCAGAACACCGAACCCCAGCAAACAAGCCATTCCGTGTCTAACAGCACCCCCGCCAACCGTTTCGAGCCCAGTGTCGCCCGCTGGTAAAAGCCCCTTCCGTGGGCCTTTCTCGCGTTTGAGGGCCTCAATTACGCCGGTCTGCGTGACGCGCGGTGGTCTAGGACCAGTCGACAGGGCTGTGCGCCCTGCTGCCAGGCACGAGTGATCCTCAGGTATCACTCGCAACAGGTATCACTCGCAACTCCGTATCGCGGTCCGTGTCGGCGATCGAAGCCGATCAGGCTATAGGTCTGGGAGCTGGGAGTCGATGCGGTGAGCAATGCTCAGTGCTCGTGGGCTCCTGTGCGGCGTTATTTTCGCGGTCCTCCTCGGTGGAGCTAGCGGGTGCGGAGCCAGCCTGTCTATCGGGGCGACTGCCTACAGCAGCCCTCCCCAAGCACCGGTTCAATACACCACGACTACGCGAACACCGGTTGAGGCCGCCACGCCGCAGCGGCCCGGTACTTGTCAGGTCGCGCCGCCCCAGGTCCACCTCCCACCCGGTGAATGGACAGCTACGGAGACGGTCCTGACCACGAATGCCATCGACGTGTGCGCCGGGGAGCGGCTGGTGCGTCCTTGGGACTTCCGACGCCTCTGCAAAACCGGCACGTGCAAGACCTATCTCTTCACCGCCGACTACTACGAAGAGGAGACAGCCCAGATCGTGCACGACGGCCGAGACCGGTACGTCGCGGTCTTTCAGCCTACGACTGTCCCGTGCCCACACCGACCCGGTGAAGACACCGGAACCGACCGGAGCTACGCAAGGGCCACCCTGTGGTGGTCGCCGGAGACGCAGATCATCCACGGGCTGGCGCGCGAACACCAGGTAGGTGCCTGCGGCGGCGGCCCGGGCGAAACCTATAGCTACGTGGCGAAGCGCACAGATCCTGCTAGGGACCCACCAGCGGAAGGTCCCTAGTGTCGCATCGGTGCGATTGAGCATGTCCCTCAACTCAGCGGACTTTGTCTCTGACTAGAAGTCATGTGGCGGGCGTAGCTCCGTCGGTCATCGTTTCCGAGGAGTCCAGCTATCGGTTTGCGATCTCCACGGCCGCGATCGACTCTCAAGTCGAACCTTTCGCGCTCGAGCGTCGGGCAGGGTTGGTCCAATAGGAAGGAGCTCGGCAACGCGCGCAGCGGGTCGAGTGTGGGTCTCGCGCTCTCCCTGCCCGTTTGCCATCCGACGGCGGTGTTCGCTCTGAGACTCCACGGATAGTCCACGGACAGGGCGGTCGTTCTCATGATGTCGCGTGCAGAACGAGGCATGAGCCTCGGCTGCTCGGAGGCTAAACGACGCATCCGGGGCGGGCAACTGCGGCGCCGCCTCGCCTATTCGATTCCCGGGTATGGAATTATTCGGAAGATGGACACACCACTGCGACTTTCGGTTGTGATCCCCGCACGCAATGAGGCTGCAGGGATCGGTGAGACTGTCACGACCCTGGCGAACACGCTAGCCGCCGAGCGCATACCCCACGAGATCCTCGTCGTCGACGACGCAAGCTCCGATGGCACGGCCGCGGTGGTAAACGAGATCTCCACGCACAACCCCACGGTCAGATGCATCCGCTCGCACCTGCCTCCAGGCTTCGGTCACACGGTGCGCGCCGGTCTCGATCGCTATACGGGCGATGCGGTGGCGATCTTCATGGCCGACAGCTCGGACTCGCCTGCCGATCTGGTTCGCTACTACCAGGTGCTCTCGGACGGCTTCGATTGCGCCTTCGGGTCACGCTTCGTCAAGGGCGGCAGCGTGAGGAGCTATCCGCTGCCCAAGCTCATCGTCAACCGCGTAGTAAACCTTGCTATCCGTGTGATGTTTCGCCACGGCTACAACGACACTACGAACGCCTTCAAGGCCTATCGCCGCGAGGTGATCGACAACATTCGGCCGCTGCTCTCCAACCACTTCAACCTCACGGTGGAGATGCCTCTGAAGGCTGTGACCCGCGGTTACACCTTCCAGGTCGTTCCCATCACGTGGGCGAATCGGCGGCGGGGCGAGTCGAAGCTGAAGCTGCAGGAGATGGGCAGCCGTTACATGTTCATAGTGCTCTACGTCTTCCTGGAGCACCATCTCAGCCGTGGCGACTACCGGCGGCCGGACCCCGCAACGGTGGGGAGGCCGCAGGCGCACGCCGGGGCGGAGATCCACGATCTGACTGGACGGTCGCAGGTCCCGCAGCCGCCAGGTGGCAGCTCAGCCCCGACCGTGCGGGTACCGGGATGAGCAGAGCTGCGCCCAGGTTCCCACAGTGGGCGAAATGGGCGGCGTCGCGGCAGCTGATAGGACCGGTCGTCTCGGTTGTCTCGCTGTCCGCGGTCGTGTGGTGGACGCTGCACCAGAAAGCTCCGCAGTGGCCTACCGGCGCGTCCAGTCTGCTGCTGCTCGCGCTTGCGGTGCTCCTCTACGCGTGTGTGACCGGCGTACGTGGGGTGCGCTGGTATGCGATCTTGCGCCGTGCCGGGGTTCAGGCGAGCATGGTCGACACGCAGGCGCTGATCGTCGTCGGCTACATGGGCAACACGGTCCTGCCGGCGCGCGGGGGGGAGCTGCTGCGCTTGTTCTTCATGGGCGAGCGCACAGGTTGCTCGCGGGTAACGATTCTTGGCACTATCGTCGCCGAACGTCTGCTCGATATCCTGGCGCTGCTCCTGCTGCTGGCGGTGCTGACCGCGACCGGTGGGTGGGGCTTCTCCCGCCTCGGCCTCACCGCCGCAATTGTACTGCTGGTGTTGGCGCTCGCGCTACTTGCCGGTTGGTGGCTGAGCCGCACCGGGCGTCTGCGCGGCCTGAGCGGTCGTGTGGCTTCACTCACATTGGCGAGCCGCAATCTTCTTAGCGGGCAGGGTGTGATCCTCCTTCTACTCACCGGTGTGGTGTGGATAGGCGAGGGGTGCATCTACTGGGTCGTCGGGCGGGCGCTGGATCTCCATCTAGATCTGCTGCAGGGGTGCTTCCTGGTGGCGCTAACGAGCCTTGCGGCCACCATTCCGGCTGCGCCGGGGTATGTCGGAACCTACGATGCCGCAATCCAATTCGGCCTCGGCACGCTGCACGTTGACGTGGGGAGGTCCGTCGCCTTTGGACTGCTGGTTCGCCTGGTCATCTTCGTGCCAATCACTGTCGCCGGCCTGATCCTTGTGGCCTTTCGCTACGGCGGCCTGTTATCGCTGAGGCATATGGGCCGGGCACGCGCCCCGGAGGAATTCGGTCGGCCCGTGGCTGATCCACATGCCGTGATCGGGCCGGCCACTGTGCTCGCGCCGGCGGACAGCATCGCGCTGCTGTGCGCACCAGCCGCGAGCATCGAGAGCCGCTCCGCTCGGAATGCCCAATGAGCACGCCGGTAGCGATCATCACGGGGTCAGGTGGTCTGATCGGATCCGAGTCGGTGCGCTTCTTTGTCGCGGAGGGCTTCGACGTGGTGGGCATTGACAACGACATGCGGGCGTACTTCTTCGGCCCCGCCGCATCGACGGCGCCGAACACCGAACGTCTGGTTGCGGAGCTCGGCTGCGCGTTTCGCCCACTGCTGCTCGACATCCGCGTTCGCGAGGCTGTCGAACAGGTTTTGGCTGAGCACGCTCCACGAGTTGAGCTGATCGTCCACACCGCCGCCCAGCCATCCCACGATTGGGCCGCCTCCGAGCCACACACGGACTTCAGTGTCAACGCCACCGGGACGCTCAACCTGCTGGAGGCGGCGCGCCGGTACGCGCCCGACGCGACATTCGTTTTCACATCCACCAACAAGGTCTATGGCGATACCCCCAACAATCTGCCGTTGGTGGAGCTCGAGACGCGCTTGGAGCTGCCCGAGGAGCACCGCTGGTATGAGGGCATCGACCTCGAGATGTCGCTCGACCTTTGCATGCACAGCCTATTCGGCGTGAGCAAGACCGCGGCCGACCTGCTCGTGCAGGAGTACGGGCGCTACTTCCAAATGCCCACGGTGTGTTTCCGCGGAGGCTGCCTGACGGGCCCGAATCACGCGGGCGCCCAGCTGCATGGCTTCCTCGCGTACCTTATGAAGTGTACGGTCACCGGCGAGCGCTATACGGTGTTTGGCTACGACGGCAAGCAGGTGCGCGACAACATCCACTCCGGCGATGTTGTGCGCGCCTTCCACGCCTTCCACCGCAACCCGCGGTCGGCGGCGGTCTACAACCTCGGCGGGGGGCGCGAGAGCAACGTCTCGATGCTCGAGGCGATCGCGCTTTGCCAGGAAATCGCCGGACGCGAACTCGACTATTCCTACTCAGATCAAGCACGAGCCGGCGATCACCGCTGGTGGATCAGCGATCTGGCGTCCTTCAAGCGCGATTACCCGCAGTGGCAGTTGACCAAGGGCATACGCGCGGTGCTGCAAGAGATCCACGACCGCAACGTCGAGCGCTGGAGCGCCGAGCGCCAGTCGGGGTTGGCCGGTCGCCCGACCACCGCGGCGTGACGAGGACGCCGATGAGCGCCCGCCGTGTTTTGATTACAGGCGGCGCCGGTTTCATCGGCTCGAGCCTTGCGCTGAGGTTGGCCTCCTCACACCCCGACTGGGAGGTGGTAGCGCTCGACAACCTGCATCGCCGTGGATCGGAGCTGAACCTGCCGCGCCTGCGCGAGGGTGGGGTGCGATTCATGCATGGCGACGTGCGTGAGCCCGATGACCTGCGCGCCGCTGGGCCATTCGACGGGCTCGTAGAGTGTTCGGCTGAGCCATCGGTGATGGCGGGCGTGGATGGCGCCACGGGCTTTCTGATTCGCACCAACTTGCTGGGCGCCTATCACTGTCTGGAGGAGGTCGCGCGCCACCGCGCACAGGTGGTGTTCCTGTCGACAAGTCGTGTCTACCCGGTCGCTGCACTACGCAAGCTGTCCTTCAGTGAGGGCAACACGCGTTTTGAGTTGGATGCTGAGCAGCGTCTCCCCGGTGCGTCTGCACATGGTGTGGCCGAGAGCTTCCCGATGGACGGCGCGCGCACGCTGTATGGTGCCAGCAAGCTGTCCGCCGAGCTGCTGGTGGCCGAGTACGCCGAGTCTTTCGGGCTGGCGACGGTGGTGAATCGCTGCGGGGTAGTCGCCGGGCCATGGCAGATGGGCAAGGTGGATCAGGGGGTGTTCACCTACTGGATCCTCGCTTACCACTTCAAACGGCCACTTGCCTACATAGGCTTCGGGGGAAACGGCAAGCAGGTGCGCGACCTCCTGCACGTGGCCGACCTTGCCGATCTGGTGGACGACCAGCTTATGCGTCCTGACCACTGGGCCGGGGCCGTGGTCAACGTCGGCGGAGGCGTGGATGTAAGCCTTTCGCTACACGAGGCGTCGACGCTATGCGAGCAGATCACCGGCAACAGCATGCACCTCTCTTCGACCCCTGCCACCCGGACGGGCGACGTGCCCGTTTATCTCTCTGACTGCCGCACGTTGGGGCGGTTCAGCGATTGGACTCCGCAGCGCGACGCTCGACAGATCTTCGAGGATATCCACGCATGGGTTTGCGAGAACGAGCGTGCGGTTGCGGCGACGTTGGCGTAACGCTAGAAGCCTCCCCAGTGAATCTGGCGCAGGTACTGGATTTGCTTGAAGGCATACGCTGAGCTTTCCGGGTAAGCCACGCGCAGGCAAGGAGTGTTGGCCGACTGCGCGGTGCGCACGCAGTGCTGGTAATCGGCGACATCTGGCCAGCGACGACCTAGCACGATGCCGGCGGGGTAGCCAATCAGCACCAGGATGGCCATGAGCGAAACAGGAACCACGATCGCGTTGCGTAGCAGTCGTGGGCGGTCGGATAGGGCATGCTGGAGGACGACGAGTGTCACGACGATGGTTGCCAGCAGGAACACGAGCGTCGCAGTTACATATCGGCTGGAGATGGCTTGGACGGTACCCAGCTTGAGCCGTCCCACAGCGGTCAGCGCGGCGTTTGTTATCCCGAACGCCGCCAGCGCGAACCACGGCGCCAGGCGCGGTATGGCTTCGCGATACCGTAGGCCTACGTAGCAACACGAGGCAAGGAAGGCGCTCAACAGCGCGATGCCGCTGAGTGCCGCCACGATTTGGGTGATTACGGCACGGTGGCTGGTCGAGAGTGGATTGCCGAGGTACATCAGCACGTACCCCACGAAAGCCACCGGATGCTCCAGCGTGTAGCTCACCGAACCCTGGGCGGGGTTGGTGCCCTGATAGTGGTAGTAGTAAGGGGTCGCTACCAGCACACCGATGGCGGCCCACGCCCACTTCCAAGCTGGCTTCTCGCCACGGCAAAACAGGATGATCAGGCCGGCGACCCAAACCAATACTCCGGCCGCCAAGGAGTAGTCGGCAAGGGTGGCCGCGACGGCCGCAATTCCCAGGCGTGTCTTTGAGAGCGGCTTGTCCGAGGACAGTATCGTCACTGTCACAAGCAGGCCCAGCATGCACAGGAACCACTCGATCTCCCATCCCCAAATCCAGTTTTCGTACTGGTTGGGTGAGAAGACGATCCAGGAGAATCCCACCACCAGGCCCCATCGCGTCACGACTCGGTCTGGGAATGTCTGCCACACCAATCTCACAATCAGCATGAACAAGACGCCGGCCAGGAGCAGGTCAGCCACGATCTCCCACGCGATGGTCCAGTGGGAGACCTTGGCCATACCCAGCAGCAACAGGTTGGGAAAGAAGGGACGGTGCTCGTTGTGCTGTGCTATTACGTCGGCAAATGTAAGCATGCCGGAGTTCATCTCGTGGATGAGTGGTATCAAGTTGAATTCGTCGTTGAATGGCACAAGGATGGCCTGTTGCCATGTGAACAAAATCAGTATAAGTAGAGGCAAGAGTATGGCCGTACCTACCAACCAGCGTTGATTGCGCTCCACCCAATGCGGCATTTTTACGGGTCCTATCCGATGCTGAGACTCCGTTGCGGCGGGCGGTACCACGTAATGCCCGGGATTTTGGTGTGGGGCCATCGGGCCGATTCTATTCAATTGACTGATTCCGTGTCAGGAAACGTGATTGAGGGCACGATGTCCCCAAGCTCCTGGTACCGAGCCTGAGCTCTGTTACCGAGCCTCGGTACCGAAAGCGGCCTCGGTAGCCAAGCAGCGGCATTCCAGATTGTTTCTCACTCTTACGAGCTCGCCAGCCGCCGGCGGGCCGAATGCCCCGCCTCGAGCGCCTTAGGCTCGGTGGTGGCGATGAACTCGCTCAACACCTCGACGAAGCGCTTGGGCTCATCCAGCTGCGGGAAGTGACCCGAGTTCTCAAAGATCTCCAGACGACTGGTAGGGACCTGGGAGTGTGCGCTGTGGGCGTGGGAGACGGGGATCAGCGTGTCGTGCTGGCCCCAGACGAAAAGCATCGGCGCGCGTTCGGCCAGGTACAGGCGATCGGTGGCGTCGACCCGCTGGCCACCGGGCTCGACTACCGAGCGCACCGTTCGCAGGAAGGCTTCACGGGTGACCCTGTCGGCGAGCGTGGCGTGGCCGCGGGCGCTTTCGCGCAGATCGGTGCCTGGCCGCAGGCCGACGGCTCCCATCGCTCTTCCTACTATCCGCCCGGCATCGAGCAGCCGTCCGTTGGTGAGGATCGGCAGAACGTACTCGGAACCAGGAAGCGTGGCTGCGCGGAGCAGCAGGCTGACCTCGCGGCCGAGGCCGCCGCTGTCCACGAGGATCAGCCGTTCGCAGCGCTCGGGGAACTGGTATGCCATCTGCATAGCAACGCCGCCCCCGAGCGAGTGCCCGACGAAAGTCGCCCGGTCATGTCCGAGCTCCTGCAGGATGTCGCGCACGAGACTCGCGTGGGCGCCCAGTGAATAGTCGCCCGTCGGCTTGGCTGAGCCGCCGTGTCCGAGCAAGTCGGGTGCGATGACCGTGAAGTGCTTGGCCAGGCCGGGCATGACCTGCGCCCAGGTCGTCGAGTCCGACGTGATGCCGTGAATCAGCACCAACGCCGGGCCTGCTCCGGCCTGGCGATAGGCGTAGCGGTTGCCGTGCAGGGTGACACTGCGTAGCCGGTATGCCTTCGTTGCAGTCAATGTCCCGCGCTTTGCCCGCCGTCGATGTGCAGGATCTCTCCGGTCACGAAAGGCGCCGACTCGAGATAGAGGACTCCACCGACCACGTCCTCGATCTCGCCGACCCGACCGATCGGGTGCAACGCGTCCATCCCCGCGTAGGAGCTCGCGTCGTGTACCGCCGTTTTGATCACACCAAGCGACACGGCGTTGACCCGTACACCACGGGAGGCGTACTCGATCGCAAGTGATTTGGTGGCGGCAACCAGGCCCCCCTTGGTAAGAACGGACAGGGCGGCTGGTCGACTGCTGTCCGCCTGCTCGACCAGTGTCGTGGAGACGTTTACCACGTGTCCGTGGCCCTTCTCGAGCATGTGTTTGATCGTTCGCGTCGTGATGTGAAAGAAGCCCGCGAGGTTGACGGCGACCAGGGCGTTGAAGTCCTCGATGGTGTAATCCGTGAAGGGCTTGCCGATGTAGATTCCGGCGTTGTTGATCAACGTGTCGATCCGCCCAAAGCGCTCGACCGCCTCCTCCACGACACGCTGCGCCGTCTCGGGGTCGGCGATGTCGCCTCCGACGCACGCGACGCCGGTGTCCTCGGACGGAGCGATCGATCGGGCCGTCGCGACCACGGCGTATCCGAGCTCACGGTATGCCTTCGCCAGGCTTGCGCCAATGCCTTGCGAGGCGCCAGTGACGATTGCGACCTTCCCATAGTTGCGCTCGGGTGAAGGAATCATTTGACGAGATAAGTCTCGTAGAGCACGCCTGCGGGCCGGTGACCGCCTACGCTGATGAACACGCCCTTATTCATTACAGGCGCGAGATTAGTTCGGCCACGATTTCGGCGGCAGACTGTTGCTGATTCGCGAGCGCAACGCTCTGTCCAGCCCATAGCGATAGTGCCTCGATCTCGCCTGTTGTTCCAACAAGCGGGGGCGCGGGGGAATATCGAAGGATGGGTTCGCCCGAAGCGAAGTGCGCTATCACTTCACCTTCTCCGGGTCGACTGCCCGGTGGCGGCCGGCCCGCGGCCTCCCACCTCTCGGCCGTTGAGTTGTGGAGGGCGCGGTGGGGGGAGTCCGGCCATCCCACCTCGTAAAGGTTGGCGTACCACTCTGCATCGGTCTCGGTAGCGGCTATCAGACGGCGTCGATACTCCTCATGGATCGGCATCTCGTTGGCCAACAGAAACCGGGTGCCCAGCCACGCCGCCTGGGCGCCGAGGGCGAGCACGGCCGCGACTCCTCGAGCGTCGCCAATCCCACCGGCCGCAATCACCGGCACCGGTGTGACCGCGTCGACTACAGCCGGCACCAACGGGAGCGTCGCCACGCCACCTCTCACATGCCCGCCGGCCTCCCAGCCCTGCGCAACAACGATGTCCACTCCACCTCCGACCGCGCGTCGCGCTTCCTCGGCATTCCCGACCGTGTGCATGACAAGCCCTCCGGCATCATGCACAGAGTCGACATAGCTGTCGGGATCGCCCAAAAGAAACGACACGATGCGCAGGCCGGCCCCTAGCGCCTCATTGACTCGACGGTGCTGGTCGGAGGTAAGAACGAAATTGCCGGCAAAGGGCCGGTCGGTGAGCGCTGCCGTTTTACGGACCAGCTCGCCGGCGTCATCGGCCCACCACAGCGCCACGCTGCCAAGAGCGCCGGCATTGGAGACCGCTGCAGGTAGGCGGGGATCGTCAGCCACCGGTGCTTGGACGATCGGGCTTTCAATCCCCAACAACTCGCACACCGGCGTGTGGGCGCTCATCGGGATGGCCTCCTTCCTGGTGCTCGCGCTGCCGGTTGACTACGCTCAACGTGAACCCATGGACAGGAGCAAATCATGCGTAGCGACATCAACCCTGGCGGCACCTTCCCGGACTACGAGTTGCCCGATCACGAAAACGTTACTCGAAAGCTCAGTGAGATCCAAGGCGACGACCCTCTGATTCTCACGCTCGCGCGCGGGCACTACTGCCCCAAGGAGCACCAGCAGCACCTCGAACTCGCCGCCAACTACTCGAAGATTGCGGTGGCTTATACGAAGGTGGCCACCATCTCGACCGACACCCATCACACGAACCAGGAGTTCCGTGCGTCGGTCGGTGCGCAGTGGCCTTTCCTCTCCGACCCGGAGCGGACCGTCCAGAAGGACCTCGAGATCCAGGAGTACACCGATCCCGAGCACGACCCGATGATCCCCCACACGCTCGTGCTCAAGCCTGGGCTGGTCGTCCACAGCATCTACAACGGCTACTGGTTCTGGGGACGCCCCTCCTTCGTGGATCTCCTGCACGACCTACGGAACGTGACCGCCGAGATCCGCCCCGACTGGGATCTGAGCAAGCCCGGGCTGCGCGAGTCTTGGGACGCGGGCGATTACTTGCCGTTTCACGGATGGGACAAGCGCTCTCCGCAGTCGCTGCCGTCGTCTTACAACTCTTGACACCGCGGGTACCACCAGGGTGGGCCTGGGGTGGTGACGCCCGTCGTATGTTGGTCTAGTAGGAGAGATATGCATGCGGCGATTTGCCGGTGCGGTCGACGTGGATCCTGTGTGGTTGGTCCAGGATCTGCTTCTCGTTCTATGGGCCGGGCAGCGTTCTGCTTGAAATGCTGAGCAACCAGATCTCGCTACGCGTCAGACTTGCGGTCTTGGTCGTGGCTTCGCTGTCGACGCTGGTCGGCCCGGCGGGGTGGGCCGGGGCGCGCTCGGCTACATCCGACTCGGCTGTCGCAAGCTCGACCCAATATTGCGCCCAGATCCCGATCGTCGGCGGGATCCCGCCATGGGGCTTTCACACCGGCTTGCCGATCACAGGCGCGACCGGGAGCTTCTCCCGTGGTCACGGCGACATCAATCTGGAGGCCAACACGGTCTCCGGAATCCTTTGTCAAGTCGATCGCGTCCGCCACGAGCCGGACCGGCTGATCATCATGACCGTGGAGCGCCACTTGGTCTACCACTCGCACTACGCGGTGATGTGGGGTGTTCCCGGGAACATCATGAAGATCGTCGTTCGCGTGCAGAGCAGCACCGACCCGCGATGTGAAGTGGGAACTGTCGGTCACGTGACCTTGTTCGCGAGCTATAACGGAGTGCGCAGCGACAGCGTCCAGTTCAGGTTCCCGTCTGCGTGCAGCAACCACGATCACCTGTACCACGGACCGCAGGTCAATAACCAGGTACCGCCGCTGTAGCGCGCCTGGTTGCTTGGGGGGTCCTGGGTCGACCAGAGCTGACCAGCGCCATACCAGCCGCACGGGCGCCCACGAGCCTGCCCAGCTTGTGAGTGGCATGATCCTGGGTAGATGCTCGCGGACAGCTTCCAGGAAACCACATCCCCGAGGAGGAATCGATGGGCTTCGACCAATATCACGAGCCGCCGCAGGAGCTCCCTGAGGAGACGCGCACATTCGCACGGCTGTGTGCGTCACTGACCGAGGAGGCGGAGGCGATTGGCTGGTACGAGCAGCGCCTGGCGGTCGAGCGTGATCCCGAAGCGCGCGGGGTGATGGCTGACGCGGTCGGCGAGGAGTACAAGCACTTCTGCATGGACCTCGAGTTCCTTCTTCGCCGCAAGCCGAAGTGGCGAGAAACTGCCGAAGGAGTGCTCTTCCAGAAGGGGGATATCGTCGAGCACGGCGAGGCGGCGGAGGCCGTCGCTGGGAGTGCCGCCTCAGCGGAGGGCTCTCGCTCGGAGGGCTCTCATTCGGAGGGCTCTCATTCGGAGGGCTCTCGCTCCGAGTCTGGTGAGGTCGTCGGCACACTGGGTATAGGAAGCCTCAAGGAGGGACGATGAGCCATCTGCTGCGCGAGCACGCGCCGATTACGCAGGACGGTTGGAAGACGATCGACGAGGAGGCCCGCGAGCGTCTGCTGCCGGGTCTTGCCGGCCGGCGGCTGGTCGATTTCTCCGGACCTCACGGTTGGGAGTACTCAGCCACCAACCTCGGTCGTGTCGAGGACGTTGACGTGGCCCCGATCGAGGGTGTGGAGGCAAATCGCCGGGTCGTCCTTCCGCTGGTCGAGCTGCGTGCGCGATTCACCGTCTCTCGCGAGGAGCTCAGAGCCGGCGACCGTGGCGCCGAAGACGTCGACTTCGACGCGCTCGACGTCGCTGCCCAAAGCATCGTCGAAGCCGAGAACCTTGCCGTGTTCCACTCCTGGCCAAAGGGGGAAATCGAGGGGATCGGCAAGCGCTCACCGCATGATGCGATTCACAGTGATGGGGGTGTGGAGGAGTATTCGGCGTATGTCGCCTGCGCCGTGGAGCTGCTGTTGCGCAAAGGGATCGCCGGGCCGTATGGCTTGGCGCTGGGGCGCGAGGAATACACGCGCGTAGTGGAGAGCGCCGAGCACGGAGGCTATCCCTTGCTCGATCACCTGCGCAAGATCCTCGAGGGCCCGATCGTCTGGGCGCCGGGCGTGAGCGGCGCGATCGTTGTGAGTATGCGCGGTGGCGATTTCGCGTTTGAGTCTGGCCAGGACCTCTCGGTTGGCTATGAGAGTCACGACGCTGAAACGGTCACGCTCTATCTGGAGGAGTCCTTCAGCTTCCGCGTCTTGACGCCAGAGGCCGCGGTGGCGATCTCTCCATTGGGCAGCTGAGCGCCTCTTCCTAAGGTCTGTTCGCGGGAGGCTTACAAGCTGATCCGCCCGTATGCCGAGCTGAGCGCGAGCTCCAGTTCAGCGAGCACATGGAGGTGTCTTTGCGTCCAGGCGATGGCGAGTCCGGGCTGCAAGACGTCCTTGCCCGCGACGTGCTCCAGCACTACCGATCCGGTTGGGGCGTTCGCATTTCGATCAGCGTCCTTCCACTCGGGGTTGGGCGATGAGGTCGCTCGTGCAATGGCATCTCCGAAAGACTCATACCAGTCACAACGCGCGCGCCTTTCTGTATCGAGGGCGTCTCGTGCCTCCAGGAGCCGCGGCAGTTTCTCCTCACCCGGGCCCAACCGCATGAATGAGTGTGCGTCCCCGAGCAATCTTGCGACTCGTCGCACGCGGCCGGCGCCGGTGGCGAGCAGGGTGAGATCGTTGATGCGACCACGCCCGAAGCTGCGGTTGGCCACGTAATCGCGCATCGCCGTGTCAAGCAGCTGCGCGGTGTCGAACGCTTCCCGCCCGGCAAGAGCGGATTGCGCCGGATCACCGCCTTGGAGCAAGGCGGTGATCGTCGCATCGAGGTAGCGGGCAGCACCGGCATATGCCGCACCGATGCTGCCTCGCAGGACGGCAGTTGCGCCGCGCGGCCAGAGGATCAGACCGACGAGCAGACTGACGCCGGCGCCGACAGCGACATCCTCGACACGCACCAACCCGACTCTCCAGCCGGTGGGGTGGATCAGGTTGAACAGGACGAGCACCACGATCGTGAAGGCTGCCTGGCCGGTGGCGAAGGACATCGTCTGAGGCGCGTATGCGGCGAGCAACACGGCAAACGGGAGTACCGCCCAGAGCGCTCCCTCATCACCACCTACCGCAACCACGATCACTCCGCCGACGAGGATTCCGGCCAGCGTCCCAAGCAGTGCGGAGGCGATTGTCGTGCTTGTCGAGAGTGCGCTGGAGCGCAGCACCGACATTGTGCCGAGCACGATCCAGAACGAGTTCTGGAGGTCGGCCAGCTGTCCGACCAGAACCGCGAGCGCCAGCCCTGCTGCCCAACGCAGGCTGTTGCGCAACCACACCGACCTCGTGCTCGCATGCGTCCGCAGTATTCGGCGAGATGTGCGGATATGTGCGCGCAGGGTTTGTGGCGAGACGGCTTTGATGCGATCCTCGCATGCTTGCAGGGCGTCTTGGCCGGCTTGCAGGACCCCGAAGGAGAGCGCGCGCAACCGGTATGCCTCGTCCAGCTCGATCTCGGCCTCGGTCTCGTCGCGACTCGGTTGCATGCGCTCGAAGTGCTCCAGCTGAGCTCGTCCAAAGACGTCATGTGCCTGCTTTAGGCGGGCAAGGTCGAGTGGCATGTCTGATCCGCCTCCTTCCAGGTGCGCCGCCACGCTACGCAACGCAGTCGCTGCTCCCGACTCGATCGCGGCGCGCTCGGCAGGGCATGGAGCTGCTGCGCTTGCCAGGGCCGGCGGGCGCTCTGCAACCCTCAGCACCCAGCCGAGATCCTCGATCAGGCGCGCAAGCGCGGCAGTCGGTCCAGTCGTGCCACTAGGACGCTGGGTCATCGAGACGAACCGGCCACGTACGGTGACCGTCGCTGCGTGCGCCTCTTGCGCGGCAACGTCGGCGGTAGGTAGGTCGTCTCTGGACCTCGCCTCCACCAAGTCGGCCAGCGAGCGCGCCGCTTGTCCTGCTTCTCGGCGCAGTGCGCTGCGCGGTCGAGCGGGCCACAGCAGCAGCGCCGCTGGGATGCAGAGGGATCCCGCGAGACCCCAGCCGGCCAATCGTGTGGGGATATCCGCTGCGTGTGCCGGCACCATCACGGGTAGCACGAATGTGAGTGTGGCAGCAGCGCGCGCGGCCACAACGTAATCGTCGAGCACCCCCGCAAACAGGATTGCGAAGGCAACCAATCCCATCGCGAGCGTCGCGAGCCAGGTCGAGCGCGAGCAGAGGGTTCCGAGCACGATCAACAGGGCGCCGACCGCCAATAGCAGCAGGTAGGCGCGCAGACGCGCACTTCGGGGGCCGCCGAAGTCCGCGAAGACGAGCAGCGCCATCGAGCCGAAGGCGGCAAACAGGGCCATCTGCTTGATATCGATGACCACCAGCGAAAGCGCGAACGCGAGCGGTGTGACTATCGCCGCGCGAAGCGCGCTCTTGAGCACGAACATCCCCGGGTCCGCTGCGCGCAAGCGGGCGATCATCGAAGGCTACGGCGATCGGATATCTCGGCCACCGAGCTCCTCACGGCTCTTAGATGTCGGCTGCGAGCCGCTCATGCACTGAACGCACCGCACTGGAGCCCTCACCTACAGCCGCGGCGACTCGCTTCATTGAACCGTGACGTACATCGCCGGCGGCGAACACGCCCGGCACGGATGTCTCGAAGGGCAGCGGGCCGGACATGCCCGCGATCGATGGTTCCGGCAGCTGGCGATCGGTGAGGACGAATCCATCTTGGTCGAGCAGCACACTGTCTCCCAGCCAGGCTGTGGCCGGACGAGCGCCGATGAAGCAGAAGAGGCCTGAGCATGGGACTGTCCGAGTCCGGCTGGTCGCGATGTCGGTGAGCGTCACCTGCTCGAGGTGGTCTTGGCCGGCCAGCCCGCGAACTTCCACCCCGGTGAGAAGATCGATTTTGGGATCGGCCTCGATCCGCTCGATCAAATACTGAGACATGCTCTGGCGAAGGTCTTTGCGCCGGATGGCGATTGTGACCGCGCAGTTGTGCTGACCCAGATAGATCGCAGCTTGCCCGGCGGAGTTCCCTCCTCCGACGATTACGACCGACGTTCCATCGCAGACTCGCGCCTCGAGATCGGTTGCCGCGTAATAGACGCCCGCTCCCTCGAGGCGGCTCAGGTCCTCCACGGGCAACCGCTGATAGCGCGCTCCGGATGCCACGATGACTGCTCGTGTCGGGATCTCGCTGCCGTCGCGCAGGATGACCACGTGGAAGCCCGCGTCGACTCGCAGACCCGCCACTTCGCATGGGGCGTTCAGTCGAGCTCCGAGTCGCATCGCCTGAATGGCGGCTCTGGCGGTGAGATCTCCTCCAGAGATGCCATTGGGGAATCCGGTGTAGTTCTCGATCCGAGAGCTCGTGCCGGCTTGGCCGCCGACTGCCACCGCATCCAGGGAGACGGTGCTCAGGCCCTCCGAGGCGCCATACACAGCTGCTGCCAAGCCGGCCGGACCGCTACCGACCACCACGAGATCGAAAATGAATCCGGGCATCGGGCGGAAGGTCAACCCGAGATGCTCGGCGAAGCTCGCCGCGGACGGGCGCCGCAGAACCTCGGTGGGGGTGATCACCACGGGCGTGTCCTGCGGTCGCAGATCGATGCTCTTCAATAGAGCATCGATGTCCTCGGCGTCCTCGATATCGACCCAGGCGTGGGGTATGCGTGAGTGTTCGGCAAATGACCGCAAGCTCATCGCCTCCGAGGAATATCTTGACCCGATGATCCGGATGACCTGGGCTCCCGGTCCTGATCGCAAGATCTCACGCCGGGCAACCAGCGCACCGAAGATTGTGTCCGCCAGTGTCGGCCGCTGGCTCATGAGTCGACGGAGCTCGGGTTGTGGGATCGCCAAGACTCGCCCCGACTGGGTGACACGACAATTCAGGAAGCGGCGCTGGCCAGTCAGCAAGGTCAGCTCGCCCACGAAGCTTCTTGGTCCAAACACGAGAATGGGGACTTCATCTGGATCGTCCGGTCGCACAACCTGGACCTCACCCTCGAGCACGACGAACAGGTCGTCGGTTTCCTCTCCGGCCTGAAAGAGCAGCTCTCCTGTCCTAACTTGCCTCTCGGCGCCGAACTGGGCTATTTCCGAGAGTTCGGAGGCGCTCAACAGGGGAGAGGCGATGGCGTCTCGATCGCTACGCGCGTTCATTCCAGAGGTCGCTCATTGGAAATCACGAGAGGGGTCAGGCTAGCGACTACCGCCTTGGGGCGATGAGCGAGTGGTCGAGGTCCACTTGGTCTGATCGACTGCATCCGACCGGTTGGGCGTACAGTCATGTCGTGCGGATCGCCAGCCTCGTGCCACATGCAACCGAGTTGCTGTTCGCGCTTGGACTCGGCCCCGATGTGGTGGCGGTGACACACGAGTGCGACTATCCGCCGGCTGCCATGACGGTCGAGCAGGTCACGCGCGATGTGCTGCCCGCTGGTCTTAGCGCCGCGCAGATCGATGCGGCGGTGCGTGAGCGCACGCTGCGCGGCGAGGCCATCTATGAGCTTGACGAGAGAGCGATCACCGCGCTCAGTCCGGAGCTGATCGTCACGCAGGCTCTTTGCCCTGTGTGCGCGGTCTCCTACACCGAGGTTGCGGAGCTTGCCAAGCAGATGCCGTCCCCACCCCGGGTCATCTCGCTCGACCCACACACCTTGGGCGAGACGCTGAACGATGCCCACACGCTCGCCGAGGCCACTGGTTGTCCCGAGCGAGGTGCTGAATTGGTGGGAGATCTGACCGCGCGCATCGATCGGGTCAAGCTTGCTGTGCGCGGGCGGCGCCGCCCGCGGGTGGCGGCACTCGAGTGGCTAGATCCTGTCTACGTCGCAGGTCACTGGACTCCCGAGCTCATCGAGTTGGCTGGTGGCCGGGACATGCTGGGCTCTCCTGGCGCGCCTTCGGTCACCGTCTCCTGGGAGGCCGTCGCTGACACGGAGCCCGAGATCGTGGCGGTTATGCCCTGTGGTTATGACGCATCTCGGGCGCGTGAGGAGGCGCTGACTTACGCGAAAGAGTTGGCTGCTTTGGGTGCGAAGCGAGTCGTGGCGGTGAATGCATCCGCTTACTTCTCCCGTCCCGGTCCACGACTGATCGAGGGTCTCGAGCTGCTTGCCCACATATTGCATCCGGGGAGTGCCCCCGAGTACCGCTACGGTACCCCCGGTGCGGATAGCCACTTGGAATGTGAACTCGGCCAAGCAGCGGATGCCTCGCCTGCTGGATTGGCTTGACGAACGCAGGCCCGACGTGGTCTGCCTGCAGGAGACCAAGCTCACTGACGAGGCATTCGAGCAGCTGCTCGGAGAGGAGATCTCACAGCGTGGCTATGAGATTGCCGTGCATGGGGAGGCGAGTTGGAACGGCGTGGCGATCCTTTCTCGCGTGGGTTTGAAGGAAGTCGTGAGAGGTTTTGCCGACGCCCCTGGCTTTCCCCACCAGGAGGCAAGGGCGATCTCCGCGAGCTGCGACGGGATTCGGGTGCACTCGGTCTATGTGCCGAACGGAAGGACCCCGGACTCCGAGCACTACAAGTACAAGCTGGCGTGGCTTGCCGCGTTGGGGGAGGCCGTCAAGGAAGGGCCGGAGGCGGTGATGGTGTGCGGGGACATGAACATCGCGCCGACTGACCTCGATGTGTTCGACCCGGAGGCCTACGTCGGCCAGACTCATGTCACGCCGCCCGAGCGGGCGGCCCTCGCGGAGCTGCAGGAGCTCGGCTTGCGCGATGTCGTGCGCGAGCGCTGGCCGCAGGAGCGCGTCTTCACCTATTGGGACTACCGCGCCGGGATGTTCCATCAAAACCTGGGCATGCGCATCGATTTGATGCTGGCCGCGCCCATCGTCGCCGACAGGATGAAGGCGGCATGGGTGGACCGCCAGGCTCGCAAGGGTACCGGGCCGAGCGACCACGCCCCGGTGATTGTCGACCTGGACGAGGCGCCCGACGGCGATATCGGGCCGCTCGTGCCCCCGCCGTCGGCCCCGAGAACCAAGCGAGGCAAGGCCAAAATCCCCCAGGCGCCCTGACTCCTTAGTGCCTCCTGGCGGCGCCGGGATACGCATACTCTTTCTTATGCTGCTTAAGCCTGACCTTTGCGGCCGCGCCTTGGACGGGCGCTATGAGCTGCAGGCTCTGATCGGCGAAGGCGCTTTCGGACGCGTGTACAAGGGGGTCGATCTTCGCTTGGAGCGTCCGGTCGCCGTCAAGGTGATCAAGCCATGGTGGGCCGAGGACAGCGCTTGGGTCGAGCGGTTTCAGCGCGAGGCCCAGATGCTGGCGCGCGTGAGCGACCCGGGGATCGTGCAGATTTACGACATCGGGTACGCCGAGGAGGGGCCCTACTACGTGGCCGAGCTGGTCGATGGCGAGAGCCTCGCCGAGAGGCTGCGGGACGGCCCGCTGCCGTGGGCGCAGGCGCTGGAGGTGGCCGAGCGGCTGTGCACGGCTCTTGCCAGCGCCCACGCTCAGCGGATCGTGCATTGCGACGTCAAGCCGGCCAACGTCCTGCTCGGCCTCGACGGCAGGGTCAAGGTCGGCGATTTCGGGGTTGCCCGTCTGGCGGAGGGAACCTCGCAGGCGCCGGCGGCCACGATCGCGGGCACCCCGCGCTACATGTCTCCTGAGCAGGCTCGAGGAATGCCCACGAGCCCTGCCACCGACGTCTATAGCGCCGGCATCGTCTTGTACGAGATGCTTGCCGGCAACCCGCCTTTCGAGCACGGGTCGGTGGTCGAGCTGGGTTTGCGCCACGTTCAAGACGAGCCGCCTCCCCTTCCGGCCAAGGTCCCGGAGGGGCTGCGCGAAGTGGTGGACCGAGCTCTTGCCAAGGCTCCGTCTGAGCGCTACAGCGACGGTGCCGCGATGGCATCGGCGCTGGGCGATGTCAGCGCGCCAAGGACGCTTACTTGGGGAAACGGATCCGTTGGGGCCGACGGCGAAGAGCAAGCAGAGCAAGCGGGAGCCTCTGAGAATGGGGGGACTACCGTCCTGCTCGGAGATCCTGCCACCGTCGTTCGGGCCACGCCGGTCACAGCGACTGTCATACAGCCGCGCACGCGGAGCATAGGTCGAGGCCGGGGCGGCGCTTCCTCGCCACCTGCCGGCAAACACCGAACTGATATCTCCCCGCGCCACCCGCGGCGGATGGCTTTGGCGGCGCTGTTCGTGGCGGTGCTCGCCTTGGTTGTGGTGGGCCGTGTCTTTCTCAACACCTCTCACCCAGGCGTGAAGGTGCCCGAAGTGGTGGGGCGTCCCTCCGCGACAGCCGAGAGCGCGATAAGGCGCGCCGGGCTGCACTATGCGGTGAGGCTTGTCGCGGCGCCGGGTTCAAGGCCGGACGCGGTCACACACCAGTCTCCGGCGCCGTCTGCGCGCGTGCGCCCTGGCTCGACGGTGGCGCTGCACGTAGCCGAGGCTCCCCGCTGGCGTGAGCTCACTGGCTTCTCCGGTGTCGACGACGGCGAATCGGTCCCCATCCAAATCCTGGGCGGGAAGTGGAAGATCGCTTACCACATGAGCTACGAAGGGTCCTGCACGCTGCTATTGGTGTGCTTTGGTCCGAGCGCCGAGGTGGAAGACCTCCATACCGGTTCGACCTTTGACAGCTTCGAACTGGGCGAAGGGGAAAGCGAAACCCATACGTTTGACAGCGGCCCTGGTCTCTACCGGCTGAAGGTCTCCGGCGGCCACGACTCGGCCCACTGGTCGATGACTGTCTACGACTACTACTAAGCCGCCCGCAGCCTGGTCCGCTAGGAACGGCCGAACAAGCGCAGGAACAGCAGGAACACGTTGACCACGTCCAAAAAGATCCCGGCGGCCAAGGGAATCGCTTCGTCAGTGCCGGCCCGGCGCAGGCGGTTGAAGTCGACCACCGTGTAAAGGCCAAAGATCAAGAGCCCGAGCAAGGCGTAGACGGTGTAGAGCGCGGGGATGCGTACGAAGATCAAGACGATCCCGGCCACGATCAGGCCGAGCAGAAGGAAGAAGAGCGTGCGGTATAGGAAAGAGAGGTCGCGGCGAATCGCGTAGCCACCGGCCCCCAGGCCTCCCACGAACAGGGCGGTTGCTCCAAGCGCTTGGCGTACCGCGGTCGGGTCGGTCGTGGAGTAGTAGTTGACGGTCGTGGAGATGCTTGCGCCCAGCAATAGGCCGAAGGCGAACAGCAGCGTCAACGCGAGCCCGTGATGGCCGCGGGCGTTGGCCACGTTGAGTCCGACCAGGCATCCGAGTGCCACTATCCAGGCGATGAACCAGCCGGCGCCGCCCATTTCGCGGGCCAGGTAGACGCCGAGGGTGGCGAACCCGACTGTGACGGCGACGAGCCCCATGACCCGCCCGAACAGAGACTGGGTGCGTGCCGCCGGGGCCTCGGCGGCAAAGCCTTGTGTGCTCATGGGCGAGATCGTAGGGATTTGCGGCGCTCTGTGCCGAGAGCTGGGTGGTCGATCGGACGTTTGCCCGGATCGTGAGTGAGGTAGGCGGTATGACGATGTCGAGAAGTATCCGAATGATTGGAAGTGTGTCTATGATCCCGACGTCATGAAAGGCACACGAAGCTACAGCCGACGTAGTTCCCGCGGGGATCTCTCGGCCCTTGGGCGTTGGGCCCCGAGGCTTTTGTTTGCGGCGATCGTCGCTTGCACGATCGCGCTTGGCGGATGCGGCGAATCGGCTGACGCCGGCTCGAATAGGGGGCCCTTGTCGGTAGGTGGGACTGCCTCGGTCCCACACGTATCCCTGCACCTCGATGTGGGTAGCTTCCCAACAGACAGCGCAAGCGCGACGATCGGTGGGACGGTCACCCGCGGCTCGAAGGTCACGGTCAACCATCGTCACACCTCTGTTCACGGAGGCCATTGGAGTGAGTCTCTTGGCCTGCACCTCGGAGAGAACCGGGTGACGGTGACGGCCACCCACGATGGCCGCCACCCGGCCCGCAAGACGATCACGATCACTCGCGAAAAGAGCTCGTCTGAAGTCGAAGCTGAAGCGCGGGCCAAGGAAACGGAAGCGCGGGCCAAGGAAACGGAAGCGCACGCCAAGGAAACAGAAGCCGAGCCGAGCGAAGGAAGTACTTCGAAATCGACAGCTGGACCGCCGGCTGAAGAATGCACTAGCGGCACATATGTCAACTCGGCCGGCAACACCGTCTGCAGCCCTGAGAACAGTCCCACAGTCCCAGCCGGCGCCACCGCGGAATGCAAAGACGGCACGTACAGTTTCAGTCAATCCAGAAGCGGGACCTGCTCTTACCACGGCGGAGTGGCGCGCTGGCTTGAATAGCTTTTGCGCCCCTGTCAGTCGATCAGGCGCTTGCCGAGCCGCCAGATCGCGATCCGCCACATGAGTACGGCGAACACGACCAAGACGGCCGCATTCACCAGGTCACCCGCGCCGAGCTGGTCGAAGGAGGCGTCGCGCACGAGCTGCACGCAGTGATAGAGCGGGTTCACCTTGGCGATTGCGCGCAGCACGGAGGGCAACTGAGAGACGGGGAAGAAGGTGCCCGCGACCAGGAACATGGGGGTGAGGACCGCGCTGGTGATGTAGTTGAAGTTGTCAATCGTCTTGGCGACCGCGGCGACTGTGACGCCGAAGCCGGCGAAACCGAAGCCGGTGATGAAGCCGATGAACGGTACAAGCAGCATCCCCCAAGTGGGTTCCAAGCCGAAAGCGATCCCTACGAGCAGGGGCGCCATCCCGTAGACGCCGGCCCGGATGGAGATCCACAGGATCTCGGCGGTGATCAGCTCCTCGACGTCGACGGGCGCGGCGAGGACCGCGTCGTAGGTGCGCTGGAACTGCCAGCGGATGAACGTGTTGAACATGCCCGGGAAGGCCGAGGAGAACAGGACCGCGGTGGCCACCACGCCGGTGGCCACGTACTGCACGTACTTGACGCCCGCCAGATGGGGGAGCAGGGAGCCGAAGCCGAGGCCGAACGCCAGCAGGTAGATCGTGGGCTGCACGATCGAGGAGAAGGTTGTGGCCTTCCAGTAGCGACCGAAGATCGCCACGTCGCGGCTCATCACGCCCGCCAGGGCGGCCGGTTCGAGCCGGCGTATGCGGCGGGGCTTGCCCGAGAACGTGTCGGCCTCTGGGAGCGTGCTCATGAAGGCCCCCTACGCGTGCGCGCGCGCACACGCACGGGCACCCCCTCTGGGCAATACACATACACAACCTCGCCCTGGCCTGGGGGACGCACGCTGATTAGACGACTCGACGAGAAGCCTCCGTTCATTCGATTTCCTCCCCGGTCAAGGCCACGAACGCGTCCTCGAGGTTGGCCGGTCGCCGCACCCCTTCGGGCGCCTCGCCGTTGAGCGACTCGGCGCGCATGATCGCGACTGCGGGGCCGCTACGCCTGCTTGTCCATCCTTCGCTCGCGGCCAAATTGCTCACTTCAAGTAGGCGCTCTGGAGGGCCGTAGACCTCGACGACCTGCTCGCCTGCGTGGGCCTTGACCAGCTCGGCGGGCGTGCCTTGGGCGATGATCTGGCCTTTGCTCATGACCGCGACCGTATCCGCGAGTCGCTCGGCCTCCTCGATGTAGTGGGTGCTCATCAAGGCGGTGACGCCTTCGGCACGCAGACCGTCGATCAAAGACCACAGCTCTTGGCGGACCTGCGGATCCAAGCCGACCGTCGGCTCGTCGAGCAATACCAGACGCGGTCGGTGGATCAGGCCGCGTGCCACGAGCAAGCGCCGGCGCATGCCGCCGGAGAGCTCCCGCACGATCGTCTCGGCGCGCGGGACGAGGTTGGCGATCTCCAAAGCGCGCTGCACCGCCGCGGGACGCTCGCCGCGCGGGACGCGATAAAGACGCGCGTAGACAGTCAGGATTTGCCTGCAGGTCAGCTCCACGTCGAGGTTGTCGAGTTGCGGTACGACTCCCATCTCGAGGCGCGACTGCTTGGATTCGCGGGGCAACTGATAGCCGAGCACCGAGAGCTCGCCCTCGTCGGCGATCGTCTGGGCGGTGAGCATCCGCATCGTCGTCGACTTGCCCGCTCCATTGGGTCCGAGCAGGCCGAAGCAAATGCCGGGCTGAACCTCCAGGTCGAGTCCGTTCACAGCCACGATCGGGCCGTAGCGCTTGACCACGCCTCGCAGCGCGATCGCGGGTACCTGCGCCGCGCTCACTTGGATGATTCCTCGATTGCGCTGACCGCGCCGGCTGCCGTCACGGTGACATGTGTACCAACTGCGAGGGCGTGCTCGCCTCCTACCCTGGCCAGGAGCGGTGCCATCGGGCTGGTCGAGTCGCTTTGGCGAATGGTGAGGAGGGCGTCGTGCCCGTAGTAGCGACAGCGCTCGACGATGCCTTGCAAACCCTCGTCGTTTTCGTCGGTGGCTCGTACCTTAAGTTGCTCCGGGCGTATCACCACGATCCCTTGCCTGCGTGCCATTTCTTGTGCTGCATTCCCGCGCAACTGGAGGGTTCCCAGCGGGGTCTGGGCCTGACCGTCGGCCAGGATCGCCTCGAGGAGGTTGGCCTCGCCGAGGAAGTTGGCAAGGCCCGCATCTTGGGGTGTCGCATAGATGTCTTGGGGCGAGCCTTGCTGGATGATCTGTCCGTTGCGCAGAACGGCCACGGAGTCCGCGAGCGATAGCGCCTCCTCTTGGTCGTGGGTCACAAGCACGGTGGTTGTTCCCTGTCGGCGCACCAAAGCGCTCACTTCCTCGCGCACTGCACCCCGCAGGGTGGCGTCCAACGAGGAGAAGGGCTCGTCGAGCAGCAACAAGGTCGGCTTGCGGGCCAATGCTCGTGCGAGCGCCGCGCGTTGTTGCTCGCCGCCGGAAAGCTCATGGGGCATGCGTTTGGCCAGTGGGCTCAGTCCGACCATCTCCAGCAGCTCGCTCACCGTGCTGCCTCTTCTCTCTGCGCGTGAGAGGCCGAAGCCCACGTTTGCTTGGACGTCCAGGTGGGGGAATAGGGCGCCCTCTTGGGGGACGTATCCGATGTCGCGTCGCTCCGGGGCGATGTGGGTGCGCTCGTCGTCGAGTATCCGTCCCGATAGCGAGACTTGTCCTTGCTGGGCGCTCTCGAAGCCTGCGATCACGCGAAGAAGTGTCGTCTTGCCGCATCCGGATAGTCCGAGCACGGCGCCCAGTGACCCTTCGGGCACGTTCAGGTCGAGGCCGCGCAACACCTCGTTGCCGGCGTAGCCCTTCCAAAGTTCGCGCACTTCCAGTGCGCTCGTCCTGTTCACGAGGGAATTGTCCTTGAAGGCTTCGCCACACGACGGCTGAGTAGATAGGCGGGGACGGCTGAGATAGCGACGATCAATGCGGCATACGGGGCGGCGGCGCCGTAGGCGAAGTCGCTCGTGTAGACCCAAAATTGGGTGGCGAGCGTGTTGATGCCTGTCGGTCGCAACAGCAATGTGGCCGTCAGCTCGGTGCACGATGAGATGAAGACAAGCAGGAAAGCGACCCCGAGGCCTGGGGCGATCAGTGGCAAGGTGACGGTCAGCCATACAGAGAGGGGGCGACGTCCGAGCGAGCGGGCGACCTCCTCGAAGTGCGTGGGCGCGAGCGCCAAGGCCGAGCGTACGCCGACGACTGCGAGTGGCAGAAACAGGATCGCGTAGGCCACGATCAGCTCGAGTGCGCTCTGGTACAAGGGCAAGGCGTAGCGGACCGAGAAGGACACCAATCCGAGCGCAACGACCAGGCCGGGGAGCGCTTGGGGCAGCAGCGCGAGGCGCTCGATCGCGGTCGAGAGACGGTTGCGATGGCGCATCGCGGCCGCCGTCACCGGGATCGCCATGACCGTCGCGAGCGCGGCGGCGGCGGCACTCAGCTCGGCGGTGTGTAGCGCGTCGCCGGCGATCGAGGCCGAGGGTAGCGTCGTCGATCCGCCTCGGATCGACCAGTAGGCCAAAGCGGTGAGTGGCACACCGAGCGCCAACGCCGCAAGCGCGAGCAGTCCAAGCATCACGGGTATCGTCAGCAGCCCAAGTTTGACCTTTGCGACTTTGCGCCGTGTGCCGCTCCCGATCCGCGCGAGTCGTCCGCTCCCTACGAGGATCAGCTCGCCGGCGAGCGCGACTATGCCGAGTGCCACGAGCACGAGCGACAGCGCACAGGCCGCCGCCGTGTCGAAGCCGAGCTTGAACTCGGTGAAGATCGCGACGGTGAACGTTTGGTACTGGAGGATCTCGAACGCCCCGTACTCGGCCAAGAGTCCAAGCGTCACCAGTAGACAACCACCCAACACGGCGGGCAGCATCTGGCGCAAGGTCACCTTGAAGAACACCTGCCAAGGGCCCATGCCGAGACTGCGCGCCACCTCCTCCAAGGCCGGGTCGACTCCGGCCAAGCCGGCCATCGCCGGCAGGAACACGAGCGGGTATAGCGACAGCGTCATGATCATCACCGCAGCCAGGTAACCGTGCAGGCTGTGGTCGAGCGAGACCCAACCGAAGCCGACCACGAAGTCGGGAATGCCGAGCGGGAGCACCAGTACTACCGCCCATAGTCGCCTGCCCGGGATCGTGGTGCGCTCCACACACCACGCCGCCGCCACGCCGATCAGCAGGCACAACGAGGCGCTTGCGAGCACCAGGCGCAGCGTGTTCCACAACAGCACCGCGGTGTTGTGGCGGAAGAGCAGCCGTTCGACTTGATTCCAACCAGATTGCTGGGCCTCGACGACGAGGAAGACGAGCGGCAACAGCACGAGGGCGCCGACCAGCGCCGCGCCCAGCGTTGTCGTCAGGGGCAGGCTTGCTCGCCCAGCCCACATGCGCCGCCAGCGGCCGGCTAGGTGTGGGGTGGGCGAGGCGAGCGTGTCCATCCCGGTCCGCGGCCCTAGAGCAGCCCGAGCTTCTGCTCGAGTTCCAATGGTGCCGAGCCGTCGCCCAGTTCAGACAGCGAGATCGCGGCCGGCTGGAGCTCCGCGAATGGTCGCAATCCCTTGGCTGGGGCCACGCCTGCTCGCAAGGGGTACTCGTAGCTATGGCTGTGGGCGAGCACTTCTTGACCTTCGGCGCTGACGAGAAACGCAACGAAGGCTTGTGCCGCGGCCTGGTGTGAGCTGGACTTCAGAATGGCCGCTCCGGACACGTTGAGCAGATCCCCGGGGCTGTGTGGGGCGTAGTAGGCCAAGGCCGAGTGCAGGCCTTTTTGGCCGACCTCGTCGCGCAGCCTGTACCAGTAGTAGTGGTTGATCAGCCCGACGGCGCTCTCGCCGTTGTTGACCTGGGCTACGACGGTCTCGTTGTCGGGATAGATCTTGCTGTTCGCCTTCATTCCTTCAAGCCACTTTTCGGCGGCGGCGCTGCCGTCGAACTTGGTGATCGAGGTGATCAGCGGTTGGAAGTCGGTCTCTGAAGGAGCGATGCCCAGCTTGCCCTTCCACTTAGGTTCGGCGAGCGCGAGGATCGAGCTGGGCAAGCTGGACGGTGAGATCTGCTGGGTGTTGTAGACCAGCACGGCGACGCGTCCGGAGACACCAACCCAGTCTCCCTGTGCCGAGTTGTAGCGAGCCGGGACGGCCGCCAAGGTCGAGGGATCGATGGGCGCCAGTAGATTCTGCTCGCGTAGGTGTTCCAAGGCCGGTGTGTTCTCGGTGTAGAAGACGTCTGCGGGGGAGTTCGAGCCCTCTTGCAAGATTTGGTTGGCGAGTTCGGCCTCGTCGCCTGAGCGTGTGTTCACTTTCACGCCCGTCTTCTTTTCGAAAGCCGCTACCAACATCGAGGTCGTCTGTTCATGCTGGCCGTTGTAGAGCGTGATCGATTGCCCTGAGAGGGATTGACCGGGGGAGGACGAGGATTGCCCGGGGGAGGTGGTCGTCGTGGAGTGCCCCGATCCGCCGCAGGCCGTCAACAGCAGTGTTGCCGTGAGGGCGAGGGATGCGGTGAGCGTGAGCTTGATGCTTTTCATTTTGGTGGCGTCCTCCGGGTTTATCGCTTGACTGGCGGGCTCTGTGCCTGCCATATCCGATTGCGTCGGTCGGGATTGAGCCGCAAGCTATCACAACAGTTAGGGTGCCCTAAGATTCGGTGACTTACTTGCAAGGGCTGGTGGTTTGCGTTGCGACGCCGCTCGTCGAGGGGGCTGCCCTCGCGCCATCATCGTGGGACCGTCACCCGATCGAGGTGATGTCGTGCCCTGAGAGCTGCTTTAGCGTTTGTGGGGGACTACCCTCGCAAGGCGAGCTGCGCCTGTGGCGAGCGTGGCAATCTCTACGCCTACCGACAAAGGAGTTCACGATGGCCGATCGACCTGTGTTCGTATTTCTTGCCGCCTATGACAATGCGGCGGATGCGGAGCTCGACTACGAGGCGGTGTTCGAGCTGCACGCAGCCGGGGTGATCGGCACGTTCGACGCCGCGGTCGTGGAGAAGGGCCAGGACGGCAAGGTTCACGTCCACAAGACCGAGAAGCCGACCCAGCACGGTGCTTGGACCGGAATAGCTGTGGGGGCGATCGCGGGCATCCTGTTCCCGCCGAGCATCATCGGCAGCGCGATCGTCGGCGGCGCTGCCGGCGGGGTCGCCGGGCATCTCTGGCGCGGAATGTCGCGTGGCGACCTCAAGGACTTTGGCGAGCTGCTCGACGAGGGCCAGGCCACGCTGGTGGTGATCGGACGCTCAAAGCTGGGCGAGCAGATCGAAAAGGCCGCGGCGCGAGCGCTGAAGACCTACGAAAAGGAACTGCAGGCCGACGCCGAGCAACTGGATGCCGAACTGGACGAGGCCGCCAAGGGGCTGGCTTCAAGTTGATGTTGTTTGTCGTGTGAGGCGGTGCACTGCGCGCG
>JBAVYU010000034.1:0-19136 GCA_049588415.1 Solirubrobacteraceae bacterium
GACTTCCTCGCCGGCACGGTCGTCGTCGGTCGCGTAGAAGAGGACCGCCGGCTCCGGTGATCGCTTGCTGGAGGACTCCAAGATATCGGCCGACATGGTCCCAAACGCCATCGCCAAGCACGCACCCCCCGGCAACCACCCGGCTAGGACCTCGCCAGATCGGTGCTCGAGAGCCGCAGGGTCTCGCCGCCTGAGGCCAGCAGGCGTGCGATGACCGATCCGAGCGTCCCGGTGCCGATTACCGCGGTCGTCATGACTCCTCGACGGCCGTATTCGATAGCCACTGAGGCGGGGTCCAGTCCCCGTCCGGGTCGGTGGTTTGCCCCACCTCGATCAGATGCCCGTCGGGATCGCGGATGTAGCAACGGATCTCGTACGCGTGCTGCTTCGGCGGTGTCAGGAATTGAGCACCACGGGCGCTCCATTCGGCGTACACGGCCTCGATGTCCTTGACCCGGATATTGAGGAAGCTGCTGACCGGGTCGAGGTTGCTTGGCGTTTGGAGAGTGACCGCGGGCTTGTCGTCGGTCGGGCCACCGCCCCGATTGATGACGATCCAGCTGTTGGCGAGCGCGATGTTGGTCGGTTCTCCGGAGCGTTCCAACGTGCCGCCGAGCACATCGGTGTAAAAGCGCCGAGAACGCTCAACGTCGTCCGAGACAATAAAGTGAGTCAGCATAATTCCCTCTATTGGTGTGGGGGGTCCTGCTTCGGCCATCTGCCACCTCCACTTGTTAGGACTCATACCCTTGCAGGCGGGGTATGCAGCCCATATTGAGATAATCGGGACACTACCCCGTTCCATGGTAAAGCTATAGGCCTCCGCGTTTGATCCGACGACCCTGCCTAGTAAATCGGATCGACTCACACACGAGGTTCTCATCCTCCCGCGGGTAGTGGTGGCCCCCCTTATGCCCTGGCGCGTGAGGGAGCAGGCCTCGTTGCCGAGCAGCCACGCTGCGAGGAAAGGAGTTCAGGACTGATCGACACGGACGCGTGTCGCCCGACCCGTGGCAAGTCCGGGGCACTTGCTCACCGGGCACCGGCGGCGGCGCTCTTCGGGTCGACCAGGATCTTCGCGTGGGTCTCGGGATCTCCGAGTGCCTCGAAGGCGCCCTCGACGCCGTCGAGTCCCACGGTGCCGGTGACAAGAGGGCCGGGGTTCACCTTTCCCTCGGCGAGCATGTGAAGCGTGTCGCGGAACTCGACGGGGGTGTAACCGAGGACGAAGCGCAGCTCGATTTCCTTGTTGATCGCCATCGCCGGTCTGATCTTGTCTGTGCCCATACACACGCCCACGACGACCACGCGGGAGAATAGAGGCGCACTTGCGATCACCTGGTCGAGCACCCCGGGCACGCCCACGCATTCAAAGATCACGGGGCTCTTGGGCTTGGCCAGGCCGAGCGCTTCGGCCGCGCGCCAGGTGTGATGCCAGGGAATCGGCAGCCGCTGCATCTTGCCCATACCGTCAATTGCGAGGTCGAGGGCGGCGGTAACCGCGGTGAGGTGCCCGTACTTCTCTGCTGAGGCGTGGGGCGATTCGTGTGCCGGGTCGACGACGACGTCAGCGCCGCAGGCCCTCGCCAACGCGCGGCGCCCCGCCGAGAAGTCGCTCGCGATGACGGTGCGCACACCGTGGGCCTTGAGCATGCAGATCACCGACAGACCGATCGGCCCGCAGCCGATGACGACCGCGACGGTGCGCTTCTTGACCTCACCTCGGCGTACAGCGTGCCAGCCGACAGCCATCGGCTCGGTCAGCACGGCGACTCCGGGCGCAAGGCCATTGGGTACGGGAACGGTAAGAGACTCCTGCACGAGCATCTGCTCCGCATAGGCACCGGGAGCCGCCACCGAAAGGCCGGTGGCGTGGACGTCCTTCCCGACACGCAACAGAGGCAACGAGACCACCGTCGTCCCCGTCGGCACCGACCGCCGGCAGGAGGGGCCATGTTCGACGATCTCACCGCAGAACTCGTGCCCCATCACAACGTCCTGGTCGGAGCGCATGAAGTCCGCATAGCCGGTCTCCAGAGCCACGTCTGCCATCTCGTTGCAGTGATGGCGAGCATGAAGGTCTGATCCGCAGATGCCACAGCGAAGGACATCGATCAATACCTGCCCCTTCTCAGGAGTCGGCGTCGGCAGATCGATAACCGTCAACTGGCCTTCTTTACAGTTCACGGCCTTCATCGGGCACCCGCAACGGCTGATCCTGCGAGCACGCGCAAGAGCTCTACCCAGTCCGACCCGGGAAGGTCGGGCTCGGCGGCACGCTGCACCCCGGTGCCGAGTCCGAGCGCGAGGATGATGGTGCTCAGCGCCTCGGGGTCGATCGGGAGGTCCTCGCCGAGCCGCGCAGCGATCACTTCGGCCCAGCCCGCGCGAAGGCGCGCGTGGCGAGCGGCGGTGGCGGCCCTGTAGGTGTCGTCATGAGCACTGAATGCCGCGAGCTCTATCTCAAGGCGTGTCCACTGCGGTTCGCCGATGGTGTCCTGCGCCCACGCAGCGAGCACGTCAAACCACTCATCGAGGCTGTCCGTCTCCTCAAGTGAATGTCTGAGATCGCGCGCCATGCGCTCGTACAGCTCATCGATCACGGCGATCCCCATCGCGGTCTTGCTGGGGAAGTTGGAGTAGACCGCGCCGCGGGTGAACCCCGCGTCCTCGCCGATCTGCTCGAGGGAGGTGACCTGGAAGCCGTCGCGCAGAAACAGGCGGGTGGCCGCGTCGACGATCAGCGCTCGGGTTCGCGCCTGGGACTCTGCACGTGTCAAACGGGTCATCGTACGAACGCGTAGTCGTCGAGGTCGAAGCGAGCGCTGCGCCAGGCCGCCTCAAGCGAGAGGCTGGCCCGGAACGGCGCGTCGCCGTGCTTGTCGAAGTAGTAGCTGTTCGCGTTCGAGCAGGCGCCCCGGAAGAAGACCTGGTTGTGGCGGCGCCCGAGCATCGACTCGAAGTAGCGACGGTTGGCCTCTGGGGTGACCTCCACGCGCGTGGCGCCTTCGCTGCGCGCCCGCTTCAGGCAGCGCACGATGTGGCGCATCTGGGTCTCGATTAGACCGAAGTAGGACTGGCCGTTGAACCCGTAGGGACCGAGGATCGAGAACGAGTTCGGAAAGCCGGGGACGCTCACGCCCTCATATGCCTGCAACCGGTTGGCATCCCACCACTCCTCGAGGTCAACACCACCCACGCCCAGCATCTCGAATGCCGGCAAATTCCCGGAGTCGAACACCTTGAACCCGGTTGCAAGGACGAGCACGTCGAGAGGATGCTCGACCCCGTCGCTCGTGCGAACGCCCGTCTCGGTGATCGCCTCAATGGAGGTGGTTTCGAGCAGCACGTTCTCCCGGTTGAAGACGGGGATGTACTCATTGGAGAAGCTCGGGCGCTTGCACCCGAGGGAGTACTTGGGCGTGAGCTTCTCGCGCACGACGGGATCCTTGACCTCGCGAAGCATCTTGCGAGCGGTGGCTTCGCCGCGGGCGGTGAGGCTCGGGAACTGGCGGGCGAAGTGGGCGGCGAGCACGAAGGTGAGCTCCACGAAGGCCTGACTGGCCCAGCGCGTGGCGAGCTCGGCGCCGGGCACCGAGCGCAGTGTCCGGCGCACGCGCGGGCTCATCGGCGCGTCGAGCTTGGGTAGGCACCAAATGGGAGTGCGCTGGAAGACGGTGACCTGCTCGACTTCAGGGGCGATCGCGGGGATCAGCTGGATCGCCGAGGCGCCCGTGCCGATCACCCCGACGCGCTTGCCGCGCAGGTCGACCGAGTGATCCCAGCGCGCCGTGTGCATGGTCGTGCCGGCGAAAGAATCGAGGCCCTCGATCTCGGGCGGTTTGGGCTGGCTGAACACGCCTGTCGCGCCGACCACGTAGCGCGCGACGATCTGCTCGCCGTTCGCGGTCTGGATGTGCCACGCGTGGGCGTCCTCGTCGAACCTCGCCCCGACCACCTTGGTGTTCAGCTGGATGCGATCGCGCACCCCGTACTTGTCCACGCAGTGCTCCGCGTAGGCCTTGAGCTCCGTCCCTGGCGCATACACGCGCGACCAGTCGCTGCGCCTCTCGAAGGAGAACTGGTAGCTGAAGGACGGGATGTCGACCGCTATCCCCGGGTAGGTGTTCCAGTGCCAGGCGCCCCCGACACCGTCCCCGGCCTCGAGCACGACGAAGTCGCGGAAGCCGGCCTGGTCGAGCTTGATCGCGGCCCCGATGCCAGAGAAGCCGGCACCGATCACGACGACCTCGTGGTCCATTGCGATATCCGAAGTATCCATATGCTCAAGGTATCGAGAACGCTCGCTGAGCGTCGCGGCAGCGCCGGTCGAGCGCCGCGCCAGCACTGGTCGCGAGTGCCCATCTGGCAGGGCTACGGTAGTCGGACGAGGATCTCGTTCAGCGTCCTTGATTACATACCGTCCGGTCGGTATGGTCCTGGAGATGCCAGCCAAGCTCGATCATCGGCAGGCCGAGGTCAAGGCGAAGTCAGCACAGCTGGGCAGCTCGCGCGAGCAACTCCTCGCGGCGGCCTCCCGAGTGTTCGCGCGCAGCGGCTACCACGGCGCCTCGATGAGCGAGATCGCCGCCGAGGCCGGATTCTCCAAGGGCGCGCTCTACTGGAGCTTCGCGAGCAAGGACGAGCTGTTCTACGCGCTGCTGGACGAGCTCGATGAGCAGATGCGCGCGCTGATCACCGCCGCGGCGTCAGCGCCCGCTGACCGGGACATCAGCGGCGATCTGAGCCGCGACATCTCCGCTGTGCTCGAGCACGGACACGATGTCGTGCTGCTCTTTCACGAGTACTCCGCGCTCGCCGTACGCGACCCCAAGGTAGCCGCGCGCTACGCCGAGCGCAACGCGCGGCTGCGCGAGGAGCTCGCCGCGTCGATGCGCGCGCGGCACAAGACGATCGGCGTTCCGATGGCGATTCCGGCAGAGCAACTCGCGACCGCCGTGATCGCGCTCGTCGACGGACTTTCGATTCAGCAGCTCACCGAGCCCGACGCGGTGCCCGAGGACCTCTTCGGGCAGATCCTCTCTCTCATCGACGACGGCATGATCCTCCGAGCCAAGGAGCCCACATGAACACCGAAGCGGCCACAGTCACAGCCCCATCCACACCCACCACGGAGACGCCGGTAGCGGCCCGCCGTCAATCGCGCTGGCGCGACGTCCCGCTGCGCGAACCGCAGGCTCCTCCCACTAACATCTCCCAAGCCCCGCCCGGCCCCCGCGTCCCTCGGCATCTCCTGGGCTCATACTGGCTGCTGGCCGAACACGACCTGCTGGAGCGCTGTCGGCGACGCTACGGCGACGTCTTCTCGCTGCGGATCTGGCCCGTGGGCTTCCTGGTCGTGATCGCCGACCCCGCAGAGATCAAGCGCGTGTTTACGAGCGACCCCGACCAGCTGCGCGCTGGCGAGGGCAATGGCGTGATGCAGCCCGTCGCGGGGCCTGAGTCGGTGCTGCTGCTGGACGGTAAGCGCCATCTCAACCGCCGCAAACTGATGCTGCCGCCGTTTCATGGCGAGCGCATGGGTGTCTACGCGGACCTGATCGGTGAGATCGCCGACGAGGAGATCGCGCGCTGGCCGGTTGGCAGGCCGTTCTCGGCGCACACCTCGATGCAGCGGATTACGTTGCGCGTGATCCTGCGCGCGGTGCTCGGAATCGAAGACGCCGCGCGCGCCGCCGAGCTGGAGCGGCTGCTGCCGAAGCTCCTGAACTCCCCGGCGCTGCTGTGGCCGGTCCTGCAGCGAGACATGGGCGCGCGCAGCCCCTGGCGACGCTTCGTGGCGCTGCGCGAGCGCGTCGATGCGATCCTCTTCGAGGAGATCGCCCGCAAGCGCTCGGACCCCAACCTCGCCGAGCACGAGGACATCCTCTCGATGCTGCTCGGGGCGCGCGACGAGCACGGGGAGGCGATGACCGACGAGGAGCTGCGCGACCAGCTCGTCACGCTGCTGCTCGCCGGCCACGAGACGACGGCTACGGGGCTGGCGTGGATCTTTGAGCGTGTGCTGCGTACGCCCGAGGTCCACACGCGCCTGCGCACCGCGGTCGCCGAAGACGACGATCGGTATCTGGACTGTCTGATCAAGGAGGGACTGCGCCTGCGCCCCGTCGTCCCGCTGGTCGCCCGCCAGGTCAACGCGCCGTTTCCCCTCGGCGACTACACCGTCCCGGCCGGCACGCTCCTGACGTGCTCGATGATCCTCACGCACAGCCGGCCCGACCTCTACCCCGAACCGGATGCCTTTCGACCGGAGCGCTTCATGGAAGACGCCCCGGACACCTACACCTGGCTGCCCTTCGGTGGTGGCACGCGCCGTTGTATCGGTGCGGCTTTCGCGACACTCGAGATGAAGGTCATCCTGCGCCACGTCTTTGCCCAGTGCGAGCTGGAGGCGCCCGATGCGAAACCTGAGCGTCCGCGGCGGCGCTTTGTCACCTATCCGCCAAACCGCGGAGCGCAGGTTCTGCTGAGGAGCAGATACGGAGCCTGACACGACATGGATTACGAGGATTCATTCGAAGCGTCCGTCGCCGCGGCGAACGAGCGCACCCCCGAGCAGTGGGCGCGCGCCGTGTTCGAGGATGCGCCACGGTTCGTGCGCTGGTTTCTCCTCGTCGGTTTCCGCTACGGACTCAACCTACGCTTGGCCCGCCGGACATCGCCCAAGCACATCTTCGGCTGGGCGATCGTCGACCGAGAACCCGACTCGCTCACGATCGAGTCACGCTCCTGGTACCTCACCTCGCGCCTGCTCTTCAAGACCGAACCGGCACGCGTCACGCTGTCCACACACGTGCGCTACGACAAGCCGATCGCCAAAATCCTCTGGCCACCCGTATCGATTCTGCACCGCCAGATCCTCCCCCGCCTTCTGCGACACGCGGCCACACACACCCCGGTAACACTCAAGCAAAGCGCCATCGCGTCTGGCTGAACTGCTCCCCCTTGCCGAAGCCGAGAATCGTCGTGGGCGTGACCCGATAGACGAGCGCCTCACCGGCACGGATCGCGTCGCTGAGACCGAACCATGTGCCCTCGGGTGCCGTGAAGTGCGCCCCGTACTTTGACTCATAGGCGTTGGCGACGAGTCCTAGCTCCGCTGCATCGCCGACCTCGACTGCCTGTCCTTCGACCACGATATCGAGACCGTCGAGATCGTTCTGGCCCGTCGTGAGAATGCACCGTGGGTTCTGCTTTAGATTCTTTGCCTTACGCTCCTCCGGGCCCGTGCAAAAGTACATCGCGTCCTTGTGCCACACGGCCAACAGTGGAGTGACGTGCGGGCGTCCGTCGGGACGCACCGTCGAGAGCCAGAACACCTCCGCCTCGTCGATGCGCCGGCGTCCCTCCGCCCAACCCGTCGGGGTCGCCCCCGGGCTACTGAACCCAGTGTGTAGCTCCGTAACCGGCATATCTGTCGCCATGTCAGTTCCTTTCGTTGAGAACGTAGGACTATCTCTCATAGACTGCGCGAAGCCATCGCAGGCGCACCGAAGACGAAGTGCGGAGCCGATCCCGACGACGCCTACATCGCGCTGAACGCCGTCGCTGGATGTGTCAGCGGTCTCTACGCTCCCCCAACTTTGCGAACCACTCGATGACGACCCGCTCATGACGCTACCCGCAGAGACCGGCCCCGTCCTTGCCCCTGATCGCCTCTCCATCTGGCCCGTCGAGGGCGGACGCTACGGCCTGGACGCCACCTACCACGGCAGGACAGGCTTCGAGCGAGCTGAGGCACAACGACAGCACCTTCAGGCCGCGAACCTCACAGCATCCGTCCGTCAGGAGTTGGGGGACGACTGGACGCTGCGACTCGGGCCTCTGACCCACAGCGCCGCATGGACAGCCATCGAAGCCTTCATCGGCCCTCCGGGTCCTCGCATAGGTAGCCGGGGGTAGCCGGCTTGGCGCGGCTTCATGGGATGGGATGGGGATGAACCCGTCGTCCTCAAGCGGATTTCAGCGCCTCCAGCGGACATGCCTGCAACTTATGTCTGTAAAACAAAAAGTGATTGGCTCTATCTACCGAGATAGGTTTCCTTCGTACTAGGTGACAGGGGTCGCATAGTCAATATCGGGGCGCCCGCCAGTTATTGGCCTCGTCGCCCGGGTATCCGAGCGCCCGCGTCCGGCCGGCTCACAACAGGTCCTTGAGGTCCGCGAAACACGCCAGGACGTCCGCGAACTCCGGGTACGGCTCACCCTCTTCGAACAGGACGTTGCACTGGTTCTCGTAGTCCTGCTGGAGCTGCTCGCGAAGCTCGGCCGGCGGGAACAGCGCGGGGCTTTTAGCGAACGACAGGCCGGGCGGTTCCCGATAGGTGTCGCTGAAGTACTCGAGGTTCTTCTCATGGCAGTCCTCGCGGATCGTGCGGTACTCCTCGCTCGCGAGCATCGCCCGGACGTCCTCTCGCTCCCCGAGCACGTAGAGGTCCGCGTAGTGTCGTGCGTCTCTGGCGAGCGGAGCACCGCCCTTCTGGACGCGGATCACGCGGTCGTTGAGCGCGAACATCTTCTCAACGAAGGTCCGCTCGTAGCCGAGCACCGTCATGTCGAAGCCGGCGATGTCCTCGGCCAGATCGCTACGCCCGGTTTCCGTGAGGAACTCGCCGATTAGCGACGTAATGGTGCGCAGCTGGCACGGCAGGCGTCCGCTTCTGATGCCCGGCTCGAGCTGAACCCTCGGAGCCATACCCGGAATCTCATCGAAGAAGGTCTCGTAGGAGTAGTTGTCGGTGCGGCTGACGCCGCGACCCGTCCGATGATCGTCGAGCCATGTAAGCGCGGGGTGCTCTGCGACCTTTTCGGCCAAGCCCTTCATGATCTTGTCGCGTGCGTGTCGTCCAGGCTGTGGATCCATGTCGGTCAGGTCAATGAACAGGTCGATGTCCTCCGAGAACCGTTTGATCAGCTTCCAGCCCTTCGAAAGACTCGTCCCGCCCTTGAAGACCGCGCGATTGCCGAGATGCTGGACGGTGATCCGCAGAATCTCGGTGACGTAGTGGTCCTTCTCGATGAACTGCTCGCTGAGCCCATGGTGTGCGGCTGCCTGCAGGATCGCCTGTTCGAATTCGGGATGCTCGTGTAGCTTCACTTCGCTTGCCACTCGGCGGCGTGGCGCAGTGTTCGAAGCGCTCCGAAGTCGAATCGGCTGAGCGGGTTCAGGCTGTCCCTGAGTTTCTCCAGGGGCTTGGCGGGCATGTCGAGGTCCTGTCCGAGCGCCCCGAGGATCGCGCGCACGCGCGGGGGCTCTTCGACGGCGGCGTCCGCGAGTCGCTGGTAGCGCTCGACGTCCGCGAGCAGAGCCTTGATCCGTCCCACGGTCTCCTTCGGTGGCAGGTCGCTCGAGCGCCCGCGCTCGCGAAGCAGCTCCAGGATCGCTCCGTCTTCGCCGCTGAGCTTCCGTCGTGCCACCGGTCGTCCCGTGTGGATGATCGATCCGGCGAGCGCTGCGGGCCGGCTGCGCCCTGGGATCGCGTACTCCGCCCGCCCGGGGTTCTGGGTGCTCAGGCCCAGCATGTTCGCGGCGCTCAGGCCAGCGGGGTAGAGGGGAACATTCACGGCGGCAGCGGCGGCTGCGGTCGCGGACGGGAGGCTCGCCCCGAACGCGGTCGGGACCGCCCGGTAGTAGACGCCCTTCGAGACCCGCTCGAGCTCCCCGTCGCGAGTGAGCCGCGACAGCTCCGTCGCTACCGCGGCGGGGGGAAGCCCCCGAAAGTCGGAGTGTTTCCAGAACCGCGCGTCGTTGCGAAGCACCCGTTTGCGCACGACCTGCGCCGCGCTGCGCGCGGACGTCTTGCCCGTTGATTCCCAAGCCATACCGCCAGAGTAGCCAACAATCCGCAACTTGGCAAGTTTTATTGACAAAAAACTTAGCATTTGCGAGGGCGGGTAAGGTACCTTTGACGTACCTGCCGATCAAGATCCCCCTGAACCCCCGATGCGCACGAAGCGCTGCTCACGCCAAGCATCGACCAATCGCCCAGGCCCCGGCGTCCGGATCGCCGATAAGTGCCGAGACGAGGACGCTCGTGTCTACGACCGCACGGGTCACGCCGCGTGTTGACGTGAGCGGCGCACGGCCTTGACCTCGCTCACAGCGAGACGATCAGCCTCATCCGGGCTGAGCGTACCCTGTGCTCGGGCATCCTCCAGAGCGCGCAGCCCGAGGAACACCATCAGTGCATCCTCGACGACCTGCTCGTCGCTCTTGTCGGCTCCACTGGCATCCTCCAGCCGCGCCCGGCGTACGAGCGCCTCATCCAGCGGGACGGTGATCTTACGGGCTGCCATAGTCGCCTCAGGATATCGCGGAGCACTGCGACAATCGTCGCGATGGACATACCGGTTGATGAGCTTGAGGACACAGGACGGCCGCGATGGTTGGTGCGGCTTTCGGCCTGCCTGAACCGCGCGAGACGACCAATGCCCAATCCGCGCGAGCACGACATCGAACGCGGACGCTAGTCGCTTTGGTCGCCGGCCCCGGCACTGGTGCTGAATGTCCCCGTGTAGGCAAGATGCGTGATCAAGCCGATCAGGTCCAACGGCGCCAACGCGAGCAGCGCAACGGCCCCTCCGACCAGTATCGTCGCCGTGGCCAGCCCAAGCACCGAGCGCGGCGTGGTGAAGTCACCAAGCTCACGCTCACGGGCACCCGCCGGCCTCGCGTCCGCCGGAGCTAGCGGGTCAGCGGGACGCCGTTCAGCATTGCCATTGCTCGTCACATAACAATTATCGGGTGGCGATATGTCAGGAAATCAGTCACCTAACAAGTGCTCGTGGGGCGGATATTTCTTGCTCTTTTCTGGTCAATCGCCGTCGCCAAGATCGAGGTGTACTATGGGGTTGTGAGGGTAGGATGATGCGGCACTCTGCGACAATCCAGCGACGTTCCGGCGGATGGCTGATACGCGGCTATATCGTTCTGCTCGCCACTATCGGCGTCGCGCTGTCTATCGCCGTCCTGCCCGCCGTGGGGCTCGCGTCCTCCTCGCCGTCGATCGAATGGATCAACGCTTGGAACCTGACGCCGACCGACGCGACCCTCGGAGCGGGGATCGGTCCGGCAGGCCTGCCCCCCGGTGTCTACTACCAGTTCCAGGTGGTCAAGAACACGAGCGAATACCTTTCCGAAATCGCTTGTCCTCCCAGGGCCGAGCTCAAAGGCACAGACGGATGCGGTCCCGGTCCCGAAGTCGAAGGGGCCCTGCCGATCGGCTCCGTGCCAGACGGCACGAAAGGCGAAACCGTTACCCTTGATCTGGCAAGTGCGGGCATTACATTGAAACCGGGCACGACCTACCACTACCGTGTGCTCGCGGCCAAGGCGCTGCAAACCGAAGACACACTCCAGTGGGAACCACCGGTGATCGTCGCGCCCGATCAAACGTTCACGACGCCGCTGGCGTCCATGCCGGCGGTCGAAAGCGAGTCCGCCGCGACCGTTACCCCCACGGGCGCCACGCTCGAAGCGACGATCAACTCGGAGGACCTGCCCCAGGGCGCCTACTACCAGTTCCAACTCGTCAAGAGCACGAGCGAATACCTACCCGAACTCGCCTGCCCTGAGCCCGGTCTGCAGCTGAATAGCGACGATGGATGCAATAGCGCCGACAGCCCCCTCCAGCCTACTGCGGGCGCTCTGCCGATCGGCTTCATCGCCAAAGGACCGGAAGGTCAATCCGTCAGCCAGAGCCTTGCCGCCGCGGGCATCACGCTGCAACCGGGTACCACTTACCACTACCGCGTCCTCGCGGTCAAGCGTGTGCAGAGCGAAGACGGGGTCAACTGGCAGGGCCCGCCCGTCACTGGTCCCGATCACACGTTCACGACGCCCATCGCCCCGGTGATCGACTCCGTGTCGCTCTCGCACCTCACATCGAGCGACGCGACGCTCGAAGCGCAGATCGACACCGAGGGCCTGCCGACGACCTACGAGTTTCAGATGTGGTCCTCGCCCTGCAGTAAACACGGCTTCGGGTGCGAGCTGTTGATCGGCATTCCCCTGCCCGCGGGGTCATTGCTCGGCTCCTTCGTGTCGCAGAGCGTTAGCCTCGACCTGAACAGCGCGGGCGTGACGCTCGGTGGAGGGGAATACGGCTTCTCCATCAGCGCAACCAACAAGGCCGGTACTACAAGCGCGGGTGGGGGAGTGTTCGAAGCATCCCCGAGCGTGGTCGAACCGCCAAGCACCACGACTTCACCTCCGTCCGGCGCCGGCCAGCCCGCCAGCTCCAACACCGGCGATCAGCCCGCCGGCTCGGGAGGCTCTCCTGCGCACGGTGTTACGCCGCTTGTGCCTCAAATCGTGTGCCTGTGTAACTGCGCGCGAGGATGCCATGGCAAGAAGGTCGGCCCCAAGCATCTCGCCCGAACCCAGAAGCTGTCCAAAGCCTTGAAGGCGTGCGAGAAGAAGCTAAAGAAGCAGCGGGCAAGTTGCAAGCGCCAAGCGGAGAAGAAGTACGCCGCAACAATCAAGCACCGGCCCTGACCACCGGCCTGCGTCATCTGGGATGAATCGGAAGCTCCGCGTGTTCACAGCCACCGCAGTTGTGTTGACTGCGACGGGCTCGACCATTGCCGCTCCCAGCACGCCAGCGAACCGCGCGTCCGTCGACGTGCAGCAGAAGCCAGGCATCACCGACAACATCCACGTCAGCTTCCGCCCCGCCGATCGCCTACCGCATGGTGGCTACTACTACGCCGTCATCGTCCTGAAGCAATACAAGCACTACACCTCCAGTGAACCTCCGCCGTGCGCGACCTCGAGCGACATGCAAAAGACCGACTACGCATATCCCCACCCAGGACACCCCGTAGAGCTTGCACTAACACAGGCAAAATCGTTTGCCCATCACTGGTGCCGAGGCGGCGTCTACAGCGGCGGGATCTACGCCGTGCCATACCCGCCCCCCTGTGACAGCACGTACCCGTGCCGCAGCGAACCGTACAAAGAACCCAGCCCCTGCTTTGAAATCGCACCCGGCCGCAGGGCGTGCGGTGTCGTTGCGAAGCCAAAGCTCTACCGCTACCCCAACGGGCTGCCCGCCCCACTCGCCAAAGGCACCCGCATCGTCGGACGCTTTCAGGTCGAGTTCTAGTCTCTATACGCGAAGGGCCCACACCAGACCCAGGTCCTGGGCATCCCGACGAATGATTGAAGGCGCGTAGATAGGCGGGGTAGATGAGTCTCTGAGTAAGAGACTTCAGCCTCCAGTGTCCTGCCTACATACGATTCGGTCCTCGCTGAACAGGCAACCATCCTTTCTATAAGGAAGCCGGCGAGCACGCGAGCGTTTCCGGGAAGCGGCGCTCGCCACTGCGGAGCCTCCTCGTGAGAGATTACTTACCTTTAGAGGTCGCTTAAAGAGTTGCTCTTACGCTGCTGCGAATGAATAGTGAGACCATCGCAGCGCCGCGGCGGGCTGGAGTCGACTGGCGGCGCGCTGAGTTCGTCCTTACGCTGCTTGCGTTCCTGGGTTTCATCGCGCTGCCTATTCGGATCACCACTATCTACGGCGGCCTGCCCGCGCACCCGCTGTTCGTGCATGTGCCGGTCATCCTGATCCCAACCACCATCGTCGCAGCGATCGTCTTCGTCATCAAGCCGCAATGGCTGACGCGCTATGGGATCGCGCTGGCGCTGGTGTCGATCGTCGCCATGAGCTCCGTGTTCCTCGCCATGCAGGCCGGCGCTGCGCTGCGTGGCGCATTGAACCTGCAGGGTCAAGCCGCCAAACTCATCTCCGAACATTCGCAGGCCGCGCACATTCTTGCGATCGTCTACGTGCTGTTTACAGCCACGTTGATCCTCACCTTTGCGGCGCAGCGGATCTCCAGTGGGATGCCAACCGGCCTACGAATCCTCGACAGCCTGCTGTCACCGAGGCCGATACTCAACGCGCTGCGCGTCGTGCTCGTACTACTGTCCATCGTCGCCGGTTACATGTGCTTCAGGACAGGTGATCTTGGCGCCAAAGCGGTGTGGGAGGGGCGCATCCAGGCCGCCCATGCTGCTGGTCCCGGCGGACCCGGTGAACCTGGGCCGGCGCCGCCTCCGGGTACCGGCACCCCCTAGCCGAGGTCGACACCCTGTGCAACCGGCAGCGCGAAGGTAGGGCAGGCGCGAGCGGCATGCATCGCGTGCTCGACCCCGCGCGAGCGCTCTCAACGATGACAAACGAGCCAAGACCCCCTACTAGGAACCCCGATGTCCGGGGTTCCAGCCTGGTTGAGCGTCGATCAGTTAGGCGCCGCCGGGAGGTATGGCGACGGCGCGCAGCAGCCACTGTTTTCGTCGTGATCATCGGTTTCGTGCTTGTCGGGTGGTTCACCACCAAACGCCTGACAGCACACCACGGCCCCGCCAGAGTTGGCGTTACGCACACGTTCCGTCGTAGAGGACCGCGCTCACCCGAACACTTCGCGGTCTCCCGCCTGCCGTACACGTTGCCCGCCGCGCTACAAGACACGGCTGGCGTGCCGCTTGGGTCCGGGCGCGTCGTGTTGCTGGGCGGCCTGAACGCTGGCGACACCTCGACCGCGGCCGTTAGCGTGCTGGACGCGCACGGCGTCAAAGACGCTGCGAATCTGCCCGAAGCCCAGCACGACGCTCAAGGCGTACTCCTCGACGGGCAGGCCTACGTGTTCGGAGGTGGGCAGTTCAACTCCTACGACCACATCCTCGCCTTCAACCCGGACATGGACAGCGTGGCCCAGGTCGGCAGTCTGCCGACGCCTACATCTGACGCTGCGGTCGCCGCGCTCGCGGGCACCGCGTATGTCATCGGCGGCTACAACGGAGTGCAGGCGCTCGACACAATCGTCGCATGGCGTCCCGGCTCGCACCCACAGCTCGTGGGACGGCTGCCCTACGGTTTGCGCTACGCAGCAGTCGCTGCCAGCGGCGGCCGGCTGCTGATCGTGGGTGGCTCACACGACGAAGCCGCGACCACAACGATCCTGAGCTTTGACCCCGCCACCCACAATGTCCAGCACGTCGGCGATCTGCCCAGCCCGGTCACGCACGCCGCGGCCATCGCACTCGGGTCCTACGTCTACATCCTCGGAGGCCGAGGCTCCGCACCAGGCACACAAAGCGCAGCGATCCTCGCCATCGATCCCGCGACAGGCCACTCCGTGCGAGTCGGACAACTGCCACAACCGCTGTCAGACGCCGCCGCGATCCCCCTCGGCGACCGGGTGTGGCTGGCCGGGGGGCTGAGTACAAGCGGTCCCGTCGACGTTGTGCTTGAACTCACGCCCAAGCCCCTGTAGAACACGGCTGTTCAAGGCGCGCGCAGCGTGCCAGCGAACCGCTCGTCCAACGAGTTGGGAGGCGAGAGGTCCACACCGTCGGGGTTGCTCAAGAACCCTTCGCCCGAGCCTGGAACACGAGTGTGGCCGTACTGCCACACGATCTTGTTGGTGTGCGGATCGACCACGATCACACGATCGTTCTTGTCATCGTTGGCGAGAATGTCCCCGTTCGGCAAAGGCAACGCCAACGAGGGCTGATTCAGTGCCGTCCCGCCGGTGGGTTCGTAGCGCCAGCGCAGCTCACCAGTGTTCGTGAACGTCTCAATCGCCCCAGGGTTCGTGTAGTCGACCGAGAGGAACAACCCTGGGCGCACCTGGTTTGTATCCGAGGGATAGGTGAACCCCGGCGGGTGCGTGGCGAGCACCGGCGTTCCGTCAGGAGCGATCACATCGAGCCAATCACCGTTGATCTCAGTGATAGCCGTGTCCCCGCCTGCCATAGGAAAGGCCCCGTTGGGGCTGCCGTAAGACACACCCAATTGGTGTTCGCATACACCTGTCTCGCCGAGCTGGCGCAATGGCCGGTGGGCAGGTGGGCGGATCACCAACACCCGGCAGTTCTTGATGTCCGCGGAGAGCAGGTCGCCTGAGGGCATCAGCATCGCATCGTCGGGATTGTGGACGTAGCCCGGTTCGGAGCCAGGCACCCCAGGATGCCCATAGCGGTAGACGATGCGGTCGCGAGCGAAATCGACCACACTTATTGCGAAGTCATCCTCCTGGGTCACAACCACCTCACGGCCGTTTGGCGAGAAGAACGCATCGTCCGGCAACTCGAACGTCTGACCCCGGGCAAGATCACCGGGAGCCGGGAAACGCCACAGCACGTGACCGTTCGGGCTCACCTCCAGCAAACGGTTGTTGTCTCGATCGGCGATCAGCACCGGGCCTGGAAGGACGTCCGGGTTCGATCCCGGCCGCAGGTTCTTGCTCGCCCCGGTCCTGCTCGCCCCGTGACGGTGCGGGTGGTGTGCTCGTCGCGCACGGGCAGCCAGCACACCCACGCTCCCACGCCGAGCAGTGCTCGCTCGGCTCGGCCCGTCGCGCTGGCCGCTGACGCTCGCCACTGCAATGACCGCTGCGATCGGCACAGCCAGCAGCGCCATCGCTCGGCGCCGCCTGATCGTCTGCCGACGTGCAGCGCTTCGCCGAGAGGACATCGCGCCCAGCATCTAGGCGACGTCTAAAGGCCGGCTGAGCCGTAAGTGAGAACCTCCTCACAAGCGAGCGCGACCCCGACCAGCCCCGAGACGGCGGACGACCGCTGGATCAGGGCATTGCCTACGTCGTTGTCACGATGCGCAAGGAGCGCGCGATCGACCTTAAGGGTTGCGCTGACCGGGCCGCCGCAATGACCTATACGCGCCAGACCGGCAAACGGCAGCCGGAGCGATGTGCGCGCGTTTGGTGCGCGTTAGGGAGAAGATCACAAGCAACAGCCCGGCGGTGGCGATGACCTCGGAGAACAGGTGTGCGGGCGTTACTGCGCTTAACTTGAGCCGATGCCGCAAACCGACCCGAACATTCACCGCCACGGTGGCGACTGCACAGCCATCCCAACAGCGGGCCTCACCGTCATCTCAGGCTCGTGCGACGATCCGCGCCCGCCGAGGAGGCGCACGATCACGGTCACTCAGACCATGACGAGAACCATCACACCCAGGGCGCCGAGCACGGTCATTTTCACGGCCTCATACACGACAGCATCAAGCGCTCCCGGCAGGGCATCCGTGCCATCTCGCTTTCACTCGCAGTCCTGGGGCTCACCGCCATCGCTCAGACCCTCGTGTTCATCGCCAGCGGCAGCATCGCCCTGCTGGCCGACCTAATCCACAACTTCGGCGACGCCCTGACCGCCGTGCCGCTCGGGCTCGCTTTCGCCCTGCACTCCCAGCTGCACCGGCAGCGTCGCCCATCTCGCGCTCGGCTCCGGCAGCGAAACGACGGTGCGGACATTCGCACGCTCGACCCTGGTGAGCGATGCCGTGCCCAGCCCCGACGAACACGAGGTCGCGTTCCTGTTGCGCCGGGCGCCCGCTCCTACTTCAACGAGCACTTGCTACTCGCGGACCTCAATACCGGCCAGAGCTGGACGATCGGCGCCGGCGCGAGGGTGTGCCACCGGATATCCGCACCCTCTTGGAACGCGCGCGGCACCAGCCTGATCTTTACCTACGCTCCCTCCGATCCAGCGGTGCGTGTCGGGAAAAGGGATGGCTACGGACTCTGCAGCGATCCGATCGAGGGGGTGATCGTGATCCTCTCGGCGACGCATCCGGCGGATCTCGCGAGCGCCCAGATCGTCAAGCCGGCGCGCGGATGCAGCTATCTATCGGCCGTGTTCGACCCCGAAGGCATCGCCGCCACGGAAGCGTGCGAGCACGGTGCTCTGCGCGAATTCAGCTTCCCAGGCAGAGCAAACGGCTCGCTTGCAAGCATTTCAGCGAATGGGCGACACTTAGCTGTGCACAAACCACGCCATCCGCGCACGATCCGCGCCACGTCACGTGCCATTCGCGAGTGCTGAACTCGGCTTCAGCGGATGCAGAGTTTTACTCATGGTCGGACCCTAACGGTGAGAAAACATTCATGTAGAGGATGTTCTCTCTAGCAAGTGGATTGGCCGAGCTCCAACGGGGTAGTAGCTCCATCTCACTAAATATCCCACGCAGCAGTAAACGCAAAGGAGGACTCAGATGGGTCTTTTGGAGTTGCTTTTGATTATTCTGGTAATTGCCGCCGTGGCGGGCGGACTCGGTGTAAGCCCGTTGCTTTGGCTGCTGTTGGTGGTAGCCCTCGTGGTCTTCCTCACGGGCGGTGGGTTCGGCTATCGCAGGGGCGGCAGGCTGTAGCCATGTCGATAGGCACCTCCATTTTCCTCATCGCCGTTGGCGCGATCATCCGCTACGCCGTCACGTTTCACGTGTCGGGAGTGTCGCGTCCGACTATCGGCCTGATCCTCATCCTTGCGGGCATCGTGGGCCTCGTCCTGTCGCTGATCTACATGGCCAGCGCTAGAAACCGATTGGGCGGCGGACCTTACGAAGACCCCCGCCTCTAAGGGTTGTAGTGACGCGTGAGCAACCCCCTAGCAATGAGCGTCGCCAACACCGATCCAGCTTTAGGAGGAAACCGTGAGCACAGGAACAATCATCGCAATTGCTGTCGGCGTCGTGATAGTACTTATCCTCATCGCCGGCATCGCACGCGCCACGAGCCGCAGGCGTAAGGAACGTCATCGCGAACAAGCGGGTGAGCTTCGTCAGCAGGCCAAGGCCCGTTCGATCCAAGCGGAAAGCGCCCGCGCCTCAGCTGACGAGCAGGCCGCCGAAGCAAAGCGCGCTCAGGCAGAAGCCGACGAACGCGCCGCCCAGGCGCGGCAGGGACACGCTGACGCAGAGCGGCAAGCCATCGAGGCTGAGCATCTCACCGAATCTGCCCGTGATCGACACGCGCAGGCACGTGCGCTCGACCCGGATGCAAGCGATAGCGGCGAAGACGAGGCGATGTCGATCAACAACAAACGATCAGGCCACGAGGACCGCTGAGCGCGGTACACGCAGAGCGGAGACATGCGATGTGCCGCGGTCATAGCCGAGCGGGATCGATCGCTCGACCCTGTTGAAGTCGCGCATCGTGAACAGCGAGCGTAGGTCAAGACCCGCCGCAGCGGCCGCCGCCTCTAGGCACAGGCGCAGCGGAGTGAGCGCGTTGCGGATCGAGCGATCAGAGAGCGGTGGTCCAGTACGTCCGGGACGATCCGTCAGCCAGCCGATGAAGCCTTGCAATGC
>JBAVYU010000035.1:0-58796 GCA_049588415.1 Solirubrobacteraceae bacterium
TCGGAGTGAAAGGCTAATCAAGCTCAGTGATATCTGGTTCTCTCCGAAATATATTTAGGTATAGCCTCGGATAAATTACGTAGTGGCCGTAGAGCACTGTTTGGATAAGGGGCCCTACCAGGTTACCGATTTCAGGCAAACTCCGAAGACCATTACGTCTACTCCGGGAGTCAGTTGCTGGGGGATAAACTTCAGCGTCGAAAGGGAAACAGCCCAGACCGCCAGCTAAGGTCCCTAAGTACTAGCTAAGTGGGAAACGATGTTCGAGTGCATAGACAACCAGGAGGTTGGCTTAGAGGCAGCCATCCTTGAAAGAGTGCGTAACAGCTCACTGGTCAAGTGTTCGAGCGCGGACAATGTAACGGGGCTCAAGCTAGTCACCGAAGCTGCGGGTGTGTGAAGTCTTCGGACTGATCACGCGGTAGGAGAGCGTTCCCATGCCAGTAAAGCGGCGGCGTAAGCCAGCCGTGGAGGCATGGGAAGTGAGAATGCCGGCATAAGTAACGAAAGAAAGGTGAGAATCCTTTCCACCGATTGCCCAAGGATTCCTGAGTAAAGTTCGTCTGCTCAGGGTTAGTCGGGACCTAAGGCGAGGCCGAAAGGCGTAGTCGATGGCCAACAGGTTGATATTCCTGTACCACGTAACTTCCGTTTGACCGATGGGGGGACGAGGAAGGCTAAGGGAACCCAGGCGATGGTTGTCCTGGGGTAAGCATGTAGGGGTGGCCCATGTTAAATGCGGGGCCGCATAACCTGAGGTGCGATGCCAGCTGGCACTAAGCCGGCGAGTCCCCAACGCCATACCTCCGAGAAAAGCCTCTAGGGAGGAAGCGCGTGCCCGTACCAAAACCGACACAGGTGGGCAAGTAGAGAATACTAAGGTGATCGAGATAACCATCGTTAAGGAACTCGGCAAAATTGCCCCGTAACTTCGGGATAAGGGGCGCCCCAGTAGGGTGATGTTCTTCACGAACGGAGCCCGAGGGGGCCGCAGTGAATAGGCTGAAGCGACTGTTTACCAAAAACACAGGTCTCTGCTAAGTCGTAAGACGACGTATAGGGGCTGACGCCTGCCCGGTGCCGGAAGGTTACGTGGAGTTGTTAGGGCTTGACCCGAAGCAGCGAAGCTAAGCCCCGGTAAACGGCGGCCGTAACTATCAGTTGACCGAGGTAGTTGTAAAACTTGGCTATATGCTGGAACACCCGTGTATCCTGCACTACTCGTAACGCCAGATTCCGTCCGAATCGAGTGTTACAGTGAAAATGTGACAGGTGCGGACAATCAGCAGGAAAGGCCATTCATCGAGGCCATAGAGGTCTCGCTCGGTAGCTTCTTGTCCGGGTTCGCGCTGGGAGAGGGAAGCTTCATGATCGTTTGCCGCAAGCGCGGTGACTATCGACGAAGCTTTAAGCTCTCAGCTGCCTTCAACGTCTCACAGCACGATCGCGTGCCGCTGGATCTCTTTCGAGAGACCTTGAGGTGCGGGACGATGCGTAAGGCGGGAAACGGAGGCTGGTATTGGGAGGTCAATCGACTTCCTGATCTCACCAGTCTTATCGTTCCCTTCTTCGATCGGTTTCCGATCGTAGGAGAGAAGGCAGAGGACTATCGTTTGTGGAAGAGCGCAGTTGCTCTACTTGCAAATGGTTGTCTAAGCGACCAGGACTACCACCAGGTTCTTGCTCTCCGGGAACGGATGAACCGAGGTGGGAAGAGACGTTATCGGATGGATGGAATCCTCAGAGACTATACGCCAAGCCTTCAATCTAGAGCGATTGGGGGATGATATAGTCCGCTCTCATGGGCGACCATGAGAATCCGTCAGAAATGAGCGGATCGCTTGGGTGAAGTGCCCAAGTAGTAACAGTAGGAACGGTCCTAAGGTTTCGTGAATTCGTTGCCTTAGTAAAACCTGGCTGTATGCTGGAAAACCCGTGTATCTGGAGCTACTCGCCCCTCGTGGGCAGTGACAATGCTTACAGTGCGGACAATCAGCAGGGAAGTCGCCCACTTGTGGGTTGACCCCTCAGAGACCACACGCCGGGGTCTACAGTGTTTTGTAGGCAAGATATGGTCCGGCCTGCATGGCGACATGCAGAGGTCGGCAGAAATGATCGACCCGCTGAGACTTAGGTCTCAGTTAATCTCAGGTAGTGCATATCAAGGGCCTGGGAAGTAACAGCTCAAGCGAAATTCCTTGTCGGGTAAGTTCCGACCTGCACGAATGGCGTAACGACTTCAGCGCTGTCTCAACGATGGGCTCGGTGAAATTGCAGTCTCGGTGAAGATGCCGAGTACCCGCGGCTAGACGGAAAGACCCCGTGAACCTTTACTACAACCTGGTATTGGAATTCGGTGCATTTCGCTCAGAATAGGTGGGAGGCTTTGAAGCGCAGGCTGCGGCTTGCGTGGAGCCAACTTTGAGATACCACCCTTGGTGTATTGGGTTTCTAACAGCATTCCGTGAATCCGGGTGCTGGACAGTTCCAGGCGGGTAGTTTGACTGGGGCGGTCGCCTCCCAAAATGTAACGGAGGCGCGCAAAGGTTCCCTCAGCACGGTCGGAAATCGTGCGTAGAGCGCAAAGGTAGCAAGGGAGCTTGACTGCGAGACCGACAGGTCGAGCAGGTACGAAAGTAGGTCTTAGTGATCCGGCGGTAGCAAGTGGAAGTGCCGTCGCTCAACGGATAAAAGGTACTCCGGGGATAACAGGCTTATCGGGCCCAAGAGTCCACATCGACGGCCCGGTTTGGCACCTCGATGTCGGCTCGTCGCATCCTGGGGGTGAAGTCGCTCCCAAGGGTTGGGCTGTTCGCCCATTAAAGCGGTACGCGAGCTGGGTTCAGAACGTCGTGAGACAGTAAATTCCGTTGCTGTCTATAAATTCGGCTATATGCTGGAAACTCCGAGTATCCCGCACTACTCGTACACCCGATCCCGTCCGGATCTGGTGTTACAGTGAAAATGTGTCGGGTGCGGACAATCAGCAGGAAAGGCTGGATGGCTACATCTCGGGCTATGTAGATGGCGAGGGCTGCTTTGCAGTCTCCGTCAATCGCAACCCATCGAGTCGTAGCGGGTATCAGCTGGTTCCTGAGTTTCATGTCAGCCAGAACGGTGACAGGGCTCAGGTGCTTTGGTTGATACGCGATCGGTTCGGTGATAGCGGCTACATCAAGTCCAACGGAAGGAAGGATCGTGCTTTGGTTTATGTTGTCAGACGGCGACGTGACCTACTGGAGCACGTGATCCCTTTCTTTGAGCGGTCGCCTCTCTTGTCCTCAAAGCATGAGGACTTTGAGAAGTTTGCGGCGATCGTGAGATCGATGGCTCTCGGTCAACATCGGACACCTGACGGTTTCGTCAGGCTTCTGGAGGTCGCGCTTTCAATGAATGGAGGCGGCCGATTCCGGAGCGTGCGATGGGTAGAGCTCATCAAAGATGGCCAACCAGAATCCTCAGAGACTATATGCCGAACACGAAGATTGATGCCTTCGTGAAGATATAGTCCGAGCTGCATGGCGACATGCAGAGTCAGGCAGAAATGTCCTGGCCCCCATGCCTGATTCGGTGTGGGAGTAACAAAACTGTCGGTCCCTATCTGCCGTGGGCGTTGGAGAATTGAGAGGATTTGTCCCTAGTACGAGAGGACCGGGATGAACGCACCTCTGGTGTATCTGTTGTCCTGCCAAGGGCATAGCAGGCTAGCTACGTGTGGATCGGATAACCGCTGAAAGCATCTAAGCGGGAAGCCGGCCTCAAGATGAGTTCTCCCATCCCCTAGAGGGAGTAAGGGCCCTGGTAGACCACCAGGTTGATAGGCCGGATCTGGAAGTGCGGTAACGCGCGAAGGAGACCGGTACTAATGGCCCGAGGGCTTGACGGATTTTTTTGATTCCAAACATGTGCATGTTTGGAGTGATACTCGTGTGGCGCTGTGCAGTTTTGAAGGACCCCGAGAAGCGTGGTCTCTCACGATTTTCCGGTGGCCTTGGCGAGGGGGAAACACCTCTTCCCATTCCGAACAGAGAAGTTAAGCCCCTCAGCGCCGATGGTACTTGGCCCGCAAGGGCCTGGGAGAGTAGGACGCCGCCGGTTTCTTTAACGCACACGAGCCGCCCCGCAAGGGCGGCTCGTGGCGTTGGTTGTATGGCCTTCGTGACCAGGCCCATTCGGTACTAGGGGTTCCTTGACGACCCCGCCCCGCGCGGCAAAGCCGCGCAAGATCTCTCCGGCAAGAAGGAGCCGCGCGACACTCCGGCGCGAGCCCGTCCACCGACAGGACACAAGCACACCTGTTCATGAGGCACCACGATCCCCGGACGACGCACGCTCAACCGACTCTGTAGGGCCATCCGGTGTGGATGGCCCTCGCCCATCGAGTCATGACCGTCTTCCGCCGGCTCGTCTCGATCACTTCCGAGACCACGTCTCATCGGCACAGCCGGCTCGTCCTGATCGACCTCCCAGTCGACCTTGTAATCGTCCTCGAGCAGCAGGAACGAGCGAGCCAAGCGCAGCGCTCCGAGAAGGCGCCGATTGAGCCGCGGTGCAGGTGATGAACAGAACATGTGTTCGTACAATAGGACGGGCCCCGGACGGAACGCATACGAACACGTGTACGTATCGTGTTTTGGCCGCCTGGAAGTGTCCGATCCCGCTCAACCATGCGGAAATCCAGCTCGCCCAGTTGCAACGAGAATTGCAGATTGTGCGTCGCCCCGGGTTGTATACCGCGGCTTGGGGTGCACACCGACAGAGGCAACACCCCCCGCGCGCGCGTAGGCACCCCGTCGAGCGATGCACACCGACAGAGGCAGCACACCCCCCGCGCGCATAGGCACCCCGTCGAGCGATATGCACACGACAGAGGCAACGCCCCCCGTGCGCGTAGGCACCCCGTCGAGAGACATGTCCAACGAGCCCGCGTCCACCTGCGCCTTGCGGGGAGGTTCTCGGAGCCGACAGAGGGTTCTAAGGCCAGTAGGAGCTTCTACGGACCGCAGAAGGTTCTCGGCTCCGGCGAGCGAATTACACCGAGATGGCTGTTACGCTAGCCAAGCGCTCAGACTCGGAACCCGCCCTGGCTCCCAGGCGGCGCATTCAGCTCATGGAGAAGTTCGTCATCGAAGGCGGCGCCCCGCTCTCCGGCACCATGGTGGCCGCCGGCAACAAGAACGGTGCCCTGCCCATACTCGCGGCCTGTCTGCTCACAGACGAGGAGGTCCTCGTCGAGAACGTCCCCCGCATTCGCGACGTTGACGCGATGATTGCGATCCTGAGGTCCTTGGGCGCCTCCGTTGAGTGGCGAGGCCCCAACGAAGTAGTTGTCTGCGCCGCCGACGTGCACGACACCGAAATCGACCCCGACTTGGCCGAGCAGATCAGGGCTTCCTTCCTGCTCGCCGGACCCCTTTTGGCGCGTTTCCACCGCGCCGTCATGCCCCCGCCCGGCGGCGACGTGATCGGCCGCAGGCGCCTGGACCCCCACCTGGATGCCTTCCGGGCGATGGGTGCCTCCGTGGAGTGCAAGCGCGAGATCGTGCTCGCCGCGCCCACCGGTCTACGTCCGACCGATGTCTTCATGGACGAGCCATCCGTCATGGCCACTGAGAACGCCCTTCTCGCGGCCGCCTTGACGCCCGGCACCACGGTGATCGGCAACGCCGCCTGCGAGCCCCACGTCCAGGACTTGGCGCGGATGCTCGTCAAGATGGGCGCCGACATCCAGGGGATCGGCTCCAATCTGCTCGCCGTCGCCGGCGCCAAGCGTCTGCACGGCTGTCATCACCGTGTCGCTCCCGACCACATCGAGATCGGCAGCTTCATGGCCTTGGCCGGGGTGACCGGGGGAGAGCTGCGCATCAAGGACGTCGTGCCCTCCGATCTGCGCATGATCCGCCTGGTGTTCGAGCGCCTCGGATTGCGCAGCACGATCGATGGTTGCGACGTGTACGTACCTCCATCCCAAAAACTCATTGTCCAATCGGACGTCGGCGACTACAAGAGCAAGATCCAGGACGGTCCCTGGCCTGCCTTCCCGGCCGATCTGACCTCGATCGCCGTGGCCTTGGCCACTCAAGCCGAGGGCTCGATCCTCGTACACGAGTGGATGTTCGAGAACCGGCTCATCTTCACCGACAAGCTGATCCTGATGGGCGCCGACATCGTCATGTGCGACCCCCACAGGGCGATCATCACCGGCCATCGACGTCTACGCGGCGAGCGAGTCGAGTCACCCGACATCAGGGCCGGCATGGCAATGCTCCTGGCGGCCCTCTGCGCCGAGGGACGATCTGAGATTGGCAACATCCGTCAGATCGATCGCGGCTACGAGCGCATCGACGAGCGCCTGCGCGAGCTCGGCGCGCGCATCGAGCGCGTCGCGACCGAGCCGGTTCACGCCTGAGATTCCTCGGGCGCGCGGCGTGCGCGCACCCGACGTTCCAGTCCGATTGAATGGCGAGAAGATGATTCACCCGATTCCCTCCGGCACGCGCGACGTGCTGCCCGACGAGACCCGCGAGGTGCGCGCCATCACCGATTCCCTGCGCTCGGTGTTCGAGCGTCACGGCTACGGCGAGGTCTACACGCCCGCGCTCGAGTACGAGGCTGTCCTGGCGCGGGCCGACATGGCCGACGCCCAGCCCGCCTACCGCGTGTTCGACGAGACCGGCGCGGTGCTCGTCCTCCGCTCCGACATGACCGTTCCTATTGCCCGTGTCGTCGCCACCCGCTATCCCAAGGTCGAGCCGCCCCTGCGCTTCTGCTACTTGGCCCACTGCTACCGAGGTGTGCGTCCCTCACGCGGCCAGCCCCGCGAGCTCCTGCAGGCGGGGATCGAGCTGATCGGCTCGCCCGCGCCCGAGGGGACCGCCGAGGCTTTGACCGTCCTGTGCGCAGCCCTGGACGCCGTGGGCCTCGAGGGCTACCGCATCGGCCTCGGCGATGCCTCCCTGTTCCCTTCCTTGATGGCGAGCCTGGGCGTGCCCGATGAGGCGCGCCCCCTACTGCTGGATGCGCTCGTCCAGCGAGACTTCGTGGCCTTGGCTGGGACTCTCGCCGGGCTAGACCTCTCCGCCGAGGCACGATCCCTGCTGCTTGAGGTACCCCAAAGACGCGGAGGTTCCGAGGTGCTCGACGCGTCGGCGACCGCGGCCGATGCCGCCGCCAACATGCGCCAGGTCCACGCTTTGCTCGCTCCCGACGTTGCCGCCCGCGTGATCTTCGACCTGGGCCTCGTGCGCTCGATCGGCTATTACACCGGCGCCGTCTTCGAGGTCTACGACCCCGCCCTCGGCGCACCCATAGGGGGTGGCGGGCGCTACGACGACCTGCTCGGCCACTACGGGCGGCCCCTGCCCGCCGTCGGCTTCGCGTTGGGTGTCGAACGCCTGCACATTGCCTTGGCCGGCGAGGAGCGAGGCGAGCCGGGCCAGGCCCATGCGGGGGCTCCATGAGCACGGTCAACGGCCTGACCATCGCGGTGCCCCGGGGAGCCCTGTTCAAGGAGACCGTCGATCTCTTGGACGATCTCGGCCTCGATACCGCCGAGCTACGCTCAAACGACCGCAAGCTCCTGTTCGACGCGATCGGCGTGATCACGATGCGACCCTCCGACGTGCCCACCTACGTGGAGTCGGGCGCGGCCGACATCGGCATCACCGGCAAGGACGTCCTACTCGAGCAAGCAGCCCAAGGACCCGGCGATCCCGCCAGGCGTGAGGTCTACGAGCTACTCGACCTGGGATACGGGCGCTGCACGATGGTCCTGGCCAGCAAGGCCGGCCCCGACCCCGCCGCCGAGGCTTTGAGGCGCTTGGGAGTGATGCGAGTCGCCACCAAGTATCCCCGCATCGCCGCGCACTACCTGGAGGAGACCGGTCGCCAGGCCGAGATCGTCGAGGTCAAGGGCTCGGTCGAGCTGGCTCCGCTCACCGGCATGGTCGAGGCGATCGTCGACCTCACGGCCACCGGGACCACCTTGCGCGAACACGACCTCATCGTGCGCGAGGAGATCGTCGAGTGCACCGCCCGTTTGATCGCCAACCCTGTCGCCCACAAGCTGCGCGCCGGCGCGATCGACGATTTGCTGGGACGTTTGCGTGCTTGTTGAGCGCGTCACGCTCAACGACGATGAGACCGGCCCCCCCGCGCTCGCCGCAGCCAATCTACGCCGCCTGATCGGCGGTGTGGAAGGCGTCGAAGAGGCGGTCGCCACGATCGTCGCCCACGTGCGTGCCGAGGGAGACGAGGCCGTCGAGGAGTACACGCGCCGGTTCGACACCGACGGGTCCCAGCCGCGCGAGATACGCGTCGCCGCGCACGAGCTCGACCAGGCCTTGGAGTCGATGCCCTTGGATGTGGTGGCCGGATTGCAGGTGGCGATCGCCAACGTAGCGCGTGTCGCCGATGCTTCGATCGGCGCCGAGCAGGTCACGGTCGAGCTGGCCCAAGGCCATACGGTCGGGCTGCGCGAACTGCCGGTCTCCGCAGCCGCGGTCTACGCTCCGGGTGGTCGCGCCGCCTATCCCAGCACAGTCGTCATGGGCGTCGTAACCGCTCGCGCCGCCGGTGTTTTGGACGTGTCCGTGTGCACCCCGCCCGGACCCGACGGCGAGGCCCATCCTTCGATCCTGGCCGCTTGTCGACTGTGTGGAGTGGAGCACGTCTACCGCATGGGAGGCGCGCAAGCGGTCGCGGCCTTGGCGTTCGGCACGGAGTCGGTGGAGCGCGCAGACGTGATCGTCGGTCCAGGCAACCTCTATGTGCAAGAGGCCAAGCGACGCCTGTCCCATGTGGTGGGCATCGACGGCTTCGCCGGGCCCAGCGACCTGATGGTGGTGTTCGGCGCCGACGCCGACCCCCGCCTCGTCGCCTTGGACCTTCTCGCCCAAGCCGAGCACGGCCCCGGCAGTCTCGTGGCCGGCGTGTCCAGCTCGCGCGCGGCTTTGGACGCCGTAGCAGTCGCGATCGAGCATGAACTGATGGGCAGCTCTGAGCTCGAACCGGACGCCTGTGTCCTGATCGAGACCTCCACGCCCGCGGCGGCCGTGGCGTTGGCCAACGAGTTTGCCCCCGAGCATCTGCAACTCGTTGGAGCTGCCGAGGAGGCTTTGGCGATCAAGGTGCGCACCGCCGGCTGCCTGCTGCTTGGTCGCAACGGGGCGACTGCGTTCGGTGACTACACCGCCGGTTCCAACCACGTTCTGCCCACCGGCGGCGCCGCACGCTTCGCCTCGGCGCTCTCGCCAAGGCACTTCCGCAGACGCATGTCGGTCGTCGAGATCCCCGATTTCGCCGCCATCAAGCTGGCGAAGGCGGGTGCGCCGATCGCCGAGGCCGAGGGCTTCCCACTGCATGCCAAGTCGATGTTGGCGCGAGTACGAGAGAATGACGCTTCATGAGCCGCGAAGCGATGATTGAGCGCAAGACCGCCGAGACCGACGTGCGCCTCGCGCTGAACCTCGACGGTACCGGCCAAGGCATTCGCGAGACGGGGGTCGGCTTCCTCGATCACATGCTTGACCTCTTCGCTCGCCACGCGCGCATGGATCTGGAGGTCAAGGTGAGCGGCGATCTGCAGACAGGCGCCCACCACACCGCCGAGGACACCGCGATCGTCCTCGGTCAGGCCTTGGACCATGCATTGGGCAACAGGGCCGGCATCTACAGATATGGGTCCGCGCTTGTGCCGATGGACGAGGCGCGGGCAAGCTGCGCTCTGGATATCTCAGGACGCCCCTTCACGGCCTTCGATGCCGACCTGCCACCGGGCGCCACCGGTGGCTTTGAGCACGAGCTCACCGAGGAGTTCTTCAGGGCCTTGGCCAACGCGGCCAAGCTGACCTTGCACTTGGAGGTGCAGGCGGGCACGAACGCTCACCACATGATCGAGGCGGCCTTCAAGGCCTTCGCGCGGGCTCTGCGCGCCGCGGTGGCGATCGACCCGACCGAGACTGGCGTGCCGAGCACGAAGGGTACGCTGACCTCATGAGCTTCGTGGGACAGGTCGGGACCGAGGAGTGCGCCTCATGAGCAGCGAGGAGGCTCGACCACTGCTCGACGAGCCGGTGGAGATCGCCGTGGTCGACTACGGCATGGGCAATCGCCGCTCGGTCGAGAAGGCCTTCGAGCACATCGGCGCTCGCGTCACCGTCACAAACGATCACGACTCCCTGCGCAAAGCCGCCGGTCTCGTGGTGCCGGGCGTTGGCGCCTTCCCTCGCGGCATGGCGAACCTGCGCGAGCTGGGCCTCGACGAGCTTCTGCGCGAAAGCGTCGAGCGAGGGACGCCGGTCTTGGGCATCTGTCTAGGTATGCAGCTCGGCTTTGAGCGCTCCACCGAGCAAGGCGGCACGCTCGGGCTCGGACTGATCGCCGGCGAGGTGCGCGAGCTCGAACACGGCGAGCTCAAGCTGCCCCACATCGGTTGGAACGAGGTCGCCTTCACGGGCTCCTCGCCGCTGACCGAAGGGTTGCCCGAGCGCTGCGCCTTCTACCACGTGCACTCTTTTGCGCCCGTGCCCTCCCAACCCCAGGACATCCTCGGAACCTCGGTGTACGACGCTCCGTTTGCGAGCGTGGTCGCGCACGAAAGCTTCTATGGCGTGCAGTTTCATCCCGAGAAGTCCTCGGCCGGCGGGTTGCGCCTGCTGGCGAACTTCGCGCGCATCTGTTTGCGCTCGGCAGTAACAGTCGCCCAGTGAACCTCTATCCGGCGATCGACATGCTCGGCGGTAAGGCCGTGCGTCTCGTCAAGGGCGACTTCGAGGCCAAGAAGGTCTATGACGAGGACCCCTTCTCGGCTGCGCGCAATTGGGTGCGGGCCGGCGCCCGTCGCTTGCACGTCGTTGACCTCGACGGGGCGCGCGAGGGCGCACCCGCCAACGTCGCCCACCTGAGGCGTATCGCCGGCGAGCTGGACGTGCCCGTCCAGTTCGGGGGCGGTCTGCGCTCCTTGGAGGCAATCGACACTGTCTTGCGGGCGGGCGCCCAGCGCGCGATCTTGGGAACAGCCGCTTTCACCGACCCGGACCTGCTCGAGCGCGCGCTCGAGCGCTGGCCCGGCCAGGTGCTCGTGTCGGTCGACGTGCGTGGCGGTCGCGTGGCGACCGCGGGCTGGACCGAGACGATCGACGGTGATCGCGAGCAGGTCATCGCGGACCTCGCCGAACGGGGCGCCACCGATCTCCTCTATACCAACGTCGATCGCGACGGCATGCTCGAAGGTCCCGACCTCGAGGAAGTAAGGCACGTGGCGCGATCCGTGCCGGGCACGTTCATCTACTCGGGTGGCATCGGCGCGCTTGCCGACTTGGACGGGCTTGCCGGCCTGAAGGAGCCGAGCCTGACCGGAGTGATCGTGGGTAAGGCTCTGTATGAGAAGCGCTTCACCGTTCCCCAAGCTTTGGCGGCGCTGGACGACTCAAGCATCGGTTAAGCCGTGTTGTGTATCCACGATTCGAGTAGTTAATACCCCGAGCACACCCGAGATTCGAGCAACTAGTCAATTCTGGTAGGCAGACGGTCATCCGGCGCGCTACCGTGAGGCGGATGCACTACAAGCGCGTGATCCCTTGCTTGGACGTGGACGGCGGTCGCGTCGTCAAGGGCATTGAATTCGTGGACATCCGCGACGCCGGCGACCCGGTCGAGCTGGCTGCCCATTACGACCGTGAGGGCGCCGACGAGCTGGTCTTCCTTGACATCACAGCCACGCATGAGCGTCGCGACACGATCGCGGCGCTGGCTCGCTCGACCGCCGACGACGTGTTCGTGCCGTTCACGATCGGTGGAGGCATCCGCTCGATCGAGGATGCCCAAGCAGTGCTCGACGCCGGGGCCGACAAGGTCTCGGTCAACTCAGCCGCCTTGGCGCGGCCCGAGCTGCTCGACGAGTTGGCGGGAGTGTTTGGCGCGCAATGCATCGTGCTCGCGATCGACGCCAAGGCGGTCCCGTCCGATGCAGACGAGCGCTGGCAGGCATACGTCGCGGGCGGGCGCACACCCACCGGTCGCGATGCCGTGGAGTGGGCGCGCGAGGGGACCGAGCGCGGAGCGGGGGAGATCCTGCTGACCAGCATGGATCGCGACGGCACCAGCGACGGCTATGACCTGCCCCTGACGGCGGCCGTGAGCGCTGCGGTAGACGTGCCTGTGATCGCGTCGGGTGGCGCGGGCAAGCCCGAGCACTTGGTCGATGCGTTGCGGGCCGGCGCCGACGCTGTGTTGTGTGCTTCGATCTTTCATTACAACCGCCACACCGTGGCCGAGGCCAAGAGCCACATCGCGGCGGCCGGCATTCCGGTTCGTCTCGACTGAGCGAGATCGATGCGAGTCCGGTGCAAAGCGAGTACCCAGTGGGCATGAGGACGAGCGAACACCGATGAGCGACCAGTATTCCGCGCAGCGATCGGAGGATGCCGTCGGCCTGCCGGCAGGCTACGGCGCGGAAATGCTCGAGCACATAAGGGGATTGCCGGGGGGCAAGGAGCTGCTCGAGGCCTCCGAGCGCCACGGCGGCTGCGTAGAGCTGGTGGGCGGCGCGGTGCGTGACATCTTGCTCGGTGGGACCCCGCGTGAGCTTGACGTGATTGTGCGCGATCGCGTAGAGGATCTCGCACGCGATCTCGCGGAGAAGCTCCAAGGCGAGCTGACATTGCACGAGCGCTTCGGAACCGCCGCCGTTCGCTCTGAGATCGCGAACGTGGACCTGGCAACGATTCGTGCGGAGAGCTACAGCTCTCCGGGGGCGCTTCCCGATGTGACGCCAGGCACGCCCGAGCAGGATTTGCAGCGGCGCGACTTCACCGTCAACGCGATCGCGCTCGGACTGACCGGCGAGTGGGCGGGCCGGGTCAGGTCGGTGGAGGGCGCGATCGAGGATCTCGGGGCACGTCGTCTCGCGGTGCTGCACGACGACAGCTTCCACGACGATCCGACACGCATCCTGCGCCTTGCCCGCTACGCGATACGCCTTGCGCCCTTCGGTTTCAGGGCCGACGAGTACACGGCCGCCCTGGCGGAGGACGCCTTGCAGGCAGGCGCCTTGCGCACGCTCTCGGGCGAGAGGCTCGGCGCCGAGCTGCGCCTGGCAATGAGAGAGCCCGATCCGGTGGCGACACTGGCCGAGATCGATCGCATGGGAATCCTCACCGCCTGGCAGCAGGGCTTGAGCTTTGACCCTGAGGCGACACGCATCGCCTTGCAGCTCCTACCCCAGGATGGCTCGCTCGGAGTCACGCTTGCGGGAGCTCTACTGCTCGAGCTGTGCGAGTACCTCGACAACGAAAACACCGAGCCCGCGATAAGGGGCTTCTTGCAGGACTTGGCGCTCCCCGCCGGGGTCGGCGACAAAGCCTTTGGCGTCGCCGTCACCGCATCAGTGGCGATCATGAGACTGGCTCGCAGCGACACCACTTCCGATCTGCTGGAGTTGACGATCGGCGCTCCGGTGGAGGCTTTGGCGCTCGCGGGCGGCGTCTGCGAGATAGACGAAGGCCCCGATTCCTACGGCAAGCGCCTCGCCGAAGAGTGGATCGACGACCGCAGGCACGTGACTTTGGAGGTGACCGGCGACGACCTGATCGCCGCCGGTGTCCCGGAGGGTCCGGAGGTAGGGGTACGCCTTGAAGAGTCCTACAAGCTTCTCCTCGAAGAACGCATCGCCCCTGGGCGCGAGAGCGAGCTGAGGGCCGCGCTCGAAGCGCGCATATGAGTCGCTCGGCGATGACCCCAGCGCCCGTATGACCGCAAACGCGTCCACGCCGCTCGACGGCGAAGTCCTCCGTCTGCCCGGCGGAGCCAAGGCCCTGTTTACCGGCCGCGCTCATGGCAACCTGTCGAGCGTGGGTGGCGAGCACGCCGAGGAAGGCTTGTGGTCACGCGAAAAGTTGCGCGCGGCGATCGGCGTTGAGCGCCTTGTGCGTGGCTATCAAGTGCACGGGACAGTTGTCTGCCGAGTGCTCTCCAACGAGTCGCTCGAGGCGATCGGCTCCGACAGCGAGCGTCAGCCGAGCTTCGAGGCCGACGGTCATGCCGTGGCGGTCAAAGGCGTGGCGGCGATGGTCTTGACCGCCGACTGCATCCCGGTCGTGCTCGGCACCGAAGGCGCCGTGGCGGCCTTGCATGCAGGTTGGCGCGGTTTGGCGGGCGGCGTCTTGGAGGAGGGTGTACGGGCGCTGCGCGAGGTGGGCGGTGGGGGAGAGCTCACAGCGATCGTGGGGCCCTGCGCGGGCGTGTGTTGTTACGAGGTGGGCGAGGAGGTGCACAGTGCTTTCGGGGGCGCCGATCGCGTGGGCCGCAAGATCGACTTGCGGGCCATCGCCCACGAGCGGCTCTTGGCCGCCGGAGTCGCGGAGGTGAGGGACGTGGAGGCGTGCACGATCTGCGACGAGCGCTACTTCTCCTACCGTCGCGAAGGCACCTCGGCCGGGCGCCAGGCGGGCTTGGCATGGTTGAGCTGATCGAGGGCCTCTCGGTCGAGCGGGTCACGGCCAACCTGGAGGCGGTAAAGGCCGAGGTGGCTCGCGCGGCCTCTCTCACAGGGCGTAACCCCGCGGACGTCGAGATCCTGGCTGCGACCAAGTACGTCTCGTGTGAAGAGTTGCCTGTCCTGGCGGCCTCCGGGATCGGGTTGGTGGGGGAGAACAGGGCCCAGGACTTGCAGGAGAAGGTGGCCATCCACGGCGCCCTGTTCACGTGGGATTTCATAGGCCGCTTGCAGAGCAAACACGTGAAGGCGATCGTGCCCCACGTGCGCTACATCCACTCATTGGCTAGCGACTCGGCCTTGGAGGCTTTGGAGCGCTACGCCGATCGGGCAAATCCGGGGCTGAAGGTGCTGGTCGAGGTCAATCTGGCGCACGATCCCGCCAAGGCGGGCGTTACGCCGGAGCGTTTGGAGGAGTTCATCGGGCGCTCGCCGGTTCCGGTGGCGGGATTGATGACGATGCCCCCGCGGGCGGAGGACCCGGAGCAGAGCAGGCCTTGGTTTCGACGCCTGCGCGAGCTGGCCCGCAACCATGGTTTGGAGGAGCTCTCGATGGGCACCACCCAGGACTTCGCGGTGGCCGTGCAAGAGGGCGCCACGATCGTGCGCGTCGGCTCCCAGCTGTACGCTTGAGAGCCGTTGCAGCGTGGATTTAAGCGATTTCGAGGATGCGTCACACCCCTGGGATTGTGGCCGGCTGCACGGAGGATGACTAGCATGAGCAGGGAAACGTCCCTTTTCATCGAAAACGCCCTTTGAGATGGCATTTCGCGATTCATGGCACCGTGCGCTTGTGTACTTCGGCTTGGCCGAGGACTATCACGACGACTACGACGAGCCTCCCCACGAGGAGGAGATCGCAGACCGCTATCGCGAGCGCCCCAACGTGCGTCGGCTGTCCCCGAGGCGCAGACGCGACGAGTTCGACGAGATCTTTCCCGAGGACGAACCCCGCGGGCGCCCCACGACCGCAGCCTTGCGCTCGGTCGGGAAGGGCAATGGCGACGTGCGCGTGCACTTGGTCATCCCCAAGTCCTTCAACGACGCCCAGCAGATCGCCGACAAGTTCAAGGACTCGATCCCGGTGATCCTGAACTTGCAGGGCGCCGACACCGACCTGTCCAAGCGCCTGATCGACTTCGCCAGCGGTCTCACTTATGCGCTCGACGGCGGTATGCAGAGGATCGCCGACAAGGTTTTCATGTTGACCCCCCGCAACGTTGAGATCTCCGCCGAGGAGCGGGCACGGTTGATCGAAAAGGGTTTCTTCAACCAGTCCTGACGCGAGATGTCCGGCGCCTCGCGGCGTCCTCGGTCGCTCGTGTGCGAAGCACACTTCGCTCCCTGCGTCCTTGCGAGGCTTGGACCTCTCCCGTCAGGGACTCTTTCGCCTCAAAGGCCGGTAGCCTGGAGCGCCCATGAACATTGGTTTGATCGGTTGCGGCAACATGGCGCGCGCCTTGGCGCGCGGATGGGGTAGGCCCGTGCTCTGCTTCGATCCGCTTGGCGAGCGAGCCGAGGCCCTGGCCGATGAGAGCTGCGGGCGGGCCCTGACTTCCGGTGCCGCCGTCGCCCAGGAGGCCGACTTGGTGGTGCTGTGTCACAAGCCGGCCCAGCTCGAGCGGGTTGCCCATGAGGTGGCACCTCACGCGAAAGCGGTCGCCTCGATCCTGGCGGCGACCCCTTTGGCGGCCTTGAAGGCCGCTTATCCGGGACTGCCCGTCTATCGCTTCCTTCCCTCACTGCCGGTGGAGGTGCGCAAAGGCGCCATCGTGCAGGCCGCCGACGCCGAGGGGGAGCCCACGCTCGGTCGCACCGATACCGTGGACCGGCAGGTGCAGGAACTGTTCGGTGAGTTGGGCACGCTTGTCGTCCTGGACGATGGGCTCGTGGACGTGGCAATGGGCTTGATGTCGTGCGCGCCCGCATACATCGCGCTCATCGCCGAGGCCCAGGTAGACGCGGGCGTGCGTCGCGGGATTGCACCAGCGCAGGCCTCAGCCCTCGTGATCGAGACGCTGGCCGGCACAGCGGAGCTGCTGCGAAGCCGAGGGTACGACACTTTGGCGGTGCGGCGCGAGGTCACCTCTCCGGGTGGGACCACGGCGCGGGGTCTTGATGCTTTGGAGAGGGGGGGCGTGCGTAGCGCGTTCAGCGACGCCCTCGACGCGGTACTGGGCGGATGACGTTTCCGATCGCAAGCGCGCGCACAGAAATCGCCGGCTACCTGTCGACGCTCATCTACGTGTACACGCTCCTGATCGTGCTCTACATCGTCGTGCAGCTCCTGTTCGCGTTCGGGGTCAGGCCGCCCTATTCGCGCGTCAGCGACGCGGTGTTGTCGTTCTTGCGGGACGTGTGCGAGCCCTACTTGCGCATCTTCAGGCGCGTGATCCCGATGGTTGGCTCATTTGACTTCAGCCCGATCGTGGCGATCATCGTGCTCTCGCTCGTGGGCAACCTGATCGTCAGCCTGATCCACGGTTGAGTCGCGTGGCCGCTCCCGCCTCCGCGCGGCCTGTCGCATTGGCCTGGCTGTGGGCGGGCTTGGTGTGCGCGGTTGTCGTGGCGCTCGACCAGCTCTCCAAGTCAGCCGTGCGCAAATCGATCGTGCCCGGCGAAACTCGCTCGGTGCTGCCGGGCTTGCAGTTGGTGAACACGCGCAACCAAGGCGTCGCGTTCGGTTTCCTGCCGGGACGCCATATTGCAGTGAGTCTGCTGGTAGGCGCCGCTTTGCTGGTGCTGGTGATCTACTTCGCTCGCCATCTCGACAAGCCCCTGATCTGGCTACCGACCGGGATGCTGCTTGGAGGCGCCTTCGGCAACATCCTCGATCGGCTGAGGGCCGGGTCGGTCACCGACTTTGTGAAGCTGCCACTCGGCTGGCCCCCCTTCAACCTGGCCGACGCCAGCATCACGCTCGGCGTATTGCTCCTGTTCTTCGTGGTCGAGGCGCCCCGGGGCGATACGGATGCCTCCGATGGCCGATGAGCTGAAGATCGCTTGGAGCGACGAGCACCTGCTCGTCGTGGACAAGCCGCCCGGCCTTGTCGTGCATCCGGCGCGCGGCCATCGAGAGGGCACCCTCTCGCAACTACTGACTGAGGCCGGCATGGGGGGTACGGGCGGCGGCGATCCAGAGCGCGCTGGGATCGTGCACCGCTTGGACCGCGACACATCAGGCCTGCTCGTGGTCGCTCGCAGCGAGGAAGCCCATCGCCTGCTCCAGGCTGCCTTGCGCGAAAGGCTGATCGAGCGTGAATATGTGGCGCTCGTCGAAGGGCGCCCCCCTTCGCGCACGGGCACGATCGAGGCTCCTATCGGGCGTCATCCCCGCATTCGCACGCGCATGGCTGTTGGTGGCACCGGTGCACGTGAGGCGCGCACACACTTCACGCTCGAGCGCTCTCTGGGTCAGGTGTCGCTGTTGCGCTTGCGTTTGGACACGGGGCGCACCCACCAGATTCGCGTGCACTTGCAGGCGATCGGATATCCGGTCTGTGGTGACCCCGAGTATGGGACGCCCGGAACATTGGGCTTGGAGCGCCAGTTCCTGCACGCTACGCGCCTGGCCTTTCCGCACCCGATCACAGGCGCTCCTATCGAAGTGGAGTCGCCGCTACCACCTGACTTGCACGACGCCTTGGCGCGCGCCGAAGCCGAAGCCAAGCGGTAGACTGAGCGGTCCTAACCAAATCCAAGACGCCGTGCGTACACGCAACGCGGCCCTGCCCGAGACGCCTGGAGCGCTCGGGTCCGCGACGAGTCGCTCGGATCCATCAAGACCACACTAAAGGGAGTACCCCGTGAGCCAAGTAGGAATCGCGGATCTGCTGGAGGCCGGAGTTCATTTCGGCCATCAGACACGCCGCTGGAACCCGAAGATGCGCCGCTTCATTCATGGCGAGCGCAACGGCATTTACATCATTGACCTCCTGAAGACCGCTGCGCTGCTGCAGCAGGCCCAGGAATTCGCCGCCCAGGTCGCCCACAGGGGCGGCACCGTGCTGTTCGTGGGCACCAAGAAGCAGGCCCGTGACGCCGTCAAGGAGGTGGCCGAGGCAGCCGACATGCCTTATGTCAACCACCGCTGGCTCGGTGGCCTGCTCACCAACTTCCAGACGATCAACCAGCGCATCAGGCGCTTGCACGATCTCGAACGCTACGAGACCGAGGGCCAATTGGCGCTGCTGCCGACGCGTGAGCGGATGGCCGCGCAGGCCGATCTGGCGAAGCTGCGAGCCAACTTGGGCGGCGTCAAGAACATGCAGCGCACCCCCAACGCCCTGTTCGTGATCGACCTCAAGACCGAGGCGATCGCGGTGCGTGAAGCCCAGCGCCTGCGCATCCCGATCATCGGGCTGGTGGACACCAACTGTGACCCCGACGGCATCGACTACGTGGTGCCCGGCAACGACGACGCGATGCGCTCGTGCGCGCTGATCACGAAAGCGATCGGCGACGTCGTGGCCCAAGGCCATGCCGTGTTCCGGGCCGAGGAGGAGAAGGCCAGGGCTGAACGGGCCGAGCAGGCCAAGCGTGAAGCCGAGGAGCGCGCCAAGCGCGAGGCCGAGGAACAGGCCAAGCGCGAGGCCGAGGCGCAGGTGGCCAAGGAAGCAGCCGAGAAGCAAGCGAAGGAAGCGGCGGAGAAGCAGGCCAAGGAAGCTGCCGAGCAGCAGGCTGCGGCTGCCGCCGAGCAGCAAGCCAAGGCTGCCGCACAGCCCGCTGCGGCACCGGCTCAACCCGCGCCGGCTGAGACGCCGTCTGCCGCGGCTCCGGCTCAATCAGCGCCGGCTGAGACGCCGTCCGTCGAGGCTCCGGCTCAATCAGCGCCGGCTGAGGCGCCATCCACCGAGACCCCGGCGGCCGAGGCCCCGGCGGGCGACGCGCAGGCAGCGGGCGAGGCACAACCGGAGACAGCCGCTACCGAGGCACAGGCACAGCCACAGGCACCGACGACCGACGCGCCGACAGAGACGCCTGAGCCCGCCGCAACCCCCGAGACGACCAACGCGGAGGCATCCGCTGAGAAGACACCAGCAGAGGAGGCGAGCGCATCGTGAGTACGACCGAGATCTCGGCCAAGGACGTCAAGGCGCTGCGCGATCGCACCGGCGCGGGCATGATGGACTGCAAGAAGGCCCTCGCCGAAAGCGAGAACGACGTCGAGAAGGCGATCGAGATTCTGCGCTTGAAGCAGGGCAAGAAGATCCAAGACCTCGGCGAGCGCACAGCCACAGAGGGCACGATCCAGGCATACATCCACGCCGGCGCCAAGGTGGGGGTCCTGATCGAGGTCGATTGCAATACCGACTTCGTCGCCACCAACGAGGACTTCGTGAGCTTTGCCCGCGATGTCGCCCTGCAGGTGGCCGCGACACCTACCGTCAAGTACGTATCGCGCGAGGACGTGCCCGAGGAGGCGCGCGATGCCGAGGCCCGCATCTACGAGCAGGAGGCTGCCGAGAAGCCAGAGAACGTGCGCGCCAAGATCGTCGAAGGCAAGCTCGACTCTTGGTATCGCACGATCGTGTTGCTCGAGCAGGAGATGCACAACCCCAAGTTCGAGGGCAAGACCGTGCAGCAGCTGCGTGACGAGTTGACCGTCAAGACCGGCGAGAACGTCGTGATACGCCGCTTCGTGCGCTTTGCCGTAGGCCAGTAGGCCGTGGACACTGCGCATTCCTGCGTCCTCGCCCGCTCGCGTATGTAGTACGCCACGCGGGCTGCGTCCTTGGACTGCTTGGTCCACGACCTACTGCCGGCCTTGGGCGCGCATTCCGCCGGAGGTATGAACGGATAGGCTCTGGCCCCGATGAGCGATCCCGCCTTCAAACGCATCCTGCTCAAGCTCTCCGGCGAGGCCCTGATGGGCTCGTTGGATTACGGCACCGATCCCGATCGGGTGGCGGCCGTCGCGCGCCAGGTGTCAGAGGTGCGCGACCAGGGCGTCGAGGTCGCGATCGTGGTCGGAGCGGGCAACATTTTCAGGGGCATGAAGGGCGCCGCCGAGGGCATGGATCGCTCGACCGCGGACTACATGGGGATGCTCGCCACCGTTCTCAACGCGCTGCCTCTGCAGGACGCCTTGGAGAAGGCCGGAACCAACACGCGTGTGCAGTCGGCTCTGGGCATCTCCGAGGTGGCCGAGCCTTACATTCGTCGCCGGGCCATGCGTCACCTGGAGAAGGGGCGAGTGGTCATCTTCGCGGCCGGCACCGGCAACCCGTTCTTCACCACCGACACGGCGGCTGCTCTGCGCGCCGCGGAGATCCACGCCGAGATGATCCTGATGGCCAAGAACGGGGTCGAAGGGGTCTACAGCGCCGATCCGGCACTGGACCCCACCGCGGAGTTCCTGCCCGAGATCACACACATGCAGGCGCTCGAGCGCCGCCTGCGCGTGATGGACTCCACGGCGCTCGCCCTGTGTATGGAGAACGGTATGCCCATCAATGTCTTCAACATGGATGATCCAGCCAACATCGCGCGCATCATCGCCGGGGCCCGCGTCGGGACCTTGGTGAGGACATGACCGCGACCGAGAGGAGTCAAGATGGCAGCTGAGATGATCGACGGCCTGCTCGAGGATGCCCGAGAGCGGATGAGTAAGTCCTTGGAGTCCACCCAACACGAGTTCTCCACGGTGAGGACCGGTCGTGCCAGCCCCGCCCTGTTGGAGCGGATCGTGGTCGAGTACTACGGCGTCCAAACTCCCCTGAACCAGCTCGCCACGATCTCCGCCCCAGAGGCGCGCCTGATCACGGTTCAGCCTTATGACAAGGCCTCGATCAAGAACATCGAGAAGGCGATCAACGAGTCCGACGTCGGCTTGAATCCCTCCAACGACGGCAACCTGATTCGTTTGGCGGTGCCCGAGCTGACCGAGGAGCGGCGCCGGGAGCTGGTCAAGGTCGTGCGTAACCTCGCCGAGGACGGGCGCGTGGCGATCCGAAACGTGCGTCGCGACACGATGCAGCACCTGCGCGATCTGAAGGCCGAAGGCGAGACCGGCTCCGACGACGAGCACCGTGCCGAGGTGGAGTTGCAGAAGCTGACCGACGGGCGCATCGGCGATCTCGACGTGATCCTGAAGGCCAAGGAGGAGGAGATCCTCGAGGTGTGATGCTCCGGATCGTCGCACCCCGCCCGCGGGCGATGGCGGAGAGGACCGGCGCTTGATGGGGGACTCCGTCCAGAGTGGTTGGTCAGGCGCCCCGGGCGAGGATGCCGCCCGCGCGCGCTACGTGGCGATAATCACTGACGGCAACGGCCGCTGGGCTCGCGCCCGAGGTCTTCCCGTGAATGACGGTCACAGCGCCGGCGCCGACACCGTTAAGGCCCGTCTGCGCGACGCCGCCGAGCTGGGTGTCAAGGAGCTGACCGTGTACTCCTTCTCGACAGAGAACTGGTCGCGTCCCCCCGAGGAGGTCCAGGGATTGATGGAGATGTTCGCCAGGCGCATCTCCGAGGAAACGCCTGAGCTGCACGACGAAGGAGTGCGCATACGCTTCATCGGACGCCGTGAAGGCGTCGCCCCGGATCTGGTGGAGCGCATGGCTTGGGCCGAGGGCTTAACCGACGCCAATGTTCGCATCACGTTGTTCGTGGCTTTCAACTACGGTGGGCGTGCCGAGATCATCGACGCTGCGCGTGTGTTCGAAGGTGGCGACGAAGAGGAGTTTCGCAAGCTGCTCTACGCCCCCGAGATGCATGACCCCGACCTGATCGTTCGCACCAGCGGGGAGCGGCGCCTCTCCAACTATCTGCTGTGGCAGTCGGCCTATTCAGAGCTGGTGTTCCGTGACGAGTTGTGGCCTGACTTCTCGCGCGAGGCACTCGAAGAATGCTTGGCTGAGTTCTCAGAGCGACGGCGGCGGTTCGGTGGCCGGTAGCCAGAGCGACGGCGGCGGTTCGGTGGCCGGTAGCGCCTCTGGCCGCTCAGACGTCGGCGCACGCGCCCTCGTCGCCCTGCCCCTGATCGCGCTGGCTCTGTTCCTTGTGATCTCCGGAGGAGCCGTTTTCGCGGCAGGCGTGTTCGTGCTCGGATGCCTGTGCATGCACGAGCTGTATGCGATGTACGAGCGCGTCCATCCGGTTCGCTTGGCCGGCTTCATAGCTCTGGCCGGGATGTTGGTTGCGGCCTCCGACGGCAGCCAGGCCCAGGTGTTGCTCGCTGCCAGCGTCGCCCTTCCTGTCCTGTTCGCCCTGACCTTGCTCCAGCGTCGCCCCAGCGTCGCGGGAATGGCGCTCACCTTGCTGGGTATCTATTGGATCGGGTTCGGCTTGGCTCACGCGGTGCTCCTGCGCGAACTGCCTCACGGGGAGGGCATCGTGATCGATGTGCTCGTCGGCACTTTCTTGGGCGACACCGGCGCCTACCTCGGTGGGCGCCTATTCGGACGGCGTCCCTTGGCGCCGTCCATCTCGCCGAACAAGACTGTCGAGGGCTTGGCGATCGGCATGGCTTTCACCGTGCTCGGGGTGTGGTTCGCCGGGCGCTACCAAGATTGGCTCCCAGGCTCTCATGCGCTGGTCCTGGGCCTGGGTGTTGCCGTGTTCGCGCCGATCGGCGACCTGTTCGAGTCCTTCGTCAAGCGCCAGGCCGGCGCCAAGGACACCGGCACCCTCTTGGGGGCGCACGGCGGCGTGCTCGACCGGCTCGACGCGGTTCTGTTCACCGCGGTGGTGGGTTACTACATATGGTTGGCCTATGTCTAACCTGGAGAGCCGTGGATGCTTCGCGGAGCGGCGTCCTCGGCCGCTCGCGTGCATAGCACGCCACGCGGCCTGCGTCCTTGCTCCGCTCGATCCACGACCCTCCAGGTATGCGGGTCGCGATGTCTAAGCGACTTTTGATCTTGGGCTCCACCGGCTCGATTGGCACCCAGGCCCTCGATGTCCTGAGCCGCGACGAGGAGGAGTTTGAGCTTGTGGGCCTCTCCGCCGAGCGCTCGTGGGAGACGCTGGTTGCACAGGCACGAGCTCACGGGGTCGCTCGGATCGCGCTGGCGGATGTCGATGCGGCCGAGCGGGCGGCGCTTGCCTGGCCCGAGGGCGAAGTCTTGGCCGGCGCCGAGGGACTTGTGCGGCTTGTCGTGGAGTCCGGCGCCGACCTGGTTCTGAACGCCCTTGTGGGCTCGGCCGGGCTTGGCCCGACCGTGGCGACACTCGGCGAGGGAATCGACCTTGCTTTGGCCAACAAGGAGTCACTGGTGGTCGGCGGCGAGCTGGTGGTGGCGCTCGCCGAAGCGACCGGCGCCCAGATCGTGCCCGTCGATTCCGAGCACACCGCGCTCCATCAACTGCTCTCAGGTCAGCCGCCTGGCGCTGTTGAGCGCCTCACGATCACCGCCAGCGGCGGTCCTTTTCGAGGTCGCTCCTCCTCGCAGCTGTCGGCTGTGACCGTCGAGGAGGCCCTTGCCCATCCCACTTGGGCGATGGGCGGCAAGATCACGATCGACTCGGCCACGCTCATGAATAAGGGCTTGGAGCTGATGGAGGCCCACCATCTGTTCGGCGTTCCCTATGGGCACATCGACGTTGTGGTTCATCCCCAGTCCCTGATCCACGGGTTGATCCAGCTGCTCGACGGGGCGATGCTCGCCCACATCGGGCCCAAGGACATGCGCATCGCCATCTCCTACGCCTTGCACGGCGCCGCCAGCGTCGATTCTGGCGTGCGACCGCTGGACCTGGTCCAGGTGGGCGCCCTCACCTTCGAGCCGGTAGACCTCGACGCCTTCCCCTGTCTGCGTTTGGCGCGCGAAGCCGCCCAGACCGGGGGCACCGCGCCGTGTGTGCTCAACGCCGCGAATGAGATCGCGGTGCACGCGTTCCTCGAGGGGAGCCTACCCTTCCTCGGCATCGCCGAGGTGATCGAACGCACGCTCGAGGAGCTCGGCAGCTCGCCCGTGCGGGCCTTTGAGTCTTTGTATGAGGCCGATCGATTGGCTCGGGAGCGAGCCGAGAACACGATTCTCGCGATAACGACGCCCTGAGCTGGGGCAGCGCTTAGAAAGGCTGTCTACGCCCGCGTGCGCAGGGCAGCCTTTGTGGAGAATGGACTCCACCAATGTCCCACTTGCGCCGGGCGGTCGGATAGGGATGCATGGACCCCCTCATGCCTTCCAACGGAGCCACGTCGCTGTTGCAATCAGCGCCGACATCCGTCCGCCGAACCAGGCGGTACGATAATGGTATGACCAAAGTAGCGAAGATAACCATTTCTCTTCCGCCCGAGCAGGAGGCGCGGGCGCGTGCCGCAGTCAGCCGCGGCGAGGCCTCGAGCGTGTCCAACTACATCTCGACAGCATTGGCGACCCTAGAGTCCAAGCAGGATGAAGCCGAGCAAGACACGCTCGCCCGTCTCGTGGCGGACATCCTCGCCGAGGACGGAGAGCCTGGCCCGGACGCTTATGCGTGGGCAGACCGTGTGCTTGGTCTGGGCGACAAGCAGGATTAACGTGCGTGGCGTTACGCTCGACGCGGGTGCCCTGATTGCCCTGGAGCATAAAGATGCTCGCATGAACGCTTTGCTCAAGCGATTTGCGGAACATCCGGAGGCAGTCCTGAACATCCCAGCTGGTGTCGTCGCGCAAGCCTTCCGTGACGGGCCGCGACAAGTGAGACTCGTCAAGCTCTTGAAAGACAGTCGGACCCGAGTGGTCAACCTCGATGAGGGCGTTGCCCGAGCAGCTGGTGTGCTGCTCGGTGTGCGCCACGCCAACGATGTGGTAGACGCCAGTGTTGTCGTGTGCGCGCGGCTTAACCACCAACCGGTGATCAGCGGAGATATCGGGGATCTGCGGCACTTGGATCCCACTATCGAGCTGTACCCCCTCTGAACCGGGATCATCCGCCCGACGCCCGGCCCTGGAAGCGCCCGTCGGCGAGTTTACGGGCTACGCCTGCCAAACTGAGCACATGGATTGGCTGATCACGATCCTCGGGATCATGGCTCTAATCGTCCTGCACGAGCTGGGCCACTTCGCGGTGGCTAAGGCCGTGGGCATGCGAGTCGAGCGCTTCTCCTTGTTCTTCCCACCCAAGATCGTGGGCGTCAAGCGAGGGGAGACCGAATACATGATCGGCGCGTTGCCCTTGGGGGGCTACGTGAAGATCACCGGCATGAATCCTGAGGAGATCGAGACCTTGCCGCCCGAGGTGGCCAAGCGTGCCTATTACGCCCAAGTGCCTTGGAAGCGCATAGTGGTGATCTTGGCGGGTCCGGGCGTGAACCTGGTGATCGCCTTCGCCTTGTTCTGGCTCGTGCTGTTCGCGGGCTCCATGAATGGGGCCCTTGTCTTGGAAGGGATCAATCCGGGCATACAGACCTTGAAACCGACCACCACCGTGGTGGGGGCCGTTGAGCACGGAATGCCGGCCGCCACTGCTTTGCGTGCGGGGGACCGGATCGTCGCGGTCGACGGGCGCCCCGTCAGCGTGGGTGGCGCGATCGAGGCGATCTCCTCGCACCGCTGTGCCGGGGCCGCCGTCGAAGGTTGCCGCGGGCGCACGCCCGTCGCGGTCACGGTGCGCCGTGACGGCCGACTTGTGCGGCTCTCGATCGTGCCGCGCTACAACGCCGAAGCCAAGCGAATGCTGCTCGGCTTCAGCTTCGCGCCGCCGACTGCGAAGTCGTTCGGTGTGTTGGGGGCCGCGGGGGCTTCGGCCAAAGAGATGTGGGCGATGACGACCCAGACCTTCAGCGGCCTTGCCAAGGCTCTCACCAGCGCCAAGCAACGTCACCAGATCTCGAGCATCGTGGGCATCGGCCAAGTTACCGAGCAGGCCGTCGCGTCCGGTGCCGGGCGCGCGCTCGTGGTGATCGGCTACGTCTCGCTTGTCCTCGCCGTCCTCAACCTGCTGCCGTTCCTGCCGCTGGATGGCGGTCATGTGCTGTGGGCGGTGGCCGAGAAGGTGCGCGGTCGGCGAGTCTCCCTGACGGCTATGTGGCGCTTCAGCTCAGTCGGGATCGCCTTGCTCCTGTTCCTCGTGATCAACGGGTTCAGCAACGACATCGGGCGCCTCGGGGGCTGAGTTGTAGTTCCGCGATGCGAGATCGTTAACGGATGTAACGATTAGCGGCGTACGCACACCCAGCTCTTGACGAAGGGCCCGAATCGCTCCGGTGAGGCCGGCCCGAACAACGCTTCAAGCTCACGGCGTGAGAGCAGCGAAATATCCTCCCAAGCCCCCGCAGCCCCCAAGCGCCAGTAGGGGCGGCGCAAACGCGGAGGCAGCCAATGCGCGAAAGGCAGCAGCGAATGCGGCTCGACCGGGAAGCCGAGCGCGGGCGTCTGCACAAACCAAGCACGTCCCACACGCTGTGCCTCGGCCGCGAACGCGGCGCGCTTCGCGGGCACGACATGCTCGATCACGCTGGAGCAGTACACGAGGTCGAATTCGTTGTCTGAGAAGGGAAGCCTCACGGTGGCGTCGGCGCGTACGAACGGACCCGGATAGCTTGGGCGCTCGTCCAGGTCCACGCCGGTGATGTCCAGCTCGGGCTCCAAGGCGCGCAGGCCCAAAGCGCCGCAGCCGAGATCGAGGATGTGCGCGTCGCAGGTCACGCCCGTGAGCGCGAAGAACCGCTCGTGGCGGCGTGTCCTCGCGCGCGCGGCCAACGGCGAGGCGAGCTTGGCGAAAGGACCACGCGCGGTCGCATAGACCTTTGTCGTGGGCTGTGAGGAAGGCGCCATCGGCTTGCAGGTTACGCGCGCTGAGGGCAGGACGATCCGGTGGTAGGACGGGCGCGACCCGCGTGTTCACGAGTCCCGGCGTGAGCGCCCATACAATGTGGGCATGGCCTCAGAACGTCAGATTCACGTCGGCTCCGTCCCGATCGGCGGCGGAGCGCCCGTGGCGGTGCAGACGATGACCAAGACCGAGACCGCCAACTTGGCGGCCACGATGGAGCAGATCCGCAAAGTGGCCGACGCCGGCGCGGACATCGTGCGGGTCGCGGTGCCGCGCGAACCCGACGCGGAGGCTTTGAAGCAGATCGTCAAGGAATCGCCGATCCCGATCATCGCCGACATCCACTTCAACCACACGCTCGCCCTCAAGGCGATCGAAGCGGGCGCGCATTGTGTGCGCTTGAACCCCGGCAACATCGGCGGCCCCGAGAAGGTGGCCGAGGTGATAGCGCTTGCCAAGCAGACCGGCACACCGCTCAGGGTGGGCGTCAACAGCGGCTCGCTGCCCAAGCATCTGCGCGAGCTGGAGTACGCCAACCCGGTCGAGGCCCTGGTAACTGCGGCGCTTGAGACTGTCGAGTTGATGGAGCGCCTCGACTTCCAGAACTTCAAGGTCTCGATGAAGTCGACCTCGGTGCCCAACACGATCGCCTCCAACCGGATGCTGGCGGCCAAGATTCCGTATCCGTTGCACTTGGGCGTCACCGAGGCGGGCACGAAGTGGTCTGGTTCGCTGAAGTCGGCAGTTGGTCTGGGCACGCTCTTGGCCGATGGGATCGGCGACACGATCAGGATCTCGCTGTCGACCTTTCATGCCGAGGAAGAGGTCAAGGTCGCCTGGGAGATCCTCAAGGCTTTGAAGCTGCGCGAGAAGGGACCCGTACTGATCGCCTGTCCGACCTGCGGACGGCTGCAGTTCGACATGGACACCGTTGTCGCCGAAGTGGAGAAGCGCCTGGAAGCCTACGAGGACCCGATCGAGGTCTCCGTGCTCGGCTGCGCCGTCAACGGAATCGGCGAGGCGCGCCACGCCGACTTTGGAATCACCGGCGCCAAGGACATGGGCATGATCTACTCCAAGGGCGAGCCGCTCAAGAAGGTGCCGACGCACGAACTTGTCGACGAGTTGTTCAAGGAGATCGACCGCTACTACGCCGCTGGCAAGACGGTCACGCGCGACGAGCGCAAGGCGGCCGAGGCGCGTGAGTGGCTGGCAGCAAACGAGGACGCCGAAGCGATGACGCCTGAGAAATTGGCGGCCCTGGAGGCGGCGGCAGCCGAGCAGGAATCAGAGGCCGACGCCGTGCTCGAGTCGATGCTCGCCGGTGCCTCAGTGGGTGAGTCGACCGGCACCGGCGATGGATCGGGTGCGGGGGTCGTGCTCGATGAGTCGGCCTCGCCGGTGGCGGGACGGCGTTTCAACCGCGGCTGAGGGAAGGAATGCGAAGACTGAGGCGCGCTCAGGCCAAGGGCGTCTTAGGATCAGGTGGGAGGACCTGAGTTTGCGAACGAATCTCTGGTGAACGAGGCTCATGCGAGGAGTCCGAAGGGTGGTTGACTAAACCGTACGATGTCCGTACAATACCTCTCGTGCGTACCCAACGACTTGAGCTTCGCCTGACGGACGACGAGCGGCAGCTCGACAGCGCCGCGGCGACGGCGGTGGGTGAGACGCTGAGCGACTTTTTTCGTCGTGCGGCAAGTACACGGGCGCAAGAGGTCCTCGTCGATCAGGGGAGGATCGCACTCGATCAGGACGAGGCCGCCCGCTTCCTTAATGCACTAGACGCCGTTGATCACGACACGGTCGCTCGCTTGCGCGAACTGCGTGAGCGCGTGTGACAGCCGGCTTTGCCGGTACCGAACGCTACGACCCTGCCAGCCACGAGGTCAAGGGCTTTAGCTGTGGGAACGAGCTACTCGACAGCTGGCTGGTGCGCTACGCAGGTCAAAACCAGCGTCGAGACGCAGCGCGAACATTCGTCGCCGTAACCAGCGACCAGCGTGTTTATGGCTACTACACACTTCTCGCCGGGCAGCTCGATCATCACGAGGCGACGGCCGAGACCAGTAAGGGGCTCTCGCAGCACTTCCCGATTCCGGTGGCGATCCTCGCCCGTCTAGCGGTCGATGTTGGCCAGCAGGGTAAGGGTATCGGTGCGGCCCTTCTCAGCGACTCGCTTATGCGAGTCATCCGTGTGGCCGAGCAGGTCGCCGTTCGCGCTGTAGTCGTGCATGCCGTCGACGCGAGCGCTTCGGCGTTCTACGAACGGTTTGGGTTCCAAGCACTCAGCGCCAGACCGCAGACGCTCATGGTCACTGTGCATATGCTCCGTGTCGCTGGCTACGAATAGACAGGCTTCCGTGGCTATCGACGGGCACCACACTTCCGACATTCATCAGAATCGGGCGTGAGTGGGGTTCGACCGCAGATACGCCTGGAGGCGCTCGTATCGAGCGCCTCCAGGCGGCTAGGCGGCTGTTTCGCGCACCGAGACTTCAGCCGGCAGTGCTAAACCGCTCGCCCACCTTCGCCCAGTCCACCGTGTTCCACCAAGCGTCCAAATAATCGGGCCGCTTGTTCTGGTACTTCAAGTAGTAGGCGTGCTCCCACACGTCCACGCCCAAGAGCGGCGTCTTGCCACCTGAGATCGGGTTGTCCTGATTGGGCGTGCCTACGATGGCAAGGCCCGAGCCGTCGTGCACGAGCCAAGACCAGCCCGAGCCAAACTGGTTGACACCGGTTTCCTTGAGCTTGGCCTGGAAGTCCGAGAAGGAGCCGAAGGTGGAGGCGATCGCCTCGGCCAGGGCGCCGTCGGGCTCGCCGCCGCCATCAGCCGACATCGACTCCCAGAAGAGCGAGTGGTTGTAGTGGCCACCACCGTTGTTGCGCACCGCGGTGCGCTTGTCCTCGGGCACCTGGGAGAGATCCTTGAGGACATCCTCGATCGGTGCGTCCGCGAGGGATGTGCCCTCGAGGGCAGCATTGACCTTGTCCACGTAGGCCTGGTGGTGCTTGTCGTGATGGATTTCCATCGTCAGCTTGTCGATGTGGGGCTCAAGCGCCTCATACGCGTAGGGAAGCGGCGGTACGGAGTAGGCCATTGGGACTCCTCTGTAGGGGGAATGGTTGTTCTCTTCTGCCCCTATTCATATCGCGCGACACGCCGAGCCGCCTGGAGGACGTACGAGCCGCGTAGGATGCAGGCCGCGCCATGCCCCGACTGACCGAGTATCTGCTGCCCACCGAGAAGCAAGCTCCCGCCGACGCGGAGGCGATCTCGCACAAGCTGATGGTCAGGGCCGGCCTGGTCAGGCAGATGGGCACCGGCATCTGGACCTGGCTGCCCGCCGGCTGGAAGGTCCACCAGCGCGTCGTGCAGATCGTTCGCGAGGAGATCGACGCGATCGGCGGCCAGGAGATGTTGATGCCGGTGCTGCAACCGGCCGAGCTGTGGCGCAAGACCGGTCGCCTGGAGATCGAAGAGCTATTCAAGCTGCAAGATCGCAAAGGCGCGGAGCTCGTGCTCGCGCTGACACACGAGGAGGCCGTGACCTTCCATGCCGCGCAGACGATCAACTCATACAGGGATCTGCCGCTGATCCTGTACCACTTTCAGGTGAAGGAGCGCGACGAGGCACGCCCTCGCGCGGGCGTGCTGAGGACGAGGGAGTTCGTGATGAAGGACTCCTATAGCTTCGATCGCGACCAGGCAGGCCTGGAGGAGCGCTACGCCCTGCACGTAGGCGCGTATGACCGCATCATGGGGCGTACCGGCTTGCGCTTCTATCGCGTGGAGTCGGATGTGGGGGTGATGGGCGGTCACGGCGCGCACGAGTACATGGCGCCCTGTCCCGCCGGCGAGGATGAGGTGGTTCTGGGCGAGGGCTATGCGGCAAACGTCGAGGTTGCCCGAGTCAGCTCTGAGGTGGAGCGGACCACCGATGGCGGATATGTGCGCGGCGGCGAAGCCTTGACCGTGGAGCCGGCGATCGAGATCGGCAACATCTTCAAGCTCGGCACCCGCTACTCCGAGCCGCTCGGAGCCACCTACCTCGACGAGAAAGGCGATGCGCTACCGATCTGGATGGGCTCCTATGGGATCGGGCCGGCACGGATCGTGGCAGCGGCAGTGGAGCAGTTCGCCGACGATCACGGCATCTCCTGGCCCAAAGCGCTTGCGCCGTTTGCGGTGCACCTGGTGGCGCTCGGCAAGCGTGGCACGCCTGAGCGCGACGCGGCCGAGAGCTTGTACGAGACGCTCCTGCAGGGTGGGGTGGAGGTCCTCTACGACGACCGCGAAGCGGGCACCGGCGAGAAGTTCGCCGACGCCGAGCTGCTCGGCTGTCCGGTGCGTTTGACGGTTGGGCGGCGCAGCCTGGAGTCCGGCGAGGCCGAGGTGCAGTTGCGGCGCGGGCGCCAGGAGGGGCCCGGTCTGCCTTTGGGCGGGGAGCCGGAGGCTCTTCTGCGTGCTTTGGACGAGCTGTGCCAAAGCGCCCCTTGAAGTCCTCCTCGGCGGAACACCCCCCGCGTGCGCGCGCGCGCGCAGGGCACCCCTCAGGCGGACAACTAACACTCCGTCGCCTCGTCGGCCTCGACCGCTCCGGGCCGCCGCCGCCGCAGACCTTGGCCGGGGAGCCGCTGCGGCCGTGGACGATCCCCAACGCGATCGGCTTCGCCAGGCTCCTGTTGATCCCCGTGTTCCTGGTGGTGGCTCTCTCAAGCGAAAACGGGGTGGATGCGCTCGCGGCGATTCTGTTCGCGGTGATCGGGTGGGGCGACTATGCGGACGGGATCGCCGCGCGCGTCACGCGCCAATACAGCCGTTTCGGTGCTCTGATGGATCCGGTCACCGATCGTCTTTTGGTCGTAAGCGGGGTCGTGGTGTGCTGGCGCTTTGACCTGTTGCCTCGCTGGGCTTTGGCGGTGCTCGTCGTGCGCGAGCTGGCGATGGTGGCGCTCGGTCGCTACGGCTTGAAGCGAGGCGTCGAGCTGCGCATCAACTGGCCTGGGCGTATCTCGGTGGCGCCGCTGATGGGGGCTCTGTTCTTCGCGATGACAGGTCTCGGCGGGCTGGCTGAAGTGCTCCTGTACATCGGCCTGATGCTGGCCCTGTGGGCTAGTGCGCTGTATGTGCGCTCGGGACGGGCTCAGCTGCGCGCGCGCCCTGGCGGCTGACCGTCGGGGTTGACCACCAGGGTTGACCGTCGGGGTTGACCGCCGGGTTGACCACCGGCCTACTGAAGGGAGGGGCTGGGCGTCCCACTCGCAGGTGTAGTCGCGCGCGCGCGCCACATAGCAAGCAGTCGCTCGCCCGCCAGCCACGCCCCGATCGTGCCCGAGCACAAGAGCAAAGCCATCAAGCTCACGTTGTAGCGGGGCTGATCGTTGAACAGGGTCGCCAGGCCCGCCACGCTGATCAAGACGCCGGCGCTCACCACGAGCACGAAGCGGCGCGTCAAGATCAAGCCCGCCAGCAATCCGATCCAGGCCGCCAACAGGTAGATCATGTGCTGGGTTTGGTTCGTGTCCGGATGGTAGGTGCCGTTGCCACCACTCCACACGTTGTCCCACATCTTCCAGTACTTGCCCCACAGCATCGCTGCAAAAGCCGCCGGTTTGCCGAGCGCGTACTTTTCGATGTTGGCCACGTTTTCCTTGTTGACCGCATCGTTCTCGGACAGGCCCGGATGGCGTGCTTCGATCAAGCGGAACACGGGCGCGGAGCTCTGTTGCCAGTAGCGTCCGCAATCCTGGGGGAAGTGGCGACAGACTTCGGGGGCCAATTGCTCCTCGGTGGGCACGAGCAGACCTTTGCCGGGTAGGTAGGAGCCGATGAAGAATGCGTCTGGCCCGGCGTTCGTGATGGGCACGAATCTTCCCTCCTTGTCCGAGGCATACGCAAGCCAAGGCGAGAGGGTGAGCAGCAACGCGCCCAAGTACACGGCGCCTCGCAGCAGGCCCTTGCGCCAACCGGGGCGCCCGACGAGAGCCAAGGCCAAGGCGATGAAGCCCATGCCGACGGCCAAGTCGCTGCGGGTGAGGCAGGCCAGGGCGCCGACGAAGCCGGCGCCGAGCAGCCACAAAAGCTCGTGGCGGGTTCCCAGCCGCCGCTGCGCGAGGACGGCCGCGCCGACGGCCGCCAGCAGTACGAAGGCGCCCAGAGGCTCGCTCAAGAATGTTCTGGTGGCCTCGATCAAAGGCTCATAGGAGGCGACCAAGGCCGTCGCGATCACGGCCGCCCACGGGCCGGCCAAGAGCCATGTCAGCGCCGCCACCAACAGCAGCGTTGCGATCCCGATCACAAGTTGCGTGTATTGGGCCGGCCCTTTGGCGTGGGTGGCCAGGCGCAGCGAATGGTGGCCTGAGAGACGTGTGGCGATCGCGAACGCCACCGAAGTGCCCGGCGGCCACTTGAAAGTGGCATAGCGTTCGTCGGCCAAGATCCGGTTGGTGTTGCCCACGTAGCCGTTCTCGTCGGCGGACAGGTGCGTGTTGGTGCCGATCGCTCCGGCCCGGGCGATCCCGCCGCCGATCGCGATCAGGGCGATCAGGACGGCCGCGACGACCTGTGTGCGGGTCAAATGCAATTTCGAGAGTCTCAAGCTCAACTTCACCTTTTGGTCTATACTCGGGCTGGCAGACGGTAGTAGAAGCAGTTATTTGACCTGCATCCTTGCGCAAGAGGAGATCGCCCGCGATGGACACGTTCCCGGACCTCGGCTCGATGACCGATAGTGAACTGAAGGATGTGATCCGCCAGCTCACCGAGGAGGAGATGGAGATCTCCTACAAACGGCGCATCTTGCACGGCAAGATCGACATTCTCAGGGCTGAGCTGGTGAGCCGTCTGCGCGAGCAGCATCGCGACGGTGAACCCGCGATCTCCGGTGACGATGTCAAGCGACTATCGGACATCCTCGCCAACCGCGCGGGCGGAGTCTCGACCGACGAGCTGTAAGGCTTGCGATGGCGGTGCACTGTCCTGAGTGTGGCTTCGTCAATGACGAGGGCGCCAACTACTGCCAGCGCTGCGGCGCGCTTTTGGCGCGAGGTGAGGGCAGCGCCGGCGAGCCGGTGACGGCCACCTATCGCATCGACGAGGGTGGCGAGTTGGTGCCGGTCGAGATGGAGCAGGTCACGGCCCATGGGCCTGCCTTGGTTATCCGCACCGGTGGAGGTCGGGCGGGCGAGAGCTTCCCTGTGGATCGCGAGCGCATGACGATTGGCAGGCGCCCTGACTCAGACGTGTTCCTCGACGACGTGACCGTCTCGCGCGACCATGCCTTGCTGGTCGCAAGAGGAGATCACTGGTATCTGGACGACTGTGGCTCCTTGAACGGCACCTATGTGAACCGCTCGAGAATCGACTCTCATCGCCTCGAGGAGGGCGATGAGCTGCAGATCGGCAAGTACAAGCTCACCTACCACGCACGCTGATGGCCTCCTCCCAGATTGAGATTCCCGAGGTGGACGCGCCCAACGGCACCGGTGCCGTCTCCGCTCCGCAGAAGGCGTTGACGATCGGCGCCGTGTGCAAGGCGCTGGTACAGGAGTTTCCCGACATCTCGATCTCCAAGATTCGCTACTTGGAGGACCAGAAGCTGCTCACGCCCAGACGTACGCCCGGTGGCTACAGGCTCTACTCCCAGAGCGATGTCCAGCGTTTGCGCACGATCCTGCGCATGCAGCGCGACGAGTTTCTGCCCCTACGCGTGATCCGCCAAGAGCTTGCGGCGGGGCGCGCCGGCGAGATGCAGGTTCCGCGGGCGGGGCGCGAGGGCGGCAAGCGCGCCTGGCATTCGAGCGTCAGCGTGCGCGAGCAGGAGGGTGGGCTCTACTCGTTGCAGGACGTCCTGGAGGAGACCGGCGCCGAGGACAAGCTCGTGCGCGAGCTCGAAGAGTACGGCGTCGTCAAGGGCGAGATGCGAGGCGGGGTGCGCTATTTCGACGAGACCGAGCGGGAGATCATCAGCGCCGTCTCAGAGCTGGCTCGCTACGGGGTGGGGGGACGTAACCTGAGGGTGTTCCGCTCTTCGGCCGATCGCGAGGCCAGTTTGCTGCAGCAGATCCTGGCGCCGGCCCTGCGCTCGCGCAACCCGCAACGGCGCAAGGACGCGGTCGACGCTTTGGAGAACCTGGCGGCGGTCACCACGCACCTGAAGCACTTGCTGCTGGTACGCGACCTGCGCAAGATCGTCCGCTAAGACGGTTGTTGCACGGCGCTCATGCTCGTGACCGATGACCTGCGCGCGCTGATCCGCGACATCCCCGACTTCCCCAAGCCGGGGATCGTGTTCAAGGACATAACGCCGCTCATGGCCGACGCCGCGGCGCTCGAGCAGGCGGTGGAGGCGCTCGCCGAGTATGCGCGCCCGTTGGGCGCCGAGTGTGTGTTGGCCGCGGAGGCGCGCGGTTTTCTGCTGGGCCCGGCTTTGGCGCTTGCGCTCGGCACCGGCTTCGCTCTGGCGCGCAAGCCGGGCAAGTTGCCTTATGAGACGGTCAGCGCCGAGTACGAGCTGGAGTACGGCGTGGACAGCCTGGAGTTGCACAGCGACGCGATCAGGCCGGGCATGCGCGTGTTGGTGCACGACGATCTGTTGGCGACCGGGGGCACGGCACGCGCATTGTGTGACCTGGTCGAGCGCTTGGGCGGGATCGTGGTGGGCTGCGGCTTTCTGATGGAGCTCGCCTTCCTGGGTGGGCGCGAACGGTTGGCTCCTTACGAGGCCCACGCTCTGCTCACCTATGAGGCTTAGGCCGGTGAGGCTCACGCTTTGCTCGCATATGAGGCTTAGGTAATGCCCACCGCTCGGTGCACACGCGCGATCCGTGCTTCGCCTCGGGAGCTGTGGGAAGTGCTGGGCGACCCACACCACCTGCCGCGCTGGTGGCCGCGCGTGAACCGGGTGGAGGCGGTTGAGCCACACGCGTTCACCGAGGTCCTGATGAGCGAGAAAGGGAAAATCGTGCGCGCCGACTTCCTTCTCGTGGACGCCGTGGCGGGGCAGCGAATTGTGTGGGCTCAACAGGTTGAGGACACCCCGTTCGCCAAGGTGCTCAAGAGCGCCGAGACAGAGGTCAGCTTGGCTAGCGTGGACGATGCCAGCGTCACTGAGGTGACGGTCGAGCTGCGCCAGACCTTGCAGGGCTTCCTCGCGCGTCTCGGTGGACATCTGGTGCGCCGAGCTGCCACCTCCACGATCGAGGAGGCCTTGGACGGATTGGAGCGGATCGTCGGAGGGCGCGCTCAGTGACCGCCTCAGAGGCACGCTTCATGGGGACCGCCGAGGCGCGCTTGGCGACGTCCGGCAAGAGTCTCGCTGCGCCCGCGCCGATGCGCTGGTGGGGCTGGGGCGATCCTGCCCATCCGCCGGGCCTGCCGCCGCATGCCTTGGAGTTCTTGCGCGAGACCGTGGGCGTGGCGGCGCGGCCGAGACCCCCGGTGGCCTTGGAACACGTGCGGATCGAGCAGTCGGCGATCCCCGGGGCGACGATCGAGCGTTTGAGGGACACGGTTGGCTCTGAAGGGGTGCGCGTCGATCACGCCGATCGCGTGGGGCACGCCGCCGGCAAGGGGTATCCCGATCTGGTGCGGTTGCGTGCGGGCGCACCGGAGGGAGCGCCCGATGCGGTGCTCTACCCATCCTCGCGCGAGCAGTTGCGTGCCCTGCTCGATCTGTGCGCGCGCGAGTCCTTCGCGGTGGTCGCTTTTGGGGGCGGCACCAGCGTCGTCGGGGGGGTTGAGCCTCTTCGCGGAGAGCATCGGGCGGTGGTGGCCCTCGATACGGGCCGCCTGGCCGACGTGGTGGGCTTCGACGAGCGCTCAGCGATCCTGACCGTGCAAGGCGGTGCTCGTGCGCGCGAGGTCGAGGCTTGGCTTGGCGCGCGCGGCTTCACGCTGGGGCACTTCCCTCAGTCCTTTGAGTACGTGTCGCTTGGTGGCTGTGCGGCCACTCGCTCGGCCGGTCAGGCCTCGACGGGCTACGGGCGCTTCGAGCGCATGATTCTCGGTCTACGCATGACGGCCCCGGCCGGCGAGCTCGACTTGGCGGCCCTGCCCGCGAGCGCGGCGGGACCTTCGCTGCGTGAACTGGCGGTCGGTTCGGAGGGTGTGCTTGGGGTGATCGATGAGCTCTCTCTGCGTGTGCGGCGTGCTCCCGAGGAACGCATCTACGAAGGCGTCTTCTTCGAGAGCTTTGAGGCGGGCGTGGAGGCCTTTCGGGGGCTCTCCCAAAGCCATTGCGCTCCTGATGTGGCTCGACTCTCCGACCTGCAGGAGACACGCATGTCGCTTGCCTTGGCCGGCTCTGGCGGGGTCAAGGGTCGGCTTGGACGGGCCTATCTGGGCGCGCGCGGGCGCGACGAAGGTTGCCTAGCGATCCTCGGCTTTGAGGGCGATCCCGAGGAGGTGGGCGCTCGGCGCGCACGAGCGAATCGGATCGTGCGTCGCGAAGGGGGTGTGCGCGTGGGCCGCTCGCCCGGCCGGGCGTGGCTTGCCTCGCGTTTTGCGGCCCCGTATCTGCGTGACGAGCTGCTTACCCAAGGCGTGATGGTCGAGACGCTCGAGACCGCCACCAGCTGGGCCAACGTGGCGGCCCTGCATGCGCGCGTGAGTGGGGCGATCGAGCAGGCTCTGCGCGCGGCGGGCACTCCGGGCCTGGTCATGTGTCACGTCTCGCACCTGTATGAGACCGGGGCCTCGCTCTACTTCACTTTCCTGGCGGCCCAGTCCGAGGGCGAGGAGATCGAGCAGTGGCGCGCGGTCAAGCGGGCCGCAAGCGACGCGGTCGTGGATGGGGGCGGCACGATCACCCATCACCATGCGGTCGGTCGCGATCACGTGCCTTGGATGGAGCGGGAGGTAGGGGGGGAGGGAGTTCGTGCCCTGCTCGCCCTGAAGGCCGACATGGACCCGGAGGGAATCATGAACCCGGGCAAGCTGGTTTTGGCCTGAGCGCTGTCGTTGCCGGCCTAGGCGCACGGATAGCGGTTGGTGACCGAGCAGCGGTCGGGGCGCGTGCTGGATCAGTGAAGCGCGAACGTGCCTTGCAACACGATCGGGCCGGGATGGGCCGGGTGTGTGCTCGTCTCACGCGTCACGATCAGCTGGTGGTACAGGCTGGCGTTCGACGGCAGCGGATTGCCGCCCTGCATCTTTCCGTCAGGGCCAACGTCGGAGGCGCGTCCCAAAGGCGTTGAGCTGGAGGTCGAGTTGTAGAGCCACACCGCGTAGAAGAAGCCTTTGGATTCGGGCAGGCCTTGGGCGGCGATGTAGAAGGCGCTGCGGCCCCCCTCCGAGAGCACGTAAGCCGTCCCGGCCGCTTTCAGTTCTGGGTCGGGCGAGCTGAGCGAGATCGTCTTGTTGAGCTTCGGCTTGGTGGAGCTCGCGTTCGTCGAGGAGGTCGTGTTGGAGGAGGTCGTGCCCGTACCTGTGCCTGTGGTGCCGGCGCCTTTGTTGCCACCGCCGGTGGTGACCAGGACGATGACCACGATTACCACCACGACGATCGCGCCCAGCAGGATCGCGCCTGCGCGGCGAGAGCCAGTCGGCGGGCGGCGAGGGGCTCCGGGCCCGCCTGGGCGCTCCCGACCTGCGGATGCTCTCAGCACGTCCTCCGCGCGTGAGCCCGTCGCACTCTCCGTCGCCGGGCTCCCCGTGGGTACAGGCTCCACGCGACCGGTTGGCGTGGTTGCGCGTTCGGTGCGTGGGCGTCCCGCTTCCGCGGCGAGCGCGTCGAGCGCGGCGTGCGCCCGATCGCGCACGGCACTCTCGGGGAGACCCAGCATCTCCGCGACCTCCCCGTAGCTGCGGCCACGGTCGAGCACAAGCGAAAGCACGGCGCGTTGGTCGGGTGGCAGTCGGTCGAGCTGGCTCATCTCAAAAACCCGCGCCACGTTGTGTTCGCGACGGGGGCTCGTAGGCTATCGTGGCCGCCCGATGCCCATCCCCCCTGTCGAGCAGATCAACGAGTACCTGCATGGCTTTGACCGCTTGTATGGACTCGAGTTGTTGGAGTGCTCGGCGGAGGAGGTGCTTGCGCGAGTCGTGGTCCGCGACGAGCACAAGCAGCCGGCCGGGCTCGTGCACGGTGGTCTCTATGCGTCGGTGGCCGAGTCGATCGCGTCGATTGCGACTGGCATGACGGTGCTGGAGGACGGCGATGTGGCGATGGGCATGTCCAACAGCACGAGCTTTTTGCGCCCGATCACCGAAGGCACTGTGCATGCTCACGCCAAGCGCCTTCACCGTGGGCGCACCACGTGGCTGTGGGACGTGTCCTTCAGCGACGACAGTGGTCGCCTGTGCGCGCTGACGCGCATGACGATCGCGGTCCGTCCGTTGCGCGTCTGATGCCCATCGGACGCAAATCACGCACCGCGCAGAGGGCACGCGTAAATCTGTCGGTTCGGCCGCCGCGCCTGTCGGTTCAGCCGCCGCGCTGTCTGGGCACACTCACTCCGGCCGGCACTTGACCGGGCAGAGGGACACGATCGAAGCCGGTGTCGGGCAGAGCTACCGGCAGCGGCGCTTGGGGCAGGCCGACTTCGTTGAAAGGCGTCATCGTGCCGGCCGCCTGGCGGGCGAGCACGGGATTGCGGGCGTACACGCTTATCACCACCGGCCCGGTGGGGATCGCCAGCGTGGCGCCGCCCTGGGCGAGATTGGCGACGGCGCTTCGCAGTGAGGCGGTCCGTGTGGCGGGTGTCGCGCCGGGGACGAAGCTGTTGTCGGGCGAGCTGACGATCGTGACGGGCGTCACGCACGTGTACTGACCGCCCAAGTCACAGTCGCCGTAGTGGATCGTGACCGCTTCGCTGGGGTCGATCGACACGCTCGTGATCTGCATGCCTTGGAAGTTGAGCCCGAGCCAGTACACGGGGAAGCGGCTTTTGACCATGACGCTCTCAAGCGGCGAGGCTCCGATCGGCTGGTCTTGGAGCGTGTTCGCGCCACAGGAAACCAGCGCCAAGGCGCACACGAGTGCCGCGGCGGCAAAGACTGACAGCCGTGCGAATCTCCTCATGTCACCCCTTGTAGGCATTGGTGATCGGCATACGTCGGTCGCGCCCGAAAGCGCGCTCTGTGATCTTGATGCCCGGAGGTGCTTGGCGGCGCTTGTACTCGGCCAGATCCACCAGGCGAGTGGCGCGCTCCACGTCGTGTGCGGGCAGCCCTTCGGCGATCAACTGCTCGCGACTGCGGTCGAGCTCGATATAGCCCTGAAGGATCTTGTCGAGCACCTCATAGGCCGGCAGCGAGTCCTGGTCGGTCTGGTCGGTGCGTAGCTCTGCGGAGGGGGCACGGTCCATGATCGAGTCGGGAATAGGAGCTGTTACACGCACTTTTGCGGCAGGCGTCTCGCTTGAGTCGATCGACGAGGCATCGGGTGAGTTGCGCCGGCGCGCGAGTCGATACACAAGGGTCTTGGGCACGTCCTTGATGACCGCGAAGCCGCCCGCCAAATCCCCGTACAAGGTGGTGTAGCCGACAGACATCTCCGACTTGTTCCCGGTCGCGAGCACGAGCCAGCCAAACTTGTTGGACAGCGCCATCAAGAGGTTGCCCCGGATGCGCGCTTGCAGGTTCTCCTCGGTCAGGTCTGGATCGGTGCCGGTGAAGTCCTCTTCCAAAGTCTGCGTGTAGGCCTCCATGGCGGCTTGGATCGGCAGCTCGTGCGCTTTGACCCCAAGCGCCCCAGCCAAGGCGCGGGCGTCCTGTTGGGTGGCCGTCGAGGAGTAGGGAGAGGGCATGATTGCCACGTTCACCCGCTGGGGCCCGAGCGCGTCGACCGCCAGGCAGGCGACGAGCGCGGAGTCGATCCCGCCGGAGAGCCCGAGCACGACCGAGCCGAAACCGTTCTTCTCGACGTAATCGTGCAAACCGAGCACCAGCGCCTCGTAGACCTCCTGCTCAACCGTTGCGATCGGGTCGCGTGGAGGGGGGGAGGAGCTGAGTTGTGTTGTTTGCGCTGAGGGGTGTCCTGCGCGCGCGCGCGTACGCGCGCGCAGGACACCCTCCAGAGAGACACCGACATCACACACGAGAAGGTCCTCCTCGAACTGGGCTCCGCGGGCGATCGTCTCACCGCGAGGGTCAAGCACGAAGGAGTGCCCGTCGAAGACGAGCTCGTCCTGGCCGCCGACCATCGCGCAGAAGGCGACATGCGCGCCTGTTTCGCGGGCACGCTCGCCGAACAGGCGCTCGCGCTCCAGGCCCTTGCCGGCGTGGTAGGGCGAAGCGGAGATGTTCACGATCAGCTTTGCCCCGGCGCTTGCCTCGGAGGTGGCGGGCGCACCGGCCACCCACAGGTCCTCGCACACCGTCACGCCGATCCGCTGTTCGGTTTCTGCTTCCTGCTCCGAGCTGTCTCGCTTTCCCACGACTCCGAGTCCTGCGCTGTCTTGCTTTCCCACGCCGACCCCCAGGCCGGCAAGCTCGATCACGGTGCCGTCGGGGTCCCCGGACTTGAAGTAGCGCTGCTCGTCGAATACGCCGTAGTTAGGCAGATGAACCTTGCGGTAGATCTGTGCGACGCTGCCGCCGGCGAGCACCGCGGCGGCGTTGTAGAGGACGGTTGCGATCGGCCCTGGCGATCCGGGCTCGGGCCCTCGAACGGCCCCGGGGATGCGCTCGGGGAAGCCGACGATCGCCACGATGCCCTCGGCGGCCATGGCCAGCTGCTGTAGCTGGGCGCCGGTATCCCGCAGGAAATGCTCGCGTAGAAGCAGGTCCTCCGGCGGGTAGCCGGTGAGCGCCAGCTCGGGGAACAGGACCAGCTCAGCGCCGGTTTTCTTGGCGGCCTCGATGCCCTCCAGGATGCGCCGGGCATTGCCGGAGAGGTCTCCGACGGTGGCATTCATCTGACAGAGGGCCAGGCGCACGCCGGTCCTCACGCAGCCGCGCTGGGCGTCACTAGCGGGTTGCCGCCGCTCGCGGACGGCTTGCGCGCTTGCGCTTGGCCGCGCCGGCGGACTTCGCTACGCCGGCTGCCTTGGCCAAAGCCGCGATCGAGCGTTCCAGCTCGCGCGCCAGCGTCTCCAGCTCGGGTAGGGCGTCATAGTCGGCGATCAGGCCGAAGCCGAGCTGCCCGTCATAGCTCATTACTGCGATCCCGAGCGCCTGGCGGTGGGCCAGCGGAACGACCGGGTAGAGCGCCTTCAGGCGACGCCCGAGCAGATACAGCGGGAACTGGGGACCGGGCACGTTCGTCACGACCAGGTTGAAGAAACGCTGGCGCGCCTGCAGGCGCGCTGCCTGGCTGAGGATCGTTGGCGGGGCGAAGCCCGCGAGATTGGTCAAGACCTCGGCGCCGACCGCTTGGCCGGAGTGCTTGAGGCCGTCCATCTCCAGGCGCACCTCGGCAAGGCACTCGACCGGGTCCACTACGCCAACCGGCAATGGCGCCCACATCGCCGCGACCTTGTTGCCGAGGGCGCCGCGCTCGATGTCGGCACGTATCGACACGGGCACCATCGCCTTTAGGACGAGGCCCTCCGTGTCGAAGCCTTGCGCGCGCATGTGGCGTCCGAGCGTGAGGCTGACAGCTGCCAGGACAACGTCGTTGAGGGTACCTCCGAGCGAATCCTTGATCGCCTTGAACTGGGCCAGGTCCGCGTCTACCCAGGTGTAGCGCCGATGTGAGCCGATGTCTACGTTGAGCGGGCTCGGCGGCGCCGGCGCGTTGATGCCGGCCAGCGTGGTCGCGCCGACGCCAACCAGGGCATCCTTGACGCGCTCGAAGGCGCGCCGAGGCCGACGCATTACCGCGCGCGCGCCACGCGCCATCTCCGCCGGCGCCGTGGAGCGCTCCACCAAAGCGTCGGCGAGCAGCTTGGCCGGGCCGGGTAGGGGGCGCGCAATCCAAGGCACGGGCGGGCGCGGCGTGCCGACCGGCTCCGGCGAGGCATCGAACAAGACAGTGGTTATGTCAACTCCGGAGATTCCATCGACGAGAGCGTGATGGGTCTTGGCTATCACCGCAAAGCGTTCGCCTGCCATATGGGCCACCAGCCACAGCTCCCACAGGGGCTTGGAGCGGTCAAGGCGCTGGGAGATGATGCGACCCGCCAACTGCTTGAGCTCGGTTTCGTCTTCCGGGCGTGGAAGTCCGGTGTGACGGATGTGGTAGCGCGGGTTGAAGTGAGGGTCGTCTGTCCACACGGGCCTGCCTTGGTCGAGCGGGACGTAGGCCAGGCGCTGGCGGTAGCGCGGCACGAGGTGCAGGCGCGAGAGGATGTGCTCGACCAGCTCGTCGTAAGTGGGAGCCTTTCCTTCGAAGACCATCACCGAGGCCACGTGCATGTGTGCGGTGCCGTGGTCCTCCAGGTGCAGGAAGGCCGAGTCCAGTCCGGTTAGGCGATCAGGGTTTGACATCGGCTTCGATTGTCGCGGGTCTGGGGTCGGTCGTCAACGCTGAGCTGAAAGCGTGTGAGGGCCGACCTCGTCGATGTTGGCGTGCCCGGACAGGGCCATGTTGAGATCCAGCTCTGCCAGGAAAGCCCGCAGCACGTCGATCACGCCTTGCTCGCCGCCAAGCGCCAAACCCCATACGTAGGGGCGCCCGAGGCACACTGCGCGTGCGCCGAGCGCGAGAGCCTTCAAAGCGTCTGAGCCGGAGCGGATGCCGCTGTCGAACAGAACCTCGCAGCGCTCGCCGACTGCCTTGACCACGCCGGGCAGCGCCTGGAGGGAGCCGATCGCGCCGTCTACCTGGCGACCACCGTGGTTGGAGACGATGATGCCCTCGATCCCGTGCTCCACCGCGAGCGAGGCGTCCTCGGCGCTCTGGATGCCCTTCAAGACGATCGGCAGGCCGGTGCATTCGCGCAGGAACGCCAGATCGTCCCATGTGACAGACGGGTTTGAGAACTGCCATGCCCAATAGGCAACCGCGGTAGCCAAGTCCTCCTCCGGTGGCTTCGGCAGGGCGGCGCGGAAGACGGGGTCTGAGAGGTAGCTGGCGTTACCCTCGCCGCGCAGGAAGGGTAGAAAGCCCTCGGTCAGGTCGGCCGGTCTCCAGCCGAGCAGCCACGTGTCGAGTGTCACCACGATCGCCTCATAGCCGGACTTCTCCGCCCGCGAGATGAAGCTGCGCGCCAGCTCGCGGTCGCGTGGCCAGTAGAGCTGGTACCAGCAGGATTGTCCGCTTGCCTGCCCCTCTGCATCGGGGGCGTCCTTCAGGATGCCCGCCGCTTCGGCGATCTGCTCGATCGTGTGCGAGGCGGCCGTGCTCGCGATCAGCGGCAGCCCCACGTGGGCACACGCGCGTGCGCTCGCCAGCTCGCCTTCGGGGTGTGCGACCGTCTGCACCCCGATCGGCGCCAACAGGACCGGGGCAGGCAGCTTGGTGCCGAGCACCGTGCGCTCCAAGCTGCGCTCGGACACGTCGCGCAACATGCGCGGCACGATCCGCCACTCGTCAAAAGCCTCGCGGTTGGCTCTGATCGTGTGTCCGCGCCCGGCGCCGCCTTGGATGTAGCCACGCGGTCCACGTGAAAGCATCGCGTAGGCGTCGCGCTCCAGTTCGCGCCAGTCCAATGGCCGTGGCGGCTTGCGCCCGGCGAGCATCGAGGCGGCGTAGATCTCGTGCTCGTAGTTGGAGAAGGGAGGATCGAGTGCCATCGCGACTGGATGCTATTCGGCGATGGGGATCGCCGCCTCTGTGATTTGCTGTAGTCGTAGTTGTGGGGGAGTCAAAGGCAGCACGCAGGGACCAAACCAACCCCTCAGGAGGCGAGGACATGGCATTCGACCAATCGAAGATCGGGCAAGTGGTGGCGGCGCAGATGGAGGCGCTCGAAGGTCGCTATGGCGACGAGTGCGAGATCGGCAATGTGTGCACAATCGTCGAGGTGCTCGGCCCTCACGGCTCCGACGTATCGGTGCGCTCAAGCGAAGCGCGCCCGCACACCACGATCGGCCTGCTGCGCATGGCCGAGGCGATGCTGCTCAACCGACTCGGCTCCTCGCCGCGCGCGGACGAGGAGTAGCCCGCCGCCCCGGCAGCCGGGGATTTATACGTAATACGCACCGTTGAGGAGGATTTGGGATGTGTGCGCACGATCACAGTTTGCGCACAGAGGCCTCAACTAGCGTCCTCTTCACTGATTGATTTCTGCCGAGTCGTCTCCGTGGATGGAGGCGAGCGGGGGACCCACTGCCGGGCTCGAGGAGAGGGCCCGGATGGGGCGAATCGGCCGCCACAGGCGCGGCTGTAACGCCCGACTGGCGCACGTATGGACGCGTGCGACCGGCGGGACGTGAGCCCGACAGCTAACCCCGTAGGCGGCTACCCAGGAGGACTCATTGCTTCCCATGCTTGCGGGAATTCCCGCAACGCCGGTTACCGAACCGGTTGTCCAGCTGATCGATCCCGCGCCTTTGTCTGTTCCACTCGCGCGGGTCAAGCTGCGGATTCGCAGGATCGACCTGGACGTGCTCGACGGCGCCACTGCGACGGTCGCCGGCACCTTGCGTCCGACACTTGCCGGCGCCCCTGACTCGACGGCCGGCGCTTCCGGCTCGACGCTCCCCGGCGTATCGCGCTTGACGCTTGCCGGCCGCGAGGTCGAGTTGCAGCGCCTCGGACGCCACGGTTGGCGCAGCCTTGCTCACACGGCGACCGGAGCGAAAGGACGCTTCGTGTTGCGCTACAGGCCGCGTCGCCTGCTCAGCGAGCGAGTCAGGATCGTGTTCGCCGGCGATGCTCGCGATCGCGGCGTCAAGCGCTACCTCGGACACTTGCGCTCCTACCGGCTCGCCGGCGCGTCCTGGTATGGAGGCGGTGGCAGCCTCGCCTGTGGCGGGGAGCTCACGAGCTACACGATGGGGGTCGCCAATAAGACGCTTCCCTGCGGCACGCTCGTGAGGTTGCGCTACGGCGGGCGTGAAGTGAGCGTGCCCGTGGTCGACCGCGGGCCCTATGTCGCGGGCCGCGAATTCGATCTGACCGAAGCGACCAAGCGGGCGCTTGGCTTCGAAGGTGTTGGTGAGGTTTGGAGCACGCGCTAGCCTGATGGGCAGCGATGAGCAAGTTGGCAAGACAGAAGCAGCGAGGACGCCGCCGCGCGAATCGGAAGCCCGTTCACCCGGCGCGGCGCAAGGTTGTCGCGGCGGCGATCGTGGCGATGCGTTTTGCGCGGTTGGCCCGCAAGCTCAAGCGGGCCAACAGCAAGACTCGCAAGGCGCGCCGTCGCGCGGCACTCGCATCGGGGGCTGTGTCGCTTGGCTCGCTCGCCATCGGCGCGTTCGCGCTCGGGGCCGTGGCGATCGGGGCGCTTGCGATTCGCCGCTTGGCGATCAAGCGTGCCGCTGTCGGACGTCTCGATGTAAGTGAGTTGAAAGTCGGTCGCTTGGAGGTCGACGAGCTGGTCGTGCACAGCAGGAACGTGCATGGATCTGACGTTTAGCGCGCGCGAGAGCGCGTTTCGCGACGAATTGCGCGCCTGGCTCGCGGACAACGAGCCTCCACCGGAGCCGACCGAGGGCGGCGAAGACTCTCACTATGCGTGGCGCCGGGACTGGCAGCGGCGTTTGTATGACGCGGGCTGGGCGGCTCCGGCTTGGCCGGTCGAGTACGGCGGGAGAGGCGCGTCCTTGAGCGAGTCGGCGATCTATTTCGAGGAGCTGGGGCGCGCTCGCGTGCCACTGCCGGCAAACGTGTTGGGCCTGCTCTTGGGTGGCCCGACCCTGATGGTGTGGGGCACGGACGCCCAGAAGGATCGCTACCTGGCGCCGATCCTCTCCGGTGAGGAGATCTGGTGTCAGGGTTTTTCCGAGCCCGACGCGGGCTCGGATCTCGCATCGTTGAAGACACGCGCGGTCAAGCAGGGTGAGGAGTGGGTGATCACCGGGCAGAAGGTGTGGACCAGCGGCGCCCAATACTCGAAGTGGTGCATGCTCGTCGCCCGCAGCGACTCTGACGCCGCCAAGCACAAGGGACTGACCTACTTCCTGATGGACATGGACCAGGCCGCCGTCCAGGTCCGTCCTCTGCGACAGATCACCGGGGAGGCGGAGTTCAACGAGCTGTTCATCGAGGAGGCCCGCATACCCGAGGAGAACGTGGTCGGCGGCGTGGGTAATGGCTGGAAGGTGGCTTTGACCACGCTGATGAACGAGCGGGCGGGCCTCGGCTTCCTGTTGCAGGTGCGTCTGCGCCAGCTACTCGACGACACCTTCGAGGCCGCGCGTGAGCGAGGCCTGTTGGACGGGGCGGATGGGTCCGTCATCTCCGACGCCCTCGCCGACCTGCACATCCGTTGCGAGCAGATACGTCTGTTGGCTTGGAAGGGGTTGACCGACATCGAACGCTACGGCCAGCCCGGCCCTGAGGGTTCCTTGGTGAAGTGGTTGTGGTCGGACACCAACCAGCGTTTGACTGAGCTCGCCGCGGAGATCGTAGGCGCCGAGGCGCTCACCGATGGCACGTCTTGGAGCTATGAGTTGCTGCGCGCGCGCGGCAACACGATCGAGGGGGGCACCACGGAAGTCCTCAAGAACATCGTTGCCGAGCGCGTCTTGGGCTTGCCGCGGCTGAAGGTTGCCTGATGGATTTCGGCCTGAGCGACGATCAGCGGGAGATTCAACGCACCGCACGCGAGCTCTTGGCCGAGCGAGCCCGGTCCGAGAAGGTGCGGGCATGTGCCGAGGAGAGGCGCCTAGACGAGGGCCTGTGGAGCGAGCTGAGCAGTTTGGGCTGGCCCGGTATTGCTATCGCCGAGGAGTACGGTGGTCAGGGGCTCGGCCTCGTCGAGCTGGCGATCCTTTGCGAGGAGCTGGGTCGCACGGTGGCGCCGGTGGCCTTGTTGCCGACGGTCCTGGCCGCCTTGGTCATCGAACAGGCCGGCTCGCATGAGCAGCGCGAGCGCTGGCTGCCCGGACTTGCGAGCGGCGAGAGCCTCGGTGCGCTTGGCGTCGAGCGCGACGGGATCGCGGAGCTGGTGCTCGGGGCGCCGACGGCAGAGGTGCTGGTGCTGGCGCAAGAGGGTGCCCAGCGTGCACGTGTGTGCGCGCGCGAGGACGGCCTCGTGGAGCCCGTCGACTCGATCGACCCGACACGACCCACCGCTCGCCTGACGGTCCCGATGGATGCTGGCGAGGCGTTGGAGGGCGATGTCCAAGCCGGCCTGGATCGCGCGCTGGTGGCGGTCTCCGCCGAGCTGGTCGGCGTATCCGAGCGTGCGCTCGATATGACCGTGGCCTATGTCAAGGAGCGCAAGCAGTTCGGCGTCCCGGTCGGCTCCTTCCAGGCCGTGTCCCATCGTTGCGCGCAGATGCTCCTGGACACCGAGCGCGCCCGCTCGGCCACTTACTACGCCGCCTGGGCGGCCGACGCTGACCCCGAGCGCTTGCCCGAGGCGGCCGCGATGGCCAAGGCGTCGGCCTCACAGGCCGGTGTCGAGGTGGCCGCAAGTGCGATCCAGGCGCACGGCGGCATCGGCTTCACTTGGGAGGCCGACGTGCACTGGCTTTACAAGCGGGCTTTGCTGGATGCTTCGCTGTTGGGCGGCGCCAAGCGCCACCGGGCGCGCTTGGCCGGCATCCTCGCGCATACGTGATAACGTACATACGTATGCCAGCCATACGCGAGTGGGATGGAGCAAGTTACGATCGCATCTCCGGTCCCATGGAGGCCCTCGGGCGTGACGTGCTCGGGCGCTTGGAGCTCGTCGGAGACGAGACAGTGCTCGACGCCGGATGCGGATCTGGACGGATCACCGAAGCCTTGATCGAGCAACTGCCGCGAGGGAAGGCGATCGCGGTCGATCAGTCGCCCTCGATGGTCGAAGCCGCCAGGCAGCGACTCGGTCCCGCCGCTGACGTGCGCGTCGCGGATCTGCTCGAGCTCGACCTGGGCGAGTCGGTCGACGCCATCCTTTCGACGGCCACCTTCCACTGGATCACCGACCACGATCGTCTCTTCAAGCGCCTGCGCTCCGTCCTGCGTCCTGGAGGTCGGCTGGTTGCACAGTGTGGGGGAGAGGGCAACATAACCGTCCTGCGGGGCAAGGTCCTGCCTCTGCTCTCACAAGAGCCTTATGCGGAGCACTTCCGCGAGTGGAGCCCGCCTTGGAACTACGCGGGAGCGGATGTGACCCAGGAGGCCCTGATCGCTGCCGGGTTTGCCTTGGCGCGGTGCTGGCTACAACCCGCGCCGCGCGAGCCCGAGCATCCCCGCGAGTTTCTCTCCACGATCGTGCTCGGCCCGCACGTCCAACAGTTGCCCGAGGAGTTGCGTGAGCGGTTCATGGACGACGTGATGCAGGCGATTGGCACGCCGGTCGTCGTGGATTACGTGCGTCTGAATATCGACGCTGTCGCATAGGCTCCGAGCCATTCCAGACGCCGTGGGTCGCGCTAGATTCGGAGGAGGTGTCCTCAGCCATCCTCGAAACCTCGGAAGGGTCCGCCAAGCCGGCCCAAGGACTGGCGGCGAGTGCATCTGAGGAGCCGGCCGAATCGTGTGTCGCCCACCTTGACGCCGACGCCTTCTATGTCTCGGTCGAGCTGAATCGCAGACCCGAGCTGCGGGGCAAGCCGGTCGTCGTCTCCGGCAGTGGGCCCAGGGCGGTCGTCACGACCGCGAGCTATGAGGCACGGCGCTTCGGCGTGGGATCGGCGATGCCCGCTTCGCGTGCACGTAGGTTGTGCCCTCAAGCGGTGTTCTTGGCGCCCGACTTCACCCACTACCGCGAGGTCTCGCGACGGATGATGGGGATTGTGCGCGAGAGCGTCGAGCGCGTGGAGGTGGTGGGCTTGGACGAGGCCTACTTGGACCTGACCGGACTGTTCTCTCCCCGTGCGGCCATGCGTCGGGTCGTGGAGCGGATCAGGCAGGAGACACAGCTCGTCTGCTCGGTGGGGATCGGGCCGAACAAGCTCATCGCCAAGGTCGCCTCCGACGCGGAGAAGCCGGCCGGATTCTTGGTGCTCACGCGTCAGGAAGCCTGTGAGCGTTTTGCCGGCGCCTCGCCCGGCTTGATTCCCGGGATCGGGCCGAAGACCACGCTCAAGCTGGAGCAGATGGGGCTGCGCACGCTCGGCGAGTTGGCACGTGCCCCCGAGTCGATCCTGGCCGAGCGTTTCGGACCCAATCATGGCCGTGACCTCATATGCAGGGCACGCTTCGAACACGACGGCGCGGTAAGCGAGGAGCGTAAGGTCGTCTCCGAGTCGCGCGAGCGGACCTTCGATCACGATATCCACGACCCCTCACGCTTGCGCGAGGCGCTTGCCCAGATGTCTGTGGAACTGTGCGAGAGCCTCGCTGCACACGACAATCACGGACGCACGATTGGAATTAAGGTGCGACTCGACGACTTCTCGACCGTCACACGCGCTCGTACGTTGACGACGCCCACTTGCGAGGCCGAGCAAGTCAAGCAGGTGGCGCTCGCTTTGCTGGAGGAGTATGCGCCCCCGCGACCCGTCCGCTTGCTTGGGGTGCGGGTGGCAGGGCTCATGTCGCGTGGCGCGCCGGCACGAATGCCCGATCGGGACAGCACGGCAGACCAGCTGGCCTTGCCGATGTAAATGGGCTGAGGTGATGTAACGCGTTGCGGGGTGCCCGCACGCGTGCGCGGTCTTATTAACCAGACCCAGCTTGTTTCCCGGCCGCGTGCGCGCGCAGGTCATGCCTTTGCGCAAAATACCGTCCGCTCCCGCGCTGTAGTCTTTCCTTCACGATGCCACTCGCCAAAGCAGGACAGATCGAGCTGAGCTATGACCGCGCCGGCGAAGGTCCGCCGCTGCTGCTGATCATGGGCATGAGCGGCACTAAGCACCATTGGGGCGAGCGGGTGCTAGAGCAACTGCGAGGCGATTTCGAGACGATCGTCTACGACCATCGCGATGCCGGCGATTCCACCAGGACGGGCGAGCCGTTCACGATCGTCGACCTGGCTGCGGACGCCGCCGGCTTGCTGGATGCGCTTGGGCTCCAGTCGGCGCACGTGATGGGCATATCGATGGGCGGGATGATCGCCCAGGAGCTCGCTCTTGCCCACCCCGAGAAGATCGCGTCGCTCACGCTGGGCTGTACCTATTGCGGCGGTGAGGGAAGCGTGCTCACAAGCGAAAGCGTCATGCGCAGGCTCGCCGAAGCGATGTCCTCAGGCGACAGGGCGACCGCGATACGAGCAGCCTGGGAGATCAACGTGTCGCCGAGCTTTGCCGCCAACCAAGACGAATACGACCGGTTCCTGAAGAACGGCATGAAATACGGCCTGCCCGTAGAGGTGATCATGCGCCAGATGCAAGCTATAGCCGGGCACGACACCAGCACGCGCCTACCAAACTTGAGACCTCCGACATTGGTCGTGCACGGCACGCTCGACGAACTGCTGCCGGTCCACAACGGGCACATGATCGCCGGGCTCGTCCCCGACGCGCGCCTGGAGATCCTCGAGGGAATCGGGCACATGTTCTTCCTCGAGCAGCCCGAGCGGACAGCAGAGCTGGTGCGCGAGCACGCCGCTGTCGTAAATGTCTGACCCAACAGCCTGAGTGTTCGAGGCTCTCAGCGCCGACGGGGTTCGACTCTTCGGCGAACAGCGCGGTCAGGAAACGCCGATCGTCCTGCTGCACGGCCTGACCGCCACACGTCGCTATGTGGTGATGGGCTCGCGGGCTCTGGAGCGCTCAGGTCATCGCACGATCGCCTACGACGCCCGAGGGCACGGCCACTCCGATCCGGCCGCTGACCCGAGTGCCTATACCTACGAACTGTTGGCCGAAGACTTGGGCGCCGTGCTCGATGCGCTCGAGGTTGAGCGGGCTGTCCTCGCGGGCGCCTCGATGGGAGCCCAGACTGCATTGCGCTTCGCGTTGGAGCATCCCAAGCGGGTGCAGGCGCTTGGCCTGATTACGCCCGCGTTCGACCCGGAGGCGAGCGTCGATTACCAAGGGTGGGATCGTCTCGCGCAAGGTCTGCGTGAGGGTGGGATAGAGGGCTTCGTGGCGGCCTATGACCTCGACCCGGTTCCCGTGGCTTGGCGCGAGACGGTTCTCAAGGTGCTTCGTCAGAGGCTCTCCGGCCACGACTACCCGCTTGCCGTCGCCGACGCCTTGGAAGCGGTACCGCGCTCGCGGCCTTTTGAGAGTTGGCAGGAACTGACACGGATCGCGGTTCCCACGACAGTGATCGCAAGCCGAGACGAGGCCGATCCAAGTCATCCCCTGGAGACGGGCGAACGCTACGCTGCCGCGATCCCAGGCGCGAAACTCCTCGTCGAGGAGCCTGGCAAGTCCCCGATCGCGTGGCAGGGCGGACAGCTCTCCAAAGTGCTGGGAGAGCTAGTCGCCTAGCGTTCAGGCAAGCGCGGCGGGTGCATCGGCGGTAGGCGTGTCGGTCGTGGGATTGTCCTCGGCGACGGCCGCTCCGCTGAGCAGGGCCGCGTACCGTCCGCCCAGCTCCACCAGGTCCTCGTGAGTGCCCCGCTCCACGATCCGGCCTGCGTCCAGTACGAGAATCTGGTCTGCGTCGCGGATCGTCGAGAGGCGGTGCGCGATCGCGATTGTGGTGCGCCCGCGCGAGAGGTCGTCGAGGGCTCGCTGGACCGCCCGCTCGGTCTCAGTGTCCAAGGCCGAGGTCGCCTCGTCGAGGATCAGCACCGGCGGATTGCGCAAGACGGTGCGCGCGATCGCCATGCGCTGCTTCTCACCGCCTGAGAAGCGGTAGCCACGCTCGCCCACCGGCGTGTCATAGCCGTCGGGCAAGGAGGAGATCAGATCGTGAATCTGGGCGGCGCGGGCGGCGTCTTCGATCTGCTCGTCGCTTGCCTCCGGGCAGGCGAAGCGCAGGTTCTCACGGATCGAGGCATGGAACAGATAGGTCTCTTGCGAGACCAGGCCGACTGTGGCCGCCAACGAGGCGAGCGTCATGTCGCGGATGTCCACCCCGTCGATCTCGACCCGTCCGCGCTGGGGCTCGTACAGGCGCGCCACGAGATAGGCGAGCGTCGTCTTGCCAGAGCCCGTCTCTCCGACAAGGGCGGTACGCGTGCCGGCTGGGATCTCGGCCGAGATCTCGCGCAAGGTCCACCGCTCCTGGTCGGTGTCATAGGTGAACCACACGTCATCTAGCGCCACATCGCCGCGCACACAGCTCACCGCCTGGGCATCGGCGCGCTCTTCGATATCCACCGGCAGGTCGAGGTACTCGAAGATGCGGCCGAACAGGGCCAAGGAGGTCTGCACTTCCAAACCCACCGACAAGAGCGACTGGATCGGGAACAGAACCCGCGTCTGCAAGGTCGTGAAAGCGATCACCGTTCCGATCGAGATCGCGGCGCTGCCCTGGGCGATCGAATAGCCCGCAAACCAGTAGACGGCGGCCGGCATGATCGCGAAGCTCATCTGCACCGAGGCCATGCGCCAGCGTCCCGCCATGCGGGCGCGGACCTCCAGGTCGGCTAGTTCGCCGGACTCGTCGCTGAAGCGTCGCACCAACTCCGGGGAGCGCCCCATCGTCTTGCCGAGCAGGATGCCCGACACCGACAGGGACTCCTCGACAAGCGTGGACATGTCCGCCAGGCGCCCTTGGCGCACCGACTGGATGCGCCGACGCTCCTGGCCCACGCGACGCGTCAACCACACGAAGAAGGGCAACAGGAACAGGGAGAAAGCGGCCAAGCGCCAGTCGAGCAGGATCATCGCCACGACCACCGCCACGACCGTCGTCACGTTCTGGACGATCGAGGTCGCCGTTGAAGTGACCACCGAGTCGATCCCACCGATGTCGTTGGCGATCCTCGACTGGACCTCGCCGGTGCGCGTGTGGGTGAAGAAGGCCAAGGACATGCGCTGCAGGTGCGCATACACCGAAGCCCTCAGGTCGTGCATGACGCGCTGGCCCACCTGATTTGAGATCCAGGTTTGGGCCACTCCGATGACGCCACCGAGGATCGACAGGGCGATCATGCCGCCCACCAGCAGGCTCAAAAGCTGAGTGTTGTGCTTAGGGATGGCGACATCGATCACTTCGCGCAACAGGAACGGGCTCACAACCCCGAGGCCGGCAGAGACGAAGATGAGGACGAGCAATCCAGTCAGGCGCGCCCGGTAGGGCCTGAAAAGGGCTCCAATCCGCCGCAAAGAGACGTGCGCGGCGGCGCCGTCTTGAGGCGGCGGATCGGTCTTTGCACGGCGTGCAAGGCGACCTTGGCGCCCCTCTCCATGGCGCCCGTCGCCGAAGGGCTGGCTGCTCATCGCAAGGAGCCTTCCTCGCGGACGATCGATGCGATCACCTGTCGATCTTAGGGCCTGTGTGAGAGCGGGCCTTCGAGAACGGCCGCCAGGAACGGTTCGGTGACCGCCAGAACGCTCGATGGCCTTCCGTGTCCTTCGGAACGCTCGGTGGCCTTCCGTGTCCTTCGGAACGCTCGGTGGCCGCCAGGAACGCTCAGTGTCCTCCGGAACGCTCGGTGGTCGCCAGCAACGCTGAGTGGCCCCAGCAACGCTCAGTTGTCTCCAGTCGCACCCCGGCATCGTAGGATTGGGGATATGGACCTGTCCGACTCGGAGATCAGGGTGCTCGGCTGCCTGCTTGAGAAGCAGCGCACCACCCCCGATCACTATCCGCTTTCGTTGAACTCTCTGCGCCTGGCGTGCAACCAGGCGACTAACCGCGATCCCGTTGTCGACTACGACGAGAACGTGATCCGGGAGGCCCTGCACCGCCTTGGCCGTCGTGGCTATATTCGCCTTGCGGGAGCGAGTAGGGCCGCCAAGTACCGGCATCTGCTGGCCGAAGTCCTTCCGATGACAAGCGCCGAGCAGGCGGTCATGTGTGTCCTGATGCTGCGCGGCGCCCAGACGCCGGGCGAGCTCAAGCAACGCGGCGAGCGCATCCATGCGTTTGCCGGCCTCGACGAGGTGCACAACACCTTGTCGAGTCTGATCGAGCGTGACTTGGTTGCGCGCATGGATCGGCGCCCGGGCCAAAAGGAGGAGCGCTACACGCAACTGCTCGGCCAGGACGCCGAACCGGATTCAGGTGTGGGAGTAGCGGCGCAAGCGCCGGAGCCGGCGGCTTGGTCGGGTGCTTCGGGATCGTCGCGTCCTCCCGACTTGGGCGAGCGAGTCGAGCGGCTCGAGCGCGAGGTCACGGAGTTGCGCGAGGCCATCGCCCAGCTTCGAGGCGCCACCGCGCGTGAGCAAGACACTGCACAAGACGCCCCCTTGCCTGAGCGGGATGTTGCACAAGGGGTCAGCGAGCAAGATGCCAGCGAGCGAGGCGCCACGGCGCAAGATGCCAGCGAGCGAGGCGCCACGGCGCAAGACGACAGCGAGCGAGACGCCACGACGCAAGACGCATCCGCGGTTCCCGACGGTGCTTGGGGTGCCCAGGTCGCTCAACCCTCGCCATGAACACAGCGCACCTGATCTTGGCAAGCGCATCGAGCTCGGACGCCGCCAGCGGCGTGGGCATACCGGTGGCGATTGCCGCGGGGCTCGTTTCGTTTCTCTCGCCCTGCGTACTGCCTTTGGTGCCGGGCTATCTCTCGACGGTGATTGGGGTCGCGCCCGCCGACATCCAGCACGCGGGCACACGCAAGGTTCTGGGGCCGAGCCTCCTGTTTATCGGGAGCTTCTCCTTGATCTTCATCCTGCTCGGCTTGACGGCCACTCAGATCGGCTCGCTGTTGACCACCAACATCGAAACGCTGCGCACCGCCGGCGGGGTCTTGATCGTCTTGATGGGTATCGCCTTCTTGGCCACCCCTTTCGTGGACGCCCTCAACTTCCAGTGGCACTCAGAGTCTTTGACGCGCTTGGCTGGACGTGGTGGGCCAGTCTTGGTCGGTGCCGCGTTCGCGATCGCCTGGACGCCGTGTACCAGCATCACGCTGGGGGCGATCGTCACTGAGGCCGCGGTCTCGAGCTCAGCTTTGCACGGTGCCGTCCTGCTTGCCTTCTATTCCGCGGGCCTGGCGATCCCGTTCCTGCTGATCGCGCTCGCTTTTGAGCGGATGACAGGGGCGCTGGAGGTCCTCAAACGCCATTACGGCGTGATCGTGGGCATCGGCGGCGCCGTCATGATCGTGCTCGGCTTGCTGATCTTGACCGGGGACTTCACGGCGCTCAACGCCCAAGCCAATAGCTGGCTACATGGCACTGGCCTCGACGTGTCCAAAGTCTGAGCACGCAGTCTCGCCGTCGCAAGCGATGGCCAGTCTCGCCTCTAAGCAGTTTGGCCGTCGCACGCGAGGGTTAGTCTCGCCCCTGGCATGACCAACGCAAAGTCGCCTTCCGCGCAACGCATCGCACTCGCTTCAGTGATCGCCGCCGCCCTGCTCGTGGCGATCAAGCTGGCCGTGGGTCTGCTCTCCAACAGCCTCGGGGTTCTGGCGGAGGCGATCCACTCGGCCACCGACCTGGCGGCGGCTTTGCTGACCCTGTTCGCGGTGCGGGTCGCGGTCAGGCCGGCCGACCGCGACCATCCCTACGGTCACGGCAAGGCCGAGCACCTGTCGGCGCTTGGCGAGAGCGTGATCCTGATCGCGGCGAGTATCGGGATCGCCACCGAGTCGGTCATCAGGCTGGCAGGCCACGGAGGCAAGGTCGACCTGCACTGGTACACGTTCGCGGTCCTGGTGGTCGTGATCGCGATCGACAGCACTCGCTCGATCGCCTCCCATCGCGGCGCCCACCACCATGAAAGCGCGGCTTTGGGCGCCAACGCCCTGCACTTCACGCTCGACCTGATCGGCTCGGTGGCGGTCCTGATCGGCCTTGTGCTGGTGAAGGCCGGCTATCCGGACGCCGACTCGATCGCAGCTCTATTGGTGGCCGGTCTGGCCTTGTTCTCTGCCGGGCGCTTGATGCGCCGCAGCGTCCACGCCTTGATGGACAGGATTCCACCCGAGGACCAATTGAGCGCAAGCGCCCAATTGGTGTTGCGCATGGCGCCCGACTCCACCCAGGTCGAGGCCGAGGCCTTGGCGCGACACCTGCGGGCCGAGCATCCCGAGGTCGCCGACATCACGGTATGGGCGCCCAAGAAGCTACTTGACCAATGAGGCTGGACTTGAAGCGGGCGTAGCGCTGTTTGCGGGCGTAGCGCTGTCAGCGGGCGTAGCGCCGGTTGCGAGTGCCGCGCCGTTTGTGGGCGGCGGGGCTGCTTTGCGGGCTCGAAAGCGTGCTTCCCAAGCTTCTTGGTTGCGCTTGGCGTCGAGCACGAAAGGCGAATAGCCGATCGCCTTGACGATCGCTCGGTTGATCTGCGACCAGGGGGAGGGGAGGGGTCGCAAGACGTCCACGAACAGGACCACCCGAGTCTCGTCCGTGTCGTTCCAGACCTCGTGGTTGAAGGTGTCATCGAACACCAAGCTCTTGCCCTCTTCCCAGTGGCGGATATCCTCGCCGACCCTGATCCTGCACTGCTCGGCGTCTTTGGGAACGATCAGACCGAGGTGGTAGCGCAACACGCCCTTGTATGGGCCGCGATGGTCGAGTATGTGCTTGCGAGGGGAGAGGATCGAGAACATGGCGGTCTTCATCCCCGGGACTTCGCGCATCAAGGCCGCCGTCTTGGGACAGGTCCCCACCCCGAGCTTGGCCGCGAAACCGTAGCCATAAAGGAAGTAGGTCTTCCAGTCATCGTCATCGGTTATCTCGATCTGATCCTTGGAGATGTCCTGAAAATTGGGCAAGGCCTCACGGTCGGCGAGGACGCCGTGCAGCTCCTCGCGGATCGTCTGCCAGTTGGCCTCGATGTGCTCGATCCAGCTGAAGCGCTCATTGGGAAAAAAGGTCGCGTCGCCCACCAGCGAGCGCGTTCCGATAAAGCGCTCGACGGGCGCCAATATGCGTTCGCCGACCGCGATGGTCAGCTCGACAGTGCGCTCCCACAGCGACTTTTGGTCTGAATCGGTAGCCATGCTCCACCTTTTCCTCGCCGTTGATCGTGGAGCACTCAGGGTAGAACGAGGAAACCGGCTCTCAGGAAGGATCGACGCCGCAGGAGGTCTTATCGTGAAGTTAGCCTCGCCCACTCAAGAAAGAGGACCAGCCGTGAAGCCCAATACATCAGACCGTGCGAAGCCTTGGCGTATCTCGATGTTCCCGCTGCTGGCCTTGCTTGCGGGAGCGCTCGCCCTAGGCGGATGTGGAAGCTCGAAAAGCACCAGCACCGCCGAATCGACTCCGGCGACGACCACGCAGTCGACCGCCACAACGGCATCGACCCAGACGAGCACCACGGCCGCTCCGGCCACAACTACCGCGCTCAGCCTCGAAGCCAACCCGCAAGGTCAGCTCAAATACAACACCAGTTCGCTCACGGCCAAAGCGGGCAAGGTGGCGATCGACTTCAAGAACATGAGTCCTCTTGGCCACAACGTGACGGTCGAATCCTCCGGAGGAGGAACCTTGGGAGCCACCGAAACGTTTCAAGGCGGCAGCAAGACACTCACCTTGAACCTGAAACCGGGCACCTACAAGTTCTTCTGCTCGGTGCCTGGCCACAGGCAGGCAGGCATGGAAGGCACGCTTGTCGTGAAGTGAGGGCTGCGCATGGAGCCGGAGGTGCGCCGCGCCGGCGGACCTCCGGCACCCGCCCGGCACCCGCCCGGCACCCGCCCGGCACCCGCC
>JBAVYU010000036.1:0-24366 GCA_049588415.1 Solirubrobacteraceae bacterium
GTGCCGGCCGGGCTCAAAGAGTCATGCCGGTGGCCAGACGATCCATGCGCCGTCTGGATCAATAGGATCCCCTACGTGATCGCGACGGTGGAGTTCTTCGAAGTGGTCCTGGCCGTGCACATCATGGCCGTGGTGTTCGCTTTCGGCGCGACCTTCGCCTACCCGGTCCTGTTGGGCGCGGTGACCAAGGCCGATGCGCGCGCACTCCCTGCCTTGTACAAGGCGCTCCACGCGATCAGCCGCATGGTGATCTTGCCTGGGCTTGCGGTGGTCGTGATCTGCGGCATCTACCTCGCCTCCAAGCTGCACGTGTGGAGCGAGTTCTACGTTCAGTGGGGCATCGGCGTGGCGGTCGTGATCGGGGCCGTCGAGGGCATGTTCCTGAGCCCACGCGAGAAGCGCCTGTGTGAGGTCGCCGACAGGGACGCGGCCGCCGCGGGCGACGCTCAGATCAGCTGGAGCGCGGAGCACGACACGCTCGTGAAGCGCATCGGCGCCGTGGGCGCCACGATGGACCTGCTCGTGATTGTCACGATCCTGTTCATGGTCCTCAAAACCTAGGGGCCGCTGAGCGGCGCGATACTGCGTCCTCACTCGTTCGTGTGCAGAGCACACTTCACTCGCTGCGTCCTTACCGATCGGAGATCGACGGGATCTCCGATCGGCCAGCATGCTCATCGACCCCTAGGAGCATGTGGATCACAACATCCACCCATGTACTCTGGGAAGCATGAGCAAGGACTACAGAGTCGCCGTCGTCGGCGCCACCGGACAGGTGGGCACTTTGATGCTCCAGCTCCTGCGCGAGCGCGAATTCCCGGCACACGAGATCGTGCCGTTCGCGTCCTCCCGCTCGGCCGGCAAGGAGATCGAGGGGGTCGGCATCGTGCAGCCCCTCACCGAAGACACGATCCAAGGCTTCGACCTGGCCCTGTTCTCCGCCGGCGGCTCCACCTCCGGCGAGTGGGCGCCCCGCTTCGTAGAGGCCGGCGCCGTCGTGGTGGACAACAGCTCGAAGTGGCGCATGAACGACGACGTGCCTCTGGTCGTGGCCGAGGTCAACCCCGAGGCTTTGGCCTCCCACCGGGGGATCGTGGCCAACCCCAACTGCTCCACCATGCAAATGGTCGTGGCTTTGAAGCCGATCTATGACGCGGCCGGGATCGAGCGGCTGGTGATCTCCACTTACCAGGCGGTGTCGGGCACGGGCAAGAAGGCGGTAGACGAGCTGCTCGACCAATCGCACGCGCTCCTGCACGAGATGGACCCACCCCCGCCCCAGGCCTATGCCCACCAGATCGCCTTCAACGCGCTCCCCCACGCCGGCTCGTTCGCCCCCGGCGACGACCACACCGACGAGGAGCGCAAGCTGATCAACGAGACGCGCAAGATCCTCGCCGACGACACGATCCGGGTGAGCGCCACTTGCGTGCGCGTGCCGGTCGTGAACGGGCACTCCGAGGCCGTAAACGTGCAGACCCGTGAGGAGCTCTCCCCCGAGCAAGCTCGCGAGCTGTTGAGGGCCGCGCCCGGCATCACCGTCGCGGACGACCCCTCCTCCGCCTTGTATCCATTGGCGAGGAACGCGACCGGCTACGACGACGTGTTCGTGGGTCGCATCCGCCGCGACCCGGGCCACGAGCGGGCCTTGGACATGTGGATCGTGGCCGACAACCTGCGCAAGGGAGCGGCTACCAACGCAGTCCAGCTAGCCGAGCTCTTGCACGAGCAGGGGCTGATCGCGCCTCGCGCCGCGCCCACCACAGCGTAGGGACGCCTTCCGAGACCAAAGGAGCACCGGCGTGCGCCCGGAATTGCAGCGGCCGCCGCAGGGAAGGACTCTCGCGGCGACGCTCGAACCTGGGAGCGATGAGCGTCTCGACCGAGGTGCAACGCACCCTTGTGAAGTCCCCACCCGAGCTGTGGACCGAGCTGAGCAACCCCGAGGCGCTCGCTCGCCACCTCGGCGACTTCGGCGAGATCCGCATCACCAAAACCGAGCCGGAGACCAAGGTCGAATGGGAGGCCGGGGAGGTGAGCGGCGTCGTCCAGCTCAAGCAGTCGGGCTGGGGCACGAAGGTGACTTTGTCGGTGACGCGCACTCCCGCGATCCCAGAGCCGCTGTTGGAGCCAGAGCCGGTCGCCATTGCAGGGTCGGGGTCGACCATCGTCGCGGAGCCGGAGCCGGCCATCGCCGTCGAGCCAGAGCCAGCCATCGCCGCGGAGGCAGTGCCCGAGCCCGAGCCGGTCGCCGTCGAGCCGGAACCGGTCTCGCCCAGCGAGCCGGAGGCGACGTTGGTCTCAACCGAGCCCGAGCCTGTCCCCACCGAGCCCGAATCAGTGGCCCCCGACCCCGAGCCACAACTTGGATTCTTTGCGCGCCTCTTCCGCAAACGCAAGGCAAAGCCGACGGCAATCGTCGAGCCAGAACCAGAGGTGATCGCTCTCGCGGCGCCAGAGCCGATAGAGGTCGTCGCGCTGGCCGCGCCAGAGCCGATCTACCCCGATCCACCGGCTGAGCCCGAAGCCGTGGAGCCGGCCGAGGACCTGGCGTCCGAACTCGAGTCTTTGGAAGACCAGATGGCCGCGGAGACGACCGAGTTGCTCACCGGCGTGCTGGATCGCTTGGGTGCCGCGCACCACAGGCCCTTCTCGCGCGGATAAGATCCGCGCCGATGCGCGCCAAGGCCCCAGAAACGTACGAGGAGAAGCTCGCCGAGCTGCAGGAGTTACGCGTGGCCGCGGTCCACTCGGCGCCCGAGGCCGAGGAGAAGCAGCACGCTCGCGGCAAGTACACGGCGCGCGAGCGCATCGAGAAGCTGCTCGACCCGGGCTCCTTCCAGGAGCTCGACACGTTCGTGCGCCACAGGACATACGACTTCGACATGCAGAAGAACCGCCCTTGGGGCGACGCCGTCGTGACCGGTCATGGCACGATCGATGGCCGCAGGGTGTGCGTGTTCAGCCAGGACTTCACCGTGTTCGGAGGCTCTCTTGGTGAGGTGATGGGCGAGAAGATGTGCAAGATCATGGACTTGGCGGCCAAGATCGGCTGCCCCGTGATCGGCATCAACGACTCCGGCGGCGCCCGTATCCAGGAGGGCGTCGTCTCGCTCGGCTCCTACGGTGACGTGTTCCTGCGCAATGTGCGCGCCTCAGGCGTTATCCCCCAGATCTCCCTCATCATGGGCCCATGCGCCGGCGGCGCGGTCTACTCGCCGGCCATCACCGACTTCATCTTCATGGTGAAGGAGACCTCGCACATGTTCATCACCGGCCCCGACGTCATCAAGACGGTGACAGGCGAGGAAGTGGAGTTCGAGGATCTGGGCGGTGCGATGTCCCACAACACCAAGTCCGGCGTCGCCCAATTCGCCTCCGAGGACGAGGACGCCTGCCTGGAGGACTGCCGCTATCTGGTCAGCTTCCTGCCCCAAAACAACATGCAAAGCACTCCGCGCGTGCAACCGACCGACGACCCCCTGCGGATGGATCCCGAGCTGGACCACGTCGTGCCCGACAACCCCAACAAGCCCTACGACATGCGCGACGTGGTGCGCTTGATCGTCGACGACGGCGAGTTCTTCGAGGTGCACGAGCACCACGCCAAGAACATCATCTGCGGGTTCTCCCGCTTGGACGGCCACGCGATCGGGATCGTCGGCAACCAGCCCAACCAGCTTGCGGGCGTGCTCGACATCGACGCGTCCGCCAAGGCTGCCCGTTTTGTGAGGACCTGCGATGCCTTCAACATCCCACTGCTGACGTTGTGCGACGTGCCCGGCTTCCTGCCAGGCACCGCCCAAGAGTGGGGCGGCATCATCAGGCACGGAGCCAAGCTCTTGTACGCGTTCGCCGAGGCCACGGTCCCCAAGATCACAGTGATCACCCGCAAGGCCTACGGAGGGGCCTATGACGTGATGGCCTCCAAGCACCTCGCGGCCGACTTCAACTTCGCCTGGCCGACCGCCGAGGTTGCCGTGATGGGCCCTGAGGGCGCGGTCAACATCATCTACCGGCGGGACATCGCGGGCAGCCCGACGCCGGCCGAGCGCAGGCAGACCTTGATGGACGACTACAAGGCACGCTTCGCCAACCCCTATACGGCTGCCGAACGGGGCTACATCGACGACGTGATCATCCCCCACGAGACGCGCCCCAAGCTGATCGCGGCGCTGGACACGTTGCACACCAAGCGCGAACCGGGCCCCAAGCGCAAGCACGGCAACATTCCGCTCTGAGATGCGGCTTCGGGCGTCGGAGGTGTTGGTTGCCCCCGAGAGGGTGCCCTGCGCGCGCGTGTGGTCTATTTAAAAGATCTAGCTCTCTTAGAAGGCCGCGCGCACGCGCGGGGCACCCCAAAACGGACAACCAACAACCACCAGTCAGAGACGATCGAATGGTCAACCGCCGCCCCCAGCTCGAGTTGATCGCCCCGTCGGCATCCCCCGCCGAGGCGGCGGCGATCGTGGCCGCTTTGGAGCGCTTCATGCGCGATACGGCGCCGCCCACAGCGCCCCCGGCCCAGGCAGTGGATCCATGGCTGCGCGCGGCTATGCTCGAAGGCGTGGCGCGGACGGGTCCGGAGGACGAACCGGACCCTTGGATAAATACCTAAAAGCCGCTAGGCTTTAGCACCAATCGCTCTACCGATCGTAGACAATGACCCGGGTACTCCACCCGGACCAGGAGGTTTCGTTAGATGGAGCCAGTTTCGATACCCGCAGAGCTTGCCCCCAAAAAGGGCTCGCTAGAGGATCCCGAGGTCCTGCAGAACGTTCCTGGGCACGTGATCCCAATCCTGCAGCGGGAGTACGACGACTTCAAGACCGAGGCCACCAAGTTCCTGGCGGGCGGCATGGAGGAAGACGAATTCATCAAGTTCCGCCTGCGCCAGGGTGTCTATGGCCAGCGTCAGCCCGACGTGCAGATGATCCGCGTAAAGCTCCCCTTCGGCGGGATCACCCCCGAGCAGATGGACAAGTTTGCCGACGTCGTCGAAAAGTACGCGCCTTTGGGCAAGGGGCACGTGACGACCCGCCAGAACGTCCAAATGCACCACATCCCCCTACCTGAAATCGAGAAAGCGATCAGCGAGCTGGGTGAGGCGGGACTCTCAAGCCGTGAGGGCTGCGGCAACACAGTGCGCAACGTCACCGGCGACCCTTGGGCGGGAGTTGCGGCGGACGAGCTGTTCGACCTCACGCCCTATGCGGGCGCCTACGTGCGCTACTTCGTCAGGCACCCCACCACACAGGGAATGCCGCGCAAGATCAAGACCTCCTTCGACGGCTCTCCCCAAGACCGCGCAATCAGCGGCATCCACGACATCGCCTTCCGCGCACGGATTAAGGAGATCGATGGCAAAGAGGTCAGGGGCGTGGAGATGCTTGTGGGTGGAGGCACTTCGATCATGCCAAGGGTCGCACCGGCCCTGTACGACTTCGTGGAGATCGACAACGGCGACTATCTGAAGATCTCCGAGGCCGTCTTCAGGATCTTCGACCGCCAGGAGTGGCTGCGAGTGAACCGCGCCCGCGCCAGGATCAAGGTGTTCGTGGACAAGTACGGCATCGACGAGCTGCGCAACCAGGTCGAGGAGGAGCTGAAGGGCGAGTGGGTCTCAGAACGCGACTTCTCGATCGAGCATCGCCTGTTCCTCGACGACGAGCGCGAGGCGGCGCCCGCACCACCTTCCAGCTATGACAGCCCCAATGGCGACGTCTCCGAGTTCGAGCGCTTCAAGCAGGCCAACGTGGCCGCCCAGAAGCAGGAGGGCTACGTGACGGTCGAGGTGAAGATCGTCCGTGGTGACCTCACTCCGGAGCAGTTCAGGGGTCTCGGTCAGATCATGCGCGAATACTCGGGCGGCTACGCGCGCACCACGGTGCAGCAGAACTTCGTGCTGCGCTGGGTGCGAGAGGAGAGCGTGTACGACGTGTGGAAGGCTCTCGGCGCGCTTAGCCTCGGTGACGCCGGCTCACGCGAGATAACCGACGTGGTGTCCTGCCCCGGCACCGACTCCTGCAAGCTCGGGATCACGAGCTCCATGGGCCTCAACCAGGCCGTTCAGGAGCGCGTCGAAGCGATGGGCATCGACGACCCGCTAACGCGCCAGATCCACATCAAGATGAGCGGCTGCCCCAATGGCTGCTCACAGCACCACGTTGCCGACATCGGCTTCTATGGCGCCTCGATCAAGGTCGGAGAACACACGATCCCGGCATACATTCCCCACGTGGGCGGCGTGTATGAAGGTGGCGAGGTCAAGTTCGGTACGCGCCTGAAGCAGCGCCTGCCCGCCAAGCGCGTACCTGAGGCGATCGAGCGCTGGATCAACCATTACCAGGCCAACCGCAACGACGGCGAGGAGTGGGGTTCGTTCGTCGAGCGCGTCGGCACGCCCGAGCTCGAAGCACTCGTCAAGGAGCTGTCGCTGCCGGTCGACTTCGGCCTGGACACGATGAACACATTCATCGACTGGAACAGAGACGTGCCCTTCCAGGTGATTCGCGGCGAGGGCGAGTGCGCGGTCTAGCCGACACACCGCTCGAGACAGTCGAGGGCGCCTCCTCCCGGGACGCCGATCAAAGCATGCCCTCCTCGCCGCAGGTCACCGGCGAGGAGCTTGCGCGCAGTCTTGGCGACACGCTGCGCGAGGCCGTCGAGCGCCACGGCGATCGAGTCGTGCTGCTGTGCTCCTTTCAGAAGGAGGAGTCGGTCCTGATCGATGAGCTCTTGCGCATCGGAGACGGACAGACGCCCGTGCGAATCGCGACGATCGACACAGGCGTCCTGTTCCCCGAGACGTTGCAGACCTGGAAGGCGTTCGAGGAGCGCTTCGGGATAGACGTGGAGGTCCACGACGCGAGCAACGCGAGCACTCCGTGGAGCGGCCCCGAGCATTGCTGCTCGGTCGCCAAGGTGGCGGCACTTGAGCGTGCGCTCGCCGGTGGCGACGGTTGGATCACGGGTATCAGAAGAGAGCAAGGCCCCACGCGCGCGGACACCCAGCTCGTCGAGCAAGACCAGAAGCGCGGCATCTACAAGTACAACCCCCTGGCGCTTTGGACCGAGAAGGACCTGTGGCAGCGCATCTTCGAGCGCGACCTTCCTTATAACCCGCTGCACGACCAGGGCTATTCCTCGATCGGATGCGCGCCCTGCACATTGCCCGGCGAAGGACGTGCGGGGCGCTGGGCAGGAACCGACAAGACCGAGTGCGGTCTCCATGTGGGCTGATGGCTGCGCTGGATCTGCGTCCTCAGTCGCTCATGTGCGAAGCACATTTCGCTCTTTGCGTCCTTGCCCAGCTTGCCCTGAGCCCACATGGAGGAGCCGGATATGAGCGTCGCTGAGCGTCCCCAGTTGAGTCATCTGCGAGCGCTCGAGTCCGAGGCGATCCACGTGATGCGCGAGGTCGCAGCCGAATTCGAGCGCCCGGTGCTCCTGTTCAGCGGCGGCAAGGACTCGATCGTGCTGCTCAGACTGGCCGAGAAGGCGTTCCGGCCAGGACCGTTCCCTTTCCCCTTGATGCACGTGGACACGGGCCACAACTTCCCCGAGGTGATCGAGTTCCGGGACCGTCGCGTGGCCGAACTTGGCGAGCGCCTGATCGTGGCGAGCGTGCAAGAGTCGATCGACAAGGGCCGCGCTGTCGAGGAGCAGGGTCCACGCGCTTCACGCAACCAATTGCAAACGGTGACCTTGCTCGACGCGATCTCCGAGCACAATTTCGATGCGGCCTTCGGTGGCGCGCGACGCGACGAGGAGCGAGCACGAGCCAAGGAGCGAGTGTTCTCCTTCCGCGACGACTTCGGGGGTTGGGACCCCAAGAGTCAGCGTCCAGAGCTGTGGAACCTGTACAACGGCCGCATCAAAAAGGGCGAGAACGTGCGGGTCTTCCCTATCTCCAACTGGACCGAGCTCGACGTGTGGGAGTACATCGACCAAGAGCAATTGGAGGTGCCGTCCATCTACTTCGCCCACGAGCGCGAGGTGTTCAGCCGCGACGGCATGCTCTACGCGTGGCGCGAGGATGTGGAGCTGATCGAGGGCGAGAGCGTCTACTCGGAGACGGTCCGCTATCGCACCGTCGGCGACATGAGCTGCACCGGCGGTGTGCGTTCGAGTGCAGCGACCCTGCAAGAAGTCGTGACTGAGATCGCCGCGACCAGGATCACCGAGCGCGGCGAGACGCGCGCGGACGACCGGGTGAGCGAGGCGGCGATGGAGGATCGCAAGAAGGCCGGGTACTTCTAGTGGGTAGTAGCGTCCCTCGCGGGCCTAAAAACCTGGGAACCACAGAATGACCCTCGATCTGCTGCGCTTCACCACCGCCGGATCGGTCGATGACGGCAAGAGCACTTTGATCGGCAGGCTCCTGTACGACACCAAGCAGGTGTTCGAGGACCAGCTCGATCATGTCGCCCAGGCGAGCGAGCGTCGTGGCGGCGAGGGAGCGCTTGACCTGGCTCTGCTCACCGACGGCCTGCGCGCCGAGCGCGAGCAAGGGATCACGATCGATGTGGCCTACCGCTATTTCGCCACTCCCAAGCGCAGGTTCATCATCGCCGACTGCCCCGGCCACCAGCAGTACACACGCAACATGGTGACCGGCGCTTCCACTGCCGACCTTTCGGTGATCTTGCTCGACGCGCGCAAGGGCGTCTTGGAGCAGTCCAAGCGCCACGCCTTCATCAGCGCATTGCTGGGCATTCCACACCTCGTTGTGGCCGTCAACAAGATGGACCTCGTGGATAATTCCCAGGAGCGCTTCGACGAGTTGGTCCGCGAATTCGAGGTGTTTGCCCGAAAGCTGCAAGGGATCGGCACGGGAACCGGCATGGGTCGCGACATCACCTACATCCCGATGTCCGCGCTCAACGGCGACAACGTGGTAGATCGCTTACAGGCGATGGACTGGTACGACGGCCCGACACTGCTGGAGCTGCTCGAGGAGGTCGAGGTCGCCTACGACCACCCCTATGACCGCCCCGCCCGCTTTCCCGTGCAGTGGGTTATCCGACCTTCGGTGAACCGGACCCCACCCGCCCGCGACTATCGCGGCTACGCGGGCCAGGTCGCAAGCGGCGCTTTCAAGGCCGGAGAAGAGGTCGTGGTGCTCCCCGCCGGCCAGCGCACCAGCATCGCCGCGATCGACACCTTCGACGGCGAGTTGGGAGAGGCGCTCGCGCCGATGTCGGTGACTTTGAGGCTGAGCGACGAGATCGACATCTCCCGGGGAGAGACGATCTGCCGCCTCGAGCAGGCCCCCACCGTCGCGCGCGAGCTTGAAGCCGACGTGTGCTGGATGACAGACCAGCCGCTGCGCACCGGCGGTCGCTATCTCGTCAAGCACACCACCCGCGAGGTCATGGCGATCGTCGACGAGCTGTGCGACCACGTGGACGTGCACACCTTGGAGCGCGGCGGAGCACCCCAAGAGCTTGCCCTGAACGACATCGGCAGGGTGCGCTTGCGCACCAATGCGCCGCTCGTGTTCGACCCTTACGACCAGAACCGCCGGACCGGCAGTTTCATCCTGATCGATGAGGCCTCGAATAACACGGTCGGGGCGGGCCTAGTAGTCGCCGCGCATTGATACTTGAAGCGTCCTTCGCCCGCAGCTGGACGCGTGCAGACGAGCTGTTTACAATCATGGCCGAGAGCGGCGTGAGATCGCGCACTGCGCCTCCATCCACTAGGCTTCCCCGCCGATGTTCTCCAAGGTCCTAGTAGCCAATCGCGGCGAGATCGCCGTACGCATCGTCCGAGCCCTGCAGGAGATGAGCATTGCCTCCGTCGCTGTTTATTCAGAGCTGGACCGCGACGCCTTGCACGTGGCGCGCGCGGACGAGGCCTTCAACCTGGGCGACGGGCCCGCAGCCGATAACTACCTGAACATCGAGAAGATCCTCGACGCCGCCAGGCGCTCCGGCGCAGAGGCGATCCATCCCGGCTACGGCTTCCTTGCAGAGAACGCTCCTTTCGCGCAGGCGTGCGAGGACGCTGGAATCGTGTTCATCGGCCCCCCGGCCAGCGCAATCGAGGCGATGGGCTCGAAGACCAAGGCACGCGAGCTGATGCAGGCGGCCGGCGTGCCGATCGTGCCAGGCACGACCGAGCCGGTGGCCACGCCCGCCGACGCTTTGAAGATCGCCAAGAAGGAGATCGGCTTCCCCGTCGCGGTCAAGGCCGCCGGAGGTGGAGGCGGCAAGGGCTTCAGGGTGGCTTTGACCGAAGACGAGCTTGAGGGCGCCTTCGAGGGCTCCAGCCGCGAAGGCGAGAAGTTCTTCTCCGACCCCACCGTCTACCTGGAGCGCTACCTACACGACCCGCGCCATGTCGAGGTACAGGTGCTGGCCGACCGCCACGGCAATGTGGTCCACCTCGGCGAGCGCGACTGCTCGATCCAGCGCCGCCACCAGAAGGTGATCGAGGAGTCGCCGGCGCCCGAATGGGTGGTGGACGAGGCGCTGCGCCAGCGGATCGGCAAGATCGGCGTGGAGGCCGCGCGCGCGGTCGATTACGTCGGCGCAGGCACAATCGAGGGCCTGCTGGCGCCCAAGGATGACGGCAGCGCCGAATATTTCTTCCTCGAGATGAACACACGCGTGCAGGTCGAGCACTGTGTAACTGAGATGACCACGGGCGTGGACATCGTCAAGGAAGGCATCCGCGCGGCTGCAGGCGAGAAGCTTGCAGTGCGCCAGGAGGATGTGGCCCTGCGCGGTCACGCGATCGAGTGCCGTATCAACGCTGAGGACGCCTCCAAGAACTTCGCGCCTGCCCCAGGCAAGATCGGCGCCTACTCAGAGCCCAAAGGCCCCGGCGTGCGAGTTGACTCGGGTGTGGGAGCCGGCGGAGAAGTCTCGCCGATGTACGACCCGATGGTGGCCAAGCTAATCGTGTGGGACGCCGACCGCGAGCAGGCCACACAACGTATGTTGCGGGCGCTGGAGGAATACCAGATCGAAGGGCTCAAGACACTGATCCCCTTCCACCAGGCGCTCCTGCGGACCGAGCAGTGGGCCAAAGGTGAGACCTGCCGCGATCTGCTCGAGGACAAGGCTTGGCTGAAGACGCTCGCATTCGAGAAGCCCAGCCCAAAGGGAGAGGACGAGAGCGAGCCGGAAAAGGTCGAGCAGACCTACACGGTGGAGGTCTCGGGTCAGCGCTTCGACGTGAAGGTCCTCGGCCCGCCGCCCAGCGGCGGCGCGGCGGTCAACGGGTCGGCTCCGGGCGCCCAGGCGGCGCCCAAACGCACATCCAGGGCAAAGTCGGCGAGCGTCGGGGGTCCTGACACACTCGAGTCCCCGCTGCAAGGGAACATGTGGAAGGTGCTCGTCAAACAAGGCGACACCGTCACCGAGGGTCAGATCTTGTGCATCATCGAGGCGATGAAGATGGAGAACGAGATAACGGCCCACAAGGCGGGCACGATCGCCGAGCTGCCAATCGTCGAGGGCGCACCGATCAACGCCGGCGCGCCGATCGCCACGATCAAAAGCGAGGCGGCCGGCGAGAGCTGAGCCGGATTGGAGGACTCTCAGATGTCAGCAGTGGACTACACCGCCATCGCCGCCGGCTTGAGCCAGGCGATTCCCTTCAACGTGCACCTTGGTCTCGAGACGATCACCGTGGCCGAGGATCACGGTGTCGTCAGGTTGCCGGATGAGCAGCACCTGCGCAACCATGTCGGCTCGCTGCATGCGGGAGCGTTGTTCGCCGCCGGCGAGGCCGCCTCCGGAGCCGCTTTCGTCGGTGCTTTCCTGGACATCATGGGGGAGATCACGCCCCTCGCCGAGTCGGCGCAGATCGCCTACAAGAAGCTCGCCAAGGGCGAGATCACGGCGACCGGTCGCTTCACCGAGGACAGTGGCGCACTGAAGGCCAAGCTGAGCGATGACGGGCGCATTCGCTTCCCGGTCGAGGTGGAGATGACCAGCGCCGAGGGTGTTGTCGTCGCCGAGATGACCGTCAACTGGTACGTGCGCCGCAACGACGCCTGACGCACCAGCCCTCGCCACCCTGACGCGCCTGTCGCCGCCATAACCGGGCAGCGACACCAGACCCATCGATCGCCGTCGTCACATGGCGGCCACGAATAGGCGGGCCTCCTCCAGCAACTCGAGCGCCCTCTCGGCGGCGAGCACAGTACCGTGGCCGGGCACGACGTACTCAGCCAATTCCACCAGCGGACGCAGGCGTTCCAGCGTGGCAAGATATGCAGCCTTGGACCCGTCCACCTGGGGACCCTCCACCGTGGACAGATAGTCCCCAACCACCAACACCTTCGCCCAGTCAAGCCAAATGGCCATGCCATCCTCGGTGTGGCCGTCGGCCGGATGCAGCTGCAGCTCGTGCTGAGCGATCTCGCATTGACCCGGCACATCGAGCGTTTGAACCGAGCCCAGGTTCAACGGCCGTGGACGCTCCACGTAGAACTGCTTGTCGAAGGCGCGCAGCTCTCTCTGGGCCGCGCCCGGCTCTGTATTCAAGCGCCGCGCCGTCGAGGCCGCACAGCCAAGGGCCGCTTCCGGGAAAGCGAGGCGCGCGAGAAGATGATCCCAATCGGCATGGGTCGCAAGCAAACCGCTTGGAGCGGGAAAACCGGCCTGATCGATCAGCGTGGGCAGCGCGTCGAGCTCCTCGGGCAAGACCGGCGAGTCGATCACGAACGTCTCACCCCCCGGGTCGGGCTCGCCGGCGACGCGCACCCTCACAGGGTTATCCGGGTCCGGGGCGACCCGTCCGCGCACGATCGTGCAGTTCGTCTGCCAAATGGCGCTTGTGGCGAGCAGTACGTCGGCGTGCAGCGAGACGACGCGCACGCGTCAGGCGATACCGAGCAGCTTTGCGGCCTCGCGCAGGTTGGGCACTTCCGCAGTGGGCTTGCGCTGGGAGGACTCGAGCGTCTGCTTGTTGCGATTGACCCAGATCACAGGGATGCGCTGCTTCACACAAGGCGAGACATCGGAGTGGTGGGACGCGGCGACGTGCACCCAACCCTTCTTGGAGCCCAAGCGTCTCGCACACTCGACGAAGTGCGCCGGGTCGGGCTTGTAGGAGCGCACCTGCTGAGCGGTCACAACGAGATCGAAATCCATCGGGATATGCCGCCGAGTGTGACCCAACAGCTTGTCGTCGATGTTGGAGATCAGGCCGAGCTTGTGCTTCTTGGCCAGCTTGTTCAGCTGCACGGCGGTCTCCTTGAAGGGCTTCCAGCGCTGGACCGAGTCCGGCAGGAAGCCGGACCGCGAGGGTTCCAGTTTCCACTCCAAGCGCTCAGCTATCTCAAGCGCCGTACGCCGTAGGACCTCGGCATACAACTCGTAGGAGCCTGCCTCGATTTCCTGGGAGATCTCATGGAACAGCGGGATCAGGACGTTGCGGTCGATCTCGAAGTCGTCGCGCTCAGCCTCCTTGGCGAAAGCCTCGTAGATGCCGGTCTCCCAATCGATCAGGGTGCCGTACACGTCGAAGGTGACGAAGGTGATGTTCTTTGGAATGGGCATCGGGCGGGCATTATGCCTTGCCGGCGGCTATTGGCGCGTTGTGCCGCACCCCGGAGCGCTCTTGGCGCGCTCGGCGCACGCCATCAGCTAGAGTCTCGCGCCGCATGGACCTGCTCGAGTACCAAGGCAAGCAACTGTTCGCCCGCCACGGCCTGGAGGTATCGGCCGGCGAGGCCGTCACCACGGTCGAGGACGCGGTTGCGGCCGCGAACAAGGTGGGCTATCCGGTGGTGGTCAAGGCCCAGGTCTTGATCGGCGGCCGCGGCAAGGCCGGTGGCGTGAAGTTGGCCGCCGACGAAAGCGAGGCCCGCCTTCACGCCCAGAACATCCTGGGCTTGGACATCAAGGGTCACATCGTGCGCACCCTCTGGATCGAGCACGCGAGCGACATCGCGACCGAGTACTACGCCTCGGTCCTACTCGACCGCTCAGCCAAGCAGCCAATGGTGATGTTCAGCGTGGAGGGCGGCGTCGAGATTGAGCAGGTGGCCGAGCAAAGCCCGGAGAAGCTGGTGCGCCACCACGTGGACGCTTTGCGGGGTCTCAGCCGAGAGGAGGCGATTGACATAGCGAAGGAGGGCGCCGCCGACGAGGACGTAGTCGAGGGCGTCGCCGACGCGCTCGTGGCCCTTTATGAGGTGTGGCTGCAGGAGGACGCAACCTTGGCCGAGATCAACCCTCTGATCGTGACCCCGGAGCGCAAGGTGAAGGCGCTCGACGCGAAGGTCTCTCTCGACGGCAACGCTCTGTACCGGCATCCCGAGAATCAAGGACTGTCCGACAGCGAGAACGAAGATCCGATCGAGCGCAAGGCCAAGGAACAAGGCGTTCAATACGTGGCGCTCGACGGCGACATCGGCATCCTTGGCAACGGTGCGGGGCTCGTAATGAGCACACTCGACGTCGTCGCTCAGGCCGGCGGCGCGCCGGCGAACTTCCTCGACGCCGGGGGTGGCTCTGACGCCGGCAAGGTCAAGCAGGCGGTCGAACTGATCCTTGCCAACGACAAAGTCAAGGCTGTCCTGTTCAACATTTTCGGCGGCATCACGCGTTGCGACGAGGTGGCCAAGGGCCTGATCGCCGCCTTCGCGGACATCAAACCGACCGTTCCATTCGTCGTCAGGCTCGATGGCACCAACGACGTTCAGGGGCGCGAGCTGTTGCAGGAGGCTGCCTTGCCCAACGTGTATGCGGCCAGGACGATGAACGAGGCGGCCGAGAAGGTTGTGGAGTTGGCGGCATGAGCATTCTCGTCGACAAGAAAACGCGCCTCGCCGTTGCCGGGATCACCGGCAAAGAGGGGTCGTTCCATACGCTCAACAACCGTAACTACGGAACGAACGTCGTCGGCGGCGTGACACCTGGCAAGGGTGGACAGGATGTCGAGGGCATCCCCGTATTCGACAGCTGGGAGCAAGCCGCCCAAGAGGCGCAACCGAACACGGCGATGATCTTCGTGCCGCCGCGCTTTGCGGCCGATTCGATCCTCGAGGCCGCCGCGGCAGGCGTGGAGCTGGTGATCGCGATCACCGAGGGAATTCCCGCCCATGACGAGCTCAAGGTCTACAACACCCTGAAGCGCGATCATCCCGAGACCCGCCTGATCGGCCCCAACTGTCCGGGCATCCTCTCCCCGGGCAAGGCCAACGTAGGCATCATTCCCGCTTCGTTCTTCAAAGAGGGCAACGTCGGCGTCGTCTCGCGCTCTGGCACCTTGACCTACCAGATCGGCAATGAGATCGCCCAGGCCGGCTTCGGCTGCAGCTCGATCGTGGGGATCGGCGGCGATCCCGTGCCTGGATCCTCGTTCGTGGACATCATCGCCCTCTTTCAGGAGGACCCCCAAACCGAGCTGATCGTGCTCTCCGGCGAGATTGGAGGCTCAGCCGAGGAGGAGGCCGCCGACTACATCGCCGAGCATGTGAGCAAGCCGGTTGTCGCCTACATAGCCGGCTTCACCGCGCCGGCGGGCAAGCAGATGGGCCACGCGGGCGCGATCGTGTCCGGCTCCGCCGGTACCGCCGCCGCCAAGGCGCTCGCGCTGGAAGCCAAGGGCGTGAGGGTTGGTCGCACACCCACCGAAGTCGCGGAGATCGCAATCGAGATCCTCGGCGGCGTCTCCACCGGTCTACGATCGGGCGGATGATTCTCTTCGTCCTTTGCGCCGATCCACGATCGAGCGCATCGCGGATCAGCCAGCAGCTACGCTAAGGGCGTGGACCAAGAGGTCGCAAAGACGCTGGGCGAGTTGGAGCTCAAGCTCCAACAGCTCGAGCACGAGCTGACTTCGATCGGACCGCACGATGCGCCGCCCGCTCGTCCCCAACAGCCAGAGAAGGCACGCTCCGATTGGGCCGCATCAATGCAAGGGTCGGGCGCTGGCGAGGATAGCCCCCCCTCCCAGCCGCAACCCTCCGGGCGGCTGGTCGACGAGGCTATGGAGCCCTCTCAGGCGACCGATGCGTCTCAGGCGGCCGAGGCGATTGTGGACGGCGACGGCTTTGGTGGTCCTCCCGTATTCGGTGGCGAGGAATTGCCCGCACAACCCGCCGCGAGCGGACAGGACTGGAAAGTAGATGTGCGCGAGACCGCCTACGGCGAGATCACCTCCGAGGACGCACCTGCCTCGTCCTTTGGACATCCATCGTCCTTTGGACCGGTCGCGGACCGCCCGGGTCCGCCGATCCCGCCGCCGAGCCCCACCCCTCAGCCGCCACCCACCACCCCGCCAGGACCGCCCCCGCCAGAGCATCCTCCCGCGCCAACGCCCCAACCGGGCCCACAGCCGATCGACCGTGCGGAGCTGGTCCGCTTCAAGCAGCATCTGGAGCACACCATGGCTGAGCTGAGCGAAGAGCTCGCCAGGCTGCTGTTGCCCAAGCCACCCACGTAGGATGTCAGCGTGATCTCATTCGCCAGGGGCGCGCCGTCGCTCGACATCGTCGACGTGCAGGGACTGAAGGATGCCGCCGCGCGCGCTTTCGAGAGCGACCCGGCGGGCACCACCGCCTATGGAACCTCGATCGGCTACCCGCGCCTGAGGGCTTGGATCGCCGACAAGCACGGCGTGGAGCCCGAGCGGGTGCTCGTCACGAACGGGTCGATGCAAGCGGACGCGTTTCTGTTCGAGCAGGTCGTCAAAGCGGGCGACGACGTGATCGTGGAGCGTCCCACCTATGACCGCACACTGCTCTCCCTGCGCGAGCGCGGCGCGAAGGTGTACCCGGTCGAGCTGCAACCGGATGGGATCAACACCGATGCCTTGGAGTCCCTGCTGAGCGACGCGGGGTCGACCACCGCCGTCAAGCCGAAGCTGGCCCACATCATTCCCAACTTCCAGAACCCGGCGGGCTACACGCTCTCGCTCCAGAAGCGCGAAGCCTTGTTGCGGCTGGCCGTCGCACAAGACTTCTTGATCTTCGAGGACGACCCCTATGTGGATCTGCGCTTCAGCGGCGAGAAGCTGCCGACGATGCTCTCGATGGACCCCGAGCGCGTCGTGTACGCCTCCTCGTTCTCGAAGACCGTGTGCCCCGGCATCAGGGTCGGTTATCTGGTGGGACCAACCGACCTGATTGCCCAGATCGCAAAACTGGCGACCAACACTTACATCTCCCCCAGCATGGTCTCGCAAGCGATCGTCTATGAGTTCTGCGCCTCGGGCGCGATCGAGCGCTCCATCGAGACCGTCAGGACGGCCTTGGCCAAGCGTGCCCTGACCTTGCAGACCGCCCTCGGGCGCGACCTGCCGGAGGCCAAGTTCGTGGCCCCGCAGGGCGGCTATTTCATGTGGGTGGAGCTGCCCGAGGGCACCGACGTCGACGCCCTGTTCAAGTACGCAGGCGAGCTTGGAGTGGCTTTCGTAAAGGGCACCGACTTCCTGATCGAAGGCGGCGAGAACACCTTGAGGCTGGCCTACTCGGGTGTAACCCCCGAGCAGATCGACGAAGGCGTGGTGCGCCTCGCCGAAGCCTTCCAATCGCTCTAGCGACCGTACCTTTGTCCCAATACGAGCTGCTCCGGCAGCGCGGTGCGCGGCGGCGGTGAGGGATCTGCCGTGACCGAGACTGTCTCCGCCACGCTGGGGGTGAGTACGCACCGAAACCCATCGGCGGTCTCTACGACAACCTGGTCCTCGTCGTGCTCCGCCAAGCTGCCAGTGAGGCCCGGCTCGATACCAGACTCCTTGAGATAGCGCAGTAGGTCCTCCGCCTCGTTCTCGAAGCGCAGGATGCGCACCTTCGCGCCCACCTCCACATCGGCGAGCGGAACACCCGCGAGGCGAGCGCCGGCGACTATCGGATGACCGTGCGGGCAGGTCGTGGCGTCGCCGATCGCGGCCAACATTTTTTCCTCGAGCACCGGCGACATGGCGTGCTCCAAGCGCTCGGCCTCCTCGTGGACCTCGTCCCAAGGCACCCCGAGCACGTCCGTCAGGAAGCGCTCGATCAGGCGATGCCGACGCACGATGCCCTCCGCATGCTCGACGCCGGTCGCAGTGAAGGAGATCGCGCGGTCGGAGCCTCGCGTGATGTATCCATCGCGCTCCAAGCGTCCCACCATCTCGTGCACCGTCGGGGCCGAGAGCTGCATGGCCCTGGCCACGTTGGCGCCGGTCATCGGCAGCCCGGCCTCGTGCAGCCAAAACAAGATCTGCAGGTACTCCTCCTCGGCCACGGTCGCGGTCGCGGTGGTGGCGCTCTCCTCGCTCATCGTTCCAGCGTATCTGGTCCCCGCCCACGACGGTGATGGACGCTGCGGCCGGCCGCGCCTGACGAGGACATGCCGAGCCCGAGCGCCCGGCAGGACGTCAGCTCGCCAGTTGCTCGACGGTGCACTCCTTTGGGTCCTTGTCATCGCGCCAGCGTTTGAGCTTCGCGCCGTGACGAATGCGCCCGGCGGAAACATGGTCGAAGTCGATCTCGACGACCAGCTCCGGACGTAGAGCCACCCACTCGAGGTTGCGATCGGCACTCCAGCGAGATGGATCGGCCGAGCCACGCTCGCCGGTCTCATAAGGAGCCAAGGAGTCGACCAATTCGCGCTTGGCCTTGGCGGTCAGGCCTGAGCAATGACCGACGACGTGCAAGTCGTCGCCTTCGTAGAGAGCCAAGATCAAAGCTCCGACTGTGTGCTCCTCCTTGCCAGGTCTCCATCCCGCCACGACGGCGTCGATGGTGCGGGTGCGCTTGACCTTGACCATCCCCTTGCGCTCGCCTGGCAGATAAGCAGCGGAGCGCTCCTTGGCGATCACACCCTCGGCGTCGCGCAGCCAAGGCTCGGCCGCTTGGGGCGTGTCCACGGAGACCATCAGCTCGACCGGAGCCTGAGCGAAGTAGTCCTCGGCGAGCAGGCGCTCCAACCCGGCGCGGCGCTGGGAGAAGGGCTGATCCAACCACGAGTCCTCCTCATAGGCGAGCAGGTCGAAGGCGATGTAAATGGCAGGCGTCTCCACGGCGAGGCGCTGCACGCGAGAGGCCGCCGGATGGACGCGCTGACCAAGCGCATCGAAGTCCTCACGGCCGCTCGCGTCGCGCACAACGATCTCGCCGTCGAGCACATAGCGACCGGGCGGGAAGAGGAGCTCGGGGAAGTAGCGCCCGAGTGTCTTGCCGTTGCGCGACTGCAGGAAGACTTCCTCGCCGTCGACAAACACAATGCAACGAAAGCCGTCGAGCTTGACCTCGTAGACGTAGTCCTCGCCTTCGGGCAGCGCCTTGCGCGAAAGCGCAAGCTCGGGCTTGAGCGGTGGGGAGAATGGGAGGGTCATCTCTGCTTGGCTCGGCTCGGTTGCACACGACGTGGCTCTCCTGTCTGCTTACGAAAGTGAGGAGGCCATGGCGCGTCGCCGAGACCCTCACGCTCATCGCGAGCGGCCAAATCCAGGAGCGCGCCCAACGAGCCGGCGTGCTCGTCTATGGAGTCCGACGGGTCGCCGCGTTCGCGCAAGCGCGCCGGCACCGTGTCGATGCGCAGCTCCGCCGGGTCCACATCGGCCACCTCATCCCATTGAAGCGGGCAAGACACACGGGCGTCGGGCACCGCCCGCACCGAGTATGCGGAGGCAACGGTGCGGTCGCGAGCATTCTGGTTGTAGTCGATGAAGACCCCTTCGCGCTCCTCCTTCCACCAGCGCGAAGTCGCTTCGCCGGGCATTCTCCGCTCCACCTCGCGCGCAAGCGCGAGCGCGGCGCGGCGCACCTCTGAGAAGTCGTGCTCGGGCACGATTCGCACGAACACGTGGATCCCCCGCGAACCGGAGGTCTTGGGGAAGCCGAGGAGTTTGTGCTCGTCGAGCACCTCGCGCACGGTGAGCGCAACACGACGTACCATCGCGAAGTCGACACCCGGCCCAGGGTCAAGGTCGATGCGCAGCTCGTCTGGATGGTCGAGGTCGGCGCGGCGCACCGCCCAAGGGTTCCAGTCGATCACCCCCAGGTTCGCAGCCCAGACGAGATGGGCCGCATCATTGGGCACCAGCTCGCGCGCGTGGCGACCGCTGGGGAACGTGACAGTCGCCGTCTCCAACCATTCTGGTGCTCCATTGGGCACACGCTTTTGAAAGAAGGGCTTGCCCGCGACCCCGTCGACCCATCGCTTCATGACGGTCGGCCGCTCCTTCAAATGGCGCACCACAGCCTGCTCGCACTCGACGTAGTAGGCGACCAGGTCGAGCTTTGTAAAGCCCGGCTTGGGAAAGAAGAGCTTGTCCGGTTTGGAGACGCGCAGCTCCCGGCCACACACCTCGAGCATGACGTGATCGTCGTCGGCCATCACTGAAAGGATGCCAGTCGTGATCTCTGAGACCGTTCTCCTCCTCGCCGGCCCGTTCGACGAGCGCCTCGAAGCGGAGCGGGTGGCGGCGGCGATCGGCCGCGGTTTGGCCGCGGATGGGCGCCTGATATGCGATCTGTGCCCCTTGGAGGAGGAGCCGTGCGCGCGCACCGCAGACGCCTCAGGGCACCTCAACGCAGTCGACTTCTACCGGCGCATGAGAGCGGCGCGTGCGCTCGTGATCGCGTGCGCACGACTGGACGACCGCGCGCTGGCGGGCAGCGTCGCGTTCGAGGCAGCTACGAGGGCGCGCCAAGGAGGAATACCCGCTTACGCGATAACCGCCCACGACGAACTCGACCGGTTCGAGGCTCGCATCGTCGATCTGCAAGTCATCATCGAGGCGAGCACGCCACGAGCGCTCACGGCAGCCGGCAAGAGGTTGGCGACGGTGCTCTAGTGGTCTCTAAGGCTCAGAGAAAGCACTTGCCCTCTCCTCTGTAGGTGGGGACCTCCTCGACGATCCCTTCGCCTTCGATCAGATAGAGGCGATCGAAGCGCTCGCACAGCTCACCCGCCTTGGCGTGACGAAACCAGACACGGTCTCCGACTCCCAGCTCACGCGCGGGAGCGCCCGTGAGCGGGGTCTGGACCTCGCCCGCGCCCTCCTGCTTGTCGAGCGTCAGCCCCGACGGCAAAAAGGGACTCGGCAAGCGCGCCGCGTCGGCGGGTCCCGAGGCGAGATATCCACCGCCGAGCACCGTCGCCACGGACGCTCGTGGCTTGCGCACCACCGGCAGCGCGAACAGCGCCGCCGGCTCTGGCCGAAAAGCGCGGTAGGCGTCAAACAAAGTCGGCCCATACAGGCCCGAGCCGGCCGCGATCTCGGTGACCGCCGACTCGGCTCCGGTTGACTCCAGGCTGCCGGTGCCTCCCCCGTTGACGAAGCGCAGAGGCGCCTCGGAGGCAGCCGCCAGCACTTCTTGTACAGCCGCGACCGCGGCGCCCCGACGCGACGCCAAGTCCGTGACCGAGCGCTTCTGCAACCCACGGATCGTCGCTGCACGCAAACGCCGCCCTCTCGGAGCGTCGCCGACACCGGCGACCTGAGACTCGTAGGCCATCATCCCCACGAGCTTGAAGTGCGGCCGGGCCACAATCTCGCGTGCAAGCGCAGCGGCTTGTTCAGGGGTGTGCACCGGCGAGCGCTTGGCGCCGATGCGGACACGACCGTCGAGTAGCCACAGGCCGGCGTCGAGCTCGAGACACACTTCGATGGGATGCTCCTGCTCTCCGACGGCCACTTCGACCAAATCGAGTTGGGCGCGACTGTCGACCATCAGCGACAGGCGTGTGTGGGATGAACCTTTGGGGAGCTCCGCAAGAGCGCACAATGCGCCCCGATCGACGCTCGGATAGGCCACGACCAAGTCGTCGAAACCTTCCTGTGCCAACCACAGAGCCTCGGGCAGGGTGAAGGCGAGCGTTCCCTCGAAGCCAGAGCGCGCAAGCACTCTTTCTTGGAGAGCTCGGCAGCGCACCGACTTGGAGGCCAACCGGATCGGCTTGCCGGCGGCGCGACGTTCCATGTCGGCGGCATTGGCCCAGAACGCGTCGAGGTCAACGACCGCGAACGGGGGCTCCAACTCCGCGGTCGCGTTGTCGAGACGCCGCCGCCGCGGATCGCTCACGGAGTCGCCCCGACGGGCCCGAGCACACGATCGGTCCATGCATTGGCGAACCTGCCGTCGGGGTCCAGACGGGCACGGACTGCTTGGAAGCGGTCCCACCCCGGGTAGCGGGCGCGCAACGTGGCAGCCGTTTGGAAGTGGCGCTTGCCCCAGTGGGGGCGACCTTCGAGGCCGTCCATGATCCGCTCGACCGCTTCGAAGTAAGGACGCCACTGCATCCCGCGATACATGTGCACGGCCACGTAGCCGCTCTCTCGCCCTTGGGCTGTGCTGAGCAGGGCGTCGTCGGGGGCGACCGTGCGCACCTCTATCGGGAAGGGCACTGCGAAGCCTCCTCGCTCGATCGTCTCGAGCACGCGCTTGACCGCCTCGGTGGTCTGAGAGCGTGGCAAGGCGTACTCCATCTCGGTGAACTTGACCAGGCGCGGACTGGCGAAAATGCGATCAGAGCGGTCGACCCGCTTGGACTTGCCGGCCAGGCGCGTCACGATCCTGTTGATCTCGGGAATGCGATTCGGCAAGCGTCGCCCGATGCGGCAGAACATCTCGAAGGTGCGGTTGGTCAGGAGCACGTCGTTGGCGTACTCGACCACCTTGCCCCGAGGCTCGGCGGGCCGCTCGGTGCGATTGTTGGTGCGAGTCAGCGCGGTGTCGCAGTGGGGGAACACGTAGAACTCGAAGTGGTCGTTGGTCAGCGCCAACTCCTCGAAGCGCGCGAGCGTCTCGTCGAGTGGCGCCGGAGCGTCGATTCCGCACAGGGTGAAGGCGGGCACGCAGCGCAGGGTCACCTCCGCGAGCACCCCGAGCGCTCCAAGACCGACGCGCGCCGCGAGGAATAACTCGGAGTCGCTCTCCTCGGAGCAGGCGAGAATCGAGCCGTCGGCAAGCACCAGCGTCAAGGCGACCACCTGGGAGGGGATGTTGCGCAGTCGCGCGCCGGTGCCGTGGGTGGCCGTCGAGATAGCTCCGGCGATGCTCTGGACATCGATGTCGCCCAAGTTCTCAAGCGCGAGGCCATGCTCGGCCAGAGTCGCGTTCAAGCGAGCGATCGAGATGCCGGCCTGCACACGCACCAAACCTGAGTCCCGGTCTACGTCCAGCACATCTTGACAGCGATCGAGCAGGATCAGCATTCCTTGCGTGCACGCAATGTCGGTGAAGGAATGTCCCGCTCCCGCCACACGCACCGGCATGCCCGCCTGAGCCGCGCGGGCCACCGCCGCCGCTATCTCCTCGGTCGATCGAGGACGCACGATCTCCTGGGGCCGGCAGCCTTCGTCGCCGGTCCAGTTGCGCCACTCCACAACGCTTGTCTCAGGGGCAGTAGGCTCGCGCATCAGATGACCTCCGAGCCTACCGCCAGTCACGCGCCACGCGCCACGCGCCCGCGTGCCTTGTCGAGCCCCGTCGCGCGCCGCGCGACTGTAATCGGCGCCGGCTCGTTCGGCACCGCCTTGGCTGTGCTCTTGAGCAGGGCAGGCCTGCGCACGACACTGCAGACACGTCGCGCCGAGCAAGCCACGACGCTGGCTGAGGATCGCGAGAACAGGCTCTACCTACCGGGCGTGGAGTTGCCCAGTCAACTCCGCATCGAGCCGGTGGACGCGGGTGTCGCCCGCGCCGACTACATATTCCTCGCTGTTCCCTCGCGCGGTCTGGATGTCGCGATTTCGACGCTGCAAGACGGCGACTTGGCCGGCCGTGCAGCGGTGGTGTCGGTGGCGAAGGGGCTCGTGCCTCCCGACGGGCGTCCGCCGACTGCGGTTTTGAGCGCCATTTTCGGATCGCGGCGCGTGGCCTGTGTTGGTGGACCGGCCCACGCCCAGGAGATGGTGCGCTCCGGCGCCGGTCTGGTCGTGGCCTGTGTCGAGGAAGAATTGGCGCGCGCGCTTGCCCAGATATTCACGCGGGCCGGAGTGGTGTGTGAGCAGTCCAACGACCCGATCGGCGTCGAGCTGGCGGGCGCCGCCAAGAATGCGGCCGCGCTGGCGGCAGGTGCCACCGAGGCACAGGGCGCAAACGCCGCGGGAGCGGCGGCCGGGCACATCTTCGCCGAGGTGTGGCGCTACGCGGAGGGCCTGGGCGCGCGTCCAGAGTCGATGATCGGGCTGGCGGGAGTCGGTGACCTGGTCGCGACAGCCTTGGCGCGTGAGAGCCGCAATCGCCGGGCGGGCGAGCTACTCGCCGAGGGCGTGCCGGCCCTCGAGATCCCAACGCGGATCGGCCAGGCGGTCGAGGCTTTGGAGTGGGTCCCCCAGCTGGCCCGCACCTTGGAGGAGGCCGGTGTGGAGGCACCTGTCACGGGCGCCCTGGGCCGGCTCATCTCCGGCGAGCTACCGCTCGATGAGTGGGTCGGCCTGGTCCGCACGACGGTCCCGCCC
>JBAVYU010000037.1:0-57127 GCA_049588415.1 Solirubrobacteraceae bacterium
CGGTGCCACGGCCAAGGCTTCCAGCGGTTTCTGGGGCTCCCTCACCGCCAAGCTGGCGGTCACCGGGGCGGTCATACTCGGGACGGGCTATGCGGTGCTCGGCAGTCGCGCGCACGGCAGCCCGCACGGAGCGTCGGCGCCTCTCGTGCCGGCGCCGTCGCGAACGGTGCCGGGCGTGCCGGTGCGTGATCCTGTGTTGTTGCGGGCTCCATTTGGGGTGACTCGCGCGCACGTGCACACACGCGCGGGACACCCCAATCGCACAAACACAACCTCCCACCCGCGTCCCCCGCGCCAGGCATCGGCCCCCCTCAGAACCAGGGTGGTTGCGTCCCCCGAGTTCGGGCCCGAGCGAGCTTCTGCCGCAGCGTCGCTTGCGTCGACGGCTCGGAGCTCAAGGGAACCGCCGCCCACTCCGGCCGAGGAGTTCGGTCCCGAATAGGTCCGCCGATGCGCGACCGTGCTGCCGGCCGCCTCCCGCCGCGGGAGCTCGGTCCTCGAGTGGCCTCAGCCGCGCGGGAAGACCTGGGTGAGGCGCTTCAAGGCAAGTGGGTTGCCGCGTGGGCGTAGCCGACGGGTTGCCACAGCCCGCAACGGGTCAAGGCGCTCGCCGACGATGTCCACGAAGTCTTGGTAGGACACCTTCAAGCGCAGGTCTGGCTTTGGCGCGAGACCCTGCTCGACGGTACTCGAGCCGTTGTTCACGCACAGGTGCCAGGCGGGCACGTCGGGATCGGTGAATTCCCATTGGAAGGTGGTGGAGCGCTTAAGGCCGTGGTCTGGGTTGACCTGGCGGCGGATCGTGTCGAACAGCAGCGCCACTGTCTCTGGGTCGCGCTTGGTGGGGCCCTCTCTCACGCCGATCACGCCGGCCTGGGCGAGCGAGCGTCCGCGTTGGGAGATCTCGACCGGAGAGAGGCCCGGTGGCAACAGGGGCGGACCCGGCAAGCTCTCGGCGGGTATGCCTGCCGAGCGTAGCTTGGTCGTCATCGAGGTCAGTCCTTCCACTCCCACTTCGTCGTAGGTGGCGCCGAAGACCGTGATGTAGGTTTCGTCCCAGCCGGGTGGCATCAGGACCTGGGCGGTGTACCTGGTCACTTCGCGCAACAGCCCGGCCACGGCCTTGGGCACTCCGACGGGGTCTTCGCGCTTGAGGTCGGCCAACAACTTGACGCCGAAGCCGATGTGGCGCTGCTCGTCGGCGGCGATGTTCTGCATTCCTTGCCTGAAGGCGGGCAGGACGTCTCGGTCTTCCAAGTAGCTGCAGATGAAGTGCTGTCCCGGCTGGGCCAGGGAGGCCTCGATCACGATGTGGTAGAGCGTCACCGCGGCGGCAAGCTTGGCGGGCGAGCGGTCGGCGCGAAGCTCGTCGGCCATCGTGTCGAGCCGGTCGAAGATCTTGCGAAAGCCGGGTGTCAGCTGCGGCTTGATCGCTTTCAGGCCGCTGTCCATGGAGCCGTCGCCGATGCCGCACACCTCTTGCATGAAGCGCTTGAAGAAGACGGCGTGCCTGGCCTCGTCGACCTGCTGGGTGGCAAGGAAGTACTTCTGCTCCTCCTTAGGTGCAGCGTCGATGTAGGGCGAGAGGTTGTCCGCGACGGCGTCCTCGCCCCAGAAGAACAGCGCGTAGTTCCAGAGGGCCGCTTGACGCTCGAAGTCGGTGAACCTCTCTTGCCACTGCTTGGCGTCCTCGGTGAAGTCGAGGTCCATGGCGCTCCAGTTGCCGCGCTCCCAGCGCGAGTAGAGGTCAACGTAGGAGATCGCGTCGACCGGCAGGCTCTCCACGGGCGCCTCGGCGGTCGAGGTGGAGGGGGGTGTCGCTGTGCTCGCCATGTGCTCGCTCCTCTTGCGTTGATTTGGCTGGGCAGCCAGTTCTGCAATCTAGCGCAATGTCGGGCCACCTGCGCCTCGTCGCCGGGCTGCCTGTCAAGCGCGCCGCTCCGGCGCCGGGTCGGACGCGTTCGGGCGCTGGGCCGGAACTGTGGGGCATGCGAGCGTGGCAGATTGTCTGCTTACCGGCGCGGCAGGCACAGGCACGCGTAGTGCACAGTGAACAGTCGTCGCGCGAGCGGTGGCGCTAGCAGGTGCAGGCTGGTGCGGGCGCCCCACTTGACGGTCGCTGTCGTCTTTTGGGCGGGCGTGTCGGCGAAGAATCTTTGCGCGGCCAAGGGCAATGCATCCTCCAGCTCGCCGGCGACGCGCATACCCGCTTGGCTCACGATCTCGCGCGCAGTGCCACGGTCCAGGCGCTGAAGGTGCCCGACCTCCTCGGCGTGCTCGCGCTTGCTCTCACGCCGCGCGGAGATGTTCGCCTCCAGCGGCACCTCCATCACGACTGCCTTACACGCTCTTCCCACCTCGGCCAGCAAGGCCGCCGGGTCGGGGACGTGCTCGAGCACGTGCGAGACGATGCCCAGGTCAAACGCTCCGTCGGGGAACTCCAAGCGCGCTCCGTCATACCACTGCACCGAGTCGATCTCGGTTCGGACGCCTGCGATCTGGACGGCGGCCTCGGTGATCTCCACCCCTTGCAAAGTCTGGCCGAAGCGGCGATGGCGCAGCTCGCTGAGCAAGGCTCCGTCGCCGCAGCCCACGTCGAGGATCTTGGTTGGTTGGATACCCGCTCGCCGGCATAGTCGGACGATGTGGTCGGCCTTGCCCGTTGCCCCCAAGGCTCTCCAGTCCGCATAGAGCTGGGCGTCGGCTCCCTTGCGTGCGTAGGACTCGTCGTAGAACTCGACGAGACGCTGGTGCTCGGAGGAAGCCGCGGCGCCGGCGAGGGCGGGACTCGAAGGAGCTCGCAACCACCCAGGAGGCGCATTCCCCGGCGGGGGGTTTGGGGTCCGGGGCGCGTCGTTGGGAGAGTTCTCCACCGCGACGATTATCCTCACCACGATGACGCGAGGGCTCCGAGGGCTCATGGGGTCGCTGCGAGAAGCCCCGGCCACCGTTCCGGCCCTGGTCGCGATCGTGGTGTTCATCGTTTGGGCCACGAGCCAGGCCGGCTATCCGCTCACCCACTGGGCTCCGGGCGCCTTGATCTTGCTTGCTCTGCTGGTCGTGGCCTTGGCGACGGTGCCATTGCGCTGGGCGAGTGTTCCCTTCTCGGTCAAGCTGGCCCTCGGCTGCTTGGTTGCCTACACGGCGCTCAGCTACTTCTCGATCCTTTGGGCGGCCGCGCCCGGGGAAGCTTGGGAAGGCGCGAATCGGACGTTGCTGTACCTGTTCGTATTCGCCCTGTTCGCGCTGTGGCCTGGTCGCGGCCGGAGCGCCGCCCTGGTGGTGGGGCTGTGGACTTTCGCGATGATCGCTCTGGCCGTGTATGTGGCGCTGCGCTTGGACACCGCCACGGGCAAGAGCTACGCGGCGTTGTTCTCGGGCGAACGGTTTAGCTATCCGGCCGGCTACCCCAACGCCGCGGCTGCTCAGTGGCTGATGGCCTTCTGGCCGGCTTTGCTGCTCGCTCGCGGAAAGGAGCTCCATTGGGCGGTACGCGGGCTACTGGCGGGTGGCGCGGTCTTGCTCGCCGACGTGGCTCTGTTCAGTCTCAGCCGGGGCTCGCTGTATGCGACCCCGGTGATGGTCGTGCTGGTCTTCGCCTTCGTCCCGGATCGCCTGCGCACCTTCGCCACCGCGGTCCCAGTGGTCCTTGGGATCGGCGCAAGCGCGCCCTTCGTGGTGCGGGTGGGCAGTCGCATCGAGGCGGGCCACATTCCCTACGGAGCGACCCATGCCGCGGTCGCCGCCGCGTTCCTCGCGGCTGTGCTCGTCGCCGCCGTGGTGGCCTGTGGTGCCGCTTTCGAAGGCCGCCGGGCCCTCTCGCCGGGTGCGGCCCGAGGGGTGCGGAGAGTCCTCGGTGTTGTGGCCGGCGCCATTCTGCTGATTTTGGTGGTCGGCGGGCTGGCCGTGGCCGGCAATCCGGTCACGAGGGTCCGCCACAGTTGGGAAAGCTTCGAAGGCGGCTACTCCTCGACCCCTGCTTCCGGTAGTCGTCTGCTGAGCGGCCTGGGCAGCAATCGCTACGACTTTTTCCGTGTGGCTGTTGACGAATTCGAGGCCCATCCCTTGGTCGGTATCGGCGTGGACAACTTCCAAGAGCAGTACCTACGTCGCGGTCGCAGCGACGAGACGCCGCGCTATCCCCACAGTGTTGAGCTGCGCACGCTCACCGAGACCGGTCTGATTGGCGCTCTCTTGGCGCTTATCGGGCTCGTCGCGGCGCTCGTGGCGGGCTGGAGGGCAATGCGCCGCACCGACGACGCGCTCGGGGCTGCCGTCGCGGCGGCTGCTTTGGCGGGCTTTGCCTACTGGGCGGTCCATGGCTCGTTCGACTGGTTCTGGGAGTTCGCGGGCCTCGGCGCCCCCGCGTTCGCCCTGCTCGGGGTCGCATGTTCCTTGGCGTCCGCTCCTGAGGGTCCTGAGGCTGAGGGTCCTGAGGGTGAGGGTCCTGAGGGTGTACCGCGCGCGCGCGCAGGGGGGTCTTCCGGGCGCATCTTCGCTCTTGTGCTCGGATGCGTTTTGGCGCTCGCCGCGACCTTGTCCCTTGCGGCCCCGTGGCTGAGCGAACGCGAGGTCCAGAATGCCGCGCGGATCTGGCCCAAGGCGCCCTTGGCGGCCTACGCGAGGCTGAGCGACGCAGCGAAACTTAACCCACTCAGCAGCCGGTCCTATCTGGTGGAAGGCAGCATCGCGCTTCGCTTCGGCGACCTGACTCGCGCGCGGGACGCCTTCTCGAAGGCGCTGAAACGGGTCCCCGACGACGCCTACGCCACGCTTGAGCTCGGCGCGATCGCCTCGGAAATGGGCGCTCGCCAGAAGGCCCTCGGATTGCTCGAGCGAGCCGTGTTTCTGAACCCTCGTGACCCCCTTACTCGCCAGGCGCTGAAAACCGTTCAAAGGGGAGGGCGGGTCAACGTCAACTCTCTGAACCGAGCAATCCTGCTCAAAGCTGAAGATCTCGCGTAATCATCTGGTCTTTGCGGGTTATTCTGCAGGAGAGTGCCGCCTACCTTCGCTAGCGTGTGAGCTGAGCTTGGTCGGCGCCCGCGGCGGTCGCATCGGCGTCCTAGTCGTGAGGCAGACCGGGTAAGCAGATCCAAACGTCATAGCGCCACCGATTCGTTGCCGGCAGGGAAAAACGAGCTGTGTGTTGCTCGCGCCGAAGAAGGGACCCAGGGTAGGGAAGATGAGTCGCAAGAGCAGGATCGCGGTGGTGCTGGCTTCGCTTGGCCTGGTGCCGGCAGCAGTGTCGCCGGCGGCCTTCGCGGGAAGTCCTTTGCTGAGCGGCTATGGCGGCCCGGGCGCGGGGGAACAGGCTGTCATCGGATCCACCTTGATCGGGGGCTCCGGCGGCGGAGCGGGGTCAGGCGGCTCATCCGGTTCCTCGGGCTCGTCAGGTTCGACGAGCTCGAGCGATTCAGGCTCGGCCTCCTTGCCCGGAGCCGGTTCGGCCTCTGGTGGGACTTCGGCTCTGACCGGTGGCAGCTCCGCCGGGAACTCTGCTGGTGGAAACTCGGGCAGAGGATCTGATGGCAAGGGTGCGGGCTCCGCTGGAAGTCGTCACGGCTCCTCGCACGCGGCCGGCTCCACGTCTACTCACACCGGAGCGAGCAATGGGGGGGTCCAGATCCACGCATTCGTCTACCCGACCGGGTTGCGCTCCGCCTCCTACGACTCGCCGGCTCTGGGTATCTCCGGCACTGATTTGCTCCTGTTCTTGGCCGCGATAGCCACGCTTGCGCTGGTGGCCATGGCGACCTTGCACCTCTCCCGACTACAGCGCGAGCTTTGAGCGACCGATAGAGGCACAGAGGCGCTTACGTCCCAACGCTTATGGAGATTTCACGACAGACATCGTCGCTTCCACTGACCGGCCAGCTACCGGTCAGGCGCGACGCTCCCTTCCCTCACAGCCTGCAGCGCGGCACCTTCAAAGGACGCTTGCAGTGGCTGCTGGAGGGCGCCGGCTGGAGCCTTCTGCGCCCGGCCTACGACCTGCTGTTGATGTACGTCGGCGTGGTTGTCGCGCTCGGTGGCCTGGACTCCACGTTCGATGTGTCCTCACTGCAAGCGCCGTTGCTTGCCCTGCCTCCGGTCGCCCTGCTCCTGCTTTATCTGAGGGGGCTGTACCGCAGCCGTCTTCGGGCGCTCCTGCTCGACGGGGTTGTCCCGGTCATCAGCGCCGTTTCGGTTGGCGCCGTGGCGGTGGCGATGCTCGGAGATCTGGTCAACGGCTCCATGCCCAGCCAGGACGATTGGCTTGAGACCTGGCTATGTGTCCTGGTGGGACTCGGCCTAAGTCGCATCGTGCTCACGCTCGCGCAACGCTTTGCCCGCAGGCGCCGCCTGGTGGGCAAGCCGGTCCTGATCATGGGCGCCGGTCTCGTCGGCTCGCAGGTCGCCCGCCGCTTGGACAACCATCCCGAGTACGGCCTTGCGCCGATCGGATTCCTCGACGACGATCCCCGCTCGATTGCCGAGGTCGGCGGGCGCGACGTGCCGGTGATGGGCACGGCCGAGGATCTCGACAAGATCGTCGAACGCACCGGCGTGCGCAACTTGATCGTGGCTTTCTCCTCGGTCGCCGATGCGCGTATCAGCCGTCTGATCCAGCGCTGTCAAGCGCTGGGCATCGAGGTCTCGGTGGTGCCGCGCATGTTCGACACGATCAATGACCGTGTGGGCTACGACACTGTGGGCGGCCTGCCGTTGCTGTCCTTCTCGGGCGTCAACCCGAAGGGGGTCCAGTTCGCGATCAAGCACGTGATCGATCGCGTGTCGGCGATCTTGCTCTTGATCTTGCTCTCGCCCGTGATCGCTTTGGCCGCCTTGGCCGTCCGGCTCAGCTCGGCCGGTCCGATCTTGTTCCGCCAACGCCGGGTCGGGCGCGACGGCGCCGAATTCGACGTTTACAAGTTCCGTTCGATGCGGCTCGACGCCGTGAACGCCGCGCAACCGGTCGGGGTCGAGGTCGGTGTACTCGGACTGGAAGACATGCTGCCGGTAGACACCGCTCCCGGCGGTGTCGAGGGAGGCGAGGATCGACGCACGTTTGTCGGGCGTATCCTTCGTCGCACCTCGGTCGACGAGCTGCCGCAGCTGTTCAACGTTTTGCGCGGCGAGATGAGCCTGGTGGGACCGCGTCCCGAGCGTCCCGAGTTCGTGGAGATGTTCGGACGTGACATCGATCGCTACGGCGACCGTCATCGCGTCAAGTCGGGCATCACCGGCTGGGCCCAGGTACACGGGTTGCGTGGACAAACCTCGCTCGCGGAAAGGGTCGAGTGGGACAACTACTACATCGCCCACTGGTCCTTGGCGCTCGACTTCAAGATCTCGCTACTCACGCTTATCGCGCTGTTCCGCAACTCCGACTAGCTAACCGGACCTACTGCAAATTGGCAGGACGCTCGGCAGGCCGGGTGCGTCGAGCTTGGCGGGACGCTCCTCAGGCCGGCCGCGTCGAGCACTCACTCTCAAATGCTGGCCTCGGCCGCCCGTGCAGTGCCCGTCCAGTACTGGAACACGGTCACGCGCAAGCCCCGTGTACCGAGTACTCCAGGCAAGGCAATTGCGTAGCGGTTGAAGCGGTCGAGCGTGAATTGAGCCCGGTAGACCGGTCTCCCGCCCTTGAATGCTTCCATCTGCAGATAGTCGCCCACGGGGCCCGAGCCGCTCGCCAGAACGCGCCCGCCACGGCGACCCAGATGGATTGTCACAGGGCTCGGCTTGCCGAATGGGGAGCTGAACACACTGCGCAGAGCACCAAAAGAGGGCTTGTGGGCACCCGTTTCCGTGAGCACGCCAAAGTCTTCGCGACGCGTGCCTTGCAGGGAATAGACCATCTCTGCGGCCACCCAAGGAGTGCGCGCAAGCGAGCGGTACACGTTCTTGAGGTTCGTGGCCTGCACTGACTTGGTCACGCAAGCCTGTTCCTGCTGGACGCGCCGGCGCGGCCAGCAGCTGCTCCAGCCAAACTCGTTCAGCCAAAGCGGCTTGGTGTCCCCGTTGGCCAGCTGCACTTCATGTAGGTAGCGCAGGGACGCCAGCACGAGGTTGTAGAAGTGGACGGACAGGCCGTCGTAGTAGCCCTTGATTCCCGCCGCGTACAGTGCCTTCAGAAACGCCCCGTTGGATCCCACCAGCGACCCTCCCAGGACGGTCATCGTCGGGTCTGCCTGCTTTATTGCGGGGTAAGCGGCCCTGAGGATTTCCGCATAGTGCTTGGCCTTTTCAGGGCCGGCAAGGTAGTCTTCGTTGGCCTGATCGGGCTCGTTCCACACTTCGATCGCGGCCAGCTTGGATCCATATCGGGCAGCGAGGAAAGCCACGAACGACCCGTAGGCCGCGGGATTGACCGGAGCCCACGCCTGAGCCTTGCTGCCAGTGCCCGCCCGGCACTTGGCCAAAAGTGAAGCCGGTGCCGAGGACGCCCAGCAAGGGGTCCACATTGCCAGTGCCACCACCTTAATATCGGCTGCCGCGGCCCTGTTGACGAGGTTGTCGGTGAAAGCCAGTGCGCGAGGGTTGATCTGTCCCTGCACAGGTTCCAGGGTGGACCAAGGTATTTCCACGCGGATCGCGTGGGCATTGAGCGAATGGGCCCACGCGATCTCCTGATTGACGCGGGCGGTCGGGGTGCCGAAGGAGATCCCGGTCGCGTTCACTCCGCTTAGGGGCGGGCCTGTAAGAGGCCCCACTCGCCCCACCCGCCCAACAACGCTCTCGGCACTCGCCGGCGCGAGCAGCGCCGGAAGCATGGCGAGCGCCGGCACGATCAGCAGTGCGATAACCGGACCAAGCAAGCTCTTGAATCGCCTTGTCATATCTCTACAAGATAGTCGGGTCAGGTTTGAGCGGCGACACATGCACGTATGTATTCGATGGCCAAGCTAGGCTGTCGCGCATGTCGCCCACTTGGATCTGGCTGCAAGGCGCGATCGTCATATTTGTTCTGATCGGCATGATCATCGCGATCACCAAGCTCGTCTGAGCGCCGCGGACGAGTTTCGCCGCGTCCGGCGGTTGTGAAGAGTGGAGGCTGGGGTAGGTGGCCCGCCTGTGCGTCCGCGCTCAGCGCCGTCGCCAGCGGATGCGGTGGGGCCGGCGCTCGCGCGCCAGGGGCGCATCCGGGCGCATCGGGATTTCCTCGCCGGCGAGGATCGCGGCCGGGACGGCTTCGGTCAGCCACTCCGTGAGCACGGCATAGCCCGCCTCGGCCAGTGCCTCGGCCATGCCGGGCGGCCGTTTGACCGCGTCGTGGGTGTCGGAGGCGACGTTGTGGACAAGCTTGCGCTCCATCAAACGACGCGAAAAGCGCCGGACCTCGCCGCCGAATTGGCCGACCAGCGAGCCGGCCGTAATCGATGTGAGCACGCCCGCTTTGACCAGGGATTCCAGTAGTTGTGGTTCGCGGTGCAACGCCGGGCAGCGCTCCGGATGGGCCAGCAGCACACGATGCCCGGCACTCTGCAAAGCCATCACCACACCATCCAGGCCGGTCACGATCGGCGTGAACGGAGGCTCAAGCAAGACCCAGGGCCCGTCGCCAAGGCGCAATCGTTCCAGCTCGCCCGGGTCGAGCTGCTCGACGCGCGTCATCGCGATCTCCGCCCCGGCTCGGACCTCCAGGTCGATGCCCTCGCTGCGCAAGCGCTCGTTCAACTCGACGGTGAGGCGAGCGATCGTGGCTGAGTCGTTGTGGTGATGCCAGTTCACGTGTGGAGTGGCCACCATCACCCGCGTCCCACGGTCGGCCGCCGCGCGAGCGAGCGCCAGCGATCCCTCGATCGTCTCGGGCCCGTCGTCGATGCCGGGCAACACGTGGGTGTGGAGGTCGATCACCGCGTCTGAACGATATGGGAGCGGCGACTCGCTGTTGCCCGGCGTCCGAGGGCGCAAGGTACTGGACCGTCCACTCCCGTTGCCAGGCGCCCGGTGGATATGATCGGATCGCTTCCGTTCAGTGCAGCGCGAACCGCGCCCAAGGAGAGTCATGTTCAGATCAATCGTGGTTGGAACCGACGGCTCGGACACAGCCGGTCAGGCCGTACGCCAGGCGGTGGACCTCGCCAAGTCAGTCGGGGCGACGCTTGAGCTGGTGAGCGCATACGAGCCTGTGCCCGCCCAGCGTTTGCGCGGGGAGCGCCGTGAGATGCCCGCGGACCTGGAGTGGGCGGTGAATCCACGCGAGGACGTCGACGCGACCTTGGAGGCCGCCGCCGAGCTCGCCCGCGAGGCTGGGGTCGCTGTCAACGTGTACCCCCGCCAGGGCGATCCCGCCGACGCGATCCTCGACGTCGCCGAGGAGCAGGGCGCCGACCTGATCGTGGTAGGCAACAAGGGCATGACCGGCGCTAAGCGATTCCTGCTCGGGTCGGTCCCCAACAAGGTGTCCCATCATGCGCCCTGTTCGGTTTTGATCATCCGCACGACCTGAGTACGGCTGGCCCGAGCACGAACTGCTCCGGCTTTCGACGACTCGATCATCCTCCCGAATCTAGATTCGCACGAGGTTGGATGGGCGCGGGAAACGTATTCGCCGCAGGGTCTTCAGGCTTGCCAGCCGTCGAGACCGCCACGCCCTACCCCCCACACAAATAGCGCCACGCCGCTTGGATGCCTCGCCAAGATGCGGCGGCCATCGCTTTCATGGCGCTTGGAACGCGTGCCGGATGGCGCACCGTCTGTATGAGTCGGTCGCCCACCCGCAAGGTGGCCCATACGCCGATCCGTGCTTTCGTTGAGACCCATCGCGGCAGCACGGTCGTGCAGGTGAGTGCTTGGCGGCGCCTTACCTGTGCCAAGCAGCTGCCGACCCTGCGTCCGCGCACGATCGCGGTCAAGCGCAGCCGTCCGGCTTGCTCGGCTGTAGCAGTCATGTAGAGCTTGTGCCCGATCAGCATCGCCGTCGGCTTCGAGAGCGGGCCGACGCTTGCGGTGCTTTTGCCCGGTGTCGGAGCCGTCGCGGGCGGCACTTCTGGTTTGGGCGCAGGGACTACGTAGGGCCTGATTTCGATCGTACGCTGATCGTGGCCTCCACTGGGGGTGTCGGCGGTAACCGTCACGAAGCCGCCCGGAGGAGGCGTCGAGGGCGCCGTGTAGGTGGCCGTTTCAGGCCCTGTGGACGTGATCGTCGGAAAGCTTGAGCTCCATTTCACTTCGTCCGCATCGTTTTGCACCACAGCCGACAACGAGATGCTCGTCCCCGCGATCATGCTCGTCGGCGCCCCTTCGATGCCCACGCTCGGCGGGTGGCTGCCGACATCGAGTGACACGCTCGCCACTGCCGGGCTCTGCGGAAACGCGCTGTGTGGGTCACGCGCAGTGAACGTGAAGCTGTCCGGGCCGTTGTAGCCGGCCGCCGGCGTGTACTGGACTTGATCGCCCTCGATCGGACCGAGCGTGCCGTGAGCCGGAGGCCCCACGATTTCATAGACGGGATTGCTTGAAGGCTGTTCGTCAGATTCGAGACCTTCCCATCTCTTGGACGAGAGTTTTACCGTCAAGGGTTGGTCGATATTCACGTTGACCACCTGGGTAGATGCGTCAAAGCCGGGTACCACAGTCGGTTTTTCTGCGTAAGCCGCAGGTTTTTCTTCTGGTGTTTCCTGTATGAAATGTTCCGGGTCTGCTTCGGCGCGTAGAAAATATTCGCCAGGCTCTACATCCGAGACGTCGACCCATTGAAACGCCAGGTTTGAGGTGTACACATCGCGCCAGCCCTCGGATATACCCTCAAATACTTCCGTCGCTGTCGGCTGCCTGTACCTGCAGAATTCGCGCGGATGTTCACCGCCTTCTTTGTAGATCTGTTCTTCAGGTCCCTTCCAGTATTCGATGTGTTCGCTGTCCTCCAAGCAAAAGCCCACCTTCTGGGAAGGCGCGACTTCCGCGGTCTTGGTGGCGTTCCAAAGGGAATACTTGGCGACATGCTGCAGGTGCCAGTGTTCGTGTCCGTCTGCTGTCACATATTCCATGACGCCATTGCTCGGATCGTCTTTGTGAGGGGTGGTTTCCGCGGTTGGCGGAGGACCTTCGGTCGATGGGTATTCGTAGATCCGTTGAAAAACTCCCATTTGCGGTGAGGCGGGTTCGCTTGGGTTTGTAGGCGCGCTGCGCATACCCCGAAAATCCAAGGCTCCTGGCCCCTTGTTGTGCAGATAGCCGTTGAAGCGCAACAGCAGCTCCGCCTTCATGTGTTCCTGGGTGGGGGTTTCTTCGCTTTGCGCAAGGCTGATGTTGTCCGGCGGATCAGCCACCAGATCGGGTAGTTGCGGTGTTGGGCTGGATGCGCGAGCCTCGCGCAAGGTCGTGGTGAGACCCATGGCGGCAGCGAGGACAGCCATGCCCAGCAGGAAACGGTGCATCCAGCGATTCATCGTCATTCGTACGCTACCCCCAACATCCTCATCTTGTGGCGGTTACCCGCACATGACCTTCTCGGCGATCGGCTGCTCGGTATTGGTTGTCGCATCCAGCCCGGCTATGAACGGGCGCAAAGTGCCCGGCAAGAATCGCCACACGAGCCGGGCTCTTTGCCCAAAGGCCACCACTGCGTGGATGGTCCTTATTTGCATCTCCACATCCAGCGCTCTCATCGTCGGCATTGGGCGCAAGTGGTCGACTCGGCGCCAGGGGATCGAGCCGGTGGGTGCGTTCTCGTCAGAGAGCAGCGCCACATCGATTCCTTGCGCGCGAAGGCCCTCCAACCATGCTCGTGCGGTCTCGGCCGGAGCGCCCCTGCCTGCGAGCGCCACAACCTTGGGCGGTCCGCTTGGACGGCGCCCAAAGTGGGCCGGGCTCGAGTCCATGCCTGTGTTGCTGTTGGCGCCCGACTGTGCTCCGCCGCGACCCAGCAACACAAGCACCCACACGAGCGCGTCCGAGGATGCATCCAAGACGATCTTCAGCATCCCTTGCCAGCCGTCGCGCCATCCCCGCTCGACGACCGTCCGGTAGGCGATCTTCGCTATGGGTCGCACGACCATGCCCTTCGCGTAGGTCATGCCACTCGACGGACGCGCGAGATGAGTGCTCTCCAAACGCGCATAGCTCCACGCGTCGCGCAAAGCCCCCCCCAAGGTCCGGGCGAGCTCGTGTTCCAGTTCCCCTTCCAGAACCACGGGTCGCTCGCGTGGCTCGATGCCCTCGTGCACGCCACGGGCTTCGTCGTGGCGATAAACGCTGGGCTTGAACAAGCGCGAGCGATAGGCCGGGTACTTGCCAGACGGTCCGAGCAACCGCCCCAAGAACCGATGGCGCAAAGGGAAAACGGCGATTGCCGCCTCCGGCGGAGGCGAGGCGAGCAGTCGATCGATGCTTGCTCGCAGAAGCGGGGTAACACGCTCGTCGGCGTCCAGCTCGAGCACCCAAGTGCCCCTGGCAGCGTCGAGTGCCACGTTGCGCTGGGCGGCGAACCCGGGCCATGGATTCTCGATCACGGTAGCTCCCTGCGCCCGCGCGATCTCAACGGTGCGATCGGTCGAGCCGCCGTCCACCACGATCACCTCGTCGCAGAAGCTCACGCTGTCGAGAGCGCCCGCCATATTGTCCTGCTCGTTTTGGACGATCAGGCAGGCGCTGAGACGCTCGCGTCCCTCGCCTTGTGCTTGGACCACCTCGCTCAACCTGGTTTCCTGGCGAGCTTTGCACGAGCTCGCTTGAGACGCTCGCTCAACGGCTTAGGCAAACGCTGTGCATGTTTGCGAAGCGCACTCCCAATGTGCTTGGGCGCGAGACGCAAGCGCATCAAGGGGTAGCGAGCATTCCGGGGAAAGATTGTGCGCCAAACGATCGTTGTGGTGCGGTCGGCGAGCTTGCGCTTGTAATCGTGGTCTCCGCCACCCAGATCTACCAGCTTGACCTTCTGCTCCGCGATGTGGCGCAAAGCCAGCAGCATCGCCTGAGTCCCCGGAGCGTTTCGCGCCCACGCCGGGTCAAAGCCTCCAGCCCAGAACACGGCGGTATCGCCTGCTCTTACGACCAGCTCGGCAGCTACCGCGCCCGAAGGAGCCTCGAGCAGAGCGACCCACAATCGCTCCTCTGAACCGAGCAAGCGCGCTGCGCGCTCGAGCATCGCGCTCGCCGTTCGGTCGACATTCGAGCCGCCACGCCCCTCCCAGCGGGCATCGTGCAGGCGCAGCAACGCGCCGATCGCCGCGTCATCGCAAACGATGTTGCCGTGCACCTGCTCCTCCTCCATTCGCCGGGCGGTGCGCCGCGACTCCTTGCGAAAGCGTCGCTCGCGACGCTCCATCCACTCCTCGTAGGAGGCGTCCAGGTCGAGCACCGGCGCATCCATCGTCGCGTCCGTGCGTCGGCGAGGAGGCTTGGGTGAGGGCCAATTGGCAGCGATCAAATCCGGCCAGGGATCCGTCCCGTCGATCCCCTCGAACACCACGCTTCCCGCCCGCGGGCGGACGCTCGCGAGTCCGTGGGCAAGAGATCGCGCCACGTCGCGATTCTCCTCCTCAGCGACCACGCCGATGCGATGAGAGAAGCCGGCAGCGAGCAAACGCAGCTCGACCAGCCCATAGGCGACTTGAGCGAAGAATGGCCCCACCGCAACCAGATCGGCGCCGGCGAACACCAGTATGACGCGCAGGCGCGCGTCGCCTGTTCGCGCCTCATGCCACCACGAGAGCATCCAGCCTGGCGCGCAGAATGGCTTGCCTTGCTTCTGTGCCAGCGCATCCCATGCGGGCAAATGGGGCGCAAGCAAATCGGGATCCTCGATGACCTCGAAGCGCACCTGAGGGTCAGTCTCTTGAGGAGCCGGCTGGGATGAGGTCGAGTAGCGCTGAGGTTGCAAGGTTGCAGATCTTCGATTCAGCCTCGTGTACCGCGAAGGCCGGGATAGTATGCCCACGGCGTGCTCAGGGATCGGATCGTCTCAATTCAGACCACTAATGAGCGTGGGGGCGCCGAGTACGCGAACGTCGATCTGCTCGACGCACTCGCCGTTCGCGGTCATGACGTTGTGCTGCTGACGAACGTGCCCGACATTGCCGACGGCACCGCTGTGAAGGTGCGCACAGTGGACCTCGGACCCAAGCTGGCGCGAGCGAGCGCCGTGCGGCTTGCACTGAGCTTCCCACTCGTGCTCCTGCGTCTGGTCCAGGCCCTGCGTGCCGAGCGTCCGGTTGGCGTCGTCCTGCTCCATTTCAAGAAGGAGCAATTGCTCTGCTCGCTCCTGCCACGCTCGCTCACAGGCCGGATCGTGTGGGCGGAGTGGGGACCTGTGCCGCCGCCCATGCGTCGTGGGCCGGCACGCGTCCTCTATGCGCTTGCTGCGCGCCGCGCCGCTTGCATCGTGGCGGTCTCGGAGGGAACACGACGTACGGTCATGCAGGCAGGCGTTCCCGAGGAGAAGGTAGTGGTCGTCCCTAATCTTGTCGACGTGGACGCTGTCGCCTTCGACCCGGCAGCACGGGAAGAATTGCGCGGCTCCTGGGGAGTGGACACTCAGACACTCGTCGTGGGCTGCATCTCGCGCTTTCAGCGGCGCAAGCGAAACGATGTCGTGATCGACGCGATGGCCCATCTCGACGGCAGGGTGCTGCTCGTGATTGCCGGCGAAGGCGAGGAGGAGGATGCGTTGCGCGCCCGCGCGGCTCCGTATGAGGGACGTGTGCGGTTCGCGCCGAATGTACGCGGTCACGTCGAGGCCTTCCTGTCGGCCTGCGACCTGCTCGTGTTCGCCCCCAGCCCAACCGAGGGCGCACCGCGCGTGATCGTGATGGCTCAGCTCGTGGGTGTGCCGGTCGTAGCGACCGATAGTGAGGGCGCCGAGGGTTTGATCCCTCCCGGCGGCGGCGCGATCGTGAGCCCGTCGCACGACCCGGCGGCGCTGGCAAGAGCGATCGAGGGTTATCTCGGCGACTCGCCGCGTCTCGCCCGCGAGGGGGCGCTGGTCAAGCAAGTCACACGCGAGAGCCACGATCCGGAGAACACCTTGAGCGCCCTGGAGAGGGCGCTCGACGTGGGCTAAAGCTCGGGCCATTCTTTCGCCGAAGCCCCAGGCAGGTGCTCGTCTAGTCTTCGCTGGGCCCGCGATTCCAATCGCCTTGATCCTAGAGTCATGTCGCCTTCCCCCAACACCGATGCCCCCGTTGCCGTAATCGGCGCCGGCCCCCACGGACTCGCCGCCATCGCGCATCTGCGCGATGTCGGTATCCCAACGATCGCTTTCGGCAAGACACTTGAGTTTTGGCGCGAGACGATGCCCGCCGGCATGTTGTTGCGCTCGCCTCGGCGGGCGAGCTCGATCAGCTCGCCCGGAGACGGCCTGTCGCTCGACCGCTGGGGCCAGGACCGGCGTTGTGAGATAGCGGAGAATCTGCCGCTCGAGCATTTCGTGAACTACGGCGACTGGTACGCCCAGCGCGCGGTCGGCGACTTGGACACGCGCGCTGTGCACGCGGTCGAGCGCCGCAATGGGCACTTCCAGCTCGAGCTCTCCGGCGGCGACTCCCTCACCGCCGCTCGTGTGGTCGTGGCGGCCGGCCTCAGGCCTTTCTCGAGGATCCCATCTCCCTTTCGAGAGCTGCCCGAGTCACTCGTCTCGCACGCGTCCGAATGCGCGCCGATGGACAGCTTCGCGGGCAAGTCGGTCGCAGTGATCGGAAGCGGCCAGAGCGCGCTCGAGGGCGCCGCGCTCCTGTTCGAGGCCGGGGCGTCTCCGGTGGAGGTGATCGCGCGTGCACAAGCCATCTACTGGCTCAATCACGGATGGCTTGGCGTTGAGGATCGCGAGTTGTTGCCGCCGCCGGCGAAAGCTCAGAACGGTCCTCCCTCCTGGAGGGCTCGTCATGGGCTCTACTGGCACGGCGCCCCAACGGACGTCGGCGGGCGCTTTACGAGCTGGGTGGGCGCGGCTCCCGATTTGATCCGTCGCTTTCCGCGCAGACTGCGCACGCCACTCACCTATCACTGCATCCGACCGGCCGGCGCCCAATGGTTGCCTGACAGGTTGCGAGGTGCGAAGCTCACGCTCGCGCGAAGCGTGGTTGGTGCGAGCGAGGAGGGCGAGCAGCTGCGCTTGCGCCTCGACGACGGATCCGAGCGCCTGGTCGACCACGTGTTGCTTGGCACCGGCTATGACATCGACGTGCGGCGCTACCCGTTCATCGGACCCCAGCTCGGCTCGCAACTGAAGGTCAAGCAGGGCTACCCCGTGCTCGGGCGCGGTCTGGAATCCTCGGTGCCAGGTCTGCACTTCGTCGGCGCTGCAGCCGCCGAGAGCTTCGGTCCCGTGATGCGCTTCGTCGTCGGCACGGCCTACACCGCCCCGGCTCTTACCCAGTACCTGCAAGGGCGGCGAACGCCGCTTTTCAGGTGGGCTTTCTAGGCTTGAGTGCCGTGGAGGCGGGGACCTCGAGCCCTACGCGAGAACCGGTAGAGGCGGGAGCCCTCTAGCGCTTGCCTCGAAATCGCGTACGTATGCGCCCAAACCGGCGTGCGGCGAACTGGCCGAAGAGCGCGACCAGGGGCCCCGGGTCGCGGGGATCGAACATGCCGAGCTCGCGCGCACCGAGATAGGGGCGCAGCAATTGTCCGGCAAGCCCCAAGCGCTTGCGTGCTGGAGCTGCTCGTATGGCAGGCAGCACCCCATGCCAGTCGAGATCTGGCTGCACGAAGCGGACACCCGCGCGAAGCCGTGGCTGTGGTCCCAGCTCGAGCCCGCAAAGGGCCGCCACCACCCGCGGCGAGGCTTCCACACCGCACGCGTCGCCGAGTCCCCATTGGCCTGGTAGGCGCACGTTGACCTCGAGGAACCAGCGCTCACCCGTCTCCGCGTGACGCTTGGTCTCGACCCCAGCCACCCCGACAAAGCCGGCTTGGTCGAGGACGCGCTGGGCGAGCGCCATTGTCTCGGGAAGCTCCGAGGATTCGCCGACAGCCGTCTCACCAAAGCCTGCGGGATACTGGCGCAGCTTGCGACAGCCGAAACGTACCGGGTAGCTACCGTCGGCAAGTCTCACGACGATCGCCTCCTCGACGTCTCCGTCGCCACCGGGGATGTATTGGCTGAGCAGCATCGGAACCCCGTCCTTCAGGGGCCTTTCCACGATCGGCTCGGCGGCCCCGGCATCTTCTGCGAAGAAGGCTCTCTTCTCGCCGTAGCGATCTCGCCACTCATGCGAGAACACGGGCTTCACCACGCACGGCCAAGGCGCTTCGCTAGCCGCCGCGGCAAACTCCGCGGGACTGCTCACGCACGCCGTCCACGGAACGGACACACCCGCGCTCCGGGCTGCGGCGTCGGCGTACTCCTTACTCATCAGCGTCAGATGCGCCCCGTCGGTTCGCTCGAACGCGCGCACGTTGGAGGGCAGTTGTCCTGCCCTCTGCACGAGCCACTCGCTGGCCCGGTCGGTCCCTGTCAACACGACACACTCCGTCGAAGTGGATGCCAGCCGGCGCAATAGCTCGAGCCACCCTTCGCCACCCGGTTTGTATGGCTCAACGATGCCCTCGACGCCCCGGCTGTGCGCAACGATCGGCTGGCTCTCCACCACCGTCACGCGGGCTTTGAGGCGGGTCATGCGGCGCGCGAGGGCCAGGCCGGCGTTGTAGGGGTCGAGCAATATGACGTGTGGCCACATGTCAGCGCCTAACCAGGCCGCGGATACGGCGTATGCGATCCGTGCCTTGCGCAGACAGAGATCGCTTTGCGAGTCCACGCGCGGCTTCCTGCACGAGCATAGGGGTGAGGCGAGCTGCGGTGAGCGGAAGGCGCCGGCCCGGTGGCATCAGAATCGTCCACGTGACTGGGTCGTTCCCGTCGGCGAAGCGCAGCTTGTACTGCTGCCCCCCTGGAGCGAGGTCGATGCGCTCATCTCCGCGTGCGAACGCATCCTCGACCGCGTACAGGATGCCCAGCATCGCCGGCTTCAACTTCGCGAAGCGCTCGTCCCAGCCACCGTTGAAGTACAGGGTCTCGCCGCCGCTCTCGCCGAACAGCTGCGCCGAGATCGGCTCGCCCTCGATCTCCAGCATGCACAAGCGGAAGCGGTGCGCCTCGACATGCATACGTCCCGCATAGAGAAACTGCCTGCGTATCCCATCGGCGCGAGCGACGATGCTCGATTGGCCGCGTCCCTCCCAGCGCCCGGCGTGCAGGCGCAGGAACGCCTCCACGTCGGCCTCGAGGGTTGCCGTGGTGCTCATCCGGGCGATTCCTCCGGACGCGGCGAACTGTCGGCGCATGCGCCGCATCTGGGAACGGAAGTTGGAGCTCTTTCCCTCCAGCCACGCGTCGAAGGAAGCCGCGGAAAGCGAGATCGTATGGGACTCCTGAACCAGGTACTGGCGGGCGATCGGGCGCACAGGGCCCGGCCACGTGTCGCGTAGCGCCGTCGGCCAAGGCGAGGCCACGGGACCGTTCTCCAAAGCGAGCACATCCGGTCGCGGGACCGCCTCGGCAAGGGTCGCGCCGATTGCCTGTGCGACCTCCCACTCACGCCCGGGACGCGCCAGCGGCGAGGTCCGTGGCAGCGATTCGCCCATCATGCGGTAGTCGGTCCGTCCTCTCCGTCCAACCTGGACGAAGAATGGAGCCAGTCCAATCAGCTCCTGCTCGTCGCGTACCGCCACGACGCGGGCGCAGGCCCCTGGCGGGGCGAGATGCCTGAGCCAACCCAGCATCCAAGCTGGAGAGCAGGTGGGTCGTTTGTTGGACACGGCCAGCGCGTCCCACTCGGGAATGAGTGCCTCAAGTGTCGAGAGGTCGGTGATGAGCTCCTGGCCGATCACTCGTCGCTCAGCTCCTGGTAAGAGCCGAGCGCATGTCGCTCCAGGCCAGATGCCCAGGCGTCGGACATCAGCAGAGCGAAGTCGCTGTTGCGGTCAGGGTGAGTCATGATCTCGACACTCGCCCTATCGGCGAAGCTGAGCAGCCGCTTGACGTCATCCTCGTTCGGGGACTGCCCGAGACGGTCGATCGCGAAGAAGTAGCGGGTCGTGCGATACCTGTGCGTGACCGCACCGTGACGCAGTCGTCTCATCGGCGCTCCAAGTGAGACGCCGCCCCAAATGTCGCTTTCGCCGGTGCGCACAGGTGTCCGGGCGGGCAATGAGAAAAGCGCTGTGGGGCTCAGGTGGACGTGGTTATGTCCGTCGATGTGCGTTGGCTCGCGACCGAACAACTCGCGGAAATGCGTGAGCTGATCGGCGACGCATACCCTCACCAGCCTGCTCATACGGGGGTTGTAGGTGAAGCGTCGTCGTCGTCCCCCGGCGAAATACGCCACAGCGCGAGCCTGGCGCTCGCGTACGCCCGCCGGGGTCTCGGCATCGTCGAAGGCCTGCGTGAGATTCAGGTGAAGCCCTACTGCCAACCCGTTCTCCTCGGCCAGTTGCGCGGCGCGGGCGCTGTCCTTCATGTGCACCATCGCGCTCGTGCTTGTGATCCGACGAGCCACGAAGCACTCGACGATCCGGTCGGTCGCCAAAGGGTTGCCGCCGAAGTCATCGGCGTTGACGATCAGCAAGCCCGCCACTTTGTCAGAGGCTCCGTGCTCGTTCCGCTCGCAGAGCCCGCAGCTGATCCACGTCCACGATCCGTGCGGCGAACAGTGCCACGCAGTAGAAGAGGACTCCGATCAGGCCCGCAGGGATCAGGCCGAGCGGCCTGGCCAGGATCATGATGCCGGTCATGGCTGCCGCCACTAGGGCTGTGCGCAGAAGCTTCCATGGGGACAGCCGAAGTTTGAGCGCGTGCAGGCTCGTGCTGAGCATCAGCCCCATCGTAAGAATCTCCGTGATTACCGTGGCCCAGGCCGACCCGTACGCGCCATAGGGCGGTATCAGCAGGAGATTGGCACCCACATTGGCGGCGGCGCCGATCCCCGAGTAGAGAGCGAGCCGCCACTGGCGACCGACTATCGGGGCCAGGAAGCCGGCCAACGAGCCGAAGCAGATCGACACGAAGGCGATCATCAGGATCGGGAGAACCCCAGCTGAGCGTTGATAGTTGTCTCCGTAAAGCAGGTGCACGATTTGGCTCGACAGGGCGATGGTCCCGGCCAAGATCGGCAGTGAGATGGCGCCCATGGTGTCGGCGCAGACCTGTACGAGCCGGCGCACTCGCAGGGGATCGCTCCGGTGAACAGCTGAGAGCACGGGGAAGAACGAGGACATCACTGCCGCCGGTAGGAAGCCGAGCGGGCCAAGGAACCCGTAGGCGGCGCCATAGATACCGGCTTCGTGGGGACCGGATATTTGAAGCAGCAGCACTGAGTCCACCTGGTAGTAGACGGTGATGAATACGGCCGCCATGCCGAGCGGTATCGCGACCCGCAGCAGCGGGCGCCACAGGCGTCTCCCCGCCCGCCAGGCGATATGGGCAAGCCTGTGGGTGGTGTGTACCTGTAGCACTGCGATGAACGCGATCAACGTGGCGTAGGCGACCGCAAAAGCCACCACGGATGCGTGACTTGCCGCCAGTACCACCACCAATCCCGTCCAGAGGATCCCTTGCAGGACGGTGAACGAGAGGACGAGCCCCGATCTCAAGCGCGACTCGAACACGGTCATGAGCGCTGCCGCACCGGTGGAGAGGATCGTCGTTGTGAGGATCAGTGCAACGGCGTGACTGCTGTCGGCGTCACTCAAGAACAGGGGGATCGAGATTAGGCAGAGCACGATCGCCACTGCCGAGAGCGCCATGCGTGCCCCAGCGAGCGCTCCTAGCCACTCGGACTCCCGCTCCGGCTCGGAGGCCATCCGCTGCATGGCCGCGGTCGTCAGTCCTAGATCGGTCAAGACCCCGAAGAGTCCGACGTAGGAAGACACTCCGTTCCACACTCCATAGCCCGACGGGTCCAGTGTGCGCGCCGTCAGCGACACCGTCACCACGCTCATCGCCATCGTAAGAACGCGAGCCAGCAATTGGACGACGACGTTGGATGCGATGTGGTGGCCGCCGGCGGTGGCCGCATCGCCGGCCGCTCCCCCCGCCAGCAGGCGCCGTGGGAAAGCCATCGCCCGGGTCAGCATGCGCGATACTCTCGCAGCCTTGCGCGTCCTGGTCGTTTTGCCACATCCGCCACTGCCCGAGGGTAGTGCCGCCGCCAGATGCGCAATCGGCTTGGTGCGGGGTCTGCTGCTCCACGGTGTGGAGGTGCAGCTACTCGCGGCCAACCTTGGCTCGGCCCCGCTGGACACGATCCCGACTGACCTGCCGGTGGAGGTCGTTCCGATCGACGTGCCCTCGAACTGGCAGGCCAGGCGCGATCGGATCCTGCGCCCTAACGGCCTGCTCAGGCAAGGTCGGTTCGCGGACAGGTTGCGGGAGCTGGCCGAGTCGAGCGACCTCGTCCACTTCGTCGAGGCTCAGGCCGCGGTCGCCATGGGCCTCGTCAATCGCCCCTCGCTCGTTCAGATCCATTTCCTCACGCGACGCGACCGCAAACTTGGCTGGCCATGGCAACGCGACACGCGAACCACCATCGAGCTGCTGCGCGCCGAGCGGTCAGTGTGCAAGCGCGCCCGTTGGTTGCTGGCCAACTCGCAGGAGGTTGCCTCCGATCTCGCCCAGCTTGCTCCGCATGCTCATGTCGTCGCTGCCCCACTGGCGCTCGACCCGTCCTTCTACACACCACGCGCTTCGGCCGAGCCTCCCGTTGCCGGACTGATCGGCATGGCGCGCTGGCCACCGACCAAGCACGCGGTCGAACGGTTGATCGGCGACGTGTGGCCACTTGTGCTCGAGCGAAGTCCACAGGCGAGGCTGATGCTTGCCGGTAAGGGCATGGAGCAAGACGCGTTCTCGCATCTACCCGAGCACGCGGGCGTCCAGTGGTGCGGCGAGGTCCCTAGCGCGACCGGCTTCCTGCGCGAGCTCGGCGTGCTGCTCTATCCGCTGACCGACGGCAGCGGCGTCAAGGTCAAGGTTCTCGAGGCGCTCGCACTTGGGATTCCCGTTGTGACGACCCCCGACGGTGCGGAGGGCCTCGGCGACAAGGGCGGGGTAACAGTCGAGACGGAGGACCGGGCGCTCGCGATGGCGACTGTGAGATTGCTTGACGACGGGGCTGCTCGAAGCGCAGCCGCGGATGCGGCTTACAGGACCTTTGCCGTGCACCACACGCCTCAGTCTGCCGCCCAGCCGGTTGTGGACCTCTACGAGCGCATCCTCGCTTCGTGAGCAAACCGTCGCCAACCGCGAAGAGTACTGCTCTGCGATTGCTCGCCTACAGCGATTCTCCGGAGGTTGGGGGCGCCGAGGTGGTGCTCGGATATCTGCTCGCAGCGCTTTCCCCCGAGATCGAGATCGGTGTGCTGGCAACCCACACGCGCGTGGCAGAGGCGATAGCCGCCGGTCGTCCCGGCGCGCGGGTTTTCACTGTGCGGCCCCCAAGCGGTATTCGCGACCTCGTGTCCTTGCGGGAACACATACATGTGGTGCGCTCCTTCTCGCCGCATTTGCTGCACGCCAATCAGGGGTGGCCGTGGGCATGTGCGTATGGGGAGATAGCGGGTTTGATCAACCCGAGGACGAGGGTGCTGGCTGTCGACCACCTTCCAGTGGGCGGGGCGGTACCGCGGGCGCGGCGTCTAGGCAGAAGAGTGCTTGCGCGTCGCTTGCAGGCTCATGTGGCGGTTGGAGCGAACGCCGCGCGACTGGTGGAGGAGCTTGTCGGCCTGCCGCATGGATCTGTGGGCTCGGTCCCCAACGGAGTGCCGATTGAGCCCCTGGGCGCTCGTGTCTCACGCGAGCCGGGAACCGTGATCGGATCGCTCGGTCGACTCACCGAGCAGAAGGGCTACGACGTTCTCGTGCGAGCCCTACAGAAGCTACCCGCAGCCGAGCTCTTGCTCGTCGGCGATGGGCCACAGCGTGGACAGCTACAGGCACTCGCCGCGGAGCTCGGTGTCACGGATCGGTTGAGGATCACCGGGTGGGTGGCCGACGCGCGAGCCTACCTCGAGGAGTTCGATGTGTTCGCCCTTCCCTCGCGTTGGGAGGGGATGCCACTGGGGATTCTCGAGGCCATGCACGCCGGTCTGCCGGTCCTTGCGAGCGATGTGGGGAGTGTGTCCGAGGCCGTCGCCGATGGTGAGACCGGGTATCTCGTGGCCCCCGACGATCTGGAGGGTGTCTGCGAGCGTCTCGGTCGTCTACTGGATGCCCCGGAGCTGCGTCTGCGCATGGGTGAGCTGGGTCGGCTTACGGCGCGCGAGCGGTTCACCGACACAATCATGGCCGCGCGCTACGAAGCGCTTTACGGCAAAGTGCTCGGCTGGTGACGTCCCTTGCGCGAGCCTTGAGTTTCAGCCTGGTAGTCGTGCGAGCAACGCCTCTCGCAACCGGTTGGTAAGGATCCAGCTGTCGTCGCGCGCGCGACGAGTCGTCCACTTACCGCCAAGCACGTTGAACCTTGCCATTGCTCGTTGGGGAGAGGTCAGGTCGCGTCTGAGGCGGCGATCGCGGCCGGACACGAGCGCGTGGGCGGCTCTGCGAAAGCCAAGCCCCTTCTCGCTCGGCAGGTGCCACAGGCCGAGGGCGCACGGATTCTCCGGATCGACACTGCCGTGCCGCGGTCCAGTGAGAATGCGCATTCCGACTCCGCGCAGATCCTCGAAGCGGACGTGTCCCAGTGCACCCGCGAGCGTCAGCAGCTGCTCCTCCGTCCCCAAGCCGTGGTCCAGTTCCTCGACGTCACGGTCGATTTGCTCGCACGTCCGCACCAAGTCCAACATGTCCTCCGGGGCTCCGGCGAGCAACTCTCCTCCGATCCACGGTGGAGGACTGTCCGATCGTGTCCTGACAGGCGCAAGCTGTTCCAGCGCGGCGCGGGTGCCTCCGGTGATGTCCCAGTCGATGTCGTAGCTCATCTGGATGCAGCCAACCGAGCCGGCGGGCGGAAATGCCGCGAACACCTTGCGTGGGTCGATCCACACACAGTCGAGGTCCAGCATCCAAAGTCGCTGCTCCGGCGAGCCGGCGGTCGCGCATGCGACGATCGCATCGAGCACGTAGCGCGAGGCATAGAACCAGGTGACGTCCTCTGCCGGCCGGTGATCGTAGGGGACGTGCAGAATACTCACGCCAAAAGCTTCGAGACGCTCCAGTAGGCTGGTGCCGTAGCGGCCCAGCAACCGACGGTCCTCGAGATTGGTGGCCAGCACCAGGTCGCAGTCGGCCTCGTTGAAGCGCAGCGAAGCGGCCTGTACGAGGGCGCACTCCAGATAGCGGCTGGCCAGCCTGCCAGGGCCCACTCCTGCTCGGCTAGTCGGATATTCAAGCGTGTCTCCGGGCGAGTGCACGTACAGGTACTGAACCACGCGATCACGGTGACTCTGGTTCATTGCCTGTCAGTCTCGCGGGCTCTACGCCGGTGCGGCCAGGAAGTTCCAGATCGGTGCGGTAAACGTTTCCTCGAAGCGATCGCGCGAATAGGGGCCGTTGCCGTCGAAGTCGAAGATCCGTAGTCCCGCGCCCGCCAGTAGGTCAAAGACCTGTGTGGGCTTGGTGCCGTACAGGTCTGCCCCTCCGGCGCCGTGCTCGAATACGACGTGTGGTCGATGACGCTGGAGCGTCTCGATCGCGCCCTGCATGACGCCGAGCTCGGCGCCCTCGACATCGATCTTGACGAGCGCCGGCACCGGCCCGTTCTCGAGTACGTCGTCCAATCGCTCGGTCCGCACGGACACGCGCTCCACCTGCTGGGCCTCGGGTGGTAGATCTTCACGCTGGCGCAGCCCGCTATAGGCAGGGGCATCCACGACCTTGGTGAACTCTGCCGTCCCCGCCGTATCCGAGACGGCCGACCGATGTATGTCGACAGCGGGGAAGCGCGCTACGAGGCTCTCATACAGCTCGGGGATCGGCTCGAAAGCAGTGTGCCTGCCTGCAGGCGCGAGTCGCACGATCGAGTCGAGCACATGCCCCTCGTTGGCGCCTACGTCGACCGCATTTGAGGAGCCCTCGAGGACACTCGCAAGCACGATCTTCAGCCCTCGGTCGTCACAAAGCTCCCTGCGCTCCAGTGGGTCGAAGGCGAGACGGGCCTCGCGAATGCGACCGAGGAGCTCGTGTGCCTGCTCCTCCTTGCCCAGGCGGGCGATCATCGACCGGGTCGATCGCCCAAGGGCAGCGCTGCCTGCTCGAAGGGGCGATGTCATGCGGGGCGGATGCTATCGCCAGGTCGAATGGTCGGGTTCTCAAACATGGGCAAAGGCAAGGACAGTGCGGCGGGAGACCGAATTAGGTGGTGTGCAGCGGGTAATACCTCATTCGATGTCTTTGCCTTGTCAACCTGCCTCCATGCTCAGTCCTCAAGGAGGATCGACGGGTGGACGATGAGAGCTTGACGATGAAGGCGCGCATTTGGACAGCTGAGCACCTCAGGCGAGAGGACGTCCCATGAGCGCTTCCGATCGACTGGAGCGGGTTCGCGAAAGAGATGGGCTGGCCAGTGGCATGAGCGTGCTACGCAGCCGCTGGCCGATGATCCTCGGCATCGTCGTGGTCTGCCTGCTCGTGTCGGTCGTTCGCCACGAGCGTGCGTCGAAGTCGTATTCGGCTACCGCCAGCGTCGCTTTCCAGAGCGCGACGCTGCCCGATGCCGCGCTGCAGGTCTCGCCGACCGGCAGTGGCGAACCGGTGCGCGACGCCGCCACAGAGGTCCTGATCGGGCACTCCTCCGAAGTTGCCGAAGGCGTGCGCAAGCAACTGCATGTCACCACCTCCGCTGGTGAGCTGCTCGAAACGGTGGGCGTCGAAGCCGCTCCCGATGCGGACGTCTTGCACTTCATCGCAACCACCGGAGACCCGCACTACTCGGCCAGGTTGGCAAACGCGTTCGCCGGCCAGTACATAGCCTTCAAGGCGGCAGGACAGGTCGCCAGCATCGAAGCGGCAGAACGCAGGCTGAGTCAGCAGATCGCGACGCTGCCTGCCGGGTCGCCCGCACGCATCTCGCTCGAACAGTCCCAGCAGCGGCTGTCTGGGCTGCGGGCTGTGGCCGGAGGAGGGGCGAACATCATCAGCCTCGCAACACCGCCCACCTCCCCGACGGGCACGAGCCTCTTCACCAGCGCCATTATCGGTCTGCTCATCGGACTGGCCATTGCCTTCTCGGTCGTGTTCCTGCTCGAGTCGCTCGACAGACGCATCAAGACGATCGAGGAATTCGAGCGCGAGTACCGCTTGCCGGCTCTGACGGGTGTGCCGCAATCCTCATTCGGCCCCGTCGCCGCGGAGGATCGCAACGAGCTGCTCGAGCCGTATCGAATCGTGCGCAGCGCACTCGATTTCGCCGCCATCACCCGGCAGGTCGACACTCTGCTCGTGACGAGCGCCGTCTCCGGCGAGGGCAAGACGACCGTAGCCGTGGACCTCGCCCACGTGGAGGCGCTCACGGGTCGCTCCGTTGTCCTCATGGAGCTCGATCTACGTCGCCCCACCTTCGTTGGGCATTTCGGCTTTCGACCCAATGAGGGGTTGACGAGCGCGATGGCGAGCGGTGGCAATGTGGCAGACCTGCTGGCCCATCCGTTCGAGGAGCTGCCCAATTTCGCGGTATTGCCGGCTGGGCGGCTTCCGCCGAACCCCTCGGAGATGCTTGGTTCCTCGCGCATCTCAGAGATCATCTCTGAGCTGACGAGCGAAGACACGATGGTGATCATCGATGCGCCCCCCCTGAATCCCGTGGCGGACGCGCAGGTGCTGATGAACAGCCCGGAGGTCCACTCCGCGATTATCGTCGCGAGGGTCGGCAAGACGACGCACGAGGAGGTTCGCCGAGCTCGCTCGATCCTCGACCAGCACATGATCGAGCCGGTCGGGCTGATCGTCACCGGCCTGTACGACGCGGGTCGCTACGGCTACGAGGCTTACGAGTCCACCGGTTCCTCTGACGAGTCCTACCGAGAATCGTTGTCGCGCCCGAAGCACGGCACGCCGGCGTCGCGGCGAGCACGCTGAGGAGCTGAGAATCATTCCCACGCGGCGCCTGCGACTCGAGAGCGGTGAGTTGGTCGCGGCGGCGATCGCGACCGTGGTGACTTTGCTGGTTGTGCTGCTCGCCGTACACAAGGCGGGATCCGTGGGTTTGGTGACTCCTCTGGCGTTGGTGGCCGCCGTGCTGCTGCTGCGCCGCCCGGCCACAATGGTCGCGCTTGCCGTGGGATTGACGGTGCTCTGTGAGGGACCCACCTTTGGGTTCTTGCACTTCACCTCACATCTATACGACCAGATCTACAAGGGCCTGACGCCCTTGGACATGCTCGTAGCGCTCGCGGTGCTGGCCGTGGGGATCGACTTGATAGTGCACCAGCGCGCGCTCAGGGTGCCGCGGGCGATGGCCCCCGGGTTGATGTTGCTGTTGCTCGGCATGATCGCCGGAGCCGTGATTGGGCACGCCGGGGGCGTGAGTGTGCGCACCGTGGTTCTGTCCGAGAACGTGCTCGCCTATCTGCTCCTGTTGCCTTTGGCGGTCTGCAACCTGGAGCTCGATACTCGCCAGGTGAAGCTGGCGCTGGGGGCGGCAGTGGCACTGGCGATCCTCAAGGGAGCTTTCGGCATAGTCGAGGTGCTGGGCCACTATGGCCAGTCGATCGAAGGAAGCTCGACGCTGACCTACTACGAACCGGCGGCCAACTGGCTGATCATGGTGGCGCTGCTGGCGATCTTTGCTGCCGTGTTGCTGCGGGCCAGGCCGCCGACTTGGATGCTTGTGGGAGCGCCGCTGCTGATTGCCTCCTTGGTGCTCTCCTACAGGCGCTCTTTCTGGATTGCGACCGTGCTCGGTCTGCTGCTGGTGTTGCTGTTCGGTACGACGTCTCTCGGGCGGCGCATGCTTCTCCCGGTGGGGCTTGTGGTCGTGCTGGCCGTTTGGTTGCTCGGCACGATTCACTTTCAGGCCCAGGCCCCGATCGTCAAGCGTGTCGAATCGCTGAGTCCCTCAAGCCTCTCCACGAACGCCGAGGATCGCTACCGGTTGGATGAGCGCGCCAACGTGCTTGGCGAGATCGAACGGCATCCGATCATGGGACTCGGTATCAGGATTCCATGGGAAGCCACCGTGCAGCCGCTGTCCGTGGAACACGAAGAAGGCAGGCAATACGTGCACTTCGCGGCGCTTTGGTTTTGGCTCAAGCTGGGGATCCTGGGCTTGCTCGCGTATTGGGTCACCCTAATTGGGGCGGCTGTGCTCTCTTGGCGTGCGTGGCGGCGCAGCGCAGAGCCCTTGCTGCGCGCCTTTGGCCTTGCCTCACTGTGCGGGCTCGCAGGCCTGGTGGTACTCGAGACGACGGCGAGCTTCACCGGAGTCGATCCGCGCTTCACGGTGCTCTTGGCTGCGCAGATCGGACTGCTGGCTCTGCTCGACGGGACGTCTGCCCGACAGGACGTCAGGGGTTGAGCGAGAGCAGCGACTGCACTGTTGCGGTGTATTGGCCCTTTGGCGCTTCGTTGCTTTGCAAAGCTCCAAAGTAGCCCTCGCGGCTGCTCGATGCTCCTGTTTCTTCCTGGTCGCGGGCCTGGAACAGGTAGAGCGAGGCGAGGCGGCTGCCGTAGCGCGCGCGCATCGCCGCCAGGTTCGAGGTGAGCGTGGTCGCGGCTTCCGAGTAGGTCATGCACTTGTTGAAGCCGTAGTTGTCGTCCAGGCAGCGCCCGTTATCGCTCGACAAGCCCCACTCGGTCACATCGAGCGGGATAGTGCCAGGTGCGCCGTCGGCCTTGGCCGAGGACACGACCTTGTCCATGATCGCCTGCCAGCCTGGTCCATAGGGGTGTACGGTCCAGCCGGCCACCAGTGAGCCCAGGTTGGGCACGGCCTTGAACATGTTGTCCATCCAAGAGGTGCCAGGTGCGTTGCCGGGGTCGCCTTGGGCCAGCAGACCGACGTTTGGATTGGCCGCATGGATCGCTTCCTCAGCTTCCTTGAACCGCAGCGCATAGGTCTGGGCGCGGCTTTCATATCCGGCTGTCGTGTCGTTGGAGTACTGGTATTCGTAGCTGGTCTCGTTGCCGAACTCGATGCTTGTAATGGCGCTCGAAGCGGGCAGGTTCTTGCCCTTCCAGAAGCTGCCCCCTGGACCAAATTGGGCTGCCCAAGCGCCAAGGCTCTGTGCCTGTGCCGGGGTTGGGAGGGTGCCGTAGAAGCTGGCGAGCAAGAGCGGCCTGACGCCTGCCTTGGCAGACGCTTCGATCGTTGAGGCCATCTGGGAGGCGGGAGTGCCGATTTCGAACTCCTCACGGGCAGTGTGCGCGCCGAGCTTCTGCACGAAGGGCATCTCCCATGAAATGGCCGAGCCCACGACCACGCCCATTTCAAAAGAGCCGGGTGCGCTTGTGCCTTCGATCTCCTCGCCACCGGCTCCAGTCGAGTCCGATCCGCTCGAGCTGCTTGTGTTGCCGTTTGAGCCGCTCGTGTTGTCGCTGGTGCCAGTGCCACTCGTGCTCCCTGCTCCCGTCCCGTTGCCTGTTGCTGACTTGCCGCTGGAGCCGCTGGTCGTGCCACCGTGCGGTACGTGGGTACCTTTCGAGCCGTGATGCAGGCGGGCGATGCGGGCGGACAGGCTGCTGACGAGGTGCTTGGCGCCGGCCAGCTTGATGCGTGACTGCGTGACTGCTCGTCGCTGATAGGTGCAGTGGTTCGACTGGGTCCTCTTGCAGGCCGCGAGTGCGCTGGACCTATGCACGAACGAACGCTCATCGGCCGCGCGGGTGAGCAGCGCCCGGTGAAGGATCGTGCTGCTGGCTGTGGCAGTGGGTTGAGTCGTGCGGGCCGGTGCACCGGCGGTGAGGGCCAACAAGATCGAGCACGTCGCCACCAGTAGCGTGAGGATCCGCTGAGTCCGGGTCCGGGCAACACGGGGGTGGGACGCTGAAATACCGCTCATCTCCTTCGGGAGCCGGGCTGTCTGCTTGAGACCCCTGGCTTTGCGAGCCCGCCTCACGACGGGTGTGCCTTTGTCGGGAACTGCGATGGAGCTCTACGTGAGCGATCCGTCGCCTTCTATGTCTGCAAGGATCCTTTCGGCGCTATTTGAGCCCGTCTTTAGGCGCTTTGGGCTTTCTGGACACGCGGCGTCAGGCGCGCAGAAGTGCTGCCAAGGCCTCGACCGAATAGTGCTCCTCGGCCAGCCTGCGCCCGGCGCGAGCGATCTCCGGCGCACCGTCGCGTAGGACTTGTACGAGTGCCTCTGCAAACGCGTCGGGACTCTCGGCCACAAGGCAGTCCACTCCCTCGTGCACGTTCAGGCCCGCTACTGCGCGCGGGGTGGCGATCACGGGCAGGCAGTAAGCGAAGGCCTCGATCAGCTTCAGGGGACTGCCGCCGCCGTGAAGCAAGGGCACGACCGCGCAGCGCGCCTGGGCGTAGGCGCCGGTGAGGTCCTCCACGAAGCCAAGCGCGTGCACACGCGAGTCATCGCTGGGGGGGTGCTCGAGCCCGGCGCCGACGAGCACGAGGCTGGCGTCGGGAAGCTGGGCCCACACGTATGGGAGCACGTCCTCGAGCAGGAATCTCAGCGCCGTGCGGTTCGGCTCGTAGGCGAAGTTCGCGACGAAGATCGCTACCGGCTCGACCACGTTTGTCCGAACAGGCTGAATCGCGCCTACGTCGACCACATTGGGAACCAAACGCAGCTCGGCGTTCGGGCACAGCTCATGAGCCGCTTGCATATCTGCCTTGCTCACCATCCACGACTCCGCGGAGCGCTGCAAGAGTCGCCGCTCGAACGAGGCCAGTCCACGCAGCGACTTGCGCTCCTCGTCGAGCTCGTGGCGAAAGCCGGACTCCAGGTTGTGGGCGTTGTAGATCACCGGATGCCTGCCCGCGAGGCCGGCGAGCGCGGCGGCGGCGGTCGGCCCGTCGGCGATCACTCGACCGCGGCCGGGAGTGCCGGCAAGCTGGGTCGCGCTCGAGGCCAGCTCGGTGGAGACACCGCGCGCGAAGCCGTCGGGAACCCCTCTGAGTCGGGCTCGTGCGTATGCGCGCAGGCGGGAGCGGCCACGCGAGGGAACGACCTCGCGCAATTGGATTCCGGGTATGGCGTCGTAGGCCTCGTCAGGTTTCTCTGCGCCGAAACGCACATAGAGCACTGTGAGCGGCCCATTGGCGGCAAGCGCGCGCGCAACGCCGTAGGTACGCACGTCACGGCCCGAGCGCAGCGCGGGCGTGTGCGTGGTGACGAGCAGGTCGCCGGCCATGGCGGGGTCCCCGGTCGGGCCGGCGTCCGGTCGCCTGGTTCTCTTATCGTGGCCGAACCTGCTTTGTCCTCCCCAAGCCTCCAACACCGCGACGGCCGCCCCTATCTCCTCCAGACGACGCTCCCAGGAGTGAGTCAGAGCGCCGCGCGAGCGCGCCGCTCTGCGCTCTGGTGTGTCCTTTGCCAAGGCTTCCTCGATCAGGGCCGCGATACCCGCGGCGTCGGCGGCCGTGGCTACTCCTTCGACCCTTGCCAAGGCGGGTAGGGGGGTAGCAATGACGGGCAGGCCCGCGGCCAGGTACTCGTAGACCTTCATCGGGAAGATGCTCTGCGTGAGCCGGTTGATCGCATACGGGATCAGACCGGCGTCGGCCCCCCGCAGGACGCTCGGAAGCTCCTCATAGGAGCGCTGCCCAAGCAAATGGATGTTGGGCTGCGCGGCGAGCGCAGACATGTCGGCGCGGGGGTCTCCGGGCCCGATGGGACCTACCAGCGCGAACGACCAGTCGCGCCGGGACTCGGCGAGTACGAGCAGCAAATCCATATCCAGCTTGGTTCTCACGAGCGCACCGGTGAAGACGATTCGTGGGCTTGGCAAGTGGGCCATCCCGGCGTCGATTGGGCCGTCGTGCAACGCGTTCGAGAACAGCTCAACATCGGCCACATTGGGTACGTAGAGCACGTTGCGAGCGATCTTGCCCAAGCGCTCCGCCAAGGCAGGAGCGCTCGCGAGCACCAGATCGGCGCGTGCGGCGAAGCGTTGCTCCGATGCCCTGAAGCTGGGGCCGTCGATCCCCTGCTGGGCTGCCATGTCATCGACGCAGTGGTAGACCACGATCTCCGGCCGCAGCACGGCAAGCAAAACCTCGGCTTGCGGAACGTAGGCCCACAGGATCGGCTCATCCATCCCGAGACGCCGTGTGGCGCGCTGCACGAGCGCCGGCAGCAGCCAGCCGTTGATCCTCCGGGCGAGCGGGTTGGCGTGCAGCGGGAGCACAAGCGGGGAGAGCACGTGCAGTCCGTCTACGTCGCGTGCGCCGCGCAGCCCGCGCGCCAGGCGCCGCGCGATGCGCTTCACGTCGCGTCCCGCGATCTGTGGACGGCGTAGGCCGAGCGACTCGACGAACAGCACCCGGTTCTCGCGCGCGAGCCGCTTCATCAAGTGGTGCTGGTTAGTCTGCAGGTCGGTGTCCCAATCGGCGAACCCCACACAGACGATGTCGCGGCCCTGAAGCCGTGGCGGATCGGCCATCGCGGACATGATCTCAGGCTCTCAACAGGGTCGCCTGGATCGGGTGCCTGCCCGTCCCATGCGCATCGCCCAACAAGTTGCCTACAAGCTGGGCCGTCTCGGCTATGAGCACCAGGTTGTCGCTCCCCTGCTGGCCGCTCGACGCTCTTTGCTCGGTGAGCGCGCGTACGGTCCTCCACGCTTCTTGGTCAGGGTCGACGAGTTCCCCCACTATCGCGCCTGGGATGACCCCGGGCGCTTCGGTACGGCGGGCTTCGAGCGCTTCCACGAGATCCTCAGCGGCGCTGACGTGCCTTACCTGGTGGCGGTTTTGCCACGTGTCAGCCGCGACCCGCTCGCGCCGGCGGGCACCGCCTCCCGGCCACTACAAAACGACGAGCGGTCCATACTCGCGCGCCTGAAGTGCGAAGGCGTGTCGTTTGCCTTGCACGGGCTCACCCATCGCACCAGATTTGCATCCCCGCGCCGCCATTCTGAGCTATGCGGGCTCTCCCTGCCACAGACCAACGCCCTGCTCGATGCCGGCCTGGCGGAGCTGGCCGAGGCGGGCGTCTCAGCAGATGTGTTCGTGGCGCCCTACAACCGTTTCGACGCACGCCAGCTTGGGCCTTTGGCGCAGCGCTTTCGGGTCGTGTGCGGCGGGCCCGAGTCGATTGGCCAGCTCGGCTTTCAAAGCACGCCCCAATGGCGCGGCGGCACCGTCTACCTACCCGCCTATGCGCCCTTTTACGGCAGGGCGTCCGAGGTAAGGCCGGCCGTCGAACGTGCGATCGAGGCTCGCTGGGGGCTGTGGGTGCCGATCGTGCTCCATTGGGGCTGGGAGGCCGAGGACGGGTGGGCCGAGTTGGAGAATCTCGTGGGTGCTATCGCAGGAAACGCATGGCCCTGGAGCGATTTCATAGACGAGATGGAGAGCGAGAAGGAGGGCGACCGGTGAGCGGGTCGTCGATCGAGGCCTTGCGCGAGCGCTTCCCCCGAGTGGCGGTCGTGCACGAGTGGCTCACGATTCCGGGTGGCTCCGAGGATGTGGTCATCGAGCTGCTCGAGATGTTCCCCCACGCGGACCTGTTCACTTCGATCTACGATCCTGAGCCGTGGCCTGAGATCGTCACTGAAAGACCGGTACACGCCTCCTATCTGAATCGCGTTCCCGGCGCCAAGACCCACTACCCGAAGCTGTTGCCCTTCATGACTCGGGCTTATCGCGCCTTCGACTTCTCGGGTTTCGATCTGATCCTGTCCAGCAACCATGCCTGCGCCAAGAACATCAGGACTCCGTCCGACGCTTTGCACGCGTGTTACTGCCACACGCCGATGCGCTACGCCTGGGACGAGAGCCTCTTGGAGGGCGAGGAGATTGGCAGAGCAACGCGACTGGCATTGCCTCTAATGCTGCGCCGTCTCCGCCGTCAAGATGTCGAGGGGGCAAGCTCGCCGGATGTATTTGTCGCCAACTCTCACAACGTGGCCGATCGCATCAGGCGCTACTACGGTCGCACCGCCGAGGTCGTCAATCCGCCGGTGGACGTGGACCGTCTTTTGACTTTGCCACGTGACCCGGGCGCCAACTATCTCGTGTTCGGGCGGGTGGTTCCCTACAAGCGGGTCGAGCTGGCCGTCGCCGCTTGCGCGCGTCTTGGGCGCGACTTGAAGGTGGCCGGTGACGGGCGCGCGATGGCTTCGGTCAGGGCCGCCGCCACGGGACAAGCCGGGATCGAGTTGCTCGGCCGGGTGGACGATGCCGAGCGGGACGCTCTGATGGGCGGTGCTCGTGCCCTGCTGTTCCCCGGCGAGGAGGACTTCGGGATCGTGCCCGTCGAGGCCCAGGCCGCTGGGCTGCCCGTGATTGCCTATCGCGTGGGCGGGGCGTCTGAGACCGTCATCGACGGCGAGACGGGCGTCCTGTTCGACGAGCAGAGCGCCCTCGGCTTGGCTGGTGCGATCGAGCGTTTTGAGGACCTGCGGCTCGACGAGGGCGCGGTCCGCGGCAACGCTGAGCGCTTTGGGCGCGCGCGCTTCCGTGCTGAGATGGCTGATGTGATTGAGCGGGCAGCCGACGTGCTTATGTCAGCACGACGAGCGTCTCGCGCGGGTGGGGCACTCCCGTGACTTTGATCGTGACCAGCACCCAGAGCCGGTGATGGCGGTGTAGGAGAGCAAAGGCTGCGCGACCCAGACGAAGCTTGAATTCGAAACGGCCCGACGCGGGACCGAAGCGGGTTCGGGCAAACTGGATGAAAATGGTGTGTTTGTCTTTGGTGAGGGGCGGCGACGTGAGCTGGGCACGCAGATCGATGGTCCCTCGACACGGGGTGGGCCTCGTGCATAGCAAAGCCACTTTCACAAGTCCCGTGTGGTTTGCGATCAGGCGTGAATTAACCAGCCGGGTCGGAGTGTGCGGCAGCGGCTGCGAGCCTCCGGCACTGCTGCCGCTCGTAGCCTGCCCGATGGCTCCTCCTTTGGCCACTTCTGTGACTGTTGGTGAGCCTGGTGGTCCCGTTATTTTTTCTGGTTCGCCATTGGCTATTTCCGGTTCTTTGGTGCTGGCCTGGCACGGTACGGGCGTACCGCCACCGCCGGTTGGCGAACCGGCAAGCTGAGACACCTGGTACGCGGTCACGCTGCACCCGGTTGCCACGAACAGGCGTCCTCCGGCCGCTGAGGGGGAGGCGAAGTGGTCGATCGTCGGGCTTGGCAACGTCTCGGTGTAGCGGGGGACGCCAGTTGCGGGATCCAGGCCGTAGAGCTTGGTTCCTTCGCCGCTGAAGCGACCCGTGGCGACCGTCCAAACTAGGCCGGCGGACACGATTGGCGGTCCGACCGCGTCTTCGGGCCCCTGCCACAGCGGAGTGATGGTCTTGGCCGATTCGGAGTAGGCGAGCGCTTGGACGCCGTTCTCGCACGGTATGTAGATCGTGCCGCTTGCGAACGAGTCGCCGCCGAAGCTGCCGGGAAAGCCGCCGTGTTCCTTGCAGACGGAATGGCTGTAGACGGCCGGCGCTCCGCTTTCCATGGTCGCCTCGTCGATCAGGTAGCCAACGCCGTCCTTGCCGGCTTGGAACAGGAGCCCGTCCGGCAGCAGCTCGGCGGCAGCGGATGAGAGGTCGAGGTCGTTGTTGCTCTCTTCTTCCCAGTTGGGTGGCTCGAACCAGCCAAGGGGCGAGGCGAGTTCCGTCGCCGGATCGGCCACGAAGTCCTCAGCCAGATCGAGCTTGACGACGCTGTCCGAGTCGTCAAAGGTTATGGCCGGTTCTCCGGCCGGCGGGTCGGGATTGCCCGTGGTCGCATACACGTTGCCGGCGGCGTCGACCGAAGGCCCGGCCGGCGCCCACACGGCGCCGCCGGCGCTGGAGGGAGGCGCTGGCTGGTACTGCCAGAAGCGCGGCTGGCCGCCGTTCTCGGGCGCGGCGGCCACGGTTCCTCGATAGTCGCTGCAATCGCCGTCGTTTCCGCCGTAGCCGAACACAACGTTTCCTTCGTCGAGATTCAAGGCCGTGCGCTGCAGCAAGGCTTTGGGGTCGGCGCCAGGCGGGTCAACGTCACGGCTGACCACTTCTTCGCCATTGGTCAAAGACAGTCCCTTGAGTAGGTGCTCGATTTCGCCTTGGCTGTTGAGCGTGTCGGCCACCAGGTAGATCGTCTGGTTGGCTGGATCGATCACCGGCGTGCCGACCACGCCGACGCTGGGCTTCACGTCGCCACATGGCAGGTCTGTGGCGGGCACCGGCGTGCCGAGGCTCTTTTCCCAGAGGATCTTGCCGGTCGAGGCTTCGAGCGCGTATGCCTCGTCTCCGACTGTTGCCACGTATACGCGATTGCCGAGCACGAGAGGCTGGCTCCAGATGGGCGCACCCAGGTCGCTGGTCTGCCAGACGAGTACCGGTTCGATCGGCTGCGTGGCATCCGGGTCGTCCCCCGAGCGCTGCGCGTCACGGTGGTAGGTGGTCCAGGACGGTTCGGCTTGGGCGCGTGAGGTGCCTGCCAAGAAAAGGACAAGGGACAGACAGGCCACGAAGCCCCAGATTCGGTGACGGTGCACCACTCGTGCGTTGGGCATCGTGTTCCACCCTAGTCCTGTGAAAAGAGCTCTTCCAAAAAGAACCGCGTCTTCGGCAAAGGCTCGCGCGACGGATAGAGGCGCTCCAGCAACTCCAAGACCTCTCGAGCGCTTCCCAGTCCGCACTCCTTGATCAAGATTTCGATGTCCTCATTGTCCTCGCCGAAGCGCATCGCCATCAACTTCATCGCGAGCAGGTATTGGGGCGACGCCGTGGTGATTTCGATGCCTTCGATGTCCGGGAGGGGGCGGGCATCGTGGTCCTCTCCAGGCATGAAGCCCTTGGCTGCGTCGTTCAGCCAGTCTTCGGGTAGGTCGAGTTCTTCGGCGACCTTTGCGGCGGCCTCGTAGATCGAGCTCTTGGGCTCGAAGACTGCATCGATGTCCTTGGTCACGCGTCTCGTCGAATAAGCGAGCGCCATCGCGGCGCCGCCGACGATGAAGATTTGGCCTCGTACGCCTCGGCTGGACAGCTCGTCGTCGAGTGCCTGCAAGGCCTTAAGGATCTCTGCTCGCGAGAATCTCGTGGGGGCTTTCTCAGGCACGATCGAACACCTCTCTCGCGATGAACACGCCGTGACGGGCGAAGACGGCTGGAGTGTGAGCGAATGTGTAGGCCTCGAACGCGGGCCTGTCTGTCGCGAACCACCAAGGCTCGACAAAGCGACCGGGCTCCTCCACCCAACGGGGTGCGGCGATTTCGCTCTCGCGCGCAAAGAACTCGGCTGTCCCAGCCAAAGCGGCGTCGAAGCGGGGATCGCCCGTGCTGGGCGGCTCCTCGTTAATGAGCGAAATCTTTCCGGGTCGCGACGACCCTCTGAAGTCATCTGCAAAGCCGAACAGTAGGCGTAGCGCATCGTGATCTTGCGCCAGCGCGAGATCCTGGGCGATCTCCGGGGCGAGCTGCTCGAGCGACGCGGCGCCGCGTCGCGTGCGAGGGGACGCGCCGAGCTGGAGATCGTGCTCGCACGCGTCGAGCAGACGCTCCAAGGTGGCGAGGGTAGGCGTTCGTACGCCCGACTCGTAGGCCGCTACAGCCGGCTGGGCCGTGCCGGCGCGGTGGGCAAGTTCGAGCTGTGTGATGCCCGCCTCGCGGCGGGCCTGCTTGATTAGGTCGGCAACGTCCATCAGCCCAATATACACATTTAGATATATTCTGCTGAAATCCCTTTTCTACTCCGTCAGTAGAAAATTGGCATCGGTAGAAAAAGCGTGCCTACCCCACCGCCCCAGGCCCACCACGTGCCGTAGCGGCCGCGGCATTGAGCAACCCCGCCCCATACAGCTTGCGATCCTGGGGTACACCCAGAGGGCGGGCGGTGGCCGTAAGGCGCCTGGTCAACTGCGCGACTGTCGGTTTGCGCCCGAGGACGCCCGCCGCGATGATGAGCGCCGCGGTGGCGCTCACGTGAGGCGTGGCCATCGAAGTGCCTTCATAGCCGCCTGGAAAGCCGAATACCCGCGGCGAAGACCCCGTGAAAGTCATCTGGAAGATGTCCCGGCCGGAGGGCAGTTCGGGCGTGCAGTTGGGGTCACCCGGCAGATCTGCGTCGGGGCCTCCTCCGGGCGCAACCATGGTTATGTGAGGACCGTCGTTTGAATAGCTGGCCAAGCATCCGTGTTCGGTGGTGGCGCCCACCGCGATCACGTGCTTGGCTCGCGCGGGATAGGGGATCGTGGTGGAGCCCTCGTTGCCGGCGGCGGCGACGACCAACACGTTGTGCCTGTAGGCGTAGCGCAAGGATTCGATCAGCTCGGGGATATCGGTCGCGCCTACGTCGCTTGAGAACTCGAGGCTCAGGTTGATAATGCGAGCGCCATGATTGACCGCGAAGCGGACACCTTCGGCGATCACTGAAGCGTCGCCTTCGCCGGCGCTGTCCAATACCCTGACGGGCATGATCCGGGCGGCGTAGGCGAGGCCGGTGAGCCCCCGGTGATTGTCGGTGGCCTCGGCGATCGTGCTCGCCACGAAAGTGCCGTGGCCGTTGTGGTCGTTGGCATAGGGGGTTCTTCCGATGAAGTCGTAGCCCTTGACGAACGAGTACTTGTTGAAGTCGGGCGAGCGCCTGTACTTGCCCCGGTTGGCGTAAGCCACGCCGGTGTCGAGCACGGCCACCACCACTTTGGCCCCACCGGGCGCTCCGTCGGCGATGACATTGGCCCAGGCTTCGGGGGCGTTGATGCCGTAGGTCCCATCGAAGTTCCACTGGGTCTGCTGCCAGCCGCCGGGCGTGTTGCCGGAGACGCCGGGGTCGTTTGGTGTTGAGATGGCGGTGGCGTGGGCTATGTAGTCGGGCACGGCCCATGAGACGCCGGGCTCGGCGCGCAGACGGGCGACGGTCGCAGCCACGCTGGAGCCGGGCGGCACGGGCACGTGGGAGGTCGTTTCGCCACGTCCGACCAAGACTTCCCCCGGCACGTAGGCGCCGGCGGCGCTTGAGGCGAGCGCCAGACAGGCGATCAGAGGCGCCGCCCAGGCGAGGAGGGCCGTCAACCGACGGTCGCGCATGTGGCAGGATTGGAGGCGATCGGTCGGCGGCAAGTGTGTTCCTCGGTAATGATGATGCGTCAGGCTGGCGGAAGTTGCGCTTGGCAACGACGTGACCGCCGAGAAGGCTATGCGAGAACGGTTTTTTCCACGCGATGAATACTTCATGCGGCTTGCCTTGCGTGAGGCTGAGCGGGCCCTGGAGCACGAGGACGTGCCGATCGGCGCGGTCGTGGCCCATGGCGGCGAGGTGATCGCGGCGGCCCACAACGAGCGCGAGCTGCGCCAAGACCCGACCGCCCACGCGGAGACGATCGCTCTGCGCGACGCAGCCAAGGCATTGAGCACATGGAGGGTCTTGGAGGCGGTGCTCTACGTGACGCTCGAGCCGTGTGCGATGTGTGCCGGAGCGATTGTCTTGGCACGCGTGCCAAGGGTTGTGTTCGGTGCAAGCGATCCCAAGGCCGGGGCCTGCGGGAGTGTGCTTGACGTGGTGGGCGAGCCGCGCCTGAATCACCGTCCCGAGGTGGCCGGCGGCCTCTTGGCGGGGGAGTGCGGGGCTTTGCTCAACGAGTTCTTTGCTTCGCGAAGGTGAGCTTCCAACTTGAAGGGTTGGGAGGGGCGGCGCTATCGCGCCGCTGGTTGGGCGTGCGATCCTCTAGCCTAGGCTGGCGCATTGGAAGGGTGGCAGAGCGGTTGAATGCGGCGGTCTCGAAAACCGTTTCAGGGGTTAAGCCTCTGACGGGGGTTCGAATCCCCCCCCTTCCGTTTCGACCGTGCCAACACTCACCATTTACGAAAAGCCGACCTGCTCGACCTGTCGCAAGCTGCGTGCTTTGTTGGCGGAGCGTGGCGTGGACTTCGAGTCGGTCGACTACCACGTCGCAGGCATAGAGGAAGAAGAGCTGCGGGATTTGCTCCGCAAGATGGATGTGGGCCCGCGCGAGGTCCTACGGATGCGCGAGCCGCTCGTCAAGGAGCTCGGTTTGGATCGACCGGAGGCCTCAGACAATGAGCTGATCGAGCAGATGGTCGCTTATCCCGCCCTCTTGCAGCGGCCGATTGTGGTTCTCGGCGACCGGGCTCTGCTGGCACGTCCGATCGAGCGTGCGCTCGAGTTGCTCTGATTGTGCGTCCCTTCCGTGAGCTCGGCGATGTCGATGCGGCGCTGTATGCCGCTCTCGCACAAACATCAACGCCTGTCCTCGACAGATCGATGGCGCGTCTCTCGGATGCGGCCAACTATTCACGCCTGTCGATCGCTTCGGCCGCTGCGCTTGCCCTCGCCGGCGGACACAGAGGCCGCCGTGCCGCTGTCTACGGTCTCGCCTCGGTCACGGTGACCGCCACCATCGTCAACCTGGCCGTAAAGCCGCTCACCAGCCGCCGCCGCCCCGACCGCATGGCCGAAGGTGTGCCGGAGGATCGCCATGTGCAGATGCCGGTCTCGACATCATTCCCCTCCGGTCATTCCGCGGCTGCGTTCGCCTTCGCCACCAGCGTCGGCCATGTCATGCCCGTGGCTGCCGTCCCCTTGTGGCTATTGGCGACTGCGGTGGCCTACTCGAGGGTGCACACTGGCGTCCACTATCCGGGCGACGTGGTTGCGGGCTCTTTGATCGGCGCGATTTTGGCTCAGCTCACGAACCGCGCGCTCGACCGACGGGGATAGGCCTCAGACCGGTGCGTGGGTAGCGATGACCCGAGGCCGGTCAGGCGATCCAAGTCCCGCTTCAGGCGCGTCTTGCGAAGCGCCGCCCGCTCGGTGGTCTCTCAGGCGATTGCGCGTTCTGCCCCGGGGGCGACCACGTACACGATATGGGCTCGGGCCACGGCCAGGAATGCATGCCGCTCGGAGGGGCCGCCCTCAAGTGGTTGCAGGGTGACATCGGTGAGCGTCAAGAAGTCGCGCTCGGAGGCGTTGAGCATGTCAGACACCCTCGAGCGATAGCCGTCCCGCGCCAGCATCAGGGAGCCTTCGATGCGATGCCTGGGCGTCTCGAGGCGGATCCGCTCGCGGCGTTCCTCGCTGCCGTGCGGATCCTCCTCGAATGTCGGCCCCTCGCCGCTGACGCTGCTCACGCACCCCATTATGGAGCCCCTTACGGCGCGGCGATGGTAAACCCCGCATTCGATGTCGGTGAGCCGGCCGAGCGGGCGTCATAGGTGATGACCTCGAATTCGCCCGAAGCGCAGTCTTTGTGTTGGGCTTCGAGTACAGCGAGAGCCACCACGCCGCCCGTGCTGTAGCTCAACTCGCCGGTCGCGATCGCCGGCTCGCCTGCCGGATTGATACCCGCGGCCGGTGCAAGGCAGTACGTGCCTGGCGAGACGCGATGGATTGATGAGAAGTTCGAGGTTTGGGCGGTCACCAGGCCCTTGTTGGATGCGGTGGCTTCGACTTCCGCCGGGTTGACCACGGCAAATGCTCTCGCGGTGCCCTGTGGTCCGACAGGACCTGTCGGACCTGTCGGACCTGTCGGCCCGGTGGGTCCGGTCGCACCTGCTTTGCCGGTTGCCCCTGTTTTCCCGGTCGGCCCCGTCTTGCCGGTTTTGCCCGTTGCCCCGGTGAACCCTCTCGGTCCGGCGGGTCCCGGCAATCCGCGCGGTCCGCGCACCAGGCACTCGCGCACACGGTGTTTGGCGATGTGTGCCGTGAAGCATTTGGTAGAGGCCGTGTGGGCGCTTGGCAGGAGCGACACGCCCGCGAGCGCGGGCACGGCGACCGTCAGGGCGCCGATTACGGCGGGCGTTGCAAGCAGCATCAAGGTGCGGTGGCGCATGGATATCTCCCGTTCGTGGACGAGGCTGTGCCCCGTAAACCGCCGGGAGAGCCCGAAGGAGCGGTATGTCTCGCAAACGGGTGACTCGCGTGCGCGCGCGGCTTAGTTAAAAGACAGGCTTGTTAAGAAGGCCGCGCGCGCACGCGAGTCACGCCGTAGAGGCACACACAACCCTCAGCCGCCCCCGCCAAAATCGGGCCGCAAAGAAAGGCCAAGCTCCGCCCAGGACGACCAATTTGCCCGCGCAGGCAGGTCACGTTCTGTCCGCGCCGCGTCTGCGCTTGTCTCAGCCGATGCGCTCGGCGACGCGTGCCGCCAGGCCGGCGCGCACCGGGGCAACCGGACTGGCCTGCTCGGTCGGCGGGTTGCGCTCCTCGCGCACGATGTACAAGGGGCGGTGCTTGACCTCGTCGTAGATGCGCCCCACATACTCGCCGATCACCCCCAAGGCGATCAACTGGATCCCGCCGATCAAGAGGATCAGGATCGTGATCGTGCCGAAGCCCGGCAAGTAGGAGTCGGTCAGGCGCAGGCCCAGCACGATCGGGATCGCCACGAACGCGATTCCCGCCGACAACAGGCCCGCGTAGGTCGCCAACTGGAGCGGTAGATGCGAGAAGGAGGCGATCGCGTCCAGGGAGAAGCGCAGCATCTTGCGCAACGTGTACTTCGTCTCTCCGGCGCTGCGCGCGTCGCGCTCGTAGGGCACCGCGGTTTGCGTGAAGCCCACCCAGACCGTCATCCCGCGCAAGAAGCGCGAGCGCTCTGTCATCGATAGGAGTGCGTCCAGCGCGCGCCGGTCCAGCAGCCTGAAGTCGCCCGAGTTTGGCTCCAGGTCAACCTGGGCCAGCTTGTCAAACAGCTTGTAGAACCAGGAGGCCGTGGCCAGCTTGAAGGCGGTCTCGCCCTGACGCTGCTCACGCACCGCATAGACAACGTCCGAGCCGTGCTCCCACTGCTCGATCATGCGCGGGATCAGCTCCGGCGGGTCCTGCAGGTCGGCATCGATCATCGCCACCACGTCGCCTCTTGCGTGCTCCAGCCCGGCTGTCAGTGCCGCCTGGTGGCCGAAGTTGCGCGACAGGTGGATCACCCGCACCCTCGGGTCCTCGGCCGCCAGGCGGTCCAGCAGGGCGGGCGTGGAGTCCGCGGAGCCGTCATTGACCAAGACCAGCTCGAAGGTGTAGTCGGCCACCGCGGCACAGGCCCGCTTGACGAAGGACTCGACCAGCTCCTCCTCGTTGTAGACCGGCGCCACCACGCTCAACAGGGTGGGCACGCGAGCGGGGCCGCCAGGCATGTTTGGGTCAGGCGTGTTGGTGTGCGAGTCCGGCATGTCGCTTTCCGCGGAGCACGAAGCTGGTTAAGTAGGGACCATGAGAAGAGTAGGGGAAGGGGCCACGCGAATCCTGAGAATGCCCTTGATCTTGCAGTTCGTGAAGTTCGGGATCGTCGGTGTCTCGAACACCCTGATCTCCTTCGCCGTGTACACCTTGCTCCTGAAGGCCTTTGGCGTGTGGTACGTGGCGGCGTCGGGTATCGGCTTCGCGGTGGGGGCGATCAACGGCTTCCTGTGGAATCGCGCATGGACATTCAGGGGTCATGTTGGCGACGCCCTGACACCGGTGCGCTGGTTCGTGGTGCAGGGCTGTGGGCTGCTCGTCAACCTCGGACTCGTCTACCTGTTCGTCGACGGCTTTGGCCTCGGCAAGCTGACCGGACAGGCCGCAACGATCGCGATCGTCACCGTGCTCACCTTCTTTGCCAACCGGGCCTGGACTTTCAAAGGGAGCGGAGAGCGAGTCCTGGTCGAGACGGCGGCCGACTCCTAAGAATCTCCTACCGGAACACGGCCAACAGCGACAATCCAGCCGGTATTGAGCCCCCGCGGCCGATCACGGCGGCCTCGAGATTCAGAGGCTGGCGCAAAGCCCAGTTCAAAGGCGCCGGCGGCACCCACAGGTCAAGGCTCGACTTGGTGGTAGACGGCTTGAAGCGCTCCAAGGCGCGCAGCGCGATTGCGACCGGGAGTAGCAGCGAGTTGAAATGGGCCAAGCTGTCCTCTCGCCAGCCGGCGGCCTGCGCGGCGCGGAGCAGGGTTCGCCGGCTGTAGCGGCGGTGGTGGTGGTTGATCTCATCGTGGCCGCTCCACAGCCACTGATACGCGGGGACTGTCACCAGCAAAGCACCCCCCGGCGCTGTCACGCGGCGCAGCTCACGCAAGGCGCCGATGTCGTCTTCGAGGTGCTCGATGACGTCGAGGCTGACACTCAAGTCGAACGAGCCGTCGTCGAAGGGCATGTCCAAGACCGAGCCTTCGATCACCTCGCCCGCATCTCGGTCGCGCGCCAGTCGAACGCTTGTGGGCGATAGCTCCACGCCGGTGACCGTCCCGTGGTGGGCCAAATCGACCATGTTGCGCCCGCTGCCGCAGCCGGCGTCCAGAATGCGTGTCTCAGCGGGCAGCCCAAGGCGCGCGATCGCTCGCTCCAAGACGCGGCGGCGGCCTTGGTACCACCAGTGGCGGTCCTCGGCGCGGTGAGTTTGCAACTCGTACTCCAGCTCCATCCAACCCGGCATCTTTCACGAATGGGCGGCGGCGCGCGGCCTGACCCCTCCTCTGGCTCCGATTTGCTCGGACGCACGGAGCGTGCGCGGCGTGCGGCGGGATCCCGGCAGGCCGGCGGGCCAAGCGGGCCGTCGCACGGGTTGGCTATCGTTTGCATTCTTCCCAGTGAGGACACCTTGGCCCCAATCTGGGGCGGCCGGCAGAGCACACCAAACAGGAGGCGCAGCAGGATGGCGAGCAAGTGGAAGGTCTCGACCGCGGTTTGCGCTCTGGCTTCGGCCTTGGTTCTGGCGAGTGTGGCTTTGGCCGCCGGCGTCGTCAAGGGCGGCTCCTACAGCGGCGGTCTGATCCCCGCTCGCGACGGCGTCGTGGTCAGTTTCAAAGTCTCCGCCAACGGCAAGAAGGTGACTGGACTGAGCACCTCCAACATCCCGCTCTACTGCAGCGGCGGTGGGCCGCCGATCCCGATCCACTTCACCAGCGCCTCTGTCTCAGGTAAAGGGACCTTCTCCAGCACCGGCATCTACCACATCCTGGAGGGCCCGAAGAAGGGCCAGGTCGGGGCCAAGCTGAAGATCACGGGTAAATTCCTCAAGGGCGGTAAGGAGCAGGGCACACTCGCGACGAACTACGTCGGTTTCGCCAGCTGCAGCGGCAAATCGTCGTACTCGACTAAAGCCTGAGCGCCAGCTGGGCCAGTTCGGCCTCGGCGCGGGCGCTCTCGCGGTCCAAGGCGGCCAGGAAGGCATCGACAACGCGCGCGTCGAACTGGGTGCCGGCGCAGCGTCTCAGCTCGGCTCGTGCGCGCGAGCTGCCGATCGAGTCGCGATAGGAGCGGTCGCTGGTCATTGCCTCATAGGCATCGGCGACGGCCACGATGCGAGCCTCCAAGGGAAGCGCATCGCCGGAGATCCCCGATGGGTAGCCAAGGCCGTCGGGTCGCTCGTGGTGGGCGCCCACCCAAGCCTGAACGTCGGTGAGGCTGGGGTGTTCGAGGATCTGCACGCCCAGTTCGGGGTGACGCCGCACGACTGTCAGCTCCGCCTCGGTGAGCGGTCCGGGCTTGCTCAGGATCGAGTCGGGGACGCCCACCTTGCCGATGTCGTGGAGCATTCCGGCAAGCCTGACCCTGCCGACACGCCGCGCGGAGAGACCCAGCGCGCGGGCCATCAGCTCGGCGTAGCGCCCGACCGTCTCAGAGTGGCGCGCGGAGCCCGAGAAGCGCAGGTCCACGGCCTCGGCAAGATCGAGCATGACCGACAGGAAGCGCTCGCCCTCCGCGTCTCCACTGCCTCCCTCCGAGCGCACCAAGTCTCGCAACAGGGGGCTGTGGCGCACGGTGCGGTCGCGACCGCTGTCCTTGGCCGCGTACAGGGCCTCGTCGGCGGCGCGCAGCAGCGAAGCCGCCGTCTCGCCGTGCATCGGATAGGTGGCAAGACCGAAGCTGATCGTGATCGAGACGGAATCGGCCGCGAACTCCTCGCGTACAAGGGCACGCAGCCGCTCCGCCACTAGGAAGGCGCCGTCCTGTGAGGCATCGGGCAGGATCAAAGCGAACTCCTCGCCGCCCACACGTGCGGCTGAATCGATCTGGCGCTTGCCTTCGCCCAGGACGCGTGCCACCCGCTGCAGGGCGGCGTCGCCAACCTGGTGGCCGGAGCGGTCATTGACCTCCTTGAAACGATCCAAGTCGCCCACCAGGACGGTCATCTCGGCTCCTCCGCGACGTGCCCGCTCGAGCTCCAGGTCCAGCAGCTCGCGGAAGCCGCGCCGGTTCGACAGGCTTGTCAAAGGGTCGCTACGGGCAGCGTCATACAGTCGGGAGATCAACTGTTCCACGCGCACCCGCATCGCCATAATCACGATCGCCGCCACCAGCAAGGTCCCCATCCCCACCAGCCACCAGGCCGGCACGCCGCTCGGAGGGCGATGAGCGAGGAGCAGCGCGCCATAGGCAAGCCCCACATAGCCGATCTGCAAGGTGGCGTCTCTGCGCGAGAGGAAGTAGGCCGCGTAGAGGAAGATCCACAGGTAGAAGAACACGAGCGGGCTCGGGCTCTCTCCCGAGAAGTAGGCCACTCCGGTGATCAAAGTGCTGCCCCAACCCAAGGTGACCGGCAGGGTCCAGGCGGGAAGCCGCCCGGCGCACCAATACAGGACGCCCGCGACCACATAGGCGTTGGCCACAATCGTCAGCAGCCCTGCCTCGTTTTGGTGGGCGGGGTGCGGCAGGATGACCGTGAGCGCGGCCAGTGTGGCGCCGGCGGCGAACAGCCCCGCCAGCACCTTGGCGACCAGACTTGTCTGGAAGTTTGCGCCCGCTATGTACCCACCGAGCGCCCCCTCAGGCGCTCCACAACCCGAAACATCCTTCATTTTCAAGATATCGGACGTTGGCCCGTCATACATGAGACCATTCGAATGAGAGGGACGCCCGCTTGAGCTCGGGGGCGTCCACGCCGATAAAGCGTCGGAGGATGCACCGCACCGCGATCTCCGCCCGCACGCTCGGGTTCTTCCGCGCGTGCGCGCTTGCAACGTTCTGCGCCTGTGCGCTTGCCGTGTCCTGTGCCTGCTCACGGGCGGACGCGCCGCGCGCCGCGACCGCTCGCGGCTACCTCCAGATCGCCGAAGCCGGAGTCGCTCGCGCGCAGCGGCTCTGGTGGGACAAGCGCCTGGGTTGGTACGACAGTCGCCTCCACGACCAAGACCGCTATCCGCTGGCGACGATCTGGGATGCGACGCCCTTGTTTGAGGCGCTCGACGCGATCGCGATCGCACGACCCACGCCGGCTCACAAGGCGGCGGTGGAAAGATTCGCCAGGGGCGCGGAGCGCTACTGGGACGCCACGCTGAGACCCGACCCTGGCTTTGCGCCGTATCCGGGCGATCGGGGCCAAGTACAAACCTGGTTTGACGACAATGGCTGGTGGGGCCTTGCCTTCCTGGACGCCTACCAAGCCACCGGTGTGTCCAGCTACCTGAGGGAGGCCGAGCGAGCCTTCGAGTTCATTGCCCGGGCGGGCTGGAACGAGAAGGGAGGCGGATTGTGGTGGAACACCTCCCACCCCTACATCGCGGGCGAGCCCTTGGCGGCCGGTTCGCTGCTGGGAGCGCGCCTGTTCCTGCTGACGGACCAGGCGAGCTACCGCACCGAAGCGCTCAAGTTCCTGGATTGGGCCGATGCCTCCTTCACGACCGAACGCCGGCTGTACAAGCGCACCGATTCCGACCCCACACCTACGCCCTACATAGAGGGAACCTTCGTAGGGGCCTGGCAAGTGCTTTGCCGAGTCGGCGTCTCAGGGGCGTGCGCGCGAGCCGCCGGGCTGGCCAACGCCTCGGCCGAACGCTTCTCAGACCGTCTGAACATGGGTCCCCAGTTCGACACGATCTATCTGCATTGGATGCTGCTCTACGGCGTCCAAGCCGGCGAAGCTCGCTGGCGGACGCTGGCCGAAGAGATGGCCGCCGACGCCCAAGCCAGAGCACGCGACGGGCAGGGCTTGTATTTGAAGGCCTGGGACGGCAGCCCGATCACTCAACACCAAGCCCAGCCGAATATGTTGCAAAACGATGCGGCCACGCTCGAGCTGTTTGCCTGGTTGGCGGTACCGCCTCAGGCGCTCGCCGCGAAGGTCTCCCCGGCGCGTTTGGCTTCGCGGGTCAAAGCCACGATGAAAGCCTCCACGACCAAGGCATCGAACTGGGTGCCTGCCCCATGGCGTAGCTCCGCCAAGGCGGCGTCATAGCCGATCGAGTCGCGGTAGGGACGGTCGCTGGTCATTGCCTCGTAGGCGTCGGCAACCGCCACGATGCGGGCCTCCAAGGGAATCGGTCCAGCCTGCGGGCCGAGCGGGTAGCCGAGGCCGTCGGGGCGCTCGTGGTGCATCGCCACCCATTCGCGCACGTCAGAGAGGCTGATGTGCTCGATCATCTGGGCGCCCAAAGTCGGATGGTGCTTGACGATCTCGTACTCCTCCATGGTCAGCGGACCCGGCTTATGCAGGATGCTGTTGGGAACGCCCGCCTTGCCGATGTCGTGCAGGATGCCGGCGAGCCGGATGCGGCTGATACGCCACTCGGGCAAGCCCAGCTCGCGAGCCATCATCTCCGCATAGCGACCAACTGTCTCTGAGTGGCGCGCCGAGCCCGAGAAGCGCAGGTCGACCGCCTCTGCCATGTCGAGCACGGCCATTACGAAACGCTCGCCCTGGATGTCGTGGAGGTCGCTGGGAGTCCTCTGATCCAAACGCAGGGCCGAGCTATGGCGCACGGTGCGGTCGCGTCCGCCCTCCTTAGCCGCATAGAGCGCCTGGTCGGCTGCGTGCATGAGCGAAGCGGCCGTCTCGGAGTGTTCGGGATACAGCGAAACGCCGAAGCTGATGGTAAGCGTCACGTGCTCCTGCGCAAACTCTTCGCGCACTGCGTGGCGCAAGCGCTCGGCCAAAGCGCAAGCACAATCACCCTCGGCGTCGGGCACGATCAAAGCGAACTCCTCACCGCCGATGCGAGCGGCCGTGTCCAAAGGGCCCTTATGCTCCTCCAGCAAGCGGGCCACGCGCTGCAAAGCGAGATCGCCGAGATGGTGCCCAAGGTGGTCGTTGAAGTCCTTGAAATCGTCCAGATCGCCGATCAAGACACCCATTGGCGTGCCCGAGCGACGCGCTCTTTCCAGGTCGAGGTCAAGCAGCTCGCGAAAGCCGCGCCGGTTGGCCAGCTTGGTCAAAGGATCGGTGCGCGCAGCGTCATATAGGCGACCGATCAGAAGCTCGACGCGTGCCCTCATCACCATGATCACCATCGCGCCAACGAGCAGGGTGCCCATGCCGACCAACCACCAGGTCGAGATCGCTTCTACAGGCGCCTTGATCGCGAGCAGTGCGCCATAGGCAAGGCCCACGTAGGCGATCTGCAGGGCGGTCTGTCGGTGGGTGAAGAAGTAGGACGCATACAGGAACACCCACAGGTAGAAGAACACGAGCGGGCTGGGCATTTCCCCTGAGAAGTAGGCCACGCCGGTGATCAAAGTCGAGCCCCAAGCCAAAGTCACCTGCATACTCCAGGCCGGTAGGCGGGCCGCCTGGGTGTACAGGGCCAAAGCGACCAGGTAGGCGTTGGCGACGATCACCAACAGTCCCACCTCGTTGGCCTTGGCCGGGTGGGGCAGGATCACCGTCAGGGCGGACAAAGTGGCGCCGGCCGCGAACAGCATGGCCAAGACCTTCGCCACGAGGCTCGCTTGGAGGCTGGCCCCTACGAACGACCCGCCCCAGATCTCGTCCTGACCGTCTCCTCGGGAGAGCGCGGACATCACCTTCGGGAAACGATTGCCCGTGATACCAGCGAGAGAGTTGGGAACTGTTCGCATTGTTGGTGAAGCTCTCGGCTAGACAGCCTACGAGGAATATCGACTATTCGCAACCATATTGGTGCTTGGCACCACGCAATTTGCGATGGTCTCGACAGCACTTTCACGAACGTGTAGCTCTCCCAGCTGGGCAAAGTGATCATGTCCTCAGTGGGCGAGTCGCGCTCAAGCGACGCGGGCGGCCCGCAGGGCGCATCCCAAAACCTGGCCAGTCGCTCGGGATGGAGAGGGGCTCGCGCCCACCGAAGTCACCGCCGCCGGCAAGCTATGGCTCGACTGGGGCCCGGCTCGCCGAGGCGTGCTTAGATGACGGCGACATCACGCATAGGACAGGACCTCATCAGCCCTTGACCTTGAACGAAACGTGCGCGGGTGACGGGTCCGCGATGTTCGCACTGTCGATGGCGAAGACCGAGAAGAGGTGCTTGCCTGGCGTGAGGTGGAGGTAGACGTCCGGAGAGTGACACGTGATCGCTTTCTTGGCTTTGCCCAGCTTGCAGCGAAACTGAAGCTTGCCGGAGCCGCCCGTGCCCTTGAACTTGATCGTGGTCTTCGTGCCGGAAGTCTTGACCGATGTGATCTTGGTGTTTGGAGGCTGCGGCGTGACAGGCGGAAGAGAGTTGATCGGCGCGGAAACAATCGGTTTATCCGTGGGCGGGGGTACCGATTTTTCGGGTTTACCGTTTTCGCCGTTGCCGCTGCCTTCCCCTTTCCCTTCCCCTTTCCCTTCCCCGTTTCCTTCGCTAGGGCTGCCGCCTTCCAGCAGGAAGCCGGTCATGGCGCTGCCGAGCGTACCGTCCAATTCGGTTGACACAGGAGGCTGGTCCTGGGAGAGGCGGTAAGCCAGTCCGGTGGTAAAGCCGTGGATGCCGACGTTGGCGATGTATAGCCCTGACCCAAGAGCAAATATTCCGGTCGGTCCAACCACCGTAGAAGACGGTATCTGGGTGTATCCCTCAGAGAGCCCATCCGGGCTGAATGCCTCGAAAAGAGCTTCCCCTGTAAACGGTTCCTCCCTCTCGAGCGCTTCAGTTTCGCTTTGTCGCTCGAGCACCAGGTATTCGTGGCCATTCGCGGTGATTTCGCCTGGTCCGGGGCGGATGGTCGCGGACGATCCGAGATTTCCCCAGCTGCCGCCCACTTCGTATGCGGAGACGCCGGCCACGTATTCTTCGACGAGCTTTTGGTTGGGGTTCAAGACCAGGTTGGCGCTGAGCATGTGCTCGGTGTCCAGCATGAAGAGCAGGCCGTCGTCGCAGGAGAAGCCGGGACATGGAGCGTCAGGCAACGATTCGAACTCGGGGATGCCTGTGCTTGGGTCTATCACGCCACGCTGGAAGCCCTCCCCGTCGGGTCCGCTACCCGTGACGGCCAGAACGTTGCCGTTATAGGCGAGCGCCTCGCCGAATTTTATTCCGGGAACGGGTATCTCGGAGGCTTCTGTCAAGGCACCTGTTGTCGCGTCGATATCGAAAACGTAGACGAAGGCGCTTTTGGTGTCGGGCCCCGAGAGCACATAGAGCGCGTTCTGTCCTCCCTGGCCTGTGGCTGCGGGGTTAAAGACAGCAAGGAAACGATGCTCCTCGCTGGCCAGCAGTGGAACGGAACCGACCGCGATCGGGTTCTTGGGGGTCAGCGCACCGGTCGAAGCGTTCACGGAGTACTGGTAAATCGTCTCGGTGGCGCCCGTGCCGGCCAGCTGGTACAGACTCTCCCCGGAGGGGGTCTTGGCCATCGCCACCGATCCCGGAAAGGTTGGTGTCGCGGGCCCACCGCCGACCACGCTCTCGGGAGTGAGGCTGGTGTCCGAACCGACGTCGAATTGGGCGATGCCACCGCTGACCGCGCTGTACAGGTAGCCGATCGTCTGTGCACCCGCGGGCACGCTCAGCGAAAGTAGGCCGGCGAATGCAAGAACCGCCAAGCGCGACAAGCGCCAAATCCACTTCTTGAGCTGGGCGGTCATTCAGACATCATAAGTCCCAGGTCGCCCGTCGTCAGAAGCACGAGACTATCGCCGCAGGGGGCGGCTCAGCCCATGTTCACGTACCCGGTCGCTTCGCCGGGACTGCGCACGTTGGCGGCCACCTTGTTTTCGTAGTTGCCCTCGATCGTTGCGATCTGACCGGAGGGCAATACTTCCTTGACTATCCCCACGTGGGAGTCCCCGAACACGATCAGATCGCCCGGCTGGGGCACCACGCCGGGCCCATTGGGGATTGCGCGCCCGCTGCTCTGCGCCCAAGACCAGATCGCGCCGACCGAGCCGAGCCCTTCTCCCGCCGACCCGATCGGCTCGCCCGCCTGGCGCGCGGCCCAAGAGGCGAAGTAGGCGCACCAAGGCGCGCCGGGCTCCGCTCCGGCGGTAGCTTCGCGGTAGGCGGCGATGGCCGGCGATTCGTTGGAGCCCGGCGGCTGCTCGCTCTGGCCGATTTGCGTCTCGGCGGCCGCCACGATGTGCCCGCCAGGGGTGTTGGCGGACGTTGAGAGCGGAGTGGCCACGTCTTGCATTGAGGTTGGATAGCCGCCGATGCCCGCAAGTCCGCTCGTGGTGGGCAGCCCCGACGTGGTGGGAAGCCCCGACGTATAGGGCAGCCCCGACGTGGTGGGAAGGCCCGACGTGTAGGGCAGACCCGACGTGGTGGGTAGGCCCGACGTGTAGGGAAGTCCCGACGGGCTGGCTTGACCCATCGATGCGTCCGGCGAGTACCCGTCCGCGGCCTGTGCAAGGGCGCTGGCGAAGGACGCTTCGCCGCCGGCCGCCCCGCCTGGTGTTCCGCCAGACTCGGGTGCTTCAGTGCCACCGGTGAGGGCGGTGGGGAGGGTGGGGTCCTGATTAATCAGAGCGATCAGAGCGGCTGGATTAGCCAGATCCTGTCTGATCAGGCCGACCCGCGCGAGCGTGGCTTCGATGGACATTACCCGGGTATTCGGCAGCCGCGCTCCGCTGTTGAGTGACCCGATCGTCGCGTCGCGCGGCAGTGCTTAAAGCAAAGCGGGCGACCAAGTGGCCGCCCGCTTCACATGTCCCTTGATGAAACCGTGTTCTACTGCAGGAGCTTCAAGACAGCCTGCGGCTGCGCGTTGGCCTGGGCCAGGACGGACACGCCGGCCTGCTCCAACACCTGCAGCTTGGTGAAGTTAGTCATTTCAGCTGCCATGTTCACATCGACGATGCCGCTGTAAGCCGAGGAGAGGTTCTGGCTGTAAACTTCCAGGTTCGCCTCGGTGTACTGGATGCGATCCTGCACCGCGCCGAATTCGCCGGCGAGGGAGGAAACTGCGCTGAGTGCTTCGTCGATGCCCTTCAGCGATGTTTCCGTTCCAAGTTCGATCTTTTTTTCGATCGCGGTCTTGAGAACGGCCGTTTTGACACCGATGACTTCCTTGTCGTTGGCGCCGACCTGGAAGGAGATCGTTGCCGCTTCACTGAGCAGGTTGATGCCGTTGAACTGAGTCGTTTCACCGACTCGTTCGATCTCCGACGTCAGCTGCGTGACCTCGGAAGTGATCGCTTCCTTGTCGGTCGTTGAGGTCGTGCCGTTGGCGTATTGGACCGCCAACTCGCGGACACGCTGCAGCATCTGTGTGACGTCGTTCAGCGAGCCCTGAGCGGTCTGCGCGAGTGAAACGGCGTCCTGGCTGTTCTGAGTCGCTTGGTTGAGGCCGTTGACCTGGCCCTCCAAGCGCTGGCTGATGGCGTAGCCGGCGACATCGTCGGCAGCCGAGTTGATGCGGAGGCCAGAGGACAAGCGCTGCATCGACTGCGACAGCATGCTTGTGGTGCTGTTCAGGTTCCTGTTCGCGTCCATCGCGTCCAGGTTGGTGTTTACGGTGAGGGACATGCGTTCATCTCCTTGATGACGGTTTGGTGGGGGTCCCGAGCCGACTCCATGTCAGCTCATCCCTAGTTATCGCCGATGGGCGGCGAAACTTGAGGGGGATTCAGTTCGCTCGCGCTTTTCCCTGCGCTTGCAAGTTTTTCTGCATTGGCGGGCCCGTCCGGGACCGTGCTGGAGGCCCTGGGTTCCTGATCGCGTCGGAGGGGTTGACCTCGCCCAGCTCGAGCAGTGCGTGCAGGCCTAGGTGCTCTGGTCACGCCCGCACGTCGATGTGGGGCCGCCCGTCGTCCTGGTCCTCCGGCTGCTGGGCCTGTTCGGCCAAAGCCTTACGTCGCCTGCGCTCCTCGGCTTCGCGGGAAGGACGGTCACGCTCACGTGAAATAGGCTCGGTGCGGTCCACCGGCTGGCGTCCCATGCGCGCGATCGGAGCCAGGGGACCGTGTCCGAGCGGCTGAATCGGGTCCATCGGCTAAGCCTCGGCGACCATCGGCTAGATCTCGCTGATTTGTTGCTGTTCGCGATTGCGCAGCTCGACCATAACCAGGCGGCGCCACACGAACACGGCGCCGGCCCAGGCCGCCACGTAACAAATGCTGCCGGCCACCAAGGCTCTCAGCCCGGCCTCGGCGAAGGTGGAGGTAGGCAAGGACAGGTAGCCCGCGATCAAGAAGCCCGCCAAACCGCCCCAGCCCTTGGCCCGAGCGACTGAGCGGGCCGCCTTCGGATGGGCCGCTACGCTGGGCTGCTCTGAGGTGGCGCCCGCCTCCGCCTTGGTCTTCTTCTTGCCCTTCTTCTTCTCGGCGGTCTTCTCAGCGGCCATGGCGCTCACGGGTGTCGACTTCGCGCCTTCGCTCGGCGCGCTGGACGTTGAAGATGAAGCGCACCACGCGCCTGCGGTTGACGTCACTCAAGAGGCTGAACGAGATCGCGCGCCGGCCTTGCACGTCGCTACGCACGACCGTCCCCACTCCCTCAATCGGAGAGCTGCCCGAGGCGAGCGTGAGCTGGAACTCGATGTCCTCGCCGATCTCCAGCACGTCGGGTCCCGCCAGCAGCAAGCCGCCACCGGACAGGTCCACCGCATAGCTCTGGATCGGCATCCGGTCGCGCCCCACATACACAAGCACCGGCCGGTTGGCCTTGACGCGCACGAATTCGCGCTGCTGGAGCACCTCGATCGAATAAAGGTCGCTGAAGTGGAGCAGATCGCGGTCCTCCAGCACCACGTCTCCTCCCACGCGCGCCAGTCCCCTCGCGCAAGGGAACTCGAGCAGGAGTCCTTCGAGCTGGTCCTCCTCGAGCACGTCGGCGATGAAAGTGATCAGCACCGAGAGGCTGTTCGGCCCGCGTTCGGTCACGCGCGCGGGGATCTGCTTACCCGAAGGACACAGCACGGTCACCGATTCGGACCGGAGCGGCAGCGCGATCTGCTCGAGCGGATCGCCCTTGGTGTCGGTGCGCTTCACGGCAATAGTGTTGCCGCCAGCCCAGTCGGATCGATTCGACGCAGCTTCCATCCGCCCGCGCGGCCCCGATCGAGCGTGTACTCGGGGGCCAAACCGAACTCACAGGCCGCCTCCACCGCCACCCCTACTTGGTCGGTCTCATCCGCGTGGGTGAGCGCCAAGGCGTTTGCCCCGAGTGGGCGCAAGGCCTTCAGGAGCTGGGCTGCGGCAACGGCGCCCAAGGTCGCCGGCATCGCGATCGTGATTCGCTCGGGCTCCAAATCGCCGAGCAGCGCCCCCAGCTTGCGGATCCCGCTGCTCTCACCGGCCGACAGCGGCGGCGTGTCGATCACCAGCAGGCCTTGCGCCTTGGCCTTGCGCAGAGCCCGACGGGCGCGATCGCTGTCCGCCGCGATCGGCTTCCTGAGTTGGGGGCTCAGCAACAGCTGCCACTCGTCTGTGCCGTGGCCTCGCACGATCGTGGCGCAGCTCGCCCGCAAGGTCGAGTTGGCGCGATAGGCGGCGAGCAATGCCGCGCAGCAACTGGTCTTGCCCGCGCCGCCCGGGCCGGCCAGCACGATCGCCGCGCCTTGGGTCGGAAGCGGCGGAGCGACCGGGATGCGCTGCGCCAAAGCGTGGCCCACGGCCTTGCCGAGGGGGGTGCGTGGCGCGAGCGCGACCACGTGGGCCAAGGCGGCGTCGATCGTCTCTTCGGCGAAGCTTGGGCTCGTGCCGAGGCTCACCAGTCTGCTTTGGACGTTGACTCGCGCGCGCGAGCGAGGCGGGGGGTTGGGATTGCGAGGCGGCGGCATGGGTTGTGGGGCAGGGGCAGCGTGCTCTTCGGAGGTGGCCCGCTCCAGGACCCTCGCGAACGGATCGGGGGCTTCAGAGTGCGCGAGAGGCCGCGTCGATAGTTCGTGCGCCTCTGAAGCGGGCATTTTTGCGGCGCTTGATTGGGCGAGCTCCGCCAGGTGCCCGGTTACGTAGCGACCTGCCCCCCCACCTTGGAGTGGCTCGAGCTCATAGAACGGTGTGCGGGTGGCCTGGGGCAGAGTGCGCGCCGGCTGGGCGAGTCGCCCTGGCTGGGTCGGCTGCCCTGGCTGGGCCGGCTGCCCTGGCTGGGCCGGTTGCCCTGGCTGGGCCGGCTG
>JBAVYU010000038.1:0-88730 GCA_049588415.1 Solirubrobacteraceae bacterium
TTGTCGGCGCCGGTGAGAAACTGACCCCTCTTCGCCGGTTGAGATTTGACCCCCCTCGGGTGGTGGCGGAGGCGTCCGGGGTGTTGGTGAGCCTGGCTCGATTGTGTTGTCGAGACCGGGAGAAGGAGCGTGCTGGACGTGGAGCGGTGGGCCGAGCTGCGCAGGGAGCACTTCGTTCGCGGTGTCTCAATCAAGGAGTTGATGCGCCGCACGGGGCTGGCGCGCAACACGATCCGTTCGGTGCTGCGCTCGGAGGCGCCACCGGGGTTTCGTTGTCCTGAGCGCCCGTCGAAGCTCGACCCGTTCAAGGATGAGATCCACGAGCTGCTGCGCGGCGACCCAGCGCTGCCGGGTGTGAGGATTCGTGAGCTGATCGAGCCGCTCGGGTTCGACGGCGGCAAGTCGATCGTTGATGACTATCTGCGGGAGGTACGCCCGCTGTTCAAGCACACGCGCACTCACCAGAGAACGGTCTATCGGCCGGGGGAGATCTGTCAGTGGGATCTGTGGGAGAGCTCTCGGCCGGTGCCGGTCGGTCACGGCCAAGCCCGCCGGGCGTGGGTCGTCGTGTGCTGCCTTGGATATTCCCGGGCCGGCGCCGGCGCGCTGATCTTCAGCAAGGAAGCACCGGACGTGTTGTGGGGCATGGGCCGCTGCCTGTGGTCGATCGGTGCGTTGCCACGGCTGATGGTCTGGGACCGCGAGGGGTGCATTCACGCCGGCCGTGGCCGCCCGACCGATGCTTATGCAGCGTTCTGTGGCCAGCTGAAGGTGGACTGGTATTTCTGCCAGCCGGCTGACCCGCAGGCGAAGGGCGCGGTCGAGCGGCTGCAGGGGTATATGGAGAGCAACTTCGAGCCCGGCCGACACTTCGCGAACCACCTCGACTTCCAGCTGCAGCTCGACGCGTGGTTCGAGAAGGCAAACGCCCGCACGCATAAGACGCTTCGCGCCCGGCCGATCGACCGGCTCACCGAGGAGCGTGAGGTGATGCGGGCTCTCCCCGAGCGTGAGCCCGACATGGACCGTCGCTGGGTGACGCGGGTGCCACCAGATCCGCACGTCCGTGTCGACACCAACGACTACTCACTCGACCCCCGCCTCGTGGGACGGCGCGTGGAAATCCGGGCCTCACAGCGGCAGGTCACGGCGGTGGCGCTCGACACTGGCGAGCTTGCTTGTTCGCATGAGCGCAGCTTCGCCAAGAACCGCACGATCACCGCTCTGGAGCACGCACGGGCGCTCAGGGAGCGCCCCGGCGAGGAGGACCAAGAGCGCGAGAATGAACCCCTCGTCGAGCAGCGCCCACTCGCCGTCTATGACCGGTTGATCGCGTGAGCGCGACCGCTGAGCTCACGCACCTGTTCCGCGCGATGAAGGCCCCAGCAGCCGCGCGCGCAATGGCGAAGCTCTGTGAGCGTGCACGCTCAGAGGAGTGGAGCTATGAGCGGTTCACTGAAGCGCTGCTGTCCACTGAGATCGCCTCAAGGGACGCTTCCGGCGGCGAGCTGCGGATCAAAGCCGCACGGTTCCCCGCTCGCAAGACGCTCGAGGAGTTCGACTTCACCTTCCAGCGCTCGATCAAAAAGCAAGTCATCGAGCACCTCGGGCAACTCGACTTCCTGCACGGCAAGGAAAACGTGATCCTCCTCGGACCACCAGGCACCGGCAAGACCCATTTGGCGATCGCGCTCGCGATCCGGGCTTGCCTCGCGGGGCAACGTGTTCTGTTCCGCACCGCGACCGAGTGGGTCGCGCTGCTCGCCGACGCGCAACGCCAAGGCCGCCTGCAGGACGAGCTGCGGCGCCTCGAGCGCTACCCCCTGCTGGTCTGTGACGAGGTGGGCTACATCCCCTTCGATCCGCAAGCAGCGAACCTGATGTTCATGCTGGTCTCCCGCCGCTACGAGCGCGCCAGCATGGTCGTCACCAGCAACAAGCCCTTCAGCGCCTGGGGCGAGATCTTCGGTGATGACGCCACCGCCGCAGCGATGATCGACCGGCTCATCCACCACGCCGAGATCCTCTCCCTCAAGGGCGACAGCTACCGCCTCAAGAACCACGACCTCGGCACCCCACCAGCTACCCCACCCACCGACTGACCCCCACTCGAGCTCGCGCCGGCGGCAGCTCGCTCCGCCTCGCCTACGGCTCGACTACACGAGCAGCCGCCGCAAGGGGGGTCAATTCTCAACCGGCGCCACAGGGTCAATTCTCACTCGGCCTTGACAATCATGCGCTCGGGGGAATGGATCCCTCTACCCCTCGCTATACCGTCGATCAGGTTCCTGTCGAAACCCATAGGGGCGTTTCGGGGCGGCTGGTCCAATGCGTCAACAGCTGGGTGCCAAGACGCTACGAATGGAGTGACCTCAAGCGTTCTTCGTTCGGCAAGTAGCTGGACAGCGGCGAACACTCGCTCGACATCAAGGCTGTTGAATGGGCTCGTCCCGTCTGCGGCGTCATATGCGAGAAGGGCTCCACAAACGAAATGTAGTGCGGAGGCAAACGACTGGTCGCGCGGTCGCGAGGCGATTCTCTCGACGAGCTGACGAGTCGCCTCGAAGGTGGTCGGAACGCCCGCCTCCTTTGAGGCACCCGCACCAAGGAGCACTATGGATTCTGGCGCGAGCGACATGCCGCCATCATGTCTCACAGAGCCGACGGATGGCTGAATGGCCTACCCCCAGACCTGGAAGCCAAGCGCTCTCTCTGTCGACCCGATCAGGCTGCTCACGCGCGTAACGCTCGCTCTGCATTGTGCGCAAGCGAGCCTGCGAAGCCGGCGAGCCAGGCCAATGTTGAGCCAGAAGCGGGTGTCTGAGCAGGTACCGACCTACTGTCAACCTGCCGGTCAGGGGATTACTCACCACCCGAAATTGGTCCCGAAATTGGTCCCGAAACGAGCATTTCTGACCTTATCTCAGCGCAGCTGGCGCCAGTATTTACGGGCTCATAGACCTCATATGACCCCCCAGGAAGCCACTTTTAATCCGGCGGGGCGGGTTCGAGTCCCGCACGGCGCATCTCCAATCACGCACAACCGAGCCACTTCCGCTTGGAACGCGATGCCCCTCAGCCAAATTGGTACCCAGTTGGTACCGAGATTGTATCGACTCAAGCATCCTCACGAACGCGACGGAGACCCCGGAGGAGTCGAGAGAGCCAGTGGCGCAAGTGGCGATCATCGGCCTGTTGTTGAGCAAAGACCATCACGGCCTGTGGGGCACGGAGAAGCTGGCGCGTGAGCTGAGCGCGCCACGCCTGGACGCGATCGACGCGATCGCGAACCTGAAGGCCACGGGCCTGGTACACGAACTGGGGGACTTCGTGATGGCAAGCAGAGCCGCCTGGCACTTCGACCAGCTCGAGCTGTAGCCAAAGTCGCAGGCCGCTCGGGCCACCACCGCCCGGGTGGTGTGCAGCCTTGCCAATTTTGCCGCACAAGTGCGGCAGGGCTGCGGCGTGCACACCACCCGACCCCTCGCCAAAGGAGGACCCGATGCAAGACATGAGCCAAGTCCTCATGGAGAGTCTCGCAAGGCAGCGCGAGAGCAGACGAGAGGCCTCACAGGCCCAGTGGGCGATGAGCGCGGATCAGCGTGTGGCCGCCATGCGGCGCGGCGAGCTGACTCGCAACCAGTTGTATGAGTGGGCGCGCAACGCGCCAAAGGAGGTGCCATTGCTCAACGGCGAGTTCGAGTTCATCGCGGCTCTGACGCCGGAGGTGGCCGACGCCGAGGAGCAGTTAGAGCGCAAGCGGGCGATCGGTCGGCGCACAAACGCGTGCCGACCGAAGCCTGCACGGATGACTGGCCGAAGCGGACGCTAGCGTGCGCCGAGAATGGCCCACGCACACCGCAAGAAGATCCCGATCGCGATCGCGATCGACGGCGAGGCGATTCGTTCGGAGACCCTGGCAACCCACGTCGGCGCCTACGTAGTCGTGATCGAGACGACGCTGGCAGACCTAGCGATCGATCTGCACTCGATCTACATAGGCAACCCGAAGGTAAAGACGCAAGCCACCCACCTGACCCTGACCAAGACAACCCGGGAAGCGAGGACGGCCGAGCACGAGCACGACGCGATCCCGGTCATGTATGCAAAGCGCAGATGCCTGTACGACCACCTGCAGCAACTCCAAGACCTCCTGCAGGCAGACGGCGCACAGGCGCATATCCCGGTCCACGAGAAGGCGATCGAAGCGATCGAGCGGTGAGCCCCAGCGCTCGCCTGCCGCTACACCTACGCCGGGTGGTACTGAAAGCTGGGCCCCGCAAAGACCCCTGCTTCAACCTCGATCTGGCCCATTGCCAAGGCCTGGCCTTTGAGCGATTCCATCTCGCCGATGGCGGTGCCGATTTCGTCGGGCTTCCCATTGAACACGGAGTGCAGTAACCGCAAGAGGCCGGTGTAGGTGGCGTTGAACTTGTCGTTGGCGAGAGCGGCGGGACTACCGGGCGCATACGGGTGTTCGCTGGGATTGGAGACCAAGGCCCGTATGCCGACAGTTTCGAAGGGAATCGGGGCGCCGTCGAATAAGAAGCGCTCGGCCGGGGGCGCGTCGGGCGGGGCGGAGGGGTTGGGGATCAGCTGCTTGCCCTCGTAGATCTCGGCGAACCGATAGAAGTGCGCAAGTTCGCCTTCGGGATCGGTGGGCAGTTGGCTGGTGCCCTCGCCTTGCTCGACGATTTTGTCGATTGCAGCCAAAGCGCTCGGCAAGTCGGTGACCGCGACCAAGTCCGCTCCTAGCGTGACCTGCTTGGAATGGTCGGCGATGAAGATGGTGGGGTCGGCTAACTGGAGGTGTTCGGCGATGGAACCGTAGAGCTTGCCGATCGTCAGACCTGCAGGCGCGGGCGCAATGCCGGGGAAGTCGAAGGACACCTCGGGCTCCTCGATGACCATGAAGACTTTCGCGATCAGGTCCCGGGAGAGGGGGCTCAAGGGCACGATCAGGCTGTCCTCGACAGACCCGGGCAGATGCCCGGGATAGGTGGGTATGAAGCTGGGCGTGTCGATTTGGGGGGCGCCGCCGATCGCGTTGAGGATGTTGCAGGCGAGGCCCATGTGCATCATCTCCTCGATGACGATTGGGAGCAGGAGGCCTGCGATCTGGGCGTTGGTGCCGGGCTCGATCGAGTAGAGGGCATACAGATAGGTGGGTATCGTGGCGTGCTCCAGCTCGATGGCTGCTTGGAGCGCTTGGCGCAACGCTCGGGGATCCTCAAGGCCTGCCACCAAGTCGGCGCTGAGCGTGATTTTCTGGTGTCGGTCGACTCCGGCCACGGCGCTACACCCCGCCGAGCCGCTGCAAGGCCGAGATCGAGGGCGAGAAGAAGTACTCCCCGCCGGTGGTGCGCACGAATTGGGGAATACTGAGCTCGGGCTGGCCGAGTCCGGGCACGCGTACGGCGCGGGGTTCGGCGAGCTGGGCGATGATCGGGTCGGCGCCGTCCCCGGACTGGGGGAAGTTGGGATTGTTGACCCAGAGCCGCTGGACGAACTCGAACTGGTCCTCCAAGGAGCTCTGATAGCAGAGGAACAGGAGCCCGCGGTCGTGCGGGAACTGGACATCGCCCGCCTGGGGCGAGCCGGTGGGGGCGCCGGGATCGTAGGGTTCGCCGTAGGCTATGCCGCGCCGGAGAAGCCTGTGTGTCTGTGTGTCGGCCTCCCCGCCGCCGGGCGTGGCCTCGTCGCGCGGATAGACCTTACGGATGTGCGCGCCGCGCGGCACGATGGCGCCGTCCACATCGGCGCCGTACTCGAAATTGTTGATCTTGGCGTCCGAGAGCAGCGAGGGATCGGCGATCGAAGGATCGGCGATCTGGGGGTCCAAATCCCCAGACTCATCGGCCGTGCGCTCCAAGGGACAACCGCTCTTGTAGCGACCGACGAGCTTGGCGCCCATCAACTCGGCGGAGATGTTTTGAGCCCCGGAGGACTGCGACACGAACTCGCTGAACCCGGCGACATCCTGTTGGAGGCGGCGAAACACCAGATAGGAGCCATCGACAGCCCATTCCGGCCCGCCGGTCGAAACAGGCCCCGGTTCTGTCGGGACATCGGAGACGGAGATCGCGGGCGACGCTTCGCCGCCACCGTAATTGGGCGGGCCGGGCAAAGGCGCGGGGGGCTGGGGAGGACGCTGCTGGGCGGGATAGCCGAGCACGAACTCTCCGGGCCAGAGCAAATCTTGGCCGGGCTGGCCCTGGTTGGGATCGGCGGGGTTGGCGGGCTGGGTGAATTCGCGGATGCCGGGTTGGGAGACGCCGTCCTTGAAGCCGAAGTGCTCGTGGCCGGGCAGGTCTGAGCGGGCGCGCCCGTCCTGCTTGAACAGCAGACGCAGGTCGTGCTCGCCGAGCCGGTCGATCTCGCGCAGGGCGGCAGCGTCGAGATCGGCGGGGTCGTCGGAGGCGAGCAGGAGCAAGGCATGCACTTCGGTCGAACCCAAGGGCTCTACCCAATGGGCGGGCGCGTTGGCGCCTTCGTCGCCGATGACTGCGGCCTGGGCGGCCATGCCGGCTCGAAACGAGGAGGAGAACGTTTCCAGTTCGGGTTGGGGCACTCCGAGCGCGGCCAGCCCGGATGCGCTGAGAGCGACGTTCAGCCAAGTCGCCTGGACGGTCCCGAGCTCATCGCCACGACGAGCGTTGATGGCCTTGAACAGTTCGTTGAAAGCGCTGACCTCGGCGGTTGTCGCGATATCTGGCGCAAGCGCGGCCAACCAACCCTTGGCGTCGCTACCGGCGGGAAAGCTGACGAACAGGAAGCTTTGGAAGTCCTTGTTGAAGCCGGCCAGTACGTTGCCTTGGATGTTGTCGAGTTTGAGGTTCGGCATCTGTCCCCCATCATGCGCATTAACGAAAGAACGGAATCGTAGCGATCTATGCAATAGGGATGTAACCAAGTCGAAGCGCGTTCGAAGACACAACAAAATGCCCGGGGTGGGACTCGAACCCACACGCCCTTGCGGACTATCGATTTTAAGTCGACGGCGTCTTCCAATTCCGCCACCCGGGCAAGCGAGTACTTCATCTGCGCAGATCTGGGACACGCCCAGATCGCGGGGCGTTACTCGCCGCGGAAGCCGAGCTCGCCGGAGAACCCGGCGGCCGCTGAGAGCAAATCCTTGAGGCAGCCGTCGATGAGTCCCTCCGGGGAAGCTATCGAAGTGTGGGCGGCTAGATTGATGGCCGCCACGACCCCTCGGCTCTCCTCGCGCACGGGCGCCGCGATCGCGACGAGCCCGGTGGCTAACTCCTGATCGACGACCGCGAAGCCCTGCGCCCCCACCCGCTCAAGCTCTGCGAACAAGGCCTTCTTGGCCGTGATCGTGTTGGGTCCTCGCTTGCGCAGCTTGCCGTCGCTCACGATCTCACGCTGGCGCAGCTCGGACCGCTCAGCGCTTTGGCCGCCGCGGAAATAGAGCCATCCAGGGGACGCCTTTGAAGGTGCCGTCCTTCCACAGGCAGGTGAGCGTTTGCGTTGGCGTGTTGTAGCCGAAGAGCACGAGGAAGGCGTTGTTGCCATAGCCGAGCGCCCGCCGCGCGACCCACTCCTCGTCGTGACCGTTTGCGGGATCGAGCAGCAAATCGTGGCCGACGCTCCGGCAAAACTCCTCCAGCCCCTCTCCTTGCTCGCCGCTTGATCCGCCGAACGCCTGTGGCGCCGAGTCGACGGCGAGGAACACCTCTCCGCTCAGATCGAGTTTTTCGATCTGAGCCTGTAGCGACTCTGCGCCCTCTCGCTGTCCGGCGGCGAACACGAACGCGAGCTTGCGCTCGCGCAGCTGGGCGGCGGCCGACACACTGAGCGGTTCGCGCTGCTCGCGCAGGCGCGTGGTGGGTGGGGCTCCCAGCCAGGCCTCTAGGATCGAGATTGACTGCTGGCCGCTGCCGATGAAGTCCTCCACGAAGACAATCGGCAGATCGGGGCGCGCGAGGGCGTCGCCGAGCGATAGCACCTGGAGGCCCATGTTTCTCTGCCTGTCGCCGGCCCAGTAGGTGGTGACGGCGGAGCTGTCCTTGGGCTCGCCGAGCGGACAGAGCGCACCATTCGCGAAGGCGACCCCGCCTGGGCTGCTCAGAAAAGAGTCGAGCGCTCCGACGACATCGCCGCGCGCGACGAGGTGCATCTCCTCCAGCAACCGCAGGGGTTGATCGTCGAACTCGACGGGGAACTGGCGCAGCCAGGCCGAGACGCGCTCGGGGCTGAGCAGAGTGCGCTTCTTGGCGACGGCGCCTCCACGCACGGGACCCTCGTATGCGGACAGCTTCGTGCACAGCTTCTCGATGCGCTGCTTGATATCGACGCGGGTGAGGCGCTCGGGCAGCGGACGCACGTCGTAGGCGATGCCGTCGTAGTAGCCCTTGGCGTTGAGTTTGAGCTTGAGCTTGGCGAGCGACTTGGCGGGGCGCTTGGCGTACATCTGCATCGTTTGAGGTGTGCGGATGCCGTAGTCGCGCCGCAGGACCTTCTCGGTTGCTACGTAGGCGTATTGGGAAAGGTCGTTGGGCGCGAACACGTAGCCGGCGTCGCGGGTGAGGATGTAGGCGCTTGCCCAGCGCACGCTCTCGGCGTAGTCGTCTTGGAAGCGGATCACGCTTTTGGAGCCTGGCTGGTGTGAGATCAGGTATGCGCGGGCGCTGTCGTTGGCATCGGGAGCGGAGTAGAGCGGGTCGAGCCAGATGTAGGGCTTTAGATCCGGATAACGCGCGGAGAGCTCGGGCGCGCAGATTGCGAGGGCCGCTCGCATCTCCGCCACTACGAGGTCGATCAGCTTGCCCCGCTCGGCGAAGTCGCTGCCGCTCTCGCGTACGAGACGCTCGAGGCCCGCGTAGTGCTCGGCGTCGGATCGGTAGGGGTCGAGCGGCATGCCGAGCGAGAACGCGTAGGCGCGGACGAACAGGTCGCGCCGCCCGAGGCGCTTGGCCAGATCTAGGACCACCGCGACGCAGGGCTCATCGGCGTCGTTCAACGGCCGGCCGATGACTTCGGCGATCCGCTTTCGGTCCAGGCCTGTGAAGTCGCTGTCGCGCAGGTTGAAGGCGAGCATTGGGACGGCGCTCGGTTCGATCGCGGCCAGCTGGTGGTAGAAGCTGGCGACCATCGCCTCGATCGCGCGGACCTTGTGATGTCGATAGAGCTTGTCTTGTTGCAGGGTGCGCGCGAGGATCAGCTCGTCGACGGTGCGACCCCCGGAGAACTCGATGCCGGTGATCACATACGACGCCTCGTCTTCACCGACGGTCGCGGCGATCTCGGGGCGCAGATCCTCGCGCGCCACATCCACGGCGCGGACCTTTTGAACCAGGCGGGGAATGTCGGTGACGACGGGGACGCCGGTCATCTGGGCGTCGCGGGTCATGTAGTCGAGCTTGTCGGCGTCGAACGGGCCCGAGATGAGCTCGTGCAACAGCGGAATCTTGTCGCAGATCGGCTGGCCGATGATGGCGCGCTTCATCGAGTCGATCGTCTCCTCGCACGAGGGCAGACCGTTATCGGGGACGAGTGCTTGGACTTCCTTGAGCAGGGATCGAAAAGCTGGGCTGCCAACGATGTAGTAGGAGGCGATCTCCGCGAGCGCCGCCTGCTCGACTTGCTCGCGATCTGCGAAGTGCAGGCCGATGTCCTCGACTTGCTCGAAGGTGGCGAGCGCGTTCTCAGAGACATGAGAGAGAGCGCCGTGGCCGACGTCATGACAGAGCGCGGTGAGACGCAGGAGATAGCGTTGGCGATCGTTGACGGCCAGGCCTTTGCCTGTGTAATGCTCGTTGAGCGAGGCGATCAGCCGGCTTACCTGGTGGACAACGCCGAGCGTGTGCTCGAGCCGGCTGTGACGGGCAGCTGGATACACGAAGTGGACGACCCCCAGCTGCGCGATCGTGCGCAAACGCTGGAGCAGTGGGCTATCGAGGATCATGACCTCCGCCGGGCGCATGAGGATGGTGCCCCAGACGGGATCGTTGAACTCCTTGGGGGCTGCGAGTAAGGGCAGCTCGCTGAGCTGCCCGACGTAGTCTTCGAGTTGCTCGGAGGCCCATGCCTCCAGCGACTCCTTGAAGGAAGTCGGCACTAATGTGCGCCGAGTCAGGTGGCTAGGGCTCGCGTGGCGCCGGAGTAGGCCTCAACGAACTCCTCGGCTAGCCCGTTGTATAGGTCTTCTCCGCCGGGCAGCCCTTCGAGCACTCGTTGGGCCTCGTCGTCAGCCAGCTTGATGCGTATGTCCTGATACTCGGGGTTGTCGAAGCTGATCAGATCGCGCTGGGCGGCGCGAGCGAGCGCGCCCTGAATCGTGAGCGAGTCCTGATGGAGCGGGTGCGGCTTGATCCGAAACCTCAACTTGACATCGGCCTCCTCGGCCCGTTGCGCGAGACCGTCGAAGACACCCTTGACGATCGGGTCGAACTGGTCGATGCGGATCGAGAAAGTGGTGAGCCCACGAATCGCAAGCGCGGCGAACAGGCCGGCGAAGAAGTCGTCGGCGGTCATGCGGCTGGCCATCGGTCGTTGCCCTTTCGCTAGAGCGTCCGCGTCGCCCGGGTAGCGAAGATTGGTCGCGCCTCTCGACCGATCTCGTGAGCGTGGTCGCATTTGGTTTCCACGGATCGATATTTCATCACATTCGTGCCTCCAGTGTAGAGACCGACACGCAATGCTTTGATACACACCGAACCTACCCCTCCCACCGGACGGAAAAAGCTCTGATCGCCCCTCCCCGCCACACGCCCTCAAGCCCCGATTCCTAGCGCTGCGGCTGCAGATTACCTCGTAAGACGGTATCTTGCCCGCCGCACATGTTCGAAAGTAGCGAATCAGATATTCCTAGGCTCGTTCTGCTGGCACTGCTCGACGTTCGTTGCTCAGAGCCCGAGCCACTGATGGTCGGCGAATATCTTCCAGGGAATGACTGCGTCGCTCGGCCGCGGTGGACTAAACTGGTAGTGCAGCGGGGTAGGGGATCCTGCGAACACAAACAACGCACCTAGGTTGGGGTTGGCCTTGACGCTGAGCCGCAGTTGGATAGCGCTGGCAGAAAGCATCGGGAGCTATCTGGCCGAGCAAGCGGACGACACAGTCACGTTTCTGCTCGGCGCCGGCGCCTCGCGTTCCTCCGGCGCTCCCTCGACCCCTGAGATCCTTGAGGCGCTGACGGAAAAGCATCCCGACGAGTTCCCGGACTCGAAGGTCTCCGCGGGGATGGATGCGATCAGCGACTCGCAGGTGGAAAGCTCCATCAGGCCTCTCTTCAGGGAAATTCGGCCCCATATCGGCTACCTCAGCCTGGCGGCGCTGGCGAAGTCGACCCGCGTCTTGATCGTCAACCTCAATTGGGACCCTGCCGTTGAGATTGCCTGCGATCGCCTCGCAGTCAAATGCGCCTCTGTGGTGCTCGATGAAAAGAAGAAACTCGACGAGGGCTTGGCCAAGGTCGAGGCGTGCTTGGTCGATCCCCAGTACCGCGTTGTCAACCTCCATCTGCATGGGCTGCTCGACGCCGGGGACATACGACTGGCTCCCAAGAAGACTCTCGCCTTCCAAAGCAAGACGACGGAGCTGCTCTGGAGCTCATTCTTCACCCACCCGACGGTGGTCGTAGGAGCGACCCTGACCGGCGAGCGCGACGTGACGGGGCTGATCACCGCATCTTCTCAGGGTCCCGAGCCGAAGAAGAATCCTTTCTGGCTCTTTTCCCGCCAGCCGGACCGAACCGACATCCCCGAGGACCGGGTGGCGGCCGAACTCCTTTCCCGAAACGAATCCGAGCTCAACTTCAGGGGCGACCCGTTCGTTGACTTCGATCGCATCATGGTGGAGATCTTGGCCAAGCGGATCAAAAGGCCGCTGAACGGGGTATTCGCCGGAACCAGCCTGCCTCAGCTCGGCAGCGAGGAACTGATCCTGCCGGGACCCGATCTGCTTCGTGGCCACCTTGAGAAGGAGTCGGCCGGGAGGTTTTTGGCACTGGTAGGCGAGCGCCAGATCGGAAAGTCCACGACGGCCAAGCTGCTCGCCCATTGGACCGCGCTGCGTTCCGATGGCGGGATTGAGGTCATATCGGCTTTCGGCAAGCCTGGTTGTGGCCATACGGCAAAGCGGCTACGGGAGGGATCGTTGACGGCAAGCCCGGAGGATGTCGTTATCTTCGACGATCCTTTCGCGGTTGGCGAGGGGGAGTCTAGTGAGACGTTTGTTGCCGACCTCCGCGCGATCCTGGCGTCGGTAGACGCGCCCCGGGTCGTGGTCACGGCCTCGCTGAGCGCATGGCGGAAAGCTGTGACGGAGACTCCGGAGTTGGAGCAGGCGGCGGAGATCGTCGTTGCCAAGCCCACCGATTGGTACCGCGGCCCGGACCTCGCCGCGTTGGCGGATGACCCGATGAGCGAGGGACCGGCGATGGTTACTCGGTGGGTCCTTGAGGGCGTCGCCTCTACGCCGGTCCGCGTGGTGGCGGCAAACGCCGGCGACTACCCGAGCAACGAGGAGCAGGTGATAGAGGACAAGCTCGAGCTGTTGCGCGGACTCGGTGAGGACATGCAGTGCTTCCTTGCGCTGGTGCGCTTTTACGAACTCTCGCGAACGGTCATACCACAGACTTATTTGGCGAAACACCTCGAGGAGGAGACGTTGGCGGTCCCACCTTGCCTGCAATCGCTCCTACGTCAATCGGATCTCACCGAGGAGCCGCACCAGCTTTTTGCCCACTACACCGATCGGATTGCCTTCGACCGGCTCTACCTGGAGCAGCAGAAGAACCTACGCTCCAAGGTTGTCGAAGTCGCCTATGGTCGCAATGTCGTAAACGAAGTCTGCGATATGTGGCTGACGATCGCAAGGCTCCGGGAGGGTGAGCTTGAGCGAATCGCCGAACTGGCGCGGGGCGATGTCCAGGCCAGGCGTAAGCTGCTTGAGTGGGGGCCGCTGCTGCTGGAGGAAGCGGCCAATTCCAGGGTCTCGCGACCGCGGCTTGAGGCGGTTCTCGTGCATCTGCTCACGATCGACGGGGAACGGGACTTCTGGGCGCTGCGGGAGCTCGTCTATGAGGTGGTTCGGCTCTGGCCCGAGCTCCACCGCTCAGAGGTGGCCGGCAACTTCATCAAGCGAACCCTCGCCGACGAGGACCGGATGGGTTGCTATTGCGTGCTTGAGGCGATGCTGTATTTCCAGAGTGCCACCCACAGGCAGACCTGGGACCGAGACTACGTGTTGCGCCGTCTATGGAACCGGGTCACGGGCGCACTCGGCGATCTGATCGAGGATGTTGAGTCACGCGGGATCGAGCTGGCGCTGATATTCGATGCCGTCGCCTGGTCGCGCCCACCGCTTGGGGAGCGCGAGCTGTTGTCGTGGGTTGCCCCGGTCCTTGATGCCCTGACGAAGGAGGAAAGCCTAAAGGGGGCGATAGCGCTCACCTGCCTCTATCACCCGGCTGGACTGGAACTGTTCGACGATCTGGGGAGGGATTCGCCACTCGCTGACATCGGCAATCTGACCGAGGGGCAAATCGCCATGGCGGCGGCGATGGTGCGCTGGCATTACGTTCACCAGTCGCGCGGGCGCGCGCTGCTTACCCGGCGCCGGCTGGAGCCTGCCTGCCCGGAGCTGTTGCGACGCGACGAGCGAGACAGGCTCGTGCCCAAGACTGAAGCTGAGGCGATCAACAAATTTGTTACCCGTATGGCGCATTTCCGGGCCCACCGTGGCTGGGCGGTCCACCTCGGCTTCAACCTGCGCTGCACTTCGGGCAAGTTCGATGACCGCTTTCTGGGTCGCTACATACGCGAGATGGACTGGACCGACGATGGCGTGGTCACGGCCGCTCTTACCTACCGGATCCCTGGCGGCGCGCTTGCGCCGATCCAGGAGTATTTCCGGCTCCCGACGAACCGGCAGCGCCTGATTGACGCGATGCTGGAAGGTTGCCGTATCGAGAGCCTGTCCCCTAGCGCCAGCGCGTCTGTCGAGCCGCCCCGCTTTATGGCTGGCAGAATCCCCCAGCAAGTTCATCGCGAACTCAATACCGAGTGGCGGGATGGCCTGCGAAACGTGGCGAACCTCAACGATGCCGATCTTCCGCGCGAGATCCATGCCATCCTCAGCGAGGCCGAGGTGGCGGGCTTCGTCGATGCAGAGTCTAAGTGGCTTTTGCTTCATCACGTGCAGCGGGGCGACCTGCGACCCCTTGAGACTACGCGAGCCCGCTTGTCACGCAACCGGGCATTGAAGGTGTGGCTCAAAGGACGTGGCGAACTGGCTGAAATCGTGGTATCGGTTGCATGTGACATGGGCGATCCGACATTGATATGACGGTGCCATCTCCTCGATGGAGCGCTTGGCGGGAACGTTTGGCGGCGACCGACAGCGCGAGCACCGATATCAGGGAGGCGCTGCGTGAGGTGGCGCAGGAGATTTCCGGAGCCCGTGGCCGCGAGGGGCCGCCGGCTCGGCGCTGGGCGGGAGCTGGGATCGAGGTCCGGGCAGTGCGGATGCGGGGGCATGGTCGCTGCGACGTCTCCGACCGGGCGACGCCGCTCGTCCAGGTGAACGCGGCCGATAACGCTTATACGCAGCACTTCACAATCGCACATGAGGTTGGCCACTTGCTGCTGGGCTCTTTGCCGGTCGAGCAGTTGAGGGAGATCTCTCACCGTGATGAGGAGGATATCTGCGACGAATTCGCGCAGCGGGTAATCGTGCCGCCGGATGAGCTTGCCGATGCTTTGGCGGGTGACGGTGCTCCGGGCCCACGCAAGGTTTTGCAGCTCTGTGGCGCCTTCGAGGCAAATCCGAGCACGGTGCTGCGCGCCCTCGGCGACCAGCTGCATCTCGATCGCACTGCCTACCTACTGGCAAGGCTGCGTACGCATTACCTGCGACCGGAGGTGATGGGCTTTCGAATAGATGCCGCGTCGGGGCCCGGGGCGTTGTTCTGGCCGTATGAGACTCGGATCGAGAACGTGGGTCTCAGGACGCTGGCCGCGGACGGCACGGCTGCCGAGCACGGCGCTTTCATCGAGGGAGAAGAGGAACGGCTCGCGGTCCCACTTTCAAAGGTCGACGCCGCGACCGGTGACAATGCTGCGATCGGGCCGGCGCACTGGCAAGCGGCCAGGCAAGGCAGGGTGGAGCCCTACTTGCTGGTCCGAATCGACTGCTCGCAACTACGCCGATCGCGATTGAAACCAGACACACCGGACCGCACGGCCGACGAGCCGAAGACGGGCGCGGCACTGGCGGCGAAAGCATGACCAAGGGGTACTTGGCCGCCCTGCAGGAGGCCCGCGCCGGGCTGGAGCAAGGAGGCATCCCGATAGGCGCGGCGCTGGAACAACAAGGGCAGGTGATCGGGCGAGGGCACAATCTCCGCGTGCAGGAGGGCGACCCCACCGCGCACGCGGAGATTTCCTGTCTACGTAACGCGGGGCGCCTGCGCTCCTACTCCGACACGGTGCTCTATACGACTTTGGCTCCCTGCTCTCTTTGCGCCGGGGCGATCTTGCTGTTTGGCATCCCTCGAGTGGTGATCGGCGAGACCCATACCTTCAACGGCGAAGGCTCGCTTGCGCTGCTGCGTGCAAAGGGAGTTGAGACCGAGAACTTGGACGACCAAGAGGCACGACGGATGCTCGCCTCGTTCGTCAAAGATAACCAGGCCATCTGGAACGAGGACATCGGCCGCTGAGTGCTGGTAGCCGACGCACCACGCAAGGCTGCCCCGATCCGTATGGGCACACGGCTACGCGAGTCGGCGACTTCTGGGAAGAAGGAGCGCTCCGACCAAGACGAGCGGCCCGACGATCAAGGCGGCGATCACGTAGAGCGCGAAGCTTCGCCCCTTTCGGTCGGCTACCCGACCGGCGAGATACGCCTGTGCGAAGTAGACCCCAAGAACGACCAATAGCAAGACGAGGTGGATCGGGTTGCTCATGGACGAGACCTACCCGAGAAAAAGCGCACCTAACGTTGAGAGCTCTAGCCGGTGTTCACGTATAGACACAAATCCCAAGCCACAACACCGCGGATAGGATCGTGTATTGCGGTGACTAGGCAGCGCCCGCGTTTCGCGTTTCCTGCTCTACAGAACGCAACTAGCCGACGATGCTGAGGATGCCAAGCGCGCAGATCCCGAGACCCATGAGGATGTAAATCCCGCGGGCGACGGGGACGTTTGTCTTGGAGATCAGCAGGCCGAGCCACCAGCCCGGTCCGCGGGAGTAGCGCTCGTCCTGCAGCCGGCCTTGGTCCATGCGCGCGGCCACCCACAATGCACCGAGCCCGATGAGCAGGACGAAAATGCCGAGCGCGACGTGATTGTGAATCTCTCCTACGGCGGCGCCGGCTGCGATTGCGAGCACGACGACGACCGGCGCCCACTTCGTTTGTGGGCCACGGGCCGGGTCTGCGCTTTTCGTCTTGCCACATGCCGGACTGCTACCCGCAGCGAGGGCGTGGAAACCTGGTTGGTGAACCCTGGCGCCGGTGATCGAGAGAGCACCAGGTCGGCTTCCGCTCGACGCCGGCGGACCGGGTCCCGCCGGGCGGATAACTACTCTGCGCAGCTCTGGACCCCACAAGGAGGAGATTGTTGTGCCGTTGACTCAAACGCAACTCGCGGGCGCCATCGCCGATCGTGCCGAGATCACCAAGGCCGAGGCCAAGCGCGTGCTAGACGCTCTCGAGGACGTCGTGCTCGAGGAGATCGCGAACGCCGAGAAGGTAAAGATCGGCGGGCTCGTACAGCTGACGGTGCGCGTGAAGCCGGCCGCAAAGGCGCGTAAAGGACGCAACCCTGCGACCGGTGAGGAGATCACGATCGCCGCGAAACCCGCATCCGTGGATCTGCGCGCGCGGGCATTGACGAAGGCCAAGGGCGCGCTGCCGTCGGTGCAGAAGGCGCGGCGTCGACTGAGCTGACACGCACGCGGCGCACCCGGCACCCGAAAACCGTCCCAAGCAATCCGTACCCTGCACGGGGGGCGGACAAAGACGGCGCAAGGAGGCGCGAATGCGAGCAAACCTGAACCACACGACCCTGAGCGGCAACCTGTGCCAAGACCCCATCCTTGAGGTCCTGCCGTCCGGCCAGGTCGTCTGCGCAATGAAGGTGGCATGCCACTAAGGGCCCGCAACGCGCAGACCGGCCAGTGGCAGGAGCACACCGACTTCATCCCGGTGCGGACAGCACCTCAAGAAGGGCGACGGGATCGCCATCGCGGGCCGCGTGTGCTCGCGCAAGGCCAAAGAGCGATGGGTGTGCGAAGTCATCGCACAAACGGTCCAGTTCACCTGAGATGGGATCCCCAAAGGACTGCAGCCCCACCCGCTGCACGCACGGAAACCAAGGGCGAGCAGCGCGGCACGCGCCATGCACCAAACGACAGCCGCCAACCAGCAACATGCGGCAGAGTCACAGAACCGACTTGCTCGAGCGCCCGCGCGTGGCGATCGTGGTGCTCGCCAAAGCACCTACTACGGTCGGGAAGCCGCGGCAAGACTCGCTGACGATCTCGCGAAGGCGGGCGTGATCGTCGTGGCGGGCCTGACGGAGGACATCGAAGCAAGCGTCCACCATGCGGTGCTGGGGGCAGGCAATGCGACGGTCGCGGTGGTGGCGGGCTCACCGGACATCCCATATCCGTCGGGCCAGAAGCACCTGCACGCAAAGGTCAAGGAACGCGGCTGTGTGGTGGGCACCGAACAGCGATCTGTCCGCGCCGGCCGAACGCGCCCCACCGCCAAAGACCGCCCGATCGCCCGTGGAATTCCGATCAACCAAGGCCTTGCTGGTCAAGGCGAGCGAGACCCGCTACTGGAGCGAAACCAACTGATCGCGGAACTGGTCGAGATGGTGGTCCTGGTCGAGGCGACGAGGGGCGCGGCAGCGGTGTACACAGCGGAAGCCGCTTTGGAGCTGGGCAAGGAGGTGGGGGCAGTCCCGGGGCGGATTACCGAGGAAAGCGCGGCCGGTCCGAACCGCCTGATCAGAGACGGCGCCCACCCAATACTCGAGGCCGAGGAAGTGCTCGACCTGCTGAGTGGATTTTAGATCCAGATGTCTCGCTGAACCCGAGTCGGGGGCGGAAGCACTCCAGAGCGGTGCCTAACGGGTTACCTCGGCTGCCAGCTTTGGCGTGGCGATTTCGAGTGCCAGCTGTGGGAGGTCGCTATGCGCCGGTATCTGGGCTGTGACGAGCAGCCGTTTGTAGGCGAGCAGATGTTGGATCGACATGAGGTGAACGTTCTCGGTTCTCCCTGGCGCCGAGGCAAACAGCTCCTCGGTGCGGTGGGGGTACGAGTAGAGAAACACGACGTAGCGCAGACGACTGACCACGTTGGTTGTGAGCCGCACGCTCGACCCGTCGGCCTGCAGCGCCACGGTGGCGCGCAAGCCGGAGACTCCGGGTAGCGAGCGCAACTTGATTGGGTGGCCGGGTTGCCCGTAGGGCGAGCGCTGGATCGGAACGGCAGGTGACGATCCTGACACACCCGATGCCCTGCGCGCGGAGCCAGAACTGTGGCCGATCGCATAGCCGACAATTCCGAAAGCAACGCCGACCGCGACGAGCGCTGCCACAAGCCGGCCAGAATGTTCGCGCCGCCAACTGCTCTGCGGACTCGCGCCGTCAACGCCCGCCTTGTGGGCGGTGCGCCGACGTGGGCGGATCAAGCCGCTTGGCAGCCTGACCCGCTCGGGTCCTACGTAGGCCTTGGGATCTGGGGTGCGCACCTGCTGGCTCCCTGTCGAGGAGGAGGACTCGGCGCCGGTGGATCCGTCACGTTTGGTGGGGTGCTGAGAGTCCATGGCTAGAACCCCGTGAACAGCGGCAATGCGGGGCCGCGTGAGCCGAAGGGATGGGCGACCACGTATGACCAGGTCTGGGGATGGGGGATTTCCGGTATCGGGATCTCGATAGAGGCTGACGCTTGGACGCCGTCTCGACTGCCTCCCTTGCCACTTGACCGAGTCGATCCTGACCCCGACTTCGCGGTTTTCTCAGACGAATCTTTCCCTGAGAGGTCCTGCCCGATTGAACCGGACAGTGCGAGGCCTTTCTGGGTTGCGCTGAGGTCAACGCTTGGCCCGAAGGGGGTGGTGCCACCGGAGAGGCCTACGCTTGGACCGTCGCCGCCGTGGCCAAACGGAATGTCCCCGTTGACTCCGCCTTGCACTGGACCGGCCCCGGCGGATATCTCGCTGTGAATCCGAACATGGCCCAACTCCTCGACTGACTCCGGCTCGATGCTTACCGAGCCGCCGTCACCGACGCCGAGGATCACGGTCAGCTTGTGGGAGCGCGCTTGCGGGCAATACAGCAGGCCGCCGCCGATCCCGTCGTAGAGCGTGCCGGAGCTACAGGGCGTATCTCCACTCGTGCTCGAGTGCGATTTCTCGTCACGTTTGGGCGCGGGTGCGGGGGTGACGGACGGCTGGGCGATGTGGGAGACCGGCTGCGTCGTGACAGAGCCCTCGCTTGCGGGCTGCACCGCCTCGCTGCTGGCGGCTTGTCCTTGGAGCGCCTGTGAGTTGCCCTGCGGCTGCACATCGGAGCCCTGCAACGAGTGGCTGGGCCCCACGCTGGATCCGTTGGCGGCTCCGTCAGAGCCGCCGTGATCGCCGGGGGCGGGCGGGACCTGTGGAGCACCTCCCTGGAGATCGGCGCCGCTGACCGCTTGACCACCGGTGGGATGGGTGCTCACGTGGATCGGTTGCTGAGCCGGGCTCGGCTGCACGCTCAGTTTTGAGGTGGAGGCAGAAGACGTCTGGACTGTAAGTCCTGCAGAGCTCGACGAAGAGCCTGACTGCGTGCCGCCGGAGCTCTCTGGCTGGGGGGTCGCAGGCGAGACGCTCGCACCCGGCGATACCGGCGGCGCAGGGGGAGTCGTCCCTTCGGCCCCGGGCTCGCCCACGCTGGGCGGTGCGCCCGTGGCCGGCTGGGCCGAGGCGCCAGATGCTTCCCCCTGGGGATTGGCGGCCGGCTGGACGGTGGCTGTGGGCGCGGCGTTCTGGACTTCGCTGCCTGACCCGGCCGATTGGGGATCGCCGGTCGGCTGGATGTTCGGGGCTGCCGGCGTTTCGGACGTCGGAGGCGTGGCCGGCGGCGCCGATTCCGGAGCGGGCTGAGGGCTGACTGTCGCCTGGGGCGAGGGAGCTGTCGTCTGAGGCGAGGGAGCCGCTTCTGGCGCGGGGGCGGGGGGCGGGGACGTTTCCGCTGGAGGCGATACCGAGGGCGAGGGCGCCGGCTGTACTTCCACGGCGGGGGGCGGCGGGGCGGCCTGAACGGAGACGCTCGACTGCGTTTCGGGCTGGACTACCGCAACGGTTCCGGGATCGGAAGCTTGGGTGACCGCCAGTTCGGCATAGGCGGGAGCGGCGGCCGTGCCGGCAAGTGCCGTGAGACCGGCCGCACCGGCCGCGATCTTGATGCTGCTGGGGCGCCGGGAAAGACGGGACATCTAAACACCTCGTTCCTAAAAGCAGATCTAGACCCGCGAAGAAGCGGGCACATGCGTCCCTTTCCCCACGTCAATCAGACCGAAACCTTCTAAAGGCTAGTCAATTGCGTACATCCCGTAGACCTAACATCAAAGAGGACTCCTCGCCGCACGGCGCATCTCCAATCACGCGCAACCGAGCCATTTCCGCTTGGAACGCGATGCCACTCAGCCAAATTGGTACCCAGTTGGTACCGAGATTGGGTCAGTGCGAAAGCATCTGTACCGAAGGGCGATGCCTGAGGGTTCCTCCTAGCCCGGCGGCTCGGCCACGATGGCCGGCCGCGGGAGGAGCCAGTGCGATCAGCTTGCGGTCACCGCCCAAGTGCCGTAGCTGAAGAAACGGCCTTCAGCTTCCGATTCGACAAAAATCGTCGCGCCGGATTGCACCACGCCGTTCAGCTCGAGGGTCGCGGCGTTCGTGCGGCCTTCTTCGTATATGCACAGGAAGCCGGGCTTGGCCTGGGGTAGCGAAGCGCTGCCGGGACATTCCGTCGGCGGCGTAGTTCCCGTTTTCACGATCACGGCTGTGGGCGCTGCGCTCAACAGGGTGATGAACGAGATCGAGGTGTTCGCAAGCGCGGCCGCGGCGGCGGCTGTGCCGCCTGTGTTGTAGGCGCCCTGGACTGTCTGTCCACTGGCCAAAGCGGTCGAGAACCTTCCTGCGGGGCCCGCCCCACCGGGCGATCCCTGCTGTCCCGTCGCGCCGGCCGGTCCGGCCGAGCCCTTTGGACCGATGCGGCCCGCCTTGCCTTTCAGGGCCTTGAGCACGCTCGGCTTGATCTGTTTGGTGGACGTGATCAGGTAATGGCTCGCGGCGAATGCCCCTCCGCTCATTGCGAAGACGAGCGCCATCGTGGCGACGACGTTTGCGTAGCTCAAATGCCTGCGAAACATGCTTGGAGCCTCCTCGTGTCAGAGCAGACGAACCTGAGCGCCGCCCGCGACTTGCGGGCATCATCGCACGGAGCAGTCGAGCAGCGGATTCGCTCGGCGGGATCCTAGAAAATGACCGGATACTGAGCGCTCTTGGAGCTCATCCAGAGCGTTCCTTCATGCCACAAGGGCTACTCAGACGTGTAGCCCGGGAAGTTGGGTCCTCTTGGCCCACTCCTGGAGAAAGGCCTCGGTGGCCTCCGCGTCAAGCGGCCGCGCGAACAGGAACCCTTGCCCGGTGTCACAGTTCTCGTCTTGCAACAAAGCAAGATCTTGCTGCTGTTCGATGCCCTCGGCAAACGTCTCGATCGAGAGCGCCTTGCCGAGCTGTACCAAAGTGCGGACAAGCGTCTCGCCCTCTTGGTTGTGTCGTAGGCCGAAGATGAACGAACGATCGATCTTCAAAGCGTCTACAGGAAACCGCTGGAGATGGGCAAGCGAGGAGTAGCCGGTGCCGAAGTCGTCGATTGCGATGCGCACCCCTAACTGCTTGATCTCGGTGAGTCGACGCGAGGTGTCATCGGCGTTGCGCATGAGTGTGGTCTCGGTGATCTCGATCGTTAGCGCTGCAGGGTCCAGACCGGAATGTGAGAGCGCCTCCTCGATGTCGGTAACAACTCGGTCGGTGTCGAGCTGGCGTGCGGAGACGTTGACGGCCATGCCGATCGGGTAGCCGGCTGCACGCCAGGCAGCGCCTTGGACGCAGGCCTCGCGCAGCACCCAGCGGCCGACATCAACGATCATGCCCGTGTCCTCCAAGAGGGGCACGAAATCGTCGGGCTGGACTATGCCGCGCGAAGGATGCTTCCAGCGAATCAAGGCCTCCACTCCAGTGGGGCTCATATCGCTCAAATCGACAGTGGGCTGGTAGACGAGGAAGAACTCGCCGGCCTCCAGCGCATCGCGTAGATCCATCTCGAGTTCCATGCGCTTCTGGATCGTGTCCTGCATGCCAGTCTCGAACACGACGTAGCGGTTGCGCCCATCCCACTTGGCGCGATACATGGCGATGTCGGCGTCACGCAGGATCTCCTCGGCGGAGATCTGCTCTCCCATGGCGATGCCGATGCTCGCCGTGACGCTCACACGCGTCGCCCGCCCCTCGCCGAGATTAAAGGGGTGGGAGAGCGCGTCGAGTAGACGCTCGGCGATCAACTCGGGGCCCACCGACAGCGAGAGCTCTTCGGAGATCACAACGAACTCGTCCCCACCAAGGCGTCCCAAAGCGTCGGCGTCGCGGATCACACCGCCGAGCCTGGCAGTGACTGCTCGCAGGAGTTCGTCTCCGACAGCGTGGCCGAACGTATCGTTGATCTGCTTGAAATTGTCGAGATCTACAAACAGGGCAGCCACCGGAGTTTTGCTGCGAGTCGAGCGCGCCAGCATCTGCTCGACCCGGTCGAGGATCAGCGTCCTGTTGGGCAGGCCGGTCAAAGCGTCGTGAGTCGCCAGGAACGCGAGCTCGTCCTCGCGCCGGGCCAGCTCTTCGTCTGTGCGCCGGCGCTCCACCTCGAAGCACTCACACATGCGCAGTAGGCTGAACTCCAAGCTCAACTGCAGGATGTTCAAGGCCTGGGATAGCCCCGCGGCCGTGACCTCCAGCTGGACGGCGCTCTCGGTGAGTACCTCGGCCATGACATTGCGCCACCAGAAGCAGCGCCACGTCACCTCGTTCAAAGATGCGGCGCGCCGCGCCGCAAGCTCACCGAATATCTCCCACGTCTCGCGACCGGCCTCGATTGCGACCTCCATGCCCTCCCCTGCGATCCACCGGGCTACCGCGATCGTGGAGGTCATTGAGATACGTTCAAAGCTCTCCTGCACCAGGGCGTCGACGGCATGCTCGGACCCGGCAGTTCGCGCCACCGTCAAATCGCGCACCTCCTCCACCCGCGCCTTGAGCGCCTCCCCCAGATGGTTGAGATCCTCGTCGGACTGCGTCCCTGGAACCGACGGTGGCGCCAGGACCGACCCTTCTTCACTCACCCGATTGTGCGGATTGTGGCGATTGAACATTGCGGGAACAGATCGGCAGAAGACGCAGAATCCTGAAGCTCGGGATTTCTCGGTGGACGCGTGGCTTTGCGCTTCACCCACTCGCTCTTCACAATATGTTTTCTCGTCGAACTAGTGGATTATGTAGAATTTCTGTCTCTACTCGAACGGCGACGAGCAAGGGGACTGCAATGCCTGGACCGACGACTCCCACCGAACCCGCAGGTCACGGCGGACTGCCCCCGCGCGGACTTTCGGCGACATCATCCTCCTCGGCCTTCGAGGGGCGGTTCGGCCGGATGTTTCGCAACCTGCCGGTCTACACACCAAGCGAAACCTCACTCGTAAAGCTCGGCCAATCGATGATCCAGGACATCGAGGAAGGCAAGCTCGATCAACCCTTGGGCAGCGACGATGACGATGAGAACACGGCCCAGCTCGACGGACAGTTGCGCCTACCTGCCGGCTACACCTATTTCGGCCAATTCGTCGACCACGACATCACCTTCGACCCGGCTTCGAGCTTGACCCGACAAGATGATCCCGATGCGCTGGTGGACTATCGCACACCGCGCTTCGACCTCGACAATCTCTACGGTCGAGGACCTTCAGACCAGCCCTACCTGTATCAACCGGACGGGCTGCACCTCACGCTCGGCAAGCCCGTCTCCGAAGACCAGCGGATCGCCGGGCCCGACCTTCAGCGCGTGGAGACCGGACGAGCGATCATCGGCGACCCGCGCAACGACGAGAACCTGATCGTCTCTCAAATCCAGTCTACCTTCCTCAGATTTCACAACGCCGTGCTCGACCAGGTAGGGGCGGCGAATTCCAATCTGGCCAAGGAAGACGTCTTCAAGCTGACCCAACAAACTGTGCGCTGGCACTATCAATGGGTAGTCATCCACGATTACCTGCGCAGGCTCGTGGGCCAGGAGGTCATCGACGACATCCTTCGACCCGGTCCCTACACAACCCCGGGAGGCGCGGAGGTCGACCTGCCCACTCCCCGCCTTCGCTTCTACCACTGGCACAAGCGACCGTACATGCCAATCGAGTTCTCGGTAGCGGCCTACCGCTTTGGGCATTCGATCGTGCGCCCCAGCTACCTCATCAACGACGTCGCCAAAGCCGAGCCTCCTGTGCAAGGAGCGAGCCGCATCCCGCTCTTCAGCCAGACCGGCCAGGAAAAGCAGTCGCTTGACGGCTTCCGCGTGCTTCCCTCCGACTGGGGCGTCGAATGGAAGTACTTCCTCCCCGGTGTCAACGGCTCCGACCCGACCGGCGCCAATCATCTGCCCCAGCCCAGCTACAAGCTTGACGCCGTCCTCTCCCATCCACTCGGCGCGCTCACCAACGCCACCGCCGAACCGGAGCTGGTGGTCGCGGGATTCGACCCAAGCATCGCCCAAGTGCTCGCTGTGCGAAACCTTCTCAGGGGCTTGCGCATGGGACTGCCAAGCGGCCAAGACGTGGCTCGTGCGATGGGCATCGAGCCACTCAGCGACGAGGAGCTACTCGGTGGCCTCGAGCTGGACGAAGCCACCAAGAAAGACCTCGAAGGACACGCACCGCTCTGGTTCTATGTCCTCAAGGAGGCCGAAAAGCTGACGGAATCGGCGCACCTCGGGCCCGTAGGCGGTCGTATCGTGGCGGAGGTCCTGATCGGCCTACTGGCGGCGGACCCGCTTTCCTACCTCAGCGTGCAGCCCAATTGGCAGCCCACTCTTAGCAGCGCGACCCCAGGCAAGTTCACGCTCAGCGACCTCGTCAACATAGCCATACCCGCACCCGAAGCGCCGGCGCCCCCCGTCTATACAGGGAGCTAGATCGACCGACTGTCAGGCCGATCCCAGCTGAGCCTTCGCCGCGCGCCCACTCGCGAGCGGCGTCGCTGTCTGAATGCCTCGCGAGCCGAGATCGCAGCAAGTTTGCCAATCCGGGAGAATGAACGAGACTGGCAACACAAGCCGCCCCCACCAGGAGGCCTCACATGAGCCGCAACCAGGCACCCCCCTACAACGTCAACGGCCGCACCGTGTTCATCACCGGTGCCGCGCGCGGGATCGGCGCCGAGACGGCTCGCCGGCTGCACGCCAAGGGCGCCAACGTGGCGCTCGTCGGCCTGGAGCCCGAGCGCCTGGAGGCCTTGGCCGCCCAGCTCGGCGACCGCGCGATCGCGATCGAGGCCGACGTGTGCGACTTCGAGGCCTTGGAGCGTGCCGTCGGCGCGACGGTCGAACGCTTCGGGGGCATCGACGTAGGCATCGCCAACGCCGGCATCGCCTTCACAGGGCCGCTTGCCAGCGCGCCGATCGAGCAGGTCGAGCGCACACTCGCAGTCAACTTCCTCGGCGTATGGCGTACCGACCGCGCACTGATCGGCCAGATCACAGAGCGACGGGGCTACTTGCTCAATATCTCCTCGCTGTCTGCCATCGCGCACGCGCCGCTGATGGCCCCCTACACCTCCGCGAAGGCGGGCGTAGAGGCGCTTACGGACGCACTGCGCATGGAGACCGCGCCAAGCGGAGCACAGGTCGGTTGCGCCTACTTCGGCTTCATCGACACGGACCTGGTGCGCGCCAGCTTCGCACAGCCCTCGACGCAGGGGGTACGCCGCAACAGCCCCGGCTTCCTCACCAAGCCCGCTCCCGTCTCGACAGCCGTCGACGCGATCGAGCGCGGCATCGAACGGCGCTCGGCACGCCTGTGGGCGCCGCGCTGGGTGGGGCCGATGATCGCGCTACGCGGTCTGATACAGCCACTCACCGAACGCCGACTGCTATCGGACAAGGACGGTCTGCGCGAGAGCATCCGCGCATCCGAATCATCGCAGGAGACAGCAACACAGGACCCGCTGCTCGGAGTCGCAATGCAGGCGGTCTCCGAGAAGCCTTAGCTCGGAAGACCGCCCGCGGCCACTCAGCCAGAAGACTGCCTCGGCCATATGCCGCCGTCCACGGGCCTATAGCACCGTCCCCGGCGCCGAGCCGTCCCTAGCCCTCCGCGGACTCCTCGGGATCTCCGTCGGCCAGGATCCGGTAGAGGTCGCGCCGAGCCGTCGAGAGCACCTTGCGGGCCTCCCCGATCTGGGCGTCGCTGCCTGTGCGGATCACCTGAGTGAAGGCCGAGGCGACCTCGCGCATCGTCCGCGCCAAGTCCGCCGCCTGATCGCTGACGTTGCTGCTCATCTGCTCCCATGGAGCCGTCGCTTCGGGGTCGCGCTCCCCTACGTGGGCCCTGCCGGCGTCGGTCAGCTCGAACACCTTGCCCGTGCCGCCGCCGGCTTCGCTTGAGCGGATCAAGCCCTCGTCCTCAAGCTGCTGCAAGGCCGGGTAGACCGAGCCGGGACTGGGGCGCCACACCCCATCGCTGCGCTCCTGGACCTCCTGCATGATCTGGTAGCCGTTGCGCGGTTCCTCCGCCAGCAGAAGCAGTGCAGCGGTGCGGATGTCGCCGCGACGGGCCTTGCGCCCGCGACCAAAGCGACCGCCGCCGGGACCGCCGAAGGGAAAGCCCTCGAAGCCTCCGCGCCCACCCGGACCGAAATCGCGAGGTCCGCGATGGTGGCCGTGGCGATGCCCTGCACCTCCAGGCCCCTCCCCGCGCCCTGTCATCGCACGCAAGTAGTCCTTCAAGTCCTGTCGAGAGCGGTGTAGGCAGCGAAGATCATCGTGCAAACAGCCTCCCTCATCATTTGCATATATCGCGTGAGCGAACATATCTAACTCCTATCGTGTTCTATCAAAGTAAGCTCACGATATATCGTTATCGCAGGGATGTCAAGTCCCCACCGCGGCGGGGCGGCATCCGGACTACTTCCAGCGAAGCCCTATCTACTCGACTGCGGAGAACTCGGCTATCGCGATCGCCAGCATCACCAGGCCGATGATTCCGACCATGGCGGCCTCCAAGAGGCTGGGCACGTGCCAGCCCCACCAGGTCACGCCCGGCGCCAGGGCTTGGCGCACCACGGGAGAGATGCTCAGGTGCGCGAACACGGCTCTGCGCATCGGATCGACCGCGTAGGTGAGCGGGTCCAAGCGATTGAGCACCGCCAGCCAGGGCGGCAGTTTGTTGACCGGGAACAGGGCGCCCGAGAGGAAGAACATGGGCATGATCGCCATCTGCATCAGCGCCATGAACGACTGCATCTGGGTGACGCGCGCGGCGGCCATCATGCCGAAGGCGGTGATCGAAAAGGCCAGGAGCACCAACAGGGCGAACACCTCCAAGGCCAGGCCCAGCGTGTAGTGAACGCCCACCAGCGGCCCGATCGCCATCACGATCACGCCTTGGAAGGTGGCGACCGTGGCTCCGCCGACGCACTTGCCGAGCACGATCGAAGAGCGCCTGACCGGCGCAACCATCATCTCGCGCAGGAAGCCGAACTCGCGATCCCACACGATCGAGGCAGCGCTGAACATGGCCGTGAACATGACCGCCATGCAGAGGATGCCCGGGTAGATGAAGGTCCTGAAGTTGACGCCGTGGGTGCTTGAGGAGACGAGTGTGGACAAGCCGGTGCCGAGCACGAACAGGAACAGGAACGGCTGGATCAGGGAGACCAGGATGCGCAGGCGGTCGCGACTGAAGCGGATCAGCTCGCGCCGCCACACCGCCTTGATCGCGCGCAGCTCACTTCGTAGGGTGCGCGCGGGGATGTGTTGAGCCGCGACTTCGTGCGAACCGGCGCCGGTGCTCGCCGCCGCGGGAGTGGGTGGGGCTGTGCTCTTGGTGGCCATCAGCGATTCATCATCTTCGCCATGTTGCGCATCATGTCGTTGGAGCCTGCCTCGGCATCCCTGATCGTCGTGCCTGTGTAGGACATGAACACATCGTCCAAGGAGGGCCTGGCCACGCTCACCGAGCGGATCGCAAGACCAAGCTCGGCGAACAGGCGCGGCACGAACTGCTCGCCGGAGGCCACCCCGAAAGTGACCTCGCCTTCGGCCATCTGGGCCTCGATGTCGAAGCGCTCGCCAAGCGCCGCGATGGCGGCCTCGTCGTCATCGGTCGTGATCTGCACGCGATCCTTGCCCACGCTCGCCTTCAAAGCCTCGGGCGTGTCGAGCGCGACGATCTTGCCGCGATCGATGATCGCGATGCGGTCGCAGTACTCGGCCTCGTCCATGTAGTGGGTGGTCAAGAAGATCGTCACGTCCTGCTCGTCTTCCAGTTTGGTGATGTAGGACCAGATCGAGCTGCGCGTCTGCGGGTCGAGGCCGATCGTGGGCTCGTCCAGGAACAGCACGCGCGGCGAATGGAGCAGTCCGCGCGCGATCTCAAGGCGCCGCTTCATCCCCCCGGAGAAGGTGCCGACCAAGCTCTCGCGCCGCTCCCACAGCTGCAGCATCTCCAGGACCGTCTGCATGCGCGGGGCGATCTTCTCGCGCGGCATCCCGTACAGCTCGGCGTGCAGGCGCAGATTCTGCTCGGCCGAGAGGTAGTTGTCGAGCGTGGTGTCCTGGAAGACGAGGCCGATGTTGCGACGCACGCGGTCGCGCTCGCGCACCACGTCCAAGCCCGCGACCTTGGCCGAGCCGCCGGTGGGCCGAGCCAGGGTGCAGAGCATCGAGATTGTGGTCGACTTGCCGGCGCCGTTGGGACCAAGGAAGCCGAAGGTCTCCCCGCGCGCGACCTCGAAGTCGATTCCGCGCACCGCTTCGATCTCTCCGTAGGACTTGGTCAGCCCGGAGACGGAGATTGCCGGGACGCCAGGGGTCTCGCCCAGATGGCCGTTGGAGCTAATGACGGAAGTGGCGGACACCAGTGCCCACCATAGCGACGCCGCCCGCGTCGGCCGCCGCCACAACTTCCTCGTCGCGCACCGAGCCGCCTGGCTGGATAATCGCGGTCACACCCGCGTCAATCGCGAGCTGGGGGCCGTCGGCGAAGGGGAAGAAAGCGTCGGAGGCGAGCGACGCACCGTGGAGTCGATCATGGCCCACGCCCGGAGCCGATGCAGCCCCGGACTCGACTCCCGATCCGTCGTCACTTTCGCCTGCCTGGGCCTTCTCGATCGCGATGCGCACAGCGTCCACCCTGCTCATCTGTCCGGCCCCGATCCCGATCGTGGCCCCGTCGCGCGCGATCACGATCGCGTTGGAGCGCACATGGCGGCAGACCTGCCAGGCGAAGCGCATGTCATCCCACTCGGCCTCGGTGGGCTGCTTGGCGCTCATGACTGTCATCTGCTCGGCCGTCTCGGACACCTCATCGCGGTCCTGGACGAGCAGGCCACCGATCACGGGCTTGGCCTCCAGGCCTCCCGTCGGCTCGGGCCAATCGGACAGCTCCAAGAGGCGCACATTCTTCTTCTGGGTCAAGACCTCCAAGGCCTCGGGCTCGAAACCGGGGGCGAGTAGAACCTCGATGAACTGCTGGGACAGGGCCCGCGCACAGGCTGCATCGATGGGCCGGTTGAGCGCGATCACACCGCCGTAAGCGCTGACGGGGTCGCTTGAGAAGGCCCGCTCATAAGCGTTCTGGGCGGTCCTGCCGAGCGCACAGCCGCAGGGATTGTTGTGCTTGACGATGGCGCAGGCAGGCTCGGAGAAGTCCTCGACCAGCTGGCGCGCCGAGGAGAGGTCGAGCAGGTTGTTGAAGGACAGCTCCTTGCCGTGCAACTGGGTGACACCCGCCAGCAGATGCGTGGGGGCCCCGACCTCGGCGTAGTAGGCGGCGCGCTGGTGGGGGTTCTCGCCGTAGCGCAGGTCGGCCTTCTTCTCGTAGGCGTAGGCGCGCTGGGCGGGGAAGTCCTCGTCGGCGCGCTCGGCAAACCAAGTGGAGATCGCGGTGTCGTAGCGCGCGGTGCAGGCGTATGCCTTGCCCGCCAGGCGCTCGCGCGCGACCATCGACAGGCGGCCGTCAGACGCACGCAACTCAGCCAAGACGGGAGCGTAGTCGGCGGGATCGACGAGCACGGCGGCGTAAGCGTGGTTCTTGGCGGCGGCCCGGATCATGGTGGGGCCGCCGATGTCGATGTTCTCGACGATCTCCGCGTCGGAGGCGTCGCCGCGCGCGACGGTCTGCTCGAAGGGATACAGGTTCACGCACACCAAGTCCACCGGCTCGATCGAGTGCGTGGCGGCGGCCTGGAGGTGGGCTTCGTCGCTGCGCACGGCCAACAGACCGGCGTACAGGCGCGGGTGCAAGGTCTTGACGCGGCCGTCCATCATCTCGGGGAAGCCGGTGAAGTCCTCGATCGCGCGCACGGCCAGACCGGCGTCGGACAAAGCGCGCGCGGTGCCGCCCGTCGAGACGATCTCCACACCCAGCTCGATCAAGCCTTTGGCCAAGTCGAGGACACCCGTCTTGTCGGACACCGAGATCAAGGCTCTGCGCACCTGAGGCGCGCCGGGCTCGGCGCGCTCGATTCCGGTGTGGGGCTGGGGAGCGCTCATCTGGCGCGCAGACTATCCGCGTGGCGCAAGGACCGCTTGCCGGTCACGAGACTTGGGTTGAGGCCGGGATGACGGTGATGCGGCGGGGGTTCTCGGGATCGGCGGCGATCGCCCCGCGAGCGAACAGACGCACGGCTTCGGGCAAGAGTGAATGCTCGATCGGCCGCAGAGCCGCCAAGACTTCATCGGGCTCACGTGCCTGTGGCAATTCGATGGCCCGCTGGGCGATCACCGCCCCGCTGTCGACGCCCGCGTCGACGAAATGGACGGTCACCCCGAACACCTTGACCCCGTAGGCCAAGGCCTGCTCGATCGCGCGCAATCCGGGGAAAGCCGGCAACAAGGAAGGGTGCACGTTGATGACAGAGCCCGGAAAGCGCTCGAGGAATGCGAAGGTGAGCAGCTCCATGTAGCCGGCGAGCACGACCAGGCGCACACCGCGCTCCGCAAGCCAGGCGGCCATGGCGGCATCGCGGGCCTCGCGATCCTCATAGGCGGAGCGCTCGAACACGGCGGTCGCCACATCGCGCGCGGCGGCGCGCTCCAAGGCCAAAGCCCCGGGCGCCGAGGATGCGACCGCGACGACCTGAGCCTCGTGGCCATGGACGGTGTCGAGCAGGGCCTGGAGGTTGGTGCCGGTTCCCGACACGAGCACGGCGATGGGGAGCGATTCGCTCATGCGACGGGCACGGCTACAGAAAGCGACTCACTCATGCCCGCGCCACCCTAGCGGGCGGGTGCGACGAGCCCACACGTCAAGCGGGAGCTACCTCCAGGGCGTACTTGCCCTGGGCCCCGGCGCTGCCCTTGACCGGATACTCACCGGTGAAGCAGGCGTCACAGTGGGTGGCGCGTTCGCCGCCGACCGCCTCGTACACCCCATCCAAAGAGAGATAGGCCAAGGAGTCGCAGCCCAGCTCGGCCGCGATCTCGGGAAGAGAGCGTTCGTGGGCGATCATCTCCTCGCGCGTGGACATGTCGATCCCGTAGTGGCACGGGTGCTTGATCGGGGGAGCGGAGATCCGCATGTGGACCTCGACGGCGCCCGCGTCACGCAGCATCTGGACGATCTGGCGGGTGGTGTTGCCGCGTACGATCGAGTCGTCGACGACGACCAGGCGCTTGCCGCCCACGATCTCGGGCAGAGGGTTGAACTTGAGCCGGAGACCGTGCTTGCGAAGCTCTTGGCCGGGCTGGATGAAGGTGCGGGCGACATAGCGATTCTTGACGAAGCCGTCGTCTTGGGGCAAGCCACTCGCGCGCGCGAAGCCGCGCGCGGCCGCGTTACCGGAATCGGGCACCGGGATCACCAGGTCCGCCTCGACGGGCGACTCGCGCGCCAGGATCTCCCCCATCCTTCCGCGCGCGACCTGTAGGACGTGACCGTTCATGCGAGAGTCGGGGCGGGCGAAATAGATGTACTCGAACACGCAGAAGGCCTTGCGCGAGTCGGGCATGACGCGCCGGCTTTGAAGACCGTGGGCGCCGATGGTGACGACCTCACCGGGCTCGACGTCGCGCACGAAGGTGGCGCCGATGATGTCGAAGGCGCACGACTCGGAGGCCACGCAGTAGCGGGGCAGATCCCCTTCTTTTCCTTTGTCTGTACCCGAATCCATCTCGCCACCGAGGTGCCCGCCGACTGTCTGGGTGCGATCCCCGGCCGGGGGAAGCACTCCGATCGCCAGAGGACGCAAGCCATGGGGATCGCGGAAGGCGACTACCCGATCCTTGGTCATGACGACGATCGAGAAGGCGCCTTGCAGACTAGGCAGGATGTCGGCGATCGCGTCCTCGATCTGCTCGGCGGGGTGCGTGGCGATCAAGGCGGCCACGATCTCGGAGTCGGAGGTCGAGGAGAACGTGACGCCTTGCTCGGACAGGTCGGCGTGCAGCTCGACGGCATTGATGAGGTTGCCGTTGTGGGCCAAGGCGACCTCGCGCCGGGAGCCGTTGGTGCCCTCGGAGCGCTGCACGGGCTGGGAGTTCTCCCATGCATTGGAGCCGGTCGTGGAGTAGCGCACATGCCCGATCGCGAGCTCGCCTTGGAGGGTGCGAAGGTCGTTCTCGGAGAACACTTGCGAGACGAGGCCCAGCTCGCGGCGGGTCATGATGTTGCCGCCACGGTCGGCCGCGGCTATCCCGGCCGACTCTTGGCCTCTGTGCTGGAGCGCGTACAGCGCGAAGTAGGACAGCCGTGAGACCTCGTGGCCGGGTGCGTATATGCCAAACACACCGCACTCGTCGCGCGGTCCGTCGCGGTCCTTCGGACAAGGGCTGGCGGCCCTTCCATCAGGCATGGCTTTGCTCACGGTAGCAGTCACGCGAAAAGCTCCGCCAGGGCGCCGTGGGCGTCGGCTAGCTCGGCGAGCGTCAACTCGATCGCATCGCCCTGACCCTGACCTGACACCTGACCCTGACCTGACACCTGACCCTGACCCGACACCTGACCCTGATCTGGCACCTCGCCCTGACCCGCCGCCTCACCTTCACCTGCCATCTCGCTTTCACTTTGCTCCCGACGGCCCCCCGCGCGCGCGCGCGTAGGCACCTCGATTCGCAACACATCTCCACCCACCCTCCCCAGGACGAGCAGCGGAGTGTCGACCCCAAGCCCGCGCAGGGCATCGTCAGCGCCGCTCACCACGAATCCGCCGGGGCCCTCGCCGAACAGCACCTCCAAAGCGCTGTGCTCCAGCGTGATGAGGGCCCCAATCCCGCCGGCCAGGCAACACTCGGCCAAGGCCACCGCGAGTCCGCCCTCGGCGATGTCGTGGGCGCTGGAGACCGTGCCGGCGCGCACCGCTTCGCGAACGACTGTCTGGGCAGCCGCGACTGCGTCGATGTCCACAGGAGGCAAGCCGTCGGGCAAAGCATGACCCCACAGCTTGGCCAGCTCGCCGGCGTCCATGCAAGGCGCGAAGGGCCCGACCAGTGCGATCGAATCGCCCTCGCGCATAAAGCCGAGCCTGCCCGCGCGGCGCACATCGGGCAGAGAGCCGACCATGCCGATCACGGGCGTCGGGTAGATCGGCCCGGCGGTGGCGCCCTCGTTATAAAGCGAGACGTTGCCCCCTACGATCGGCGCCTGCAAGGCACGACAGGCATCGCCGAGTGCTCGCACCGCTTCGGTCAACTGCCAGGCGATATGGGGCTTCTCGGGGTTGCCGAAGTTGAGGTTGTTGGTGGTGCCAAGCGGCTCGGCCCCGGCACAGGCGAGGTTGGAAGCACACTCCAGGACGGCCGTGACCGTGCCGGTGTAGGGGTCGGCCGCGACACGCCGGCCGTTGCAATCAATCGACACCGCGATCCCGGGAATCGCCCCGCCAAACTTTCCCTCACCTCGCTCCGTCGCATCGGCCGCGGAGGGCGCGGCAGGATCCCCAAGCGAGCGGATCGCCAGCACGGCCGCGTCGGCCTGTTGGGGGCGCCTTATCGTGCGCGATTGGACGATCGCGTCGTACTGCTCGAACAAAGGTCGGCGCGAAGCGATGTTCGCTGAGGAGAGCAGCGCAAGCAGCAACTCGCTGCCGGTCCAGCCGCCCGCGTTGGTTCCCTCGCCCGGCGCATCCCCTCGCGGGGATTGGGGGGGGAGGAGCGCCTCCGGCGCTGGGTAGGTCGTACCTGTCGGCTTTCGGGGCTGCAGGTCATAGAGGGGACAGTCGTCCACCAGCGCCCTGACTGGCATGGCCCCAACCAGCTCGCCCGCCTTGAACACGCGCATCTGGCCCGTGTCGGTGACTGTGCCGATCGGCGCACCGGAGACCTCCCACTTCTCACACAGCTCCAGGACGGCGTCCACCTTGCCTGGCTCCACTACGCACAGCATCCGCTCTTGGGACTCGGAGACCATGATCTCGAAGGGCTCCATGTCGGGCTCGCGCAGGGGTACCTGGGCCACGTCGATATCGATCCCGACCTCGCCCTTGGAGGCCATCTCCGAGGCTGAGGAGGTGAGGCCGGCGGCGCCAAGGTCCTGCAAGGAGACGAGCAGGCCGTGCTCCAACAACTCCAAAGAGCACTCCATCAGCTTCTTCTCCTCGAAAGGATCGCCGACCTGGACGGTGGGTCGCTTGTCGTCGTCTTCGCCAAGCTCGGCGGAGGCCAGGACCGACGCTCCGCCGATCCCGTCGCGGCCGGTGGAGGCGCCGAACAGGAGAACCACATTGCCGATGCCAACGGCCGCGCTTGTCACCAGCTGCTCGCGCTTGGCTATCCCCAAGGCCATCGCGTTGACGAGGCAATTCTGCTCGTAGGGCGCCTCGAAGTAGACCTCGCCACCGATCGTGGGCACGCCGATCGAGTTGCCGTAGTGGCCGATGCCGGCCACGGCCCTGTCCAGCAGGTAGCGCGCGCGCGAGCCTTCCCCGCCGGGCACCGGGGCCGACCCATCCGCGGGCCGGGGCTCTCCGAACCTGAGCGAATCGAGCACCGCGATCGGCCGCGCCCCGATCGCGAAGATGTCGCGCAAGATGCCCCCCACACCTGTGGCCGCGCCTTGGAAAGGCTCGACGGCGGAGGGGTGGTTGTGGGACTCGACCTTGAAGGCGCACACGAGCCCATCGCCGAGATCGACGGCGCCGGCGTTCTCGCCGGGGCCCATGACCACGTGGGGCCCCTCGGTGGGCAAGGTGCGAAGGAGCTTCTTGGAGTGCTTGTAGGCGCAGTGCTCGCTCCACAAAAGCGAGTACATCGCCAGCTCGACCTGGTTAGGGGAGCCGCCCTGCTTCTCGCGGATCAGGTCGTACTCGGCTTCGGTGAGTCCGAGCGCAAGCGCGTCGTCAAGACCTGGAAGGGTGGCGGAGTCAGGCACCCGTGCTACCCGCCCGGCAAGCCGCGCCTTCAGACATGAGCACCCTCGATCGCCATCCGCATCGAGGCGAAGATGCACAGGCCGTCGACGGACCCGGTGAGCTCGTCCACGGCGTGCTCGGGGTGGGGCATCAGGCCGAACACATTGCCCCGCTCGTTGCGGACACCCGCGATGTCCTCGGTCGATCCGTTGAAGTTCTCGCTGGGCGCGTACCTGAGCACGACCTGGCCGTTGTCGGCCATCGCCGCGAGCGTCGGCTCATCCGCGTAGTAGCGACCCCAGGAGTGCTTGGCCGGAATGCTCAGGCGTCTCGGACCGGCGCCCGCCTGGCTGCCTTCCTCGGACTCTCGCGTGCAGGCGCAGGTGAATGCCGTCTCATCCTCGACCACCTCCAAGTCCACTTGCCTGAAGGTGAAGCGCAGATTTGTGTTTGGCAACAAGGCTCCTGGCAGAAGGCGCGCCTCGCAAAGGACTTGAAAGCCGTTGCAGATCCCGAGCACGAGGCCGCCGTCGTGGGCAAACGCGATCACCGACTCCATCACGGGCGAAAAGCGTGCAATCGCGCCTGCTCGCAAGTAGTCCCCATAGGAGAAGCCGCCGGGTACGACAATCGCGTCAGCCCCCTTCAGGTCCCGATCGCCGTGCCACAGCAACTCTGCGTCGCCCACCCGACCAGCGGCGAGTAGCGCATCGACGTCGTCGCAGCTCCCGGGGAACCGCAGAACTCCGAACTTCATCTGTCGATGACTATCTCGTAGTCCTCGACGAGCGGATTCGCCAAAAGCTTCTCGCACATCGGCTGCAGCTGAGCCTCGTCCTGCACGGTCAGCTCCACCAACCGACCTACGTGCACTTCGGAGACGCTCTCGAAGCCGAGCGCCGGCAGCGCGCGCATCACCGCCTCGCCCTGCGGGTCGAGGATGCCCGCCTTCGGGCGGATCAGCACACGCGCCCTCACGCGGTGCGCTCCAGCCAAGCGTCAAACGGCTCGCCGACGATCAGCTCGTAGGCTTCTACGTAGCGCGCGCGTGTGCCCGCGACAACTTCGTCGGGGATCGCGGGCGCGGGCGGCTTCTTGTCCCAACCGCTGCCCGCGGCCCAATCGCGCACGTACTGCTTGTCGAAGCTGGGCTGGCCTTTGCCCAGCTCATAGCCTTCGACGGGCCAGTAGCGCGAGGAGTCGGGCGTGAGCACCTCGTCGCCCACGACCAGCTCGCCGTCCTCGTCGAGGCCCAACTCGAACTTGGTGTCGGCCAAGATCACGCCACGCTCGCGCGCGTGGGCGGCGGCGTAGGAGTAGAGATCGATCGAAATGTCCCTGACTCGTTCCATCAAGCTTCTGTCGCCGACAAGCTCGGCGGCGCGCTCGAAGTCGATGGCCTCGTCGTGGCCGACCTCGGCCTTGGTGGAGGGTGTGAAGATCGGCTCTGGCAATTGCTCTGACTCGCTCAGACCCGCAGGCAATTCGATCCCGGACACCCGCCCGGTCGCCTGATAATCCTTCCAACCCGAACCGGTGATGTAGCCGCGTACGACACACTCGACAGGCAGCATCTTCAGCTTGCGCACGACCAGCGCCCTACCGCGCGCCTCGGCGGGAACACCCTCGGTGGCCGAGATCATGTGGTTGGCGACGATCCCCTTCGTCTGCTCGAACCAGAACGCCGACAGGCCCGTCAAGACCTTGCCCTTGTCGGGGATCGGCGTGGGATGGACCGCGTCGTAGGTGGAGATCCGATCGCTGGCCACCATCAAAAGACGATCGCTCAGGTCATACAGCTCGCGCACCTTGCCGCTTGCAAGGAGGGGCAGATCGGCGAGGGGGGTAGTCACTTTCGGCGATGCTACCAACGCCTGAGGACCGGATGGCGGCGCGCCGCGGCGTCCTCGGTCGCTTGCGTGCTCAAGCGCGCCACGCTCTCTGCGTCCTTGCATCGCTTGTCCTCCGACTCATACCGGTGCGAGTCAGGCGATTTCATCGAGACGCCCGACGATCTCGCTTGCATAGCGCGTGAAATGCGAGTAATCGAAGATCGCGTCGAGATCCAGCCCGGCGGCGCGCTCATCCGCCGCCAGCAGGTCACGCAGCGGGATGCCTTGGTCCCAGGCCCTTTGGGCCAGCTCCTGGGCGATGCGGTAAGCCTCGTCGCGTACCATCGGCGCGCGCTCTTGCGCGGAGTCACCCTCGATCAATGCGAGCAGCACTCGCTGAGAGAACAGCGCGCCACATGTCATCTCCAAGTTGGCGCGCATCCGCTCTTCATCCACCACCAGTCCCTGCACCAGCTTGGTGGCGCTGCGCTGCATGTGGTCGATCAGGATCGTCGAGTCGGGCAGGACCACGCGCTCGACTGAGGAGTGGGAGATATCGCGCTCGTGCCACAAGGCCACATTCTCGATTGCCGCCTGAGCGTTGCCACGCAACACTCGGGCCAACCCGGTGAGCTGCTCGCTCTTGATCGGGTTGCGCTTGTGGGGCATCGCCGAGCTGCCCTTCTGGCCCGCCTTGAACGGCTCTTGGGCCTCGCGCACCTCGGTGCGCTGCAAGTGCCTGATCTCAGTCGCCAAGCGCTCTATCCCGGCGCCCGCGAGCGCGATCGCCTGCAACAGCTGTGCGTGCCGGTCGCGCGCCACGACCTGCGTGGAGACGTCCTCGCGGGCGAGACCGAGCCGTTCGAGCACGCGTCGCTCGAATTCGGGGCTGGTCGCGGCGTATGTGCCAACAGCTCCGGAGATCGCGCCGACCGCCACCTGTTGGAAGGCGTCTTGCAGGCGCACAGCATTGCGGTGAGCCTCGAAAGCGAAGCCCGCGAGCTTTACGCCGAAGGTCGTCGGCTCGGCGTGAACCCCGTGCGTTCGCCCAACACAAAGCGCGTCGACGTGCTCTCGCGCCCTGTTGGCCAAAGCCTGCACGAGCGCTTGGGCGCCCGGCACGATCACCTCGCCGGCGGCCTTCAATTGCAAGGCGAGCGCTGTGTCGAGCACGTCTGATGAGGTCAACCCGAAGTGGATCCAACGTCCGGCCTCGCCGGCACTCGCCGACAGCACATCGACGAAGGCGGCCACGTCGTGGTCGGTCGTGCGCTCGCGCTCGTCGACCGCCTCAACGGTGAAAGTGGCGGCGCGAATCGCATCCAAGTCGGCGGCGCTGGGCCCCTCCTGCTCACCGGCGGACCCTCGCCCGTCTTGGCGGGCACCAGCGCGGTTGAGCAGCTCGGGCAGCTCCTCGCATGCGGCGACCTCGACGCGGCGCCACGTCTCCATGCGTGCCTCGTCGGTCCATAGGGCGCCTAGCTCGGGCGGCGTGTAGCGGGGGATCACCCTTTGATTATCCCTGCCGCCCTCCAATCATGTACAAACGGGTTGAGCGCACGCGCGCGAAACCGACCCCGCGAACGGACGGAGGAGCCATGCCCACCTACATCATGCTCTCGACACTCACACCAGAGGGCGTGCAGACCGTCAAGAACAACCCGGAGCGCATCCGTGAGGTCAACAAGGAGGTCGAGCAGCTTGGAGCGACCGTCAAGGCCCAGTGGGCCACCTTGGGCGCTGTGGACTTCATCTCGGTCGTGGAGGCTCCCGACGAGAAGACGATGGCGCGTGTGTCCTTGGAGCTGGGCTCGCGCGGGACCGGCCGTTACGAGACCTTGGCCGCGATCGGTGTGGACGAGTTCATAGCTTCGCTGTGAGTCACGCGATTCACAGGAGCCACGTGAAGAAGTGATGGACCCGCGATGAAGGTGCTCGTTGTAGGAGCCGGGGGCAGAGAGCACGCGCTCGTGCGTGCTCTGGCGCGCTCGCCCCAAGAGCCGAAATTGCTGTGCGCACCGGGCAACGCCGGGATCGCACAGGATGCCCGAGTGCTGGACATCGCGGTGGATGACATTGAGGGACTCGTGGAGGCGGTGGAGCGCGAGCAAGTGGACTTGACGGTGGTGGGGCCCGAGGCGCCGTTGGTTGCCGGACTCGTCGATGAGCTCGCCAAGCGCGGTCACCTGGCCTTCGGTCCGAGCGCGGCGGCGTCGGAGCTCGAGGGCTCGAAGGCGTTCGCGAAGCAGGCCATGGAACAGGCCGGTGTCCCGACCGCCGCCTGGCGACGGGTTGCCTCGTTGGAGGAGGGGATCGAGGCCGTCGGCGAGTTGGCAAGTCCAGGGGTGGTCGTCAAGGCGGATGGACTCGCCGCCGGCAAGGGCGTGACGGTCGCCGAGAACGCCGAGCAGGCACACGCTGCCCTGCGGGAGATCTTTGTCGAGAAGCGCTTCGGGGGGGGATCCTCAAGCGCCTCCGCGGACCAGCCGGGAAGCGCGGTCGTCGAGGAGCTCCTGCTCGGCGAGGAGCTGTCCTTGCTTGCGTTGTGCGACGGAGTGCGAGCGGTCCCGATGGCGCCGGCGCGCGACTTCAAGCGGATCTTCGACGGGGATCGGGGTCCGAACACGGGTGGGATGGGCTCCTATTCGCCGGTCGCCGGATTCGATGCGGGCTCGGTGCGCGAGCTGGCGGGCGTTGTGCACCAACCTGTCGTCGATCTCATGCGCGAGCGCGGGACGCCCTTTCACGGCGTGCTTTACGCAGGGTTGATGCTCACCGCCGACGGGCCGAAGGTGCTCGAGTTCAATGTGCGCTTCGGCGACCCCGAGACCCAGGCAGTACTTCCCAGGCTGCGCTCTGATTTGCTGGAGCTGCTGCTCGCCTCCTCCAGGCCGGGGGGTCTGGAGGGCGCCGAACTGGTTTGGGCCGAGGACTGGGCGGTGACGCTTGTCTTGGCCTCCGCCGGCTACCCCGCTTCTTCTTCCAGCGGAGATGAGATCCGAGGCTTGGACGAAGTATCAGCCGGGATCGAGGTGACCCATGCGGGCACCCGCCGCATACTCCCCGAGCTCGCGTCCGACAGCAGTGGCACCGCCAAGGCGAGACACGGCCATGAATCCGTTGGCGAGAAGATTGTCACCGCCGGCGGTCGCGTCCTGGGTATCACGGCGCTGGGACCGAGCGCGGAGTCAGCCCGGGCCGATGCGTATGCTGCCGCACAGAAGATTTCCTTTAAGGGGATGCAACTGCGGCGCGATATCGCCGCGAACGCCGAACCCCAGACCACGAACGTGCAATGACCGACGCCCGGACCAAACGCGCTATGACCGACGCCCAGACTACGAACGCGCAATGACCGACGCCCCCACCCCGATAAGAGCCGACCTCGCCGAAGCCGAGGTCCAAGCCCAGCTGGAGGAGTTTGACGTGGATGGACCTCTGGTCGGCATCGTGATGGGCTCTGAAAGCGACATGGAGGCGATGGAGAAGGCCGCCAAGGAGCTACGTACGCGCAACATTCCGCACGAGATGAAGGTGATGTCCGCCCACCGCGAACCCGACACAGTCGCCGAGTACGCCAAGAGCGCCAAGTCCCGTGGCTTGCGCGTGGTGATCGCCGGTGCGGGCATCTCCGCGGCACTTCCGGGTGCCGTCGCGGCCCACACGGATCTGCCGGTAATCGGTGTGCCCCTGTCAGGCCGCTTGACGGCCGCCGGCGGCCTCGACGCGATCCTCTCGATCGTGCAGATGCCGCCGGGCGTGCCGGTGGCGTGCGTCGGCTTGGACAACGCACGCAACGCCGCGGTGCTGGCGGCTCAGATCATCGCGGCCTGAGAGCTATCGCGCCAGCATAGTCCGGCTGGGTCGAAAAACGCTGAGCCGGAAGCCAATTCCGCCGGACGCGCAGCTACGCCGGCGGTTGCGAAGCTCTAGCGTCGTTTGCCTTTGCCGTGTTTTTTGGCGTGTTTCGGTAGGCGCACCACCGCCGACCCGACTTTGCGAACGGGGGGGCCTCCCAGAGCGGACTGGAACGTGAAGGTCCCCGATACATGCAGGGTGCGACCAGTTTTCAGGGCCTTGATTGCCTTGGAACTGGCGTGCACCTTGATCTCGACTGTGCCCGCTGCCACGTCCTGGGACCCGCTCCCGAAGGGCACCAGCAGACGCACGCACCGGTGGCCGTGCTCGGTGTAGTCCTTCTTGCACTTCTTGCCTTTTTTGGATCGCCTGGCTGCTTCGGCGAGAGTTCCCGTTGAGAGATCGGCTTCGACCCCTTCAGCCCGCAAAGACAGCCCCATCGAGTCGGCGAAACCGACGTCCGAGTTCCTGAAGAACAGGGCCCAATGCAGTTTGCCGGCAGTCGGGAACCTGAAGAAGAACTCAAGAACGCCCTTTTTCGCGTTGAAGACCGGGCTCTTGGTCTGGATGAAGTCGCCGGAAGGTACAGACAGGGCGTTGCTGGTGGCGCTGACAGAGCCAGCACCAGACGTGGTCGTCGCGCACATTTCACGCAGTTTGCCGATCGGTTCGGCGCACACCTCAATGCCTGCGATCCCGGTATGCGTGATGGCGTCAGTCACCACTCCGCTGATCTGGCCGCCAGGGTAAAGTTCAACGTTGATTGGAGACGTGGTGCCCGGCGCGACCACCGATACGCCGTGAACCGCTTGTTCCATGTAGTTCGAGCCTTCCTGAGGGTCGGTGACCTCAACGGTATACGAGCCCGATTCCAGCTGGGAGACGGCATATTCGCCGTTTGCGTTGGTGACTGCGCAACCTGCGTAACGTGCGCCTACGCACACCTCGGCCTTTTCGATCGGGGCATGACTGGTCGCATCGGTCACTCTTCCGGCGACGCCGCCGCCTGCGTGCATTTCGGCGTCGATACCTGTCTGTGTCGTTCCCAGCGTAACCGAGACGTCTTCGGCTTCAGACCCTGACGACTTGTCGTTCCAATATTGGCTTACATAGTCGCCTCCTTGGTAGCCGGGTCTGAACAAAACCTGGTGGCTCCCTGCCGCCAATCCCGCAATCGTATATTCGCCGTTTCCGTTTGTTGAGGCGCAACGCGAGAAGTACTCGACGGCCCCTTCTTCGGCACAGACTTCTATCTTCGAGAGCCGAGCGTGGCTCGACGCGTCGGTGACAATTCCGCCGATCTGTCCGGCGGGGTTCATTTTCGCGTCGATGTTCGGGGTTGTTGTCGGCGCGTCTACCACGACCGCTTCAGCTTCGTTGGACGATGCCTTTTCGTTCCAAAACTGGCGCTCATAGTTCGCACCTTCGGAGGTAGCTTCAAATTCCACGTCATACGAACTGGTCGGTAGACCCGCAATCGTGTATTCGCCGTTGCCATTGGTGCTTGCGCAACCTGAGTTAACATGGTCGGTTGTTTCAACCGCGCACACCTCGATCTTTTCGAGCGGGTGCGCGGACGTGTCCGTCACACGCCCCGAAATGCCGCCACCGGGCTGCAGTTCAGCGTTGATGCTCGCGGTTGTGCTTCCGGCCGTCACCCCTACCCGATTTGCTTCGGATTCGGATGTCTTGCCGCTGTAGTACTGGCCCAGATAATCACCTTCTTCGAGGAAGGGGAAGAATTCGACGACATAGGAGCCGCTATCGAGTCCCTCAATCGTGTATTCACCGTTGCTGTTCGTTTCTGCGCACCCGCTAAACAGTCCTTCGCCGCCTTGTCCGGCGCAGACAAAGATGCCCGCCAGCGCAGCATGGGTGGCGGCGCCGACTACTCTGCCTGAGATCTGACCGCCGCTGTGCAGTTCGGCACTGACGCCGCCTGTCGCGTTCGGCGCAGTGACCGACACTAGGTTCGCTTCTTTGCTCGACATCTTGCCGCTAAAGTACTGGCTCAAGTAATTGAAGCCTTCTCTCCCAGCGAAGAAGTCGACCTTATAGGACCCGCTCGCCAGGCCCATAATTGTGTAATCCCCGCCGCCGTTGGCGGCGGTCACGGCGCAGGAGATGGTTTGGCCCTCGTCGGCGGCCTGGACCACATACGTGCCGCCGGACTGGCCGGCAATGGGCTTGCCACTGCGCAACCATGTGTAGGCAAAGCTTGTCGGGCTATTAGCCCAAGTGCCGGGAGAGCAGGTAAGTGTCAGGCCAACTGCCGGCGTTCCGGTAAGCGTGGGAGCCGCGGTGTTCACAGGAGCCGGCGCAGCCGTGGGCTTAGTGAGCTCCAGGAGCGCCCCCTTCGACGCTGGAGTCAGCATTGCCGCGAGTAGCGCGGCGATGACGAACGCAGCGACGCCTAGACTCGCGCGGGTCGAGCCCGCACGCCTACCTACCCTTGACATTGGCCGTCTCCTCCGGTTGGATGCGGGGCGCATCCTACCGATTTCAGACGCGAACTGTTCAGGAGGCGGGAATTTCTATCGGCTCTAGCGACACCTGACCTTCGCGCGCATCGGCGAGCACCGTGTCACCGGAGTGGAAGCGCCCTTCCAACAAAGCAAGCGCCAGTCGGTCCACGAGCTGCTTCTGAATCACCCGGCGCAAAGGCCGCGCGCCGTAAGTCGGGTCATACCCCATGTCGCCGAGCAACCCACGAGCAGCGGGAGTAATCTCCAACTCCACCCCGCGCTCGCCGACCCGCTCGATCACATGTTGCAGCTGTAGATTGACAATCTCGGAGATCTGCTCGCGTGAGAGCGCGTTGAAGCGAACGATGTCGTCGAGCCTGTTGATGAACTCAGGCTTGAAGTAATTGGTCAACTCGGCACGCATACCGTCGCCGGTCGCAGAGACCGGAATGTTGGAAGTCATGATCAGGACCGCGTTCTTGAAGTCCACAGTGCGCCCCTGGCCATCGGTGAGCCGACCGTCGTCCATCACCTGCAGCAAGGTGTTGAACACGTCCGGGTGGGCCTTCTCGATCTCATCCAAGAGCACCACCGAGTAGGGACGGCGTCTTACCGCCTCGGTGAGTTGTCCGCCCTCTTCATAGCCGACGTATCCAGGAGGCGCGCCTACGAGACGGGACACCGAGTGCTTCTCCATGTACTCGCTCATGTCGATCCTCACCATCGCGTCCTGTGAGTCGAACATGAACTCGGCCAAGGCCCGCGCCAGCTCTGTCTTTCCCACGCCTGTGGGCCCTAGGAACAGGAACGTGCCGATCGGCCTGTTGGGGTCCTGCAGCCCTGCGCGCGAGCGACGCAGGGCGGTCGCCACCGCCTCGACGGCCTCGTCTTGGCCGACGACACGTTCGTGCAGGCGCTCCTCCATGTGGATCAGCTTCTCGACTTCGCCCTCCATCAGGCGCGAGACGGGGATGCCTGTCCAGCGCGCGACCACCTCGGCCACATCCTCGGCATCGACCTCCTCCTTGAGAAAGATGGGCCCGCCCGAGCCGTCCATCCCACCGGGACCGGCAGTGGCTCTATCGGCTTCGTCTCCACTGTTGCCCCGCTCACGCTCGCGCTCGGCGGCTTCGTGCTCGACGAGCTGCTTCTCCAGCTCGGGAATCTCGCCGTAGCGCAGCTCGGCCGCGCGCTGCAAGTTGGCTTCGCGCTCCGCTCGCTCGGCCTCTACGCGGGCCTGCTCCAAGCGTTCCTTCAGCTCGGAGATCCCTTGGATCGCGTCCTTCTCCTTTTGCCACTGCGCCCTCATCGTCTCCGAGCGCGCCTTCAACTCGGCCAGCTCGGCCTCGAGTGCGGCGCGCCGCTCCTTGGAGGCCTCGTCCTTCTCCTTGCGTAGCGAGGTCAACTCGATCTCCAGCTGCATCACCCGCCGGTCGACCTCGTCGATCTCGGTGGGCACCGAGTCGATCTCGATGCGGATCTTCGAGGCGGCCTCATCGATCAGGTCGATCGCCTTGTCGGGCAGGAAGCGATCGGCGATATAGCGGTGGGAAAGCGTGGCGGCGGCGATCAGGGCGTTGTCCTGGATGCGCACGCCGTGGTGCGTCTCATAGCGCTCCTTCAGACCCCTCAAGATCGCGATCGTGTCCTGCACGCTGGGCTCGCCCACCATCACCGGCTGGAAGCGGCGCTCCAAGGCCGCGTCCTTCTCGATGTGCTTGCGGTACTCGTCAAGCGTGGTCGCGCCGACGCAGCGCAGCTCGCCGCGCGCGAGCATCGGCTTGAGCAGGTTGGCGGCGTCGACGGCGCCTTGCGCGGCGCCGGCGCCCACGATCGTGTGGAGCTCGTCCAGAAACAAGATCACGGCGCCCTGAGCCTCGGAGACTTCCTTGAGCACTCCCTTCAGACGCTCCTCGAACTCGCCGCGATAAACCGCGCCCGCGATCAGCGAGCCCATGTCGAGCGCGACCACGCGGCGCTCGCTCAGGCGTTCGGGCACGTCGCCGGACACAATCCGCTGGGCCAAGCCCTCGACGATGGCCGTCTTACCCACGCCGGGCTCGCCGATCAGGACCGGGTTGTTCTTGGTCCTACGCGAAAGCACTTGGATCACGCGACGGATCTCCTCATCGCGGCCGATCACCGGGTCGAGCTTGCCCTGCTCGGCGAGCTCGGTGAGGTCCTTGCCGAAGCGCTCCAGCGGCTTTTGCTCCTCTTCGGGCTGTTGCGAAGGCGGTTGTGCGCTCATGAAGCCTGAGACCTGCGAACGAGTTGTGTGCCGACGGGGCGATAGGGGACCAGCTCGGCGCGGAACGAGCGACGCACCCGCTCCAGCTCCTCGGCTACTTCCACCTGGGCGTGCAATGCCTTCACTTCCAGATCTTCGATGCGCGTGTGCATGTCTTGCACTTCTGACTCCAGGTCCAGCACCCGTTGCACACCGGCGAGGTTAAGTCCCAACTCGACTGTCATCTCGTGAATGCGACGCAGCTTCTCGACATCCTCCTGGGAGTACAACCGTGTCCCCTTGGGGGAGCGCTTGGGTTCCACCAAACCGCGCGACTCGTACATGCGCAGCGTCTGCGGGTGCATCTTGGCCAGCTCGGCCGCGACCGAGATCATGAATACGCCACGATCGGTTTCGACCTCGATCCGCGTCACGCGCCCGCCCGCACGGTTTTGCTCGGTCATGAGGACACCTCCGAGACGCTCATGACGACGCCTCCGAGAACAACTTTGCGCGCGGGTTGCCGTTCATCGTCTTCGACAACTCGTCGACCGCGGCCCGCTGCTCGTCGGTGAGTTGCTCGGGAACGTCGATCGTGAAGCGGTAGTGAATGTCGCCCCGGCTCTTGCCGCCGAGCTTCGGCGGCCCCTCGCCGCGCAGGCGCTGCAACGAGCCATGTCGAGTGCCCGGCTTCACCCGCAATGTCTTGGTCCCGTCCAGTGTGGGTACCGGCACCTCGGCACCGAGTAGAACCTCGGGGACGGTCAACGGGACCTCGACTTCGAGATTGTCGCCCTTGCGTTTGAACACCGGCGAAGGGTCTACGTGGGTGACGACATACAGATCGCCCTCGGGCCCGCCACGAGCCCCGGCCTCTCCCTTGCCTGGCACCCTGATACGCGAGCCCTCCTTGACCCCGGCGGGGATGTTGACGCGAAATTTCTTGACGCCGCGCACCGCACCCGAGCCGGCGCAGGTGGGACAAGGGTCCTCGATGACGGTGCCGCTACCGCCACAGCGAGAACAGGGTTGGGTGATGGAGAACATGCCCTGCCCCTCGCTCTCGATCCCGCGCCCTTCGCAGCGTGGGCATACCTTCGGCGTGGTGCCCGGCTTGGCCCCGGTGCCGTGACAGGTCGGACAGGCGCTGGTCGTGGGAACCGACAATGGAACCTGCGCTCCCGAGATCGACTGCTCGAAGGTGATGCGCACCTCGGTCTCCAGATCGCGTCCTCGCTGAGGGCGCGATCGAGCACGTCGGCCACCGGCACCCGTGGCTGCGCCTCCGCCACCTCCGCTGCCGCCGAACAGGTTGGAGAGGATGTCGCCCATTGAGGAGGCATCGAAGTCGAAGTTGCCAAAACCGCCGAAGCCGGGACCTCCTGAGGCCCCGCCCGCGAACGGCCCGGTGCCGTTGTCGTACTGCTTACGCTTCTCGGGGTCGCCGAGTATGTCGTGAGCCTGGGAGATCTCCTTGAAGCGCTCCTCGGCCGCTTTGTCGTCGGGATTGCGGTCCGGGTGATACTTGCGCGCCAGCTTGCGATACGCCTTCTTGATCTCCTCGGCGCTCGCCTTCTTGTCGACTCCAAGCGTCTTGTAGTAGTCGGGACGTGTTGCCATGTGGCCCCGACCTATGCGGCTACCAGGACGCGAGCAGGACGAACGATCGTGTCGCCCATGCGATAGCCGTCCTGGTAGACCTCGGCCACAGTGCCGCTCGCGGCGCCCTCGACCGGTTGCTGGGCCATGGCTTCCTGCTGGTTGGGATCGAATCGCTCTCCCAAGGGAGCGAACGCCTCGATGCCCACACGCGCAAGCGAAGCCGCGATCTCCGAGCGTACGAGCCGCACGCCGGCCAGTAGCGGATCCTCATCCTCGGCCGCCTCGATCGCGCGATCGAGGTTGTCGAGCGCCGGCAAGAGCTCCTTGGCGAGCTTGGCTACGCCTCGGTCCTGGGCTTGGGCGGCATCGCGCGCGACGCGCTTGCGGTAGTTCTCGAAGTCGGCTTGGGTGCGCTGCGCGAGCGCCAAGTACTCGTCGCGCTGGGCAGCGGTCTTCACCAACTCGCCGATCTCTCCCTCTATCGCCTCCGCCTCACGGTCCTCCTTGGGATCCATCCCCCCGGGGGGGATGGACGATTGAGGGATAGGCGACCCTCCGGGGGGGGACTGTTGGGAGCTACCAGGGGCAGCTTCGCCACCGATCGATCGCCCGTCCGCGGGTGACGCGTCGATCCCGGCGGCCGGCGAGGCCGGAGCCTCGCCGCCGTTCGCTGCTTGCGTCTCGGGGACGCCGGTTGTGTGTGACTCCGTATCGGTCATCGAGGTCAGCTCTTGCCCTCGTCGACGACCTCCGCATCGACCACGTCCTCCTCGGGGGCCGCGCTATCGCCGTCGGTCGCGGCGCCCGTGCCATCGGGAGAGGCAGTGGCTGCATCGGCCTGGGCCTTTTGGTACATAGCCTCGGAGACGGCGTGGAAGGCGCTCTGCAAGGCCTCGGTGCGCGCATTGATCGCGGCCGGATCCTCGGCCTCGAGCGACTCGCGAACCTCCTTGATCGCCTCCTCGATGCGGCCCTTGGAGTCGGCGTCCACCTGGTCACCCAGATCGACCAGCTGGCGCTCGGCCTGATAGGCGGCGTTCTCGCCGTTGTTGCGTGCCTCCGCCAACTCCCTTGCCTTGCGGTCCTCCTCGGCGTGGGACTCCGCGTCGGTGACCATCCGCTTGATCTCGTCCTCGGACAGGCCGGATCCAGCCTTGATCTCGATCTTCTGCTCCTTCTGGGTGCCGAGATCCTTGGCGGACACGTTGAGGATGCCGTTGGCGTCGATGTCGAACGCGACTTCGATCTGCGGGATGCCACGCGGCGCCGGTGGGATGCCGGTCAGCTGGAACTTGCCCAGCGACTTGTTGTATTGGGCCATCTCGCGCTCGCCTTGCAGCACGTGGATCTCCACCGATGGCTGATTGTCCTCAGCGGTCGAGAACACCTCGCCCTTGCGCGTGGGGATCGTGGTGTTGCGCTCGATCAGCTTGGTCATGACGCCACCCTTGGTCTCGATGCCGAGAGTCAATGGGGTGACGTCGAGCAAAAGTACGTCCTTGACGTCGCCGGCGAGCACACCCGCCTGGATGGCCGCCCCGACGGCTACGACCTCGTCCGGGTTGACGCCCCGGTGCGGGTCCTTGCCGGTCAGCTCCTTGACCTTCTCTTGTACAGCCGGCATACGCGTCATGCCGCCGACGAGCACGATGTGGTCGATCTCCTTGACGCCCTTGTCCTTGGCGTCGTCGATCGCCTGGCGCACCGGAGCCACGACACGGTCGAGCAAAACCGAGGTCAGCTCGGCGAGCTTGGCCCGGGTCAGACGGGTGTCGAGGTGCTTGGGGCCCGAGGAGTCGGCCGTGATGAACGGAAGGTTGATCTGCGTCTCCTGGGTGGTGGACAGCTCGATCTTGGCCTTCTCGGCGGCCTCGTACAGCCGCTGCAAAGCCATCGGGTCGGCTGACAGGTCGATGCCCTGGTCGCGCTTGAAGTCGGCCACGAGCCAGTCGACGATCGCCTTGTCGAAGTTGTCGCCGCCGAGGTGGTTGTCGCCTGCGGTGGACTTCACCTCGAACACGCCGTCGCCGATCTCAAGCACCGACACGTCGAAGGTGCCGCCGCCGAGGTCGAAGACGAGGATCGTCTGATCGTTTTCCTTGTCAAGCCCGTAGGCCAGAGATGCGGCCGTCGGCTCGTTGATGATGCGCTTGACCTCCAGGTTGGCGATCTTGCCGGCATCCTTGGTGGCCTGGCGCTGGTCGTCGTTGAAGTAGGCGGGAACGGTGATCACCGCCGAGTCGACCGTTTCGCCCAGATACGCTTCGGCGTCGGTCTTCAGCTTCTGCAGGATCATCGCGGAGATCTCGGGTGGCGAGTACTGCTCGCCGGCGGCTTCCACGCGGGCGTCGCCGTTGGGGCCGGAGACGACCTTGTAGGGGACGATCGACTCCTCCTCGCGGACCTCGCCCTCCTTGCGACCCATGAAGCGCTTGATCGAGAAGACGGTGTTCTGGGGATTGGTGACGGCCTGACGCTTGGCGACGGTGCCGACAAGGCGCTCGCCGGAGGCCGTGAAGGCGACTACGGAGGGGGTGGTGCGGCCGCCCTCGGCGTTCTCGATGACGGTGGGCTCGCCACCCTCGAGCACGGCCATGCACGAGTTCGTCGTGCCGAGGTCGATGCCTATGGTCTTGCCCATGAGCTGATGCTCCTTCTGTTCAGTTGGATCAAATCTAAGTCGGAGCGTAGCAGATAATCTGCAGCCCTACGACCGGCTACCGTTTGCTGTATGAAGCCCAAGCTGCGTGGGGTCTCACATCAGTACGCATTCTTCGTGTCGCTTGGATGCGGCCTCACGCTGATCCTGGCGGCTTCCGACGGGCGAGCGCGGCTCGCGGCCGGCATTTACGCGGTCGCCGTGTCCGCCCTGTTCGGAACAAGCGCGCTCTACCACCGCATCACGTGGCGTCCGAAGGCGCGCCGCTGGATGCGACGCTTGGATCATTCGATGATTTTCGTCATGATCGCCGGGACCTACACTCCCGTCGCTCTACTTGCCCTGAAAGGACCGTTGGCAAGCACGATCTTGATCGTCTTGTGGGCGGGAGCGCTGGGCGGCGTGGTCTTCAAGCTGCTGTGGATCGACGCGCCCAAGTGGTTTTTTGCGGGGGTTTACGTCGTGCTTGGACTAGTGTCGGCGGCCGTCTTTGGCCAGCTGCCCGCCTCGATCGGCTGGCTCGGCGTGCTTGGTCTCGCTTTGGGTGGCTTGCTTTACGTACTGGGGGCGATCGTCTACGCAAGCGGGCGTCCGAACCCGTGGCCGAAGGTGTTTGGCTACCACGAGGTCTTTCATGCGCTCGTAATCGTCGCGGCGGCGCTCCAATACGCCGTGATCGCTTTCGCGGTGCTGCCTCACGGTTGAGGGCGGGCGTGAGGCCCGCCCCGGCAACCGCGGCTTTGAGGAAACGTCACAGCGTCGCTGACATCCGACGTAACTGACATCCGACGTAACTGACGTCCAACGTCAGCTATGCTCCTATCCGTGTTCATCAATCGCTCGACAGAGCTCGGTGCCCTGACCCGTTGGTGGGACGAAGGAGCGACAGGCCGCATCTCGCTCGTATGGGGCAGGCGCCGGGTTGGCAAGACGGTGCTATGCAATGAGTTCGCGCGAGCGCGCCGTACGGTTTTTCACACCGGAGCGGGCCGGCTCGCCAGAGACGAGCTGAGACTCCTCAGTCGTGCAACCGGCGAGGCTGTCGGCGGTGGAGTGCGGGACCTGTCGGCGCGGCCATTTGCGGATTGGGATGACGCGCTGGAGAGCCTCGCCACCATCGCAACGGACGAGCCGCTGCTACTTGTGCTTGACGAGTTTCCGGAGATGCTTCGCTCCTCGCCGGAGCTGCCTGGGGTGATCCGGGCGTTTTGGGACCGCGCGCGTGACCGTACACGCCTGCGAATCATGCTCTGTGGATCGGCCGTGCGGGTGATGAGAGCAATACAGGAGGAGCGCGAGCCGCTATACGGGCGAATTGACTTGTCCCTGGCGGTCCATCCATTCGCCCCCCACGAGAGCGCGATGCTGTTGGGAAGACTTTCCCCGGCGGATCGCGCGCTGGTGTGGGGAATCGTTGGTGGAGTGCCCCTCTACCTGACCTGGTGGGATCAAGACAACGACCTGCGCTCGAATCTGGAGCGCCTCGTTTGCACACCCGGCGGCAAGCTGCTGGATGAGGGCCGGCTGGTACTTGCAACCGAGGGTGAGATGGGCGAGCTCGGCCAGCGAGTGCTGAGAGCGATCGCGGGCGGTAAGACCAAGCACAACGAGATCGAACAGACGGTCGGCGCCGAGCCGGCGCGAACACTGCAGCGACTCATAGAACTGCGACTCGTGGAGCGAGTGATCCCGGTGACAAGCCAGGGGTTGAGAACGCGCAGGCGCAGCTACCGGATCGCCGACAACTTTCTGGCGTTCTGGCTGTCGATTGTCGAGCCCTATAGCGCAGAGATCGAACGCGGGCTTGGCAAATCGATACTCGGCCCTCTCATGGAGAGGCTGGACGAACACATGGGAGAACGTTGGGAGGAGGCGTTTCGCGCACACTTGCGTCGGCTTGCCTCCCAGGGAGCACTCGCGCCCGACATCGTCAAGGTCGGGGCGTTCTGGTCGGAGCATCCGGCCGTGGAGATCGACGCCGTCGCCATTGCCGGACGCCGCGAGGAGGCGGTACTGGCCGGGGAGGCGAAGTGGGCGCGCAAGGCCGACGGCGCTCGCATGGTGAGCGAGATGCGCCAAAAGGTCGGAGCACTGCCAAAGGTCGCTCCCGACTTGCGCTACGCGGTCTGCGCACGCGAGCAGATCGTTAAAGCCCCGGGCGAGATACTGACAATCACAGCCGCGGACATCTTTGCTTGACCGTCGTCCACCCTCAAGCCGTTGGCTTTCGGCGCGAGGAGCCCTCAGGCTGAGTAAACAATGTCCGACTCGGACACATCCTCGCCAGCGCACACTCATCGCAGGCCGGGTTGCGCGCATGGCAGGTTCGTCGCCCGTGACGCAACAGGTTCACATGGAACTCCAGCTGCTCGCCCGGCGGCGTGATGGCGAGCATCTGGTCGTGCAGCTCCTCAAAGGGGGCGCCGGGGCGAAACAGGCCCAGGCGCGTGCCGACACGGGAAACGTGCGTGTCGACGGGCACGTCGGGCAAGCCGTAGGAGAACAGCAGGACACAGGCCGCCGTCTTGCGCCCGACACCGGGTAGAGCGCATAGGTAGTCGCGGCTCTGGGCCAACGGCGCCTCGCGCATCCACTCAAGCGACAGGCGATCGGCGGTCCCGGACGGAGAGCCGGACTTTGGCGAGGCATCGCCGGCGGGAGCGGAGTCTGCAATCGCCGCGAGGATCGCCTGAATGCGGGCCGACTTGACCTTGGAGATACCGCCCGGCCGAATCGCCTCCTCTACGTCGGAGACGGGAGCTGAGAGCACGGCCTCGTAGTCGATTGGCTCTCCTGGCTTTGCAAAACGCTCGCGCAAACGCAGAAATGCCACATCTCGATTGCGGTCGTTGGTGCTCTGCGAAAGCACCGTCAAGACCAACTCGTCAAGCGGGCGCCCATGGGGCGCCATGCGTGGGACGCCATAGATTTGGCGCAGGCGGTCGCGAATGCGCAGCACGCGCGCCCGAGTGGGTGGCTTCCACTTGGACGCCGTCTCGAGGGCACGCGAGCGCGTCTGCTTGAGCACGGACGAAGACACCATCTCACCGTATCCGGGCGGGCCGACGACCGCGCGGCTATATCCTCGCGGGGTGCCAGAGATCGCCGAGCACACCGCGGAGCTCGAAGGCTTGCCCATCTTTTGGCGAAGTGCGCCGCCGAGCGGTCCAGCAACCACGCCCGCTCTCTACCTGCACGGGGTCCCGACCAGCTCCGACGACTGGGTCCCGTTCCTGGAGCGCACCGGCGGATTGGCGCCTGACCTGCCCGGCTTCGGGCGCTCGGGCAAGCCGGGCTATCTGAAGTACACGATCGAGGAGTACGCCGGTTTCATCGAGGGGTTCCTGGACATGGTCGAAGTCGAGCGTGTACGGATGCTGGTGCATGATTGGGGCTCTGTGGGCCTCGCCTTCGCGCAAGCCCACCCTGAGCGGGTGGAGCGGCTCGTCGTTACCAACGCGGTCCCGTTCCTGCCGGACTACAGGTGGCACCGCACCGCCCGCATGTGGCGCACGCCAATTCTCGGAGAGCTGGTCATGGGGGCAACCTCGCGCTGGGCGATGCGTCGCTCGACCGCCGAGGCGAGTGCGACACCGGGTCCACTCCCCAAGGTGTGGATCGACTCGGTGATGGCACATTTCGACCAGGGCACCCAGCGCGCGATCCTGCGCCTGTATCGCAGCTCGCCGAGCGAGACGCTGGCGAAGGCGGGTGAGCATCTCGCCAGGTTGGAGATGCCTTCGCTTGTGTTCTGGGGTATGCAGGATCCCTACATACCGGAGCGCTTCGCCCACGAGTACGCGAAGGCCCTGCCCGGCAGCGAGCTGGTGGAGCTGGACGGCGCCGGCCACTGGTGGTGGCTGGATCGTCCTGAGGGGATCCAGCGCGTTGCGACGTTCCTCGCCGACTCCTGAGCACTGCCTTACCGAGGCTCGGGCACATCTTCACCGCGACTCGGGCACATCTTCGCCTCACCATGTCGCAATGCGGGCGACGTGTCGGAAGAGAGAATGACGATGCTCGACCCAACGACGGCTCGCCACGAGACACCAACCGTCCTGTCCACTGCTAGCATTGCTAGCATGATGCAACGCGTGATGATTCAGGCAGACCACGCTTTGCTCGAGCGCGCTCAGCGGGCAGCGCGCGAGAGGGGCGTGAGCTTCCCTCAACTCGTCAGAGAATCGCTTGAGCGCGAGCTTTCGGTCGGACGAACACCGCCAACCCGCCTCTCGTGCGCTGGAGTCATTTCCACAGGAGGACAGGCACGGCACGAAGCTTACGAACCGGACGCATGGCGCTGATCCTCGATACCGGGCCGCTTGTCGCGCTGTTGGATGCAACCGATCCCGACCATGAGCGCTGTGCCGAGCTGATCCAGAACAGCACCGAGCGACGAGTGGTGCCAGTGTGCGTGCTCGTCGAGGTGGAGTACCTGTTGCGCCCATGGCAACACGCTTTCCCGGCCCTGCTCGCCGACTTCGAAAACGGAGCGCTGGAGCTGCTCGAGCTCCCCCAGCGCTGGCTACGACGAGTGAGAGAGCTGCTCGAGCGCTACCGCGACCTGTCGCTTTAGCCTGGTCGACGCAACCGTGCTGGCGGCCACTGAGATGCTCGACGAGCCCAAGCTGGCTACGTTCGACCATCGCCACTTCCGAGCAGTTAGACCGACCCACTGCGACGCACTCAAGCTGCTGCCCGAGTAGTCGAGCGCGCTTGCCGATCAAGCCACTGGCGAGACATGCGGCGGATCGATTGTGCGCTGGACCGCCTCTCCCCGCTTGGTCAAGGTCCAGGCGTTGGGCTCGCCCTTGGAGTGCCCTTCGCCGCTGTTGTCTATAAGTCCAGATCGCTCCAAGCGCCCCAGGAGCTTCGATATCTGGCCCTGGTCGCCTATCCCGGCGGCATCCCCGATCGCGCGGTTGCTGGCACCCGGCTTAGTCCCCACCGCGCTGAGCACGCGCGCGGTACGAAACGTGAAGCGGATCGGCAGGTCCTTGAAGGGATCCTCGACACGCCTGACCAGACCAGCCTCACGGGTGGAGGAAGTGTTCGGGGCGGGGCGAGCAAGCTCCCTGGCGGCGGCGGCAGGACCTAGGTAAGGGTGGACGATCATGCTCATCAACGGGTTAACAAGCTCGACAAGCGATTTATCCTCGTCAGACTTAGGACCATTGCCGTCATGGGGAGAGCTCCCGTCAGACCTACGACCATTGCCGTCACGGGAAGAGCTCCCGGCAAACGCTCGCAGGGTGAGGCCGACATGCCGCTGAGCCAGCAGCCGTGCGTGGATGACCGACAGAGCGCCTCCGATCACACCTTCGGCCGTCAGCGGAGGAGGCGGAGCTCCGCGACCCTCGCGACGACCTTCGTCGATTGCCTCGGCGAGCACTTCAAGTATCGAGCGGCGCCATTCCAGCACGCTTGGGCCCGCCTTCAGTGCCTCCACCACACACATGCGCGCGACGGCCGGTTCCGCATCGAACAGCTCGAGCAGCGCTGTGAGCGAGGAGCGCAAGCGTACGTGCCAGCGGCCATTCGCGGTGTACAAGGGAACAACAACCGCCGCGATCCTCTCGGCTGCGCACTCGAACGCGGCGAGAAAGCAGGCGTCGCGATCGGTGAACAGATCGTAGAAAGTACGGCGCGAGACCCCCGCACGTTTGCAGACACGGTCGACCGACACACCCTCCAAGCCCTGCTCAGCCAAAACTTCAGAATAGCCCAGCAGAAGACGCCGGCGCTGCATCTCAAGCACGTGCCCACCCTCACGCCCACCGTCCTCAGGGTGCGGGGAGTCACGCTCGCTCAACCCCTCTTCCAGTCCTACCCCACCGGATGCCTCACGATTGGAAGCCTTGCGCCTGACAGGCATCTCATCGCTTCTTCCCGCGCGCATTTGCGGCGTGACGCTTACCGCTCTTACCTTTGCTGTTCTTCTTGACCTTCTTCTTGGTGCACCCTGTCACACTGATTGGGGTGCTCTGCTTGATCACCGCGCCGTCTTGCGCCGTGAAGCTCGTCGGCATCTTCAACTTGGTGTTGCACAGGTTCCCGTTCGCGGCCAACGCCGAGAATGGACCCTCGGGTAGGTTCAGCTCGAACTGATAGATCGGGACGTCAGGAACCTGATGAAACGTGCTGCTGGTGATCCCGGCCTTGTTAATGAATGTTTCGCCATGAACCTGGATCGACACGCCATACCCCTGCAAAATGAACACGAGTTCGGGGAACTTCGCGCCACCATAAGACACGAAATAAGCCGGCCCCGTCAAGGTCACCGGTAGCACCGGCGTGACCGCCGACGCAGTCCCAACCCTGGAGTCCACCGGACAGTTCGCCGGGTTAGCTTCAAACACCTGAGAGGTACACGCCTTCTGCAACGTCGTCAAACGCGACGGCAGCTGCTTGGGCAAATCCACCTTCACGCTCTTCAGATTCGACTGAGAAGACGCCTGGTTCGCTCCCAAAGGTCCCCTCGGATAGACGATCTTCGCGTCCAGGCTCGCACCATTCTTCCTCGATGTCTTGCCAGAGGTCGAGACATGAAAGTCTGGTTTGAACAGCAAGCTGCGACAGGACCCCATTTGAAATGGGCTGGATATGGGAGCGGTCGAACCTGACCCATCGACACCCGGCGGTGGTGTTCCCCATGCGGTGCCTGAGAAGCTCATGGGAGAGCAGTTGGTCGGGTTGAACATGAACCCGGGACGATCGATCACAGCGTTAATGGTCCTCAGATCCGTGGGCACGCCATCGATGATCTGAGGGAACGGATCGGTGGTGACGGTGATCTGAGAGGTCAACGGATCCACTTCGATCTTGGCGCGCACGATCTGAGTCTGCAACGTGAACGGGCCAACGACAAGCGGTACGACGATTGACAGGCCAAAGGGCGCGCCCTTGTACGGGCCAGTCAAGTAGATCGCCGCGGGAGGCTGACCCGGCTGTGGAACAACCAGTGGATATGGACCAGGACCCGCCGCCACCACCGTGTGCCCAATCTGTGACGCTGCGGAGCATGTCCCAGCAGCCGCTTGCTGTTCCCCGCACAATGGGACGTTGCCGATCATTCCCAACAAACCCTGGGGAACCTTGAACTGCAATCTTTCGATCCGCTGCTGATCGTCGGGCGCCTGCAACAACAGCGAGAAGTTCGTGAACCCGCCCGCTTGATCGGTCGTCGAACCAGCCGTCAAGGACGGGTCGAACGGCAACGGCGAGCTATGACACGCCGCTCCGCCGGTACCGCTGGTGATGGCAAACGCTGCCGTCGGGAAGATATCGGCGAGGAATGGGCTCGCCCACGAAGAGAAATCGCTCGTTGTTGTAAAGATTCCGCACGTCGTGGGCGTAGCCAGCGCGGCCTGCCCTCCACCGCTGAATGACAGGCGGAAACTGGTAAATGGTAGCTCTGGTGTTTTGGAGAACGTCGCCGTCAACCTACCCGTAGCTTCATCCAGATGAACGTGCCCTACCAGCTTAAGGTTTACGCCGGAGCCAGAAGCCGTGACCAACAACTCCACGGTCGGTGGATTCGACTGCAGGATATACACGCTTCCTTGCAGCGGTTTCGCCAACAGCGGCGTTTCTATTTCATCCGTCCCCACCTTCGACGCGTCGGGGCACACCGGTGCTTCATCGTTCTCTTTCAACGTTGCTTCCGTTTCCTGGCACGCCTGCAACCCGGCTGCCTGACCTGGATTGATGACCATGCCTTCAGGCAAGGTAACAGTAGTATTCTCGATATCTGCCGTAGAGAGCGCTTCAGGATTGGACAGACCACCCACAGGTGGATTGACTTCGACGGTCATACCGGCGGGCGTATCGGCCCTCGCCGTATCGGGCGACGTCGTGATGACAGGCGTAAACCCCAAATTCCCACAGCCCGTCAGCGATACCGGGAAACCGTTGCTGTCCTGCAATTCGACGCTCTTTTCCGCAGTGATATCCGCGTCCTCCCATGTATTACCCCAAATTGAGAATTTTAGCGGTTCTCTCGAGCATGACGTGGGCAGCGTTAGGAACGGCTTTTCCTCGCCGCTGACAGAGGGACATCCTTCTGTCCCGATTTCTTCTTCCCTACAGCCGCCAAGACCGTTACCCAATCCCGGGATCTTACGCCAAATGGCATGGCTGTGTTCTCCAGGCACACCCCATAGCGTCAGCGTGCTGCTGATGACATCTCTTTCAGGAATATTGTTGATATCAGTCGTGAGACCATAGTCGCTCCCCGAGCGCACTCCGGTGTCCAAGCGAGTACCGATACCTATGATAGTGAACCCGATCTCATCCGGAACACCAGCTGGTGGAACAATATTGTATACCTTGAACCGAGTGGGATATCCTCCCAGAATCGTCGTAGTGAGGATACCTACTTGGCTGGCCGCTGGACATTTCGCCCCGTCGAACTGCTTACGGGTGCAGAATGGCACAGCATTAGGATCTCCGGCAAAGCCTGCCGGCAGCTTTACTTCGAGATTCCTGTTTTCGAGGGTTTCACCGCCGGCCGCAGTGTAACCACTTCTATTGCTATATACATTGTTGAGGTCGTAGCTGAACGTCGTCTCGTAGGGGTGAGAGCCTGCCTGTGTGTCGAGCGTTCCGTCCGCGTTGCTGAACCACACCTTCCAATTCGAAAACCCGAACGGCGCCGGCTTCGACGTCACACTGACCGGATCGCTAGCGTTCGCCGACGTCGGTGCGCCACCGCCGACTATCGTCGCACGGTTCGTACCTGACGTTTCGACTTCAGGGAGCTTGACCTTGATCGCAATCGGTGGATCGGGATAGGGAAGCTCGGTGTCACCAGGGTTCCCTCCGCCACCTGCGATGCTTGGCAAGGAGTCCTCTCTATTTTTACATGTCACAATGTTCGCACCGACGACTCCACGAGCCGCTCCCGACCCGTTGCCAGCACATTCCCAGAACGCCGAAGATTCGATTCCCAGTTCGCCCTGTCCACTTCCCCCTAGGAACCCGAAGCCGTTGGTCGCCCCCGCTTCGGTCGCGGTAACACCGGAGGGCAGCGTATCGGTTACCGTGATCGGACCAGCGCTGGCGCCGGCGCCAACATTCATCACACTTACGATTATGGTGCCTTTCCCGCCTAGGGGCATACTCGTTGGGTAGCTGTTCGCCGTAAGCATCCATCCCGGCCCCGAAGAGGAAGCAAAAGCCTCCTTACTACTAAGCAACGAGAGAACGATGCTTCCAAAGACAAGCACAGCAATCAGTGCACGTACGTTATGGCTTCGACCCGTCATCGCTTCCTCCTGTTCTCAGGGCGCCTACTCGACCGGGTGGTCTTACGGCGATGTCTCTTTCGCACACACTTACCGTGCTTCTTCACAAATCCACGTCTACACTTGACGATTTTCGACTTCGGCTTTGACTTCACCACCGGCTGTGCAGGTAGCGCAAAGTTGCCGACACCGTTGAAAGTCACACTCGAAGGAGTGGCAAAAATCGGCGGCGGGGGAGGGACACCCTGACAACCGGTGCCCGTGCAGCCAAGCGACGGGACATCGAAGCCTCCATTCACACGCGCGTCGTACACAGCAACACTTTCGTTCTGGGCCTGTGGACTGAGCTCGCCGCGACTGGTGAGGAACACGTTGTCGCCGCTCACGTCGGCGTCCAGAAAGAAGGCGGAATCCGAGCTTTCCCCACCTGACAGGATGTACACGCATCCATCTTTGGACTGGCCTTCGACGGCGGAGTGACAGGAACCGGCACCGTCGCGCTCCCACTCATAGACATCCTGAAGACCATTCGTATCCTGTGGCACGAGCGCTTCATTGGTCTCGAAGAAGACTTGGTTTCCATCTGCGGAAATAAAGCGATTCATGAAGCCCGGGAAATTGCTTGCCGGTAGATAATTCCCGATTGAAGTGACTTTGCTTGCTGGAGCCCCATTTTGGTGGCATGACGCACATGAGATCTTCCCCGTCACCGCATCGTAGACAAAAGCCTCTCTCTGACCGCCATTTTCGTAGCCAGTTAGTGGCTGTACCGACATGAAAGCCAGATCGTGACCATCGGGCGTTACCTCGGCAGTGCGTTCACCCAAAGCCCCCCGCCAATCCCCGTGGGGAGACGAGTTAGAAGCGATCGGTTCCACTTCGTTATCGATAGACGCCAGCCTCGCAACAAAATGTATCGAACCCGCGTAAAGTACATATAGGTTGTCACCCTGATTCAGGGGAGCGTCCGGCGTGAGTGCTCCGTTTGCCACGAAATAGACATACGAGCCGTCTTCACTGGCGCCTATCATGCCCTGCACATCGGCGCCCAACGGGTCACCAGGATTGCCGTCAACTGTGAGATCCGCAAGACGGCCAGTATCGACATTGTATTCGTACAAGTCGTTCCCGGTGGGATGCGACGGACTAGATGCAGCCGCGCTTTGGCATCCATTGCTTGGATCGGCTGTCGAATTACCCGTCAGCTTGACACAGTCGGTGAAAAAGACCTTCGACCCATCGGCGCTCGCCGTCCAGAAACGTCCCTCCCCGCTGCCGCACTTTGCTTCCGCGACACACGCCTGTTCACCAGCGTCGATCTGAACCGTGCACGCATCGGCAGATACCGTGCATTCGTCGTGAGGGCCAATCGGGCTCTGTGGCTGCGTGTCGTTCTCTCGCACATACAGAGACTTGGCTTTGTAAAACGGCGACGCTGCTTCACGGTATGAGACTTCGTAATTCGACCAGAAGATTCGCGATCCATCGGAGGAGATAGCGTTGCTAAAGTCCGGCGGTTCCTGAGGTTCGGCTTCCTGATTGGGTACAGCTGCTCGTGAGCCGAACGAAGCACCCGGAACCGGTTCCGCGTGACCATCTGGAAGGAGGTTGACTTGGATGAGCCGACGGCCAACCAAATCGTAGAGATTCTCATTACCTTGGCCGGCGCCAGTACCGGCTTCAAGGGTCAGGGCGGAGATCGACTCAAAGATCGAGTGAGACCCGTTGGCAGACGCGCCGCCAAAAACAATGTTAGAGCAGCTCGGCCCGGACTTCGGCAGGCTGGAAACAAGACCATGAAAACTTTCGTCGTCGGTCGTATATGAGTAAGGATTTGCCAGGCATTCCGGAGTGCCTGCAGGCGTCGCAGGGGTAATTGGCGTTTCGGAGGAGAAGAATCCAGAGCTGAGGTTGCTCGAGAAGTATTCGTATCGGGTGTTCGCATCTGAGCCCACTGGCGTGATGTCTTTTACAACCCAGCCACTCGCTGCGCGAGTCGCCAGATACTGGTTCCCCAACCCCATTCCTGTCGTGCCGGCACCACCTTCGGCCGGCGGCTCCCCCAGGTAGGTAGCCGAATCCCCGTCGGCAGCCACCCGCGACGGTGAAAGCGTGCCAACGTCTTCAGGAAAAACTTCCCCGCCGGTTTCCGGATGGTACATGTCCCCGTTTGGTGGACTGGTGGACACGAGCTCGTACTTTCTACTGTCCGGCAGAAGCGAGGACGACGCGACGGCGCCGGGGCTCGTAAACGTCATGTCGGTGCCTAGAGTGCGCCCGAACAAGCTGACGGCTACGAAGCGAAAATGGTATTGAGTGGCAGGCTGCAAACCGACCAGGTGCGTCGTCAGGTTGACTTCGCCCGATGGCGCACCGATATTTGTCAGCAGTGTGCTCGAACCGTAATTGGTGCTCGTGCCGTATTCGACCTGATATTCGGTGACTTGCCCGTCCGCGTCGATCTGAGCACTCACCGTGGCTTGTTCTGATTCGACGTTCGAGCTCGACTCGTTACTTATGACGGCGCCCTCACGGAAGGTCCTGTTCACTCCGACGTTCTCGCCGTTCTTGTTCGTGGCCACGAGTCGATAGTCATAGGCGATCCCAGGGCTGACTTTTATCTTTGCCGTGACCGCAACGGTAGCCGTCCCCGGAGTCGGTTGGCAAGGAACAGTGACGCCCTTCGAGTACGGGTCGGTCGCACCGAGTTGGTATTCACTGTCAGCGACATACTGAAATTCACACGAGGTCACCTGTTCCCCTTCGGGTTCAACGGTACCGGTGAGCGTGACCGAGCCTTCGACCGCATTCGTTACTTCACCGCTGTGGGCAGCCGGGAGCAAGATTGGGGTGAATACGTCGATCCGGTCGACTGATTGATCCGCCACATACACGTTGTTATCGGTCGAATCGACCGCAAGCCCGGCTCCTCGAGCCAACGTTCCCGCCCCGAAGGCATCAGCGACGGTACAGGCCCCCTGCAATGGATCGCACGAGGACAAGATGTGGTTGACCGTAGTTCCTTCGTCGACAAATAGATCGCCGGTTGAGGAGTCGACCGTAAGACCGGTCGGATCGCCCTGTATGACATTCCCGATTTGTACTCCGGTCGGGCTGAACCCTGCCACACCCGGTTCCTGTGTCTCGACATCTATGTTTGTCGACGAGTCGACTGCGATTCCCGCTGGAATAACGCCTCTTCCTGAGTTCCAGTCCGTAAGGAAACTCCCATCGGATGCAAACTTGAACATGTCGCCGCTGGTGTCATAGACCCACAGCTCGCCGCTACCGTCGACTGCTACCCCGGCCAACGGACCAAAAGGCCCAGCAACTGGAGATACAGCCCCTGAGCCGTTGTTAGAGGAAAGATATGCGCCCGTGGCCGAGAACTTCGAGACCACGCCAGTGCCGGTATCTCCGACATACACGTCGCCCTGAGAAGGTCCACCGGAGTTGTCGACCGCGATCAGCGCCGGTGCCGTGAACTGACCCGAGCCGGAGCCGGCCAGACCCTTCTCACACATGAGAGTGCACGTCTCAAACGCAGGCGTCCCATCCGCTACACCCCAGCCCCACGCCCGGAGAAACGTACCGTCGGCTTCAAACTCGTCCACCCGAGCGTTACCGGTGTCGGCGACATACACGTCGTGCGTAGCCGCGTCAATCGCAACGCCGCTGTCCGCAACTTCTCCTTCGCCTTCGCCTCCACGCAGCGCCATCTCGCCTGCTTCAGAGCCTGCCGAGCCAAAGCTCGTAGAGAACGAGTGGCCTTGCAACGCCGACGCCGAAGCACTGGTGAATGCCGAGGCACAAAGCACCACAGCACCAAGCGAGAAGATCAGCCTACGAGCGATCATCGATACATCCCCTCCTCATAGAGACTCAGACATGACGCGCCCGAGCCCGGGCAGCACAAAACCGCCACAGGCACAGGACCCGCGGCAAGGAAGAACAGAAGCCGAAGAGGCGCGTCTATGACGCGCGAGAAACCAAGCCAGGCTCTATACCCGGCGGGCCGCGCAACGCTGCCGCGGCGAGAAGGCCTAGCGTCTAGACGCCGGCTGGCCCAGAGAGAGAGAGAGAGAGAGAGAGAGACGCGTCAGCGACGCTGACGCGTCCTATTACGCCCCTAGCAGAGGCGCAAGGACTCTCAAGCACGTTATCCCCAAAACAAACCACGCGAAAAACAACTCCCTCTCAAAACGACCCGGTCCCTCTCCCAAGGTCCCCGTCAATACTGTTGGCGTCGACCACGAAGACCAACCCAAACCCGAACCTTATGTCTGACCACCGCACCCAATGTGCGCATGGAACGCTCGTAAACATATATGACCCCTGGCAGATTGTCAAGCCCATGTTCCTAAAGGTCGCCCGAACCCCGTGGGGGATCGCGCTTGCAGCGGCGACGCCGAGCGAGAAGCTGGCGAGGACGGCGGCTCTCCCTGCTGGAGACGCCTGCGCTCGTCTTCTGGGGGACGCAGGATTCCTACATCTCGGAGCGTTTCGCGCACGAGTACGCAGAAGCCTCACAACACCCAGAGCAAGCTCACGGGCTCGGGGAAACGTCCACAATATCCAGGAGACCCGTGAGCCCGGCAAAGTCGTCTGGATTGCACGTATAGAGCGGTAGTCCGCCGGCAAGAGCTGTCGCGGCTATGAGCATGTCTACTGCTCGCCTACCCCTAGCCTTGCGTCCGACTGCGACGATGGCGGCGTAGATGCGCCCGTAGGCACGGGCAGCGTCCGAGTCGAAGGGCAGAGGGTCGAAGATTGCCTCGATGCGCTGTAGATGCTCTTGGCGGCGTGCGCGCTCAGCCGAATCCGCCGTCGCATGAGGCCCAGCGGCGAGCTCCGCGAGCGTGACGGCACAGATGGCGGGTTCGTCTGGTAGTAGCTCCGGAGCTATCCGGTCGAGATCGACGATGGCCGACGTGTCGAGCAGTCCCCGAACTCGTCGGGTCTCAGCCACGCGGCTCAAAGCTTTGATCTATCAAGCGATCGACATCGGCGCGGAAACGCTCGCCATCGATATGCGCCGCACTAGCAAGAGCACCCAGGACTACGGTCTTGGGGACAAACTGCCGACGCTTGGTCGGCCTGAGCTCGCCCACGGGCGCACCGTTGCGAGTCACTATGAACGATTCGCCACGGTCCAACTCGCGCATGATCTCACCGCTGTCATTACGCAATTGCCTTTGGGTTATTACCCTCGTCATCTGCTGATTGTAGCAAGGGTGCTACAGGCTAACCTGGGGCGTGGAGGGCGTGCTCGATCGCTTCGCCGCGGGCGGTGAGCCACCATGCGTTCGGCTCGCCGCGTGCATGGCCCTCGCCGCGGTTCTCGATCAGACCGTGCGTCTCCAAGCGCTTGAGCAGCTTGGATATTTGCCCCTGATCCTCGACGCCGGCGACCGTTCCGATCTCTCGATTGTTCGCGCTCGGTCGCTCGGCGATCGTTCCGAGCACGCGCGCGGTACGGAACGTGATCCGGATCGACAGATCCTTAAATGGCTCGCTCAGCGTGTCCGCCGGCTCCAGTTGCTGTGGTGGCCGCGTCGGTGGCACGGCGACTGCCAGCTCTCGACGCGCGGCGGCGGCCCCGAGATAGGGGGTCACGATCATGCTCATCAGCGGGTTGAGGAGCTCGAGCAACGCCGGGTGCTCGTCCGCGACCAAGCGCTCGTGCACAATCGCGATTGCTCCTCCGACCACGCTCTCCGCCGTAAGTGGAGCGGGCCCCGCACCGGAGCGCGCCTCACCGCGACCCTCGTCGACCAAGCCTGCCAGCGCGGCGAGCATACGCCTGCGGCGCTCGAGCAGCGCCGGTCCCGCCTTCAACGACTCGACCAGGCAGACCCGGGCCACCGCCCGATCGCGCTCGAACACCTCCAGCAGCACACCTGTCGCCGCGCGCACGCGTGTGCGCCAACGCCCACCGCCGGCCAAGGCCGGCGCCACGGCTGCCGCTATCGAGTCAACCAGATCGTCGAACGCTGCGGCAAAGCATTCTTCTCGCTCCTCGAAGGAGTCATAGAAAGTGCGGCGCGACACGCCGGCGCGAGCACAGATGTGCCTAACGCTCGCCTCCGCCCAACCACGGGCCGCCACCACCTCGATGCATGCGAGCAGCACACGCCGACGCTGCATCTCGGCGACGTGCATGCCTTGAAGCCGCCTCTCCACCCGAGCGCTCTTTCTCCGCTCACCACTATCGCCGCCCAGTTGGGTCTCGATATCGCCGGCCACAACCGCGTCCGCGTCGATGTGCTCCTGAAGGGCGACGAGCGTCATTTCCGTCTCGATTTGGAGGGCGTATCCACCTGACCCTTGCCACGCTTCTTGTGCTTGCTGGACTTCTTCTTGGTCTTTGTGCAGCCGGTGACGGTGATGGCTGTGTTTTGTTTTATGGTGGCGCCGTTTTGTGCGATGAAGTTGGTTGGCATCTTCAGACCGCCCTTGACCTTGCAGAGGTTCGTATTTGCCGCCAGGGCTGAGTATGGACCTTGAGGTAGTGACAGTTCGAAGCTCTGGATCGGTACGTCTGGGACCTGCTTGAACGTGCTGGAAGTGATGCTGGTCTTGGGGTTGATGAACGTATCCCCGATGAGATCCACAGTCACGTTGTCGCCTTGGAGTACGAGGATCAGGTTCGGGAATTCTTCGCCTGCGTGCGACACGAAATACGCGGGACCTTCCAGCGGTACTGGCAGTACCGGTGTTATCGCCTTCACGTGTCCAACCACACTCTCTGCTGGGCATCCCGCCGGGTTCGCTACGAACGTCGCCGCGGGACACGCCTTCTGCAATGTCGTCAGGCGTGAGGGCAATTGCTTCGGGAGGTCCACCTTGACTGACTGTATGTTCGATTGTGAGCTTGCTTGGTTGTACCCGAGGTTCCCGACGGGATAGACGATTTTCGCCTTCAGGCTCGCACCGTTCTTACGCGAAGTCTTACCGTTGGTTGAGACTTTGAAGTCGGGTTGGAACTTCAATGCTTGACAGGAGCCCATCTGGAAATGACTGCTGATAGGCGCGCCTGTTCCTTGTGCGCTGTATGCGGTGCCGGAGAAGCTCATCGGTGAGCAGTTCGTTGGGTTGAACATGAATTCAGGCCGGTCGATCACAGCATTGATCGTCCGCAGATCCGTCGGGATACCATCGATCACCTGCGGGAACGCATCCGTAGTCACCGTGATCTGAGCGGTGATGGGGTCCACTTCGATCTTCGCGCGCACTATCTGTGTCTGCAACACGAACGGACCGACATGCAACGGTACGACGATCACCAATCCATACGGTGCACCCTCATAAGGGCCCGTCAAGTAAATCGGGGCAGGCGGCTGTCCCGGTTCGGGCACCACCAACGGATACGGGCCAGGCCCGGACGCGACAACCGTATGCCCGATCTGAGATGCCGCGGAGCATGTTCCTTCGCGTGCCTGAGGTTCGCCACACAAAGCGACTTTGCTGATCATCCCCAGCAGGCCCTCTGGCACCTTGAACTGCAAGCGTTCAGTGCGCTGCTGATCGTCAGGGGCTTGCAGCAACAATGAGAAGTTGGTGTAGCCGCCCGCCTGATCGGTGGTAGAGCCCGCAATCAAAGACGGCGTATACGGCAACGGGGACGGCGGGCAGGGAGCACCGTCGGTTCCGCTGGTAATCGCGAAGCTTGCCGTTGGGAACGCGTCGGCTACGAACGGACTCGCCCACGACTCGAAATCGGACGTCGCGGTATACGTACCGCACGTCGTTGGTGTAGCCAAGGCTGCTTGAGCACCACCGCTGAACGATAGATGGAAGCTCGTGAATGGCAACTCTGGTGTGCCCGAGAGCGTCGTCACCAACTGACCGGCACTAGTCAAATGGACATGGCCGATGAGCTTCACGTTCACTCCTTCACCAGAAGCAACCACCAACAACTGCAAGTCCGGTGGGTTGTCCTGCAGAATATACACGCTGCCCTGCAACGGTTTTTGCAGCAACGGTGTTTCTATTTCATCCACACCAACCTTTGATGCGGCGGGGCACACCGGGGCTTCGTCGTTCGATTTCAGAGACGCTTCGGTTTCTTGGCAGGCCCGCAGCCCAGCCGCCTGACCGGGGTTGATCGCAACACCCTCTGGGAGGGTAACAGTCGTGTCTTGAATATCCGCGGTGGACAATCCTTCAGTGCTTGACAATCCTCCCACCGGTGGTTTCACGTCCACCGTGAGACCGGCCGGAGTATCCGCCCTCGCCGTATCGGGCGATACGGTAATCGCAGGCACGAAATTCAGGTGTTCACAGCCGGTCGTCCCGACAAGCGTACCATCACTAGTCTGTGTCTGCGTGCTCGCTTCAGCCGTGACACCGGGTTCCTCCCATGTGTTCGCCGAGATCGAGAACGTCAACGGTGCACCACAAGCAGTCGGCAACGTCAAAAAGGGCTTAGCTTCACCAGACACTATCGGGCATTCTTCTGTGCCGATTTCTTCAGCTCTGCATGCATTAAGGTTCGAAATACCGGGAAAGTTGCGCCAAATCTGGTGACTGGAGTCGCCAGGCACGCCCCATAGAGTCAGAGTGCTGTCGGTGATAGTCCGCTGTGGAATGTCATCGATCCGTGTTGTGAGCCCGTAATCGCCGCCGGAGCGCACACCAGTATCCAGACGTGTCTCGACCCCGTTTACGAACGTGAAGGCGAGCTCGTTTGGCACCCCGGGCGGCGGGGCGATGTTGTACACCCTGAACCTCTCCCGATTTCCACCGAGATCCGTGGTCAAGAGGATTCCCACCTGACTTGCCGGCGGACACTTTTCACCGTCGAGCTGTTGCCGGGTGCACAGCGGGACAGCGTTTGGATTACCGACAAGACCAGGTGGCAGCTTCACTTCGACATTCCTGACTTCCAGTGGGCTCCCTTCCGCACGCACACCACCCGCTGCCGACCAGCCAACATTCTTATCCAGAACATCGTTGAGATTGAAGCTAAACGTCGCCTCGTACGGATGCGACCCGGCCTGTGTGTCCAGCGTCCCGTCCGCATTGCTGAACCACACATGCCACCCCGCAAACCCGAAAGGCGCGGGCTGGGACGTCACGTGCACCAGGTTGGTCGTAGCAGCAACCGACGGCGCACCACCTCCCGCTATATCTACCTGGTTGATTCCCGCGGATTCTGTGTTTGGCAACTGGACCTTGATCAACAGCTGTGGATCCGCGCCGGGCTGTATTTCACCTCCGGGATTGCCTCCACCGCCTGCGATGCTCGGCAGACCTTGGGGATCGTTGGTGCAACTGATCGTTTTCGCGCCGGCTACTTCCGGCGAATTCTCATTGTCGACACCAACACATTTCCACAGCGAATGACGGAGCGTCGGCGGGCTGCCTACCGTTTTGAGGTGTCCGTTGCCGGCGTCGAGCGCCGTGATTCCACTAGGCAACGTGTCGGTGATCGTTATCTCGCCTTTGCTTTCACTCGCCCCGACGTTCATGACGCTGACGACCATCCAACCGCTTCCCCCGGGAGACATGCTCGTCGGATAAGTATTGGAGGTCAGCTCCCAACCAGGCCCCGCGGTCGACGCCAAGGCCGGCACGCACGACCATAGGCAGAACACCATTGCAATTGACAACGCGACTCCCGTCAAGCGTACACCAGCGGCACGTCTCATCGTCCACCCCTCTTCCTCGTACGAGCACTGGGTCTCTTAGCCGACCGCTCGGCGCTTCTGGTCTTTCGCACGCACCGCCCACCTCTCTTGACGAAACCTCGCTTACACCGCAGTGCTCTCTTGGTCGACGGTTTGGCAGCCGGCTTAGCGGCCGGCGGGGAAAAGTTGCCTACGCCGTTGAACGTCGCGCTCGACGGCGTCGCAAAGATCGGCGGCGCCGGGGGCACACCTTGACAACCGGTGCCCGTGCACTCGGTCGCGACTTCGGGGAACCCGCCATCTATACGGGCGTCATACAGCGCGATCCTACCGTCAGCCTGCGGAACAAGCTTTTCCCTACTCGTGAAAAAGACATTTTCACCAGTAACATCAGCGTCCATCAAATAAGCGTTGGCAGAGCTCTCGCCTCCAGACAGTAGATAGATACAACCCTTCGAAGTCGTTGCACGACACGACCCCACACCAGCGCGCTCCCACTCATAGACGTCCTGCATGCCATTCGCATCCTGCGCCACCAACGGCTGCTTAGTCTCAAAGAACACCCGGCTACCATCACCAGACAGCACGCGGTCCATGAACGCAGATTCTGTGACTGGTAGGAGCGCAGCGATAGCCCTCGGAGAGATCGGTCCAACGCTCGGAGGCGCTCCACTGGGATTACACGAGGCGCACGCCAGTTTTCCGCTTGATGCATCGTACACGAATATCTCTCCCAGACCAGCGTTGTCATATCCAGTCAGCCGGCTTGTAGAGGTAAAAACTAGATCGTGTCCATCAGGCGACACCTCAGCCGTACGCTCGCCCAGTGACACGAGCCAGTCACCCAATCTGAGATTATCGGGCATTATGAACTGGTTGTCGGCGTACAGCAGCACCCCGACAAAGCTAGTCTGCCCTTCATGCCATACATACAGGTTGCAGCCGTGGTGCGTCGGCACGAAACCTTGTTCTTCTTCTTCTAGTTCATTATTTTCAGCCCGCTGACACGAGCGCTGCTTTGCACCAGCCGCCAACACGCCATCGGCCACGAAATAAACATAGTCGCCCGATTCGCTCGTCCCGAGCACGCCCTGCACGTCGGCACCAAGCGGATCGCCATTGTCGTCTACGGTCAAATCGGTCAGTTTTCCGGTTTCCACGTCGTATTCGTAAAGATCGTTGCCCCGGACCGGTTCTTCCACCCGGCGCATACTGCGCGTACATCCTGCTGTGGGAACTGCAGTCGAGTCCACCGTTAGCTTTGCGCAGTCGGTGAAGAAGACTCGCGATCCGTCCGCGCTCGCCCCCCAGAACCTTCCGCCCCCGCCTTCACATTTACCTGCCACCACACACGCATGTTCGCCGGCATCGATCTGGACGGTACACGCATCGCTCGAATCTGTACATTCGCCGCCAGGACCTAGCGGGCTCTGCGGCATTGTACCGTTCTCTCTCACATACAACGCCTTCGGCACCTGTTCTTCTTTAGTGTTATCGCTGCTCGTCCAGAACACACGCGAGCCGGCGCTCGAAATGACATTACTCGGGTCCAAGGAGCCTTCCAGCGAGGGACCGCCAAAGAATGCGTCTGGAGACTGCTCGGATTCTCCATTAGGCAACACATTGATCTGATGCAGCTCACCATTGGCAGATATGTAGAGATTATTTTCCTCACTGCTGTTTGGGTGAACCTTGTCACCAGGAACGGACCCAGGGGTAAGCGCAGCTGAGCTTCTAAGCAATATGCGCAAGCCATCGGCTGACATACCACCGACTGGGAATGCACTACCGTACCCGCACTCTCCTTGCGCTCCGACTTCGGAATAGAGCGCTTGATAGCTCCCATCCTGAGATGAGCGTGCGTACAGACCAACAGGACAGCCGGGTCGCAGCATGGGCGGATTGGAATCTACTGGCACCGCGGAACCCAAGACTCCGATGCTGAGATCCGAGGAGAAAAATTCGTATCTGGTGTGTGCATCCGTCCCCGTTGGTGTTATGTCTTGCGTCGTCCAACCGGTAGCGCTACGAATCGCCATCAACTGGTTGGTCTGCCCTAGGCCGAACGAGCCGTTCCCCCCTTCCGCCAACGGTTCGCCCATATAGGTGACCGAGTCGCCGTCCGCCGCGGCGCGATCATGTCCGAAGACGCCGAATAGGTCTTCTGACGTATTTTCCGCCGTGAATGGGTTATAGACACTCTGCGAGCCCGACGTGGAGGAAACGAGCTCGTCGACGCGACCGTCCGGCAAGATCGAAGCTGTCAGCCCCGCAGCACCGCCTGTGACAAAAGTCGAGTCTGGCCCATCGCTCACGCCGAGCACGTTAGTGGCTACTACACGGAAGTGATATTCGACGCTTGGCGTAAGACCGCTCAACGGCACCAGCACACTGACGGGATACTCGGGCGCACCGACACCAACTTCCTTAGTGCTAGAACCGTAACTACCGCTCGGCCCATATTCGACACGATAACTGGTTTGCACGCCACCCGCGCTGACACTCGCGCTCACCGTTGCTCCGACAGAAGTCACTTTTGACGCTTTCTCACCTTCGATCGATGGAACACTAAATGTGTACAGGGCCACCCCAGACCCGATCCTGGTATCGGTCGAGTCGCTGACGCTCAAGCGGTAATGGTAGTTTTTGCGCGCGGACAAGCCACTCAATTCGCTGCTGATGGTTACTGGTTCTGTGCCACCTTTACTGAGCACGTTGATTTCAGCCGGCGTCTGCTTGCATGGCAATTGTTCTCCATAGAACGGTTCGGCGCCAAACACAGGTTCGACTTCATATTCGAAATGGCAATCTGTGACTTCCTTACCTTCAGTGTCCACTGTACCGTGCAGCGTCGCCGAGGTTTCCCCAATTTCTGAGGGCTGTTCGGTAGTCGGTTCGGGAAACTTCACCGAATCGAAGACCGCGACCTGATCGACGCCTAGCTCGCTTGCATAAACGGTCTTGCTGTCGCTCCCCGCATCGATCGCCAGACCGCTCGATGCTCCTCCGGACAGGCCTTCAGACGGGAATACCTGAAGCGGCGCCGCGCCGGCCGGTTCGGCGAACGGACCGTACAGCGCGATCCGGCTGCCTTGATCGACAAGCACCTCGTTCGTCCCGGCCATCACCGCAAGCGCATAGCCCGGCTGTCCAAATTCAAGAGCGGCACTACCGGATCCAGCCGGATACTTATCGACCCGACTGTTGCTGCCGACGACGTAAAGATCGTCGCTCGAGTCGACACTGAGACCAGGACCCACGAATTCCGAGAGTTTTATGCTCTGCTCAAACACTCCGGCGTCACTGAACTCATCCACATTTTTGCCTTCTTCAGAGACCCACAGGTTCCCCTTGGGATCGACGGCAACCCCAGTAATAAAGCCCGAAAACGGAATCACTTCCGCCGCCGCGCATTGACCAGCCTGCGGACAAGTACCCCTTATCTCAAGCCCAGTAGCAGCGCCTTCGGCCGTAAACTGATCGACCACCTTATTGCGCGCATCCGCGACATACACGTCACCCGCAGCACTGTCAAGCAGTTCGCGCGAGTTGTCTACTGCAATCCCTTGCGAGTTTTCTCTCAGTCCATAGAACGAGAAGCTACCCGCCGCGGTCGCGCTCCCGTCCCACTGCGACAGGTATTTTCCTTCAAAATCAAACCGCTCGATACGCTCGTTGCCCGTATCGATCACGTACACGTCCCCGAGAGCGCCAACCGCCACTTCGTTAACGGCGACACCAGCCGGCGCCTCGAACTGTCCGTCACCTGAGCCTTCGCTCCCGAACGTGCCGCTCGGCAGATATTCAGCGGCAAACGTCGACGGCCCGAATAGAGCCGAGACCCCGACCGTGGCGAACAGCACGGCCAGCACGGCCGCGATCCTCTTACGAGCGATCATCGATACATCCCTCCTCACAGAGACCCAGACATGACGCGCCCGAGCCCGGGCAGCACAAAACCACCACGGGCACACGACCCGCAGCGGTAGAAGAACAAGCTGAAAGCGCGCCTCTTACGCGCGAGAAATCAAACCGGGCTTTACACCCGGCGAGCCGCGCAGCGCTGCCGCGACGAGTGGGACTAGCGGCTAGAGACCGGCCGGCCCAGAGAGAGAGAGAGAGAGAGAGAGAGAGACGCGTCAGCGACGCTGACGCGTCCTATAACGCCAGCCCCGTGAGCACACGGACTCTCAAGCACATGATCCCCAAATGAATGCACGCGAAAAACAACTCCCTCTCAAAACGACCCGGTCCCTCTCCCAAGGTCCCCGTCAAAACTGTGTTGGCGTCGACCACGAAGACCGACCCAAACCCGACCTTATGTCTGACCACACCCCATATGGGCGCATGGAACGCTCGTAAACATATATGACCCCTGTTACTTTGTCAAGTCCTTGTTCCTAAAGGTCGCCCGCACCCCATACGCTGCTCACGCGATCAGTGTCTGGTGGACCGTCCAGCCACGGTCGGTGAGCGTCCACGCGTAAGGATCGCCCTTGGCTCGCCCGCCGGGCTGCGACTCGATCAGACCATGGCGGTATAGACGGCTCAGCAGCTTCGAGATCTGGCCTTGGTCTGCGATTCCCGCTTGTTCGCCGACGACACGGTTGCTGGCGCCCGGGTTCTCCGCGATGACGGCGATAGTACGCGCGGTGCGGTAGGTGAAGCGGATGGGCAGGTCGCCGAACGGGTTTGCGACGGGTTCTCGCGCCTCACTGGCCCTCTGAAGGCCGACCGTCCCAACCCTCTTCTCGCCCGCCCGTTTTGCCTTTGGTGTGCGGAGCGCACCACTACCGAGGTAAGGCCGGAGGATCATGCTGGTGAGCGGCTCCGCAAGGGCCGAAAGCGACCGATCTGCTTTGTCGAGCAGGCGTGTGTGGATGACCGACAGCGCTCCGCCCACGACGCTCTCGGCCGTGAGCGCCGACGGCGCCTCCTCGCCGGCCCGTCTTGCCTCGCCGCGTCCCCGATCGACCAAAGCGGCGATCCTGACGAGCAACCGCGCTCGCCGGTCTAGTATCTCCGGGCTCGCTTTGAGGCTCTCAACCACACACATGCGGGCGGTCGCCGGCTCCCGGTCGAAGATCTCGAGCACCGTCGCAGTCGCTGCGGCAACCCGTGCCGCCCAGGTCGCCTCGGCCTCACACGCGTCCCGCACACTGCCCTCGATGCGCTCGAGCGCCTGGTCCAGCGCGTCCACGAAGCAGGCTTCGCGGTCGTCGAATATGTCATAGAAGGTGCGCCGCGACACACCCGCTCGCTTGCACACTTGACCGATCCCGGCCTGCTCCAGGCCCTGTTCGCCGGCAACTTCGCAGAACGCGCGCAGCAGTCGGCGGCGCTGCATCTCCGTAACATGCTTTCCCTCGCGCTGAGATCTTGCGCTTCCCGGCGCCGAGCGGCTGTTCCTTTGGTTAGCGCGCGGTGTCTTGGGCGCCGCTCTTATCGGGGCTGGCGCCATTCGGGCCCTGGACATCTCATTTCTTCTTCTTGTGCTTGCTGTTCTTGTGTTTGGCCTGCTTGTGGCGCTTCTTGGGTGCTTTGGCCTTCTTCTTGTTCTTGGCTTTTGCGGGGGAACCGGTTTTCTCGGCGGGGAATGAGACCGGTGTGACTCCGATCAACGGGATCGCGGTCGGTTGGGCGATCGGCGAGGAGACGCCGAGCGTCGTGAACGTCTGGTCGGGGCCGTAGCTGGTGCCGTCTTCGTTTGTCGCTACGAGCCTGTAGTGGTAGGTCGTGCCGGGCACGAGGTATTCCAAGGTGACTTGGATCGGTTCTTCGGCTTCTCCTTCGCCGGCGTCGCCGAAGCGCGTTGCGCCTTCGTAGCTGGTGCTCGTTCCGACCTCGAGCTCGTAGCTCGTCTTCAGCCCTTGTGGGTCGATGGCGCCTGAGAGCTCCGCCGACGTGGTGGACACGTTGCCGGCCGGCCCGGCGCTCACCACCGGGACTGTGGGTGATGTCGTCGTGAACGTGCGATCCGCGCCGTATGACGCTCCCGCGGCGTTGATCGTGACGACACGGTAGTGATAGGTCGTCGCCGGCTGCAGCGGAGCCAGCGATATTTGCCCGACCGTCTCATCGCCTCTGGCGCCCGCGAGCTGGACGGTCTGACTCGCTTCGCCCTGAGCGTAAGGGTTTTTGGCGCCGGGTTCGTAGGCGTCATCGGCGACATATTCCACGTCGACCGCGGTCGGACTGTGTTCCGGGTTGACCGTCACTGCGGCGACAGCGCCATGACGGCTGATATTCGACACGCTCGGCGGCCGGTCTTCCACCCTCGCGAGCGTTGGCTGTGTCGTCAGCGTCTGGTCCTCTCCATAGATCGTGCCGTTGCCGCTTTCGGCCACGAGGCGATAGTGATAGGTCGTAGCTGATTCCAGCCCGGAGATCCGGGCGCCAACGGTTTCTTCTTCGGCGATCGCGGACGTACTCGCGGTGCTTGCACCATATCCCGCCGTTTCCCCGTATTCGAAATGGTAAGTGGTCGCCAGAGCATGGCGTTCGATCGTGCCGGACAGCGATGCTTCGCTCGTGCTCACCCCGGTCGCCGCCGTGGTCGCCGCGTCTGGGGCGACGACCGGCTTGAATACGGCGACGCTGTCCGTCGATCCCTGCGTCACGTACACGAACCCATCAGTGGAATTGACCGCGATCTCGCTGGATTCGAGCGCGTTCCCGCTGGATCCCGCGAAGTACGCTCCCCCAAAGGAAGTCACCGGCTCCGGCAGTTCAGCCAGCGGGTACACCTCCAAAATGCTCGCTTCCGTCACCACGAACAGATTGCCCGTGGACCTGTCGCTCGTCACGGCGGTGGCAAACGGCCCGATTTTCGTCCCGCCGATATTTCCCCATTCACCCAGCAATTCGCCCGCCGGGCCATACTTTCTCAAGCTGGAGTTCGAGACTTCAGTCAGCCCGCCGGCGGCATCGATCGCGAACTCTTTACTGCCCCAAAAGGACCCCACCTGCACTTCTTTAACCAGCGTGCCCAGTGCGTTGAACTCGCACTCCTTCCCGCTGGTAACTTCCACTTTGGCGAATATCCATACCCCTCCGTTGCCGTCTGTCGCAACGACTCGCGGGCCTTTGCTTTCGGGAAAGACTTCTTCAGGGCAGAAATCGACGTTCGACAGATATTTTCCTTCGGCGTCAAAGATGTCTACTGTTTCGTGTTCTCGGTCGGCTATGTAGATATCGCCTTTAGCCGTGTTGTTGGCGTTTTCGATCGCGATGCTCGTGAGTCTTTCGAAGTTGCCAGTGGGGGCCGCAGAGCCATCGAATTGCCTGATGTATTCGCCTTCGGCCGTGAACTCCTCGACGCGGTTGTCTTCCTGGTCCAGGACGTACACGTTGCCGGTGGTTTCGTTCACCGCGATTCCCGTCGGGGTAGAGAACTGTCCATCGCCTTTGCCGGCGCTGCCGAATGTGAGGTTCGGTTCCTGGGGGTAGGCGTTCGTCGCGAGCGTGGTTGTCGGTAGGAGGAGGCACGCGAGGACGGCTAGCGCGGTCACCGCGATTGCTTTGACGGTGGTGTTCATCGGTGGGTCCTCCTGTTGACGGCGTGGGCGCTCGCGCCGCGAGCGCTGTGTCTGTGCTCTTGTGCCGTTCCTGCCGATCGCGCCCGGCATCCGGTGACCGCAATCGGCGTGCTGGTGTGTATCTTTGTGCCGTCTTGTGCCACGAACAACGTCGGCATCGCGAGTTTCTTCTGACAGAGGTTCCCGTTGGCGGCCAGTGCCGAATTTTTGCCCTGTGGGAGGTATAGACGGAAGGTGCCCACCGGTACGTCTGGGACTGTGTTGAAAGTGCTCGATGTGATGCTTTGCTTGTTGATGAACGTCGATCCAATCAGGTCCACACGCACGCCGTAGCCTTGTAGGACAACGATCAGGTCGGGGAACGCCTCTCCACCGTGGGAGACGAAAAACGCCGGTCCCCTGAGCGGCACAGGCAGGATCGGCGTGACCGCTTCCGCATATCCCACCCGCGATCCCGCGGGGCAATCTCCGGGGTTCGCTTCAAAGACACTTGCGACACATGCCTTCTGCAACGTCGTCAGCCTGGACGGGAGGCTCTTTGGCAGGTCGACCTTTACTTTCGAGACGTTGGCTTGCGATCCGAATCCTGTTTTCGGGAACGACAGGCTGACGTCCAAGCTCGCGCCGCCGGCTCTCGAGGTGTGTCCAGAGGTGTACACCTTGAAGTTCGGTTTGAACGCGAGTGCCGCGCAGTTGGTCACCTGGAAGCGCGTCTGGTCGTTGACGATCGCGCCCTGGCTACTGCTCATCGCGGTATGGATCGTCAACGGCTCGCAGCTCGTCGGGTTGAACGTGAACTGTTGACGGTCGAGCATCACGTTCACCGCACGAATATGCAAGGGGATGCCTTGCAGGATTTGCGGCAACGGTTCGCTTGTCACAGTCAACGCCGCGGTATGCGGGTCCACGCTGACGGCAGCGCGAACCACGACGGTCCCCAGGTTCAGTGGCCCCGCCACGGCGGGGACTACGAACGACAGGCCGTACGAAGCTCCGTTGTAGCTACCCGTCAGGTAGACCATGCCGGTGACGTAGAACGGGTTGCTCCCCGCGCCGACGGCAACGGTAGCCCTGCCGATCAGGCTGTCTGGGCCGCACGTACCCTGCTGAGCTTGCGGTTCCCCGCACAGGGAGACGTGCGACAACGCTCCCGAGAGGCCAAGCGGCGTCTGCACTTGTATCCGGGAGGGATCCTGTTCCGCATCGCCGCGGTCGAACGTGAACGTGAACGGGCTATACCCACCGGCCTGGTTGCTCGTAGTGCCCGCGACCAGCACCGGGTCAAACGGTTGCGAGAGCAGACACCCGGCGCCCGCGGGACCGGAGGTGATTTGAAAGGTCGAGCCGGGGGTCGACGACGCCCCGCCGGACCACGGGCTCATCTGTGTGCTCGTGGTGTAAGGCCCACAGAACGGCGGGTTCACCAGGGCTGCGCGAGGACCGCCAAAGAAGCTCAACTTCAGGCTGTCAAACGGAACCTGCGGATTGTTCAAGAACCGCGTCACCAGCTGGCCGGTGGCGGGATCGGGTCTGACTTCTCCAGCCAGCTTCACGACCACACCAGACTGCGGGTCCTGTATAGCCAGATAGAGTGCCAGCAACGATCCGAACGGGTTAGTCCCATTCCCTGGCAGATTGCCTTGTTGTGCCAGATACACGCCGCCGACCAGCGGGTGTGTCAACAGCGGCGTCGTGATTTCGACGACGCCGAGCTTTGACGCGTCGGGGCACGCCGCCGGTGCGGCGGTGTTCAGCCCAAGCTGCGCCTCGCTGCACGCGGCCAGACCGTCACCCGCCGCTGGATTTACCGCAACGCCGGCAGGCAGCGTGACCGTGGTGTCCTTCAGGTTCGCCGTGGCCAATCCGACCGGACTGTCATAGGTTTGCGGCACCTGTATTTCCACGCTCAAACCCGAAGGCGAGGAAGCCTCCGCCGGTTCGGGTTGAACGACAAGCGAGGGAGAGAACCCGAGCTTGCCACAATCAGTCATTCCCGGAATGCTCGCCGACTTTTCGCTGAAGACCCCCGGTGCTTCCCACGAATCGACCCTCGCCTGGAACGTCAACGGACCCGAACAGGACGTTGGCATGCTCAAAAACGGCTTCGGCTGCGCGCTCGTGGGACACTCACCCTTATTTGGGAAGGCGGTTTCGCCTGTGAGACATTCGCCGCGTTCGCCATCGTGGCCGGGGTCCGCCGGAACGCCCCACAGGGTCAGCTTGCCCTGGATCAGCGAGAACGCCTCCGGGATCGTCTCGAATTGCACATTTATCCCGTAATCGCTGCCCGTTCTCACATGCGGGATCAATACCACCGGTGATGTCGCGACGACGAACCCGAACTCCGCGGGCGCGCCCTTTTCCGGAACCAGGTTGAACACCGGCTCCCTCCAACCGATGCCAGAAAGATCCAATTCGATCACGCCCACCTGCGTGTCCTCCGGGCACGGTCGGGCATTACCCGTGAGGGCAATGACTTCTTTGCCCTTGAATTCGGTCATGGGACAAGCCGGGATGTTCCCAGCATCGCCCACCAGGCCGGCGGGCAGTTCCACTTCCACATCGCGAGTGTTTCCGCCTACGCTGCGTGTCGACTCAGCGGTCGGCTGTTCGTTCAGCGTCAAGGTGGTGCTGTATGCAAACGGATGCGAGCCGGCCTGCCTGTCCGGCGTCCCGTCGCGATTCACGATCGACACTTCGAATCCTTTTTCGGTCAAGCCATAGCCGGCCCACGCGGACGTCGAGCAGGCCAGACACACCGCGACTGCCACCAGACCCGCCAGCAAACCCCGCATCACTTACCCCTTCCCTTGCCGCGACGCGCGCCGGAACCGCGCTGAACGCGACTCTTAGCGGCCTTCCCATGTTTAGGCTTCTTCTTCTTGCGCACATGCTTGACCGGTTTCTTTGCCTTTACCGTCCTAACTGGCGCCGTGACCGGAACCTGATTGCCGGCGCCCGAGAACGCCTCGCTGGTCGGCGCGCCGTAAATCGATGGAGCGACAGAAATCGCAGGCTTGCAGGCTTCGCCGGAACACGGCGGCCCTGCCCCCGCTTCGAACCCACCGTCGACGCGAGCGTCGTACAAATCCTCCGATTCGTCGCCGTCGCCTTCGACAAGCCTGTCATATGTCACGAAGAACAGGTTGTCACCATTGCCGTCAGAGTCGACGAACCGAGACTGCACCGAGCCGATACCGCCCGAGATCAACCGCAGGCACGCCTTGGCGCCAGTGCAACTTCCCGTCCCCGGCAGCTCATACTCATAGACATCGCCCGTGCCATTCGTATCTGCCGAAACCAATGCCCCGGTGCTGTCAAAGAACAGACGCCCATCGTCCAGTAGATAGTGCTGCTGCTCGGTCGGAGTCTCCCAACCCGAGTTGTCTTCGACTCCGCCGGCGGACATATCAGGCACGATCGAGTTGCCGGTCGGCGGCAACCCGTCCTGACTACACGAGGCACATACGAGACTTTCCGCCTGCGCGTCATAGAGATACACCTCGAGGCATCGTTTGCCGTTTTCGCTCATTTCTTCGACGCGACTCTCGGCGTCGAGGGTGCCTGGACGGTCGCATTCGCTTGAGTTCGTAGGTACGTTGCTGTAACCCGTCAGGACGTTGGCGGAGTCAAACGCCAAAAACCGGCCGTTGGCGCTCACCCTGGAGGCCTTACGCTTGACCCCCTGATCCCAAATACGCGTTTCTTCCTCTGTTTTGCCGTACTTGGAGTCGAGGGCGGTCACCAGTCGTGTAACACCGTCGTGCCACACATATACGTTGTAGTGAGTATACGTATATTCTTCATTCTGATAAACGCCTTCGGTTGCGCCGGAGGCAAGTACCCCCGTCGCTACGAAATAGACATAGGAGCCATCGTCGCTTGCACCGATCACGCCTTGCACGTTGGCGGTTTCACCAGCGTTGGGATCGACGGTGATGTCCGTGAGCTTGCCCGTCAGCGTGTTGTACTGGTACAGATCCTGACCATAGGCACCCGTCGGATAGAGAAAGCCCTCTCCTCTTCCGTAGCATTCCCCTTCGACCGCGGTCGAATCGTTCGTAAGCTGTTCACAGGTGCTGAAATAGATGAGCGAGCCGTCCTTGCTTGCGGTCCAATAATGGGCATAAGCACCGGTTTCGGGCGCGGCCCCGGTCTTTTGCGACGCCGACACTTCAACCGTGCGAGCGCCCGTGCCGGTCAATTCGTGCATGTACAGTCGGCCGTTTCCACCGCGCCAAAAGGCCTTCTTGCCATCGCTGGAGAGGACATTTGCGAGATCCCAGTGCACGCCGTTCTCGCCTCCCTCTTCCACCTTGGCGCCGAACCGAAGGTTGGAGTTTTCCGGCCTGAGCGTACCGTGGGTGTCTGCTTCACCGTTGGGCAAGATGCTCACCAGTTCCAAGGCCCCTTCGTTCCACTCATACAAGTTCGTCTTGTTCGCCACCGCTCCCGGGGTCAGGGCCGCGTTGGCGGCAAATACGGCGTGCCGTCCATCGCTGGACATTCCCGCGTACATCGCCTTGACGCCCTGGCCAAAGCCTTCCGGCGGTTCCGAGGGCCCAAGCCCGGCCAGCAAGGTATACGTACCGGTTTCCGTGTTGCGGATATAGGGGTTGTAATGCCCTTCAGGGGCTTGCGGGACGAGCGGCGGGTCTATCGCGTCCAAGTACCCATACCGCAGGTCTTCGCTGAAGCCCTGATAGAGCTTCTCGCTCAAGCTGCCTTCGACCTCAGCGAGCTTGCCCTCCGGAAAATCCTGCCGGGGATCCAACGCGATCGTTCGCCAACCGGACGGACTGCGCCTGGCCATGTATTGCGAACTCGTTGGCGCCGTCAAGGGGTTCGCCGGCGGAAACGGGGTCTGCGACGCGAACACCGCACTTTCGCCATCTGGAGACGCGAACTCCGGGGCCGGTTCTGTTTCATAGGTAAGGCCGTCATCTACACCGCCACCGTTCTTTTCCTTAGGTGATACCTGCTCGTAAGCCCGACAGTCCGGCAGGTTTGCGCCGAGCCCGCGACGGAACTGTTCGTTGGGACAGCCTGCGCCGGCCAGCGCAGTCGTGCTTGACGCCAGCACCAAGCCGGCCGTCAACATCGCGATAGAAAGGACCGTACGGGCCAACGAGTACGCAGACAGCTTCACGAGATCACCCCTCCTCCGGGAGCACCCAACACACGAGACCCGCACACATGGACGGGCACGGCCGCGCGAGAAGGCGCAGCCGCTTGGACAGACTTCGCGCCGCGCGCCGCGCATACGGCGATTGAATGTGCGCGCAAAAAAGAAGGGCGGGCGTTCAGCCCAACCAGCCGCGAGCAAAGCCCGCCGCGATGCCGGCTAGCGTCTAGACGCCGGCCGGCCCAGAGAGAGAGAGAGAGAGAGAGACGCGTCAGCGACGCTGACGCGTCCTATTACGCCCCTAGCAGAGGCGCAAGGACTCTCAAGCACGTTATCCCCAAAAGAAACCACGCGAAAAACAACTCCCTCTCAAAACGACCCGGTCCCTCTCCCAAGGTCCCCGTCAATACTGTTGGCGTCGACCACGAAGACCGACCCAAACCCGAACCTTATGTCCGACCACCGCACCCAATGTGCGCATGGAACGCTCGTAAACATATATGACCCCTGGCAGATTGTCAAGCCTATGTTCCTAAAGGTCGCCCGAACCCCGTGGGGGATCGCGCTCGCGATAGCTACCCCACTCGCGATCGCCTACCTGATCCTGGCCCCCCCGGCCGGCGACCTGGCCGCCGCCACTTACCGCAGCGACCTGTTCGCGCGTGTCGGCTTCACGACCTGGGACACCGGTTGGTACGCCGCCCATGGCCACTGGCTACCGGCCTATTCGCTGCTCTCGCCGGCCCTCGGGGCGCTCCTGGGGGTGCGCCTGCTGCTGGCGCTCTCGGCCATCGCCGCCTCGATCCTGTTCGCCCTGATCGCCGAGCGCATGTTTGAGACAGGCGCCGCGCGCGTCGCCGCCGGCTGGTTCGCGCTCGGCGTGTGCGTGAGCCTTCTCTCCGGCCGCGTGCCCTACGAGCTCGGCTTCGCGATCGGCCTCGGCGCCGTGCTGGCCGCGATCAGCGGACGCTGGGCTTGGGCGCTCGCGCTGGCCGTACTGACGAGCGCCGCCAGCCCGGTCGCGGGGGCGTTCCTGGCGCTTGCCGGCGTTGCGGGAGGGCTGGGGGTTGTGTTCTCTCAAAAAGGGTGCCTTGCGCGCGCACGCGGCCTGATAACGAGATCTAGTCCTTTTAAAAAGGCCGCGCGCGCACGCGAGTCACCCCCCAACGCAAACAACAACACCCGCGCCTACGCCCTACTCTGCGTCGCTCTCACCGGGGCCGCCACAGCTCCGATCCTCATCCTCAGCCTCGCCTACCCCGAGGGCGGCTACGAGCCGTTCGCGGCCTCCGCCTTCTGGCCGGCGCTCGTCGGCGTCGCCCTGATTGCGCTGCTCTTGCCCCAGGGACCGCTCACGGCACGAGGTCGCATGACCGTCCGGGTCGGCGCGGCCCTGTACGCCCTTGCTCTGATCGCTGCGTACGCGATCCACACGCCGATGGGCGGCAACGCGGCCCGCCTCGGGCCGCTCCTCGCGGGACCGCTACTGGCCGGCGTACTGTGGGAGAAACGACGCACGACCCTACTCGTCCTGGCGCCGCTATTGCTCTACTGGCAACTGGCCACGCCGATCCGCGACTACGCCTCGCTCTCCGGCGACCCGTCGGTCAAAGCCTCCTACTACGCACCCGTCCTGGGCGAGTTGCGGCAACTAACCCGAGGCAAGCCCACCATCGTCGAGGTCCCACTCACCAAAGCCCACTGGGAGGCCGCCTACCTGGCCGGCCACGACGGCATCAAGCTGGCCAGAGGCTGGGAGCGCCAGTTGGATACGCGCTACGCCGCGATCTTCTACGGCTCGACCCTGAGCGCGGCCCCCTACCGGGCGTGGCTCGCCGAAAACAGGGTCCAATACGTGGCGCTGCCCAACGCTCCACTGGACAAAGCCGGCGCCCTGGAGGGCGCCCTGATCGCACACGGACTGCCCTATTTGCGCGAGCTGTGGCACTCCAAGCACTGGCGCGTCTACCGAGTCATCGGCTAGGATTTTCCGATGGCTGCTCGGCTCAGGTCCCTTCAGGCACGCGTGCTGCCGAGGGGATGGCTCGACCTGTTGCGCCAGGTTGCCCTCGTCGGCTTGGCCTACGGCGCATACAGCCTCGTGCGTGGGTTGGTCCACAGCGACACCACCACGGCCTTTCGCCACGCCCTGGACATGATTCAGGTCGAGCGCAGCCTGCACGTATTCGTCGAGCCGAGCATCCAGGCGTGGGCGTCGAGCAGCCATCTGCTGATGGACTTCTCCAGTTGGCTGTACGTCAACGCCCAGACCTCAATCACCCTGGCTGCGCTGATCTACCTGTACGTGCGCCACAACGGCTCGTTCTACTTCGTGCGCAACATGTTCGCGATCGCCATGCTGATCGCCTTGATCGGATATGCGGTGTTCCCCACGGCCCCCCCGCGCTTCTTGCCCGAGTGGGGCTTCGTCGACTCCGTCTCGGACCTGACAGGTGTCCACGTCTCGCACGCGTCAGCCTCGATGACCGCCCTGTTCAATCCCTACGCGGCAGTACCTTCGATGCACGTGGCGTTCGCCCTGATGATCGGCTGGCCGTTGGCCTCGCTTTCGCGTACACGCATAGCGAGCGTCTTGTGGCGGCTATATCCGCTGTTGATCGCCTTCGTGATCGTGGCCACCGCCAACCACTTCATCCTCGACGCCATCCTCGGCGCGCTCACGGCCGGCGCGTCGGCTTTGGGCGCACGCAGGCTGGGGCAGTTGCGGCCCGCCGCCTGGCGTTTCGGGGCGGCGCCGGCTTGAGGCCGATAGGGTTCCCGGTGTTCAGGGCGAGCTTCCCGCTTCGCCCGACTCGGCCCGCGGCAAGTTCGAGCGCCGAGGTTCGCTGAGCACACTCGATGGCCCCCTCCCCTCCTTCGCATAGACAGCCGACTACTCGCGCCCGCAAGGGCGTGCGCGGTCGTGCGGGAGGTCCGGCACGGCGCGGCGGTCGCGCGAGTGGGAGGGTCTCGCTGACCGGCGCCCAGCGCCGAGAGATGGTGCGCAATCGTCTTATCGAGTCGCGCCTGACCCCCAATGCGATCTCGATGACCGGTCTGGCCTTGAACGTGGTCGCGGCGGTGCTCGTATGGGAACGCTTCTATTTCCTGGGTGGCATCGCCTTCATCGTCGGCTCGGTCATGGACACACTCGACGGGCGCTACTCGCGTATGTCCGGCAAGGGCACACCGTTCGGCGCCTTCCTGGACTCCACGCTCGACCGCATCGAGGAGGGCATCGTTCTGACCGCAGTCGCGGCCGACTTCGCACGCGAAGGGCGCTCGGGCGCCGCGGCCGCCGTGGTCGTCGCGGTCTTGGCCTCCTTGATGGTGTCCTACACACGTGCCCGCGCCGAGGCCCTCGGCGTGGAATGCAAGGTCGGCATCGCCACCCGTCCGGTCAGGGTCGTGATCCTGGCGATCGGCCTGATCTTCGCCAAGGGCGCCTCGCTCGGCGACTTCAGCCTGCTGGCGCCCGCCGTCTACGTCCTGGCGGCGCTCAGCGTGATCACCGTCGCGCAGCGCATCTGGCACGTGAAGGCCGCACTTAGTTGATGTCACCTAACAAGAGGGGCGGGGTAATCTCCCCCGACCTCCACAAAGGACAGACCACCAGATGAGCATTCAACAGAGCAACGGCGCCGCCTCCAGCAACGGCAAGGCGCGCTACCAACAGGACAAGGTCCGCGTCGCGATCATCGGCGTCGGCAACTGTGCCTCGGCGTTCGTGCAAGGCGTCCACTACTACAAGGACGCGAACCCCAACGAGCTCGTGCCCGGCCTGATGCACGTCGACCTCGGCGGCTATCACGTACGCGACATCGAGTTCACCGCCGCCTTCGACATCGATGCCACCAAGGTCGGCAAGGACTTGGGGCAGGCGATCTGGGCGGGCCAGAACAACACGATGAAGTTCGCCAAGGTGCCGAAGAAGCTGGACGTGCCCGTGTATCGCGGCATGACCCACGACGGCCTCGGCAAGTACCTCAAGCAGAAGATTAAAAAGGCTCCTGGCGAGACCGCCGACATCGTGAAGATCCTCAAAGAGACCCACACCGATGTGGTCGTCTCCTATCTGCCTGTCGGCTCCGAGGACGCCACCAAGTGGTACGTCGAGCAGATCCTCGAGGCGGGCTGTGGCTTCGTCAACTGCATCCCCGTGTTCATCGCACGCGAGGACTACTGGAACAAGCGCTTCGTCAAGGCCAAACTCCCGATCGTGGGCGACGACATCAAGTCGCAGGTAGGCGCCACCATCGTGCACCGCACGCTCGCGCGCCTGTTCGCCGACAGGGGCGTAAAGATGCTGAGGACTTCCCAGCTAAACGTGGGCGGCAACATGGACTTCTACAACATGCTCGAGCGCGAGCGCCTGGAGTCCAAGAAGATCTCAAAGACCAACGCGGTCACCTCGATCATGGACGAGAAGCTGCCCGCCGACGACGTGTACATCGGCCCGAGCGACTACGTGCCGTGGCTGACCGACCGCAAGTGGGCCCACATCAGGGTCGAGGGCCAAGCCTTCGGCGACGTACCTCTGAACGTGGAGATGAAGCTCGAGGTGTGGGACTCGCCCAACTCGGCCGGCATCGTGATCGACGCGGTCAGGTGCTGCAAGCTGGCGCTCAACAACGGCGTCGGTGGCCAACTCGACGGGCCCTCCTCCTACCTGATGAAGTCGCCCCACAACCAGCGCCCGGACAATCTGGCACACGAGGAGACCGAGAAGTTCATCGCCAAGCACTCCCGCGGCGCGAGCACCAAGCCGAAGCGGCGCACCGCGTCCCCCAAGAAGACCCCCGCTAGATCGACGTAGACGAGCATAATGGGGGTGTGAGCGCACCCACGTTCTCGATAGCGCACGTCTCCCCGTATCCGTGGGAGGCCCAAGAGAACGAGGTCAACGCCCACATCGTGCGCTTGGCGGGAGAGCTGTCCAAGCGTGGCCACAACGTCCTGATACTGGCGCCTTCGCGCTCGCCAGAGCGCGTACGCGAGTCGCGCCGCGAACTGCGCGCGGCCAAGGCAAAGCCAGAGAGCCTGTTGGAGGGAACCAACACGGGTAAGCCGCGCATAGTGGCCATCGGCGAGGTCCTGGACGTGCCCAGCTCCTCGGGGCGTCGTCCACGCGCGCTACCGGTCGACGTAGCGCGCACCTTGGAGGATCTCCTGGGCAAAGCGCCGCTGGACTTCGTACACGTGCACGAGCCATTCCCCCCGAGCGCCTCGAGCACGGCTCTGCGCTACTCGCGCGCGCTCAATGTGGGCTCCTTCCACGCCCCCACCGAGCGCCTGCTCTCCACATCCTTGGCACGCCGCTTCGTGGAGAGCTTCTTCGGACGCCTCGACGCCCGCATCGCGAGCCTGCCTGAGACCGCCACATTGATGAAGAGCCACTTCCCCGGCGAGTACCGGGTGCTGGCGGCCGAGGCGACCGATGAGATCGAAGCGATTTATCGCGAGCTGGCGGCCCGCCGCCACGACCCGAGCGGCGATCCGACGCTGCGGGGGCGCCTGGCGCGGCGACCCTTGATCGACGTGGACCTGCACATGCACACCGACCATTCCGGCGACTGCGAAACGCCGGTCGAGGTGCTCTTGGCGACCGCCAAAGAGGTCGGCCTCGGAGCGATCGCAGTGACCGACCACAACGAGATCTCCGGCGCTTTGGAGGCCCGCGAGAAGGCCAAGGCGGCAGGCGTCAAAGTGATCGTCGGCGAGGAGGTCAAGACCGCTGAGCAGGGCGAGGTGATCGGCCTGTTCATCGAGGAGAAGATCCCGCGCGGCCTGACCATGGCCGAGACCGTGGCCGAGATCAAGCGCCAAGGTGGATTGGTGTACGTGCCGCACCCCTTCGACCGGATGCATGCCGTGCCCGACTACGAGCACCTGCCCGAGATCCTCGATGACATTGACGCGATCGAGGTATTCAATCCGCGCGTTGCCATCGGAGCGTTCAACGAGGAGGCCGTCCGCTTCGCCGCCAAGTACCGGATCGTGGCAGGCGCCGGCTCCGACTCCCACGTCGCCCAAGGCCTCGGCTCGGTCAGGATCAGGATGCGCGACTTCGACGGGCCCCAAGAGTTTCTGCAGTCGCTCAGAGACGCCGAGATCACGACCAAGCCATCGAGTCTCATCTATGTGCAGGCCTTGAAGTTCCTGCAAACCAAGGCGACCCCCGCCGCCGCGCGCAAGGCCTCGCGCGAGCGCCGCGTGCGACGCGCGACCGGAGATCGGCGCAAGTAAGGGTGCACGTGCAAGGACAAATGGGGCCGCCGTCAAATCCCTCCGCGTCCATGCCCGCTACAGACGACGAGATCCGCGAGAAGTACCTCGAGCGGGCAATCAGAGAGCTGAACACGCTCACACGAGAGCTGCAGAGCTGCCCGCACTGCCCCCGCGGCCAGCTGATGCCGGTGCTCGGCTCAGGTCACCCCCAGGCCGACATCATGCTGCTCAAGCACGCACCCCTGCCGTCCGAGGTGGAGGAGGGCGTCGCCTTCTACGGCCGCGCCGGCGGCGCCTTGATGAAGTCCTTCAAGCGCCTCTCGATCGATCCCCTGACCGTGTACGGGACCTTGTGCGTGAAGTGTCCGCTTGCCGACGCATCCATGGCCGACCCGGCGTGCGTGGCCAGAGTGGTCGAGGAGATCGCGATCGTCCAGCCCCGGATCGTGGTCGTCATGGGCCCCGAGGCGCTTGCGGCGCTAAACGATCTCGACATCCCGCTCGCCAAGCCTTTGCAGCCGCGCTTGGGGGAGATCCAGCAACTGACGCCGATAATCGACGCCCTATACGTGCCGAGCATCGACGAATCCCTGGACGAGCAAGACGCCAAGCGTGAGTTCTGGGCGGCCTTCAGGGCGCTCGGCGACTGGTACGACGCCCAGCCTCCCTACTGATCTCCTGCCGCTC
>JBAVYU010000039.1:0-29222 GCA_049588415.1 Solirubrobacteraceae bacterium
GGGCGGACGCCCGCCGCCGCCGCCTCCGCCGCCGGTGCCTACGCTTGCCAATTCCTCGACGCTCTTGCCCGCGACCTCCGGGTCCTCGGCGAGGCGCAGGCCGATGCGCCCGCGCTCACGGTCGACCTCGACCACACGCACGTTGATCTCGTCGCCCTTGTTAAGCACATCCTCGACTGTGTCCACCCGCTGGCCGGGCGACACGTTTGAGATGTGGAGCAGACCGTCGGTGCCCTTGGAGAGCTCCACGAAAGCGCCGAAGGTGGTCGTCTTGACGACCTTGCCCGCGAACTCGTCGCCGACCTCGACCTCCTTCATCATCGTGCGGATGCGCTCCACCAAGGCATCGCCGAGCGTGCCGTTGGCCGAGTAGACCAATACCTGACCCTCGTCGTTGACGTCGATCTGCGATTCGAACTCCTCAGAGAGACCTCTGATCGTTTCGCCGCCCTTGCCGATCAACATGCCGATCTGCGACGGGTCGATCTGGATCGTCTGGATGCGTGGTGCGTGCTCGGAGAGCTGCTCGCGCGGGCCCTCGATCGTCTCAGCCATCTTGCCGAGGATGAACGTGCGGGCCTTGTGCGCCTGCGTCAGCGCATCACGCAGGATCTCGAATGTGACGCCCGAGATCTTGATGTCCATCTGCAGGGCGGTGATGCCTTGGTCGGTGCCGGCCACCTTGAAGTCCATGTCTCCGAGGTGGTCCTCGACGCCCGCGATGTCGGTGAGCACGATGTAGTCGTCGCCCTCCTTGATCAGGCCCATCGCGATACCGGCGACCGGACGCTTGATCGGCACGCCCGCGTCCATCAAGGACAAGGAGGAGCCGCATACCGAGGCCATCGATGACGAGCCGTTTGACTCGAAGATGTCCGAGACGACCCTGATCGTGTAGGGGAACTCCTCGATCGAGGGGATCACCGGCACGAGCGCGCGCTCAGCCAGCGCGCCGTGACCGATGTCGCGGCGCTTGGGGCCTAGACGGCCGGCCTCGCCCACCGAGAAGGGCGGGAAGTTGTAGTGATGGAAGTAGTACTTCTTGGTTTGCAAGCCCAGCGTGTCAAGGCGCATCTCCTCCTTGAGCGTGCCAAGCGCAGCCGCGCTCAGAGCCTGGGTCTGCCCACGCGTGAACAGGGCCGAGCCATGCGTGCGCGGGGTGACGCCCACTTCGATCGTGATGTCGCGGATCTCATCCTCAGCGCGACCGTCGGGACGCTTCTTGTGGATTGCGATGCGCTCGCGGATGATCGCCTTCTCGAGCTTGTCGAAAGCGAGCTGCGCTTCCGCCCTCCTCGCCTTGGCTTCCTTGGCGGCCTCCTCCCCTGCGCCCTCGGGCGCGGCGGGGCCGTACTGCTCGAGGATCGCGCCCTCGACCGCCTTACATGCGTCTTGGCGCTCGAGCTTGTCCTCGACCTGGGTCGCCTCGTCCAGTGCGGCGCCGTGCGATGCCTTCACATTCTCAAGCAACTCCGGATCGACGCTGGGGGCGGTGATCGGGGTCTTCTCCTTGCCGACCTTCTCGGCAAGCTCGTGCTGCAACGCACAGATCTTCTTGATCGCCGAATGGGCGATGTCCAGGGCGTCCAGGATCTCAGCCTCTGAGATCTCGTTCGCGCCGGCCTCCACCATCAGGATTGCGTCCTCGGAGCCCGCGACCACCAGGTCGAGGTCCGAGTTCTCGAGCAAGTCCTCCTCGTTGGGGTTGACGACGAAGTTGCCGTCGATCTTGCCGATCCGCACCGCGCCTACGGGCCCTGCGAAGGGGACGTTGGAGATCATCAGCGCCGCCGAGGCGCCGTTCATCGCGAGGATGTCGTACGGATTGACGTGGTCCACCGAGATCGGGATCGCGACGAGATGTGTCTCGTAGTTCCAGCCCTTGGTGAACAGCGGGCGCAGGGGACGGTCGATCATGCGCGCCGTGAGCGTCGCCTTCTCTCCTGAGCGACCCTCGCGCTTGAAGAACGAACCGGGGATCTTCCCGGCGGAGTACATCCTCTCCTCCACATCGACTGTCAGCGGCAGGAAATCCACATCGCGCTGGCCACCTGCTGTGGCGGTTGAGAGGACCATCGTGTCGCCCTGGCGGACGACCACTGCGCCGGAGGCCTGCTTGGCCATCCTGCCGGTCTCGAACGAGATCTCACTACCTGCAATCTCCACGGAGACCCGTGTAACGGCATTGCTACTCATATTTGAACTACCTTCCCTCTCCACCCGACCCAGTCCTGCGGACTGTGTGCCCTCGGCGGAGCCGTTTTCTTTTTATCCTTGTATCCGAACGCTGGAAGCTTAGCGAACGCTAGGCGTTCTTCAGTCCGCCAAGGATCATATGCACAGGCGGCAGGTCCGCCGGTGAGGGAGCTTGATAGCTCCAGCGCACGATTCCGTCGGGACCGACGATTACGAGTGCGCGCTGGGGAAAGCCGCCTGGGTGCAGCACCCCGAAAGCGGTGCAGGCGGCGCCCTTGGGCTCGAAGTCTGAGAGCTGCCGGATACTCACGTCCAACTTCTCGCGAAACGCTTTCTGGGCCCAAGTCGAGTCGCACGAGACGCCGTAGATCTCTGCTCCCTGAGCGGTGATCTCGGGCAGCGACTGCTCGTACACCTGCAATTGATCGGTGCACACCGGGCTGAAGGCGAAGGGGTAGAAGACGAAGACGGTCGTCTTGCCAAGCAGGTGGGCTTGGGTGAAGTCGTCGCCGGCTTCGGTGGCGAGCTTGAAGTCGGGGACCTTCGTGCCGGGAGCCAGCACAGTGGAGCTTGCGTCGGTGGCGCTCATCTGTATTTGAAGGGCTGTCGAGACGGTCTAGGATCAAGCGGAGCAAGGACGCAAGGAGCGTAGTGTGCAAAAACGCACATGAGCGACTGAGGACGCAGCACCGCGCAGGTCATAGGCCGTCTCGGCTTACTTACGGAGACCGAGCTCCTTGATGAGAGCGCGGTAGCCCTCGAGATCCTTGCGCTGCAGGTAGTCCAGGAACCTGCGGCGACGACCAACGAGCATCAGCAGGCCTCGACGCGAGTGGTGATCCTTCGTCTGCTCGCGCAGATGCCCGGTCAGGTGGTTGATGCGCTCGGTCAGCAAGGCCACCTGGACCTTGGTGTTGCCGGTGTCCTGCTCTCCCGAGCCGAACTTGGCGGCGATCTCACGCTTGCGCTCTGTTGTGATCGTCATAGCGGTCGCACAGGCTAGCACCCTTAGGGGCGAGAGCCCCCGGCGAGGACTTCGCGCGTGCGCTCCACGTCGCGATGCATCTGCTCGACCAAGGCCTCGGCCGACTGGAAGCGCCGCTCGCCCCGCAAGCGCGAACGAAAGTCCAGGCGCAACTCGCGCCCGTACAGGTCGCCGTCGAAGTCCAACAGGAAGGCCTCGACCAGCTCGCCACGTCCGGTCACGAAAGTGGGCCGTACCCCGACGTTTACGGCCGTGGGCATCTCGCCTGTGCCCGTCAGAGTGTTGGCCAAACACGCATATACGCCGTGTCCAGGACAGACGAGCGCGTCGTCGGGCACGAGGTTGGCGGTCGGGAAGCCGAGCCGGCGACCGCGCTCGTCGCCGTGGACGACTTCGCCGCGCATCTGAAAAGGGGCGCCCAGGAAATGTGTGGCCTGCTCGACCTCGCCGGCGAGCACGAGCCCGCGAATGTGGCTCGAGGAGACGATCTCCCCGTCCACCTCGAGCAGGGGCACCACCCGTGTGGAAAAGCGCTCGTCTTCGGCCAGCATCTGGGGATCCCCCTTGGCGCGGTTGCCGAAGCGAAAGTTCTCGCCCACCGACACGTGGGTGGCGCCGAGCGTCTTGACCAAGACATCCTCGACGAACTCCTCGGCGCTCCGCTTGGCGAAGTCCGCGTCGAAGGGAATCACGATCAGCTCCTCCACGCCCAAGGACTCGACAAGCTCCGCCTTGACATCCAACGAGGTCAGCAGCTTGGGTGTGTGTTGTGGAGCGACGACCGCCGAAGGGTGAGGGTCGAAGGTGAGGACGCTGTCAGAGCCACGGATCACCTCGCGGTGGCCGAGATGTACACCGTCGAACGAGCCCACCGCCACGCGTCGCTCCCTGGGCCTCACGTCGGGCAGCCGAGTGATTTGCACCGCAGGAGCCTATGTCACGCGAGGCTCGCGCGTCCAGGTCGGCGGCGAGCCGCCGCTTCGTGGTCGGTTGCGGCGCTCAGCGCGAGCTCGGCGCTCAAGAGCGGAGGATCGCTCCAGTCATCTCCGCGCGGAGGCGGTGAAACGGCGTCCGCGACCATGAAGGGCCCGATCGCGGTGCGTCTGAGCTCCTCGCAGTAAGCGTCGCCGAGGTCGGCGATCAACGAACGAACATAGGTGCCAGAGGAGCACTCGATCTCATAGCCGGCACGAACGAGAGCTCCGTCTGCGCTCGGCGGATCGCGCCAGGACTGCTCGAAGCGATACACGGTCACGATTCGCTCGGGCATCTCGAAGGACTCTCCGCGGCGGGCCTTGCGGTAAGCCCGCTCGCCTTTGATCTTGATCGCCGAGTAGATCGGGGGACGTTGGCGGATCTCTCCTGTTGGGAGCACTGGCGGGTCGGGCGGCACGCGCCCGGTCTGGCGGATCTCGCCCTCGGGATCTCCAGTGCTCGACAGCGCGCCCAGACGCGCAACCGTCTCATAGCGCTTGGGCAACTCCATGATGCGGCTCTGCAGCTTGGTGGCCTTGCCGACGAGCACGACCAACAATCCGCTCGCGAAAGGGTCCAGCGTTCCCGCATGGCCGGTCTTTGCGCCTCCCAAGGAGCGGCGCACGCGAGCGACCACGTCGTGCGAGGTGATCCCCACCGGCTTGTCGATCAACAAGATGCCGTCCATGTCCGTCTCTGATGTTGACGCGGTGGCGTGGGTTGCGTGTGAGCGCTCCCCGCGACCGGCAGGCTCAGGCGGGTGTGGGAACCGCCGGCCCGTTTGGCGCAGGGTGTAACTGGACGGTCAGCTCGTGGCGCAACAGCTCGATCAGCTCGGTCACGGCGAGCGTCGTTGAGAACCCAGCTGCGCGACGGTGCCCACCTCCGCCCTGGGTGCGCGCGATCGCGGACACGTCGACGTCGTTGCCGGTCGCGCGCAGCGAGACCTTGCGCTTGCCCTTACTCTCGGGAGCGGTCAGCTCGCGGATCAAGACTGCCATCTTGGTGGCCGCGATCGAGCGCAAGTGATCGACGATTCCCTCCGAGAGGCTTTCTTCGGCGCCGGCTCGCGCGAAATCCTCGGCGTCCAGCGCGACCAAGGTCAGCTCGCCGGCGTCGAAGCGCTGGACTCGCTCGAGCGCGATCCCAAGCAATGTGAGCTTGGCTTGGGGCATCTCCTCGTACAGGCGCGTGTTGACCGCGGGCACGTTGACGCCGGCCGCAATCAGCTCAGCCGCCATACGGTGAGCGCGCGGGCCCGTGTTCTCGTACATGAAGCGACCCGTGTCGGTGACGAGCCCGATGTACAGGGCCTCTGCCATCGCGGCCGTGGGCGCGACTTGCAGGCCGTGCATCAGATCCCACACGATCTCCGCTGTGCACGAGGCGGAGGGATCGACGAGGTTGAGCGTCCCGAAGTGGGTGTTGTCGTGGTGATGGTCCACGTTGAGCAGGTGCATGCCGTGCTGCAATACGGCGGCCGGGTTGCGGTCAATGTTGCCGCAGTCGAGCATCACGACCGTGCGCTCGCCGATGTCCGTGGGGGCCGACTGGATCGCGTGATCGAGCGCGGGGCAGCGGTACTCGCGCGGAAGCGGAAGGTCGCTCTCAGAGATGAACATCTCCGAATCCTTGCCCAACGCGGTGAGCAGCCCGTGCATCCCGATCAGCGAGCCGAGCGCGTCTCCGTCGGGGTGCTCGTGCGTGGCAACCACGAAGCTTGCGTCGGCGCGGACTCGTTCCAGAACGAGCCGGCGGGTGCGATCGATCGAGTCTGCTTCGCTCACGCGTCTTCGCCTTCGCGTCCGGCTCCCTCGACGCGGGTCAGGTCCTCGGGCGCCATCTCGTCGCGATCCGCGCCTTCGATCTCGGTCTCGATCAGAGCGTCCAAACGCATTGCCCGGTCGGTCGTTTCGTCATAGGCGAAAGCAAGCGTCGGGGTGCGCTTCAGCTTCAGCTCGCGCGCGATACGACCTTGCAGGTAGCCGTGTGCGCTGTCAAGGCCAGCCAGCGTGTCCGCACGTGTATCGGCCTCGCCGAGCACGCTCACGTACACGCGAGCATGGCTCAAATCGGCGCTTGTCCTCACATCGGTAACAGTCACGAATCCCACCCTCGGGTCCTTCAAGTCTGCCGTGAGCGCATCGCCGATCACCTGCCTGATCGCCTCGTCCACGCGACGCATACGCTCCGAGCTCATCCTACTGATCCAAGTCCCTCGAACGATCCAACTTGCATGGTCACTTGCACGGAGCGACCCTCACGACACTAGCCGCTGAGATGGCCGAGGAGCAAGCCAGACAAGGACACAGCGAGCGTAGTGTGCTCTTGCACATGAGTGAGCGAGGACGCGGTATGGCGCAGCTCCTCGGTCATCTCAGGCTAGCTGGCGCTCTTGGAGGCGCGTCTCGTATGTCTCCAACACGTCGCCCTCCTTGAGGTCTTGGAAGTTGGTGAGCACGATGCCGCACTCATACCCGGCGGAGACCTCGCGCGCGTCCTCGTTGAAGCGGCGCAGAGAGCCGATCGTGGTGTCGTAGATGACGGTGCCATCGCGCACGACCCGCACGCGCGCTCCGCGTGTGACCTTGCCCTCGCTGACGTGTGAGCCCGCGATCGTGCCGATACGCGAGGCCCTGAACAGTTGGCGCACCTCGGCCTGGCCGAGCGGTGTCTCCACCTCGGTCGGCTCGAGCATTCCCTGCATCGCCGCGCGCAACTCTTCGATCGCGCGGTAGATGACCGAGTAGGAGCGGATCTCCACGCCCTCGCGGTCGGCGATCTGACGGGCGTCTCCGACGGGACGCACGTTGAAGGCGAGGATCAAGCCAGAGGACGCGGAGGCGAGCATCACGTCGGACTCGTTGATGCCACCGACGCCGCGATGGATGATGTTGACTGAGACCTCGTCCTGTGGCAACTTGGCGATCTCGTCCTCGATCGCCTCCAAGGAGCCGGCTACGTCCGCCTTGATGACAAGGCTCAACTCCTTGACGGTGCCTTCCTGGGCAAGCTTGAAGACATCCTCGAGCGATACCTTGCGCCCGGAGCGGCGCGCGAGCGCCTCGGTCTTCAAGCGGTTGGCGCGCTCGCCGGCGAGCTGACGTGCACGGCGCTCGTTCTCTACGGCGCGCACGAATTCGCCGGCCTCGGGGACGCCGTCGAAGCCGAGCACCTCGACCGGCTCCCCTGGCTCCGCCGTCTTCACGCGAGCGCCGACGAAGTTGTGCATCGCGCGCACCCGACCGAAGCTGGCGCCCGCCACGAGCGCATCGCCAACCTGCAGGGTCCCACGCTGGATCAGGATGCTCACCACCGGTCCACGGCCCGGGTCGAGCTTGGACTCGATCACGGTGCCCGAGGCGGTCGCGTCGCGGTTGGCCTTGAGCTCCTCCAGGTCGGTTACGACCTGGATCATCTCAAGCAAACTGTCAAGGCCCTCACGGGTCTTGGCGCTGACGTCGACGAACTCCGTCTCCCCGCCCCACTCCGCCGGCTGCAAGCCAAGCTGTGTTAGTTCGGTGCGAACGCGCTCGGGCTGCGCGCCCTCCTTGTCGATCTTGTTGACTGCCACCACGATCGGCACTTCGGCCGCCTTGGCGTGGTCGATTGCCTCCTCGGTCTGCGGCTTGACGCCGTCGTCGGCCGCCACCACGATCACGGCCAGATCGGTCACCTGTGCTCCGCGTGCGCGCATCGCGGTGAACGCCTCGTGGCCGGGGGTGTCGAGGAACGTGATCACCTTGCCGTCGTGATGGACCTGGTAGGCGCCGATGTGCTGCGTAATCCCGCCCGCCTCGCCCGCGGCGACCTCGGTCTGGCGGATCGCGTCCAGAAGCGAGGTCTTGCCGTGGTCGACGTGGCCCATGATCGTGACCACGGGGGGGCGATCGACAAGGTCCTCCTCGACGTCCTCGAACACCGGCTCGATCTCGATGTCATCGGCCGCGTGGACGATCTCGATCTTCTTGTCGAATTCGTCGGCAAGCACCTGGATCGCGTCGTCGGCGAGCGTTTGCGTGAGCGTGGCCATCTCGCCGAGCATCATCAGCTTCTTGATGATCTCGGGCACCGGCACCCCGAGATACTCGGCCACGTCCTTGACCGTCGAGCCGGAGTTGACGCGAATCAGGTCGGTGGCCTCCATTGCCGCGCTGTCGATCGGGGCGATCGTCTCGTCGTAAGTGCCCCTGCGGCGACGGCCCCTGCGGGGGCGGCGCACGGGCTGGTTGGCCGGTCCTCCCTGCTGGCGGCGCGAGGCCTGGGAATCGATCACCACGCGTCGTCGTCCGCCCGCGCCGGTGCTGGCCGGGGTGCGCTCGCCGGTGCGTGAATCGCGTGTTGGGCGTACACGCTCGCCGGCCGCTTGAGAGTCTGCTGCGGCTGTTTGCTCGTCCGCTGTGGGCTCGGCAACCGAGTTCGCGGACGCGAGCTCTTGGGGTGCGCCGGCCGCCGACCCATCGCTCGTGGCTGCAGAAGGCGCGGCGGGCGCAGTCTCCTGAACCGTGGCTGCGGCTGGTGTCGAGGGCGCCGCCGCGGCTGGTGTCGATGCTGGGGCTGCGGACGCTGCTGCCTCTGACGCAACAGGCTTAGGGGAGGTTACGGTAGGTGAGGCGCCATTTGCGCCCAAGACGCGCAGGGCGTCGGCCTCCTCGATCGAGGAGGCGGCCACCTTCGCGGCGACGCCGGCAGCATTCAGCTTCTCCAGCAGATCCTTGCTGGAAATGCCCTGCTCCTTGGCGATTTCGTGGACTCTCTTCTTGCTCATGATTTAAATGTCGACGGCCCGACCGAAGCCGGTAGACACTCGCCTTCGGCTCGCGTCCCCGTTTCGGCCAGCCGGACTGATGTCCGGCTGCACGGCAGTCGTGTTCAATTCTAGGAGCTCGACAGGGACCTCGACCGAGCGACGAAAGGCACGTTGCAGCGCGCCCGGCTTTGTGGCGAGGCTCAGACAGGCTCGGCTTGGTCCCAGGCCGGCCTCGTCGCGACAAACGTAGGCGCCGCGCCCCGGCATCGTGCCGGCACGGTCCAGCGTCGCGGTCGGACGCCGCTTGGGCCCGACAGGAACGCTCGCCAAGCGCAACAGCTCGGGCTTGGTTGCGACACGCCCGCACCCGACGCAACGACGTCGGGGCACGTGGGTCGTCGGGGCGCAGGCCCCTATGACGCTTGCTCCTCGGCGGCCTCGACGGCCTCCGCCTCGGCCAAGGCCTCGACCGGGGCGTCCTCGACCGGCGGTGCGTGCTCAGCCGCGTCCGCGCCGCCTTGGGGCGAGAGGTCCGCGACGTTGTCGCCCTCGATCTCGTTGAGGGCTTGATGGGACTCCAGCCCGCAGTAGCGCGAGCCAGGCAGGGAGGCGTTGGGGCAGCGCCGACCGTTCGAGAGAATCGCGGCACAGCGGCCCTGCAGCTCCTCCTCCTCGTAGCCGTGCTCGGCCTCCTCGGCGGCGAACTCGGTCTCAGAGCGGATGTCTACGCGCCAGCCGGTCAAACGCGCTGCCAGGCGCGCGTTCTGGCCCTCCCGGCCGATCGCCAAGGAGAGTTGATCGTCGGGCACGATCACGGTTGCCTGCTTGGCCTCGTCGTCGACCAGGACCTCGCGCACACGCGCCGGCGAAAGCGCCTTGGCCACGAAGCGGGCGGGCTCTTCGTTGAAGGGAATGATGTCGATCTTCTCGCCGCGCAGCTCGGAGACGACCATGCGAACGCGCGAGCCACGCGGGCCCACGCACGCGCCGACCGGGTCGACGCCATCGGCATGCGAGACGACCGCGATCTTCGAACGGTAGCCCGGCTCACGCGCGACATTGGCGATTTCCACCAAGCCGTCGGCGATCTCGGGCACCTCCAGCTCAAACAGCTTCTTGATCAGCTCGGGGTCGCGCCTTGAGACGATGATCGAAGGCCCCTTAGTGGAAGGCGAGACCTCCTTGATGACAGCCTTGATCCGCTGCGAGTGGTCATAGCGCTCGCCGTCGACCTGCTCTGACTTGGGCAGCAGCGCCTCGACGCGCTCGCGCAGTTGCACCAGCGTATAGCGCGAGTCCGACTGCTGCACGATTCCGGTGATCAGCTCGCCGACGCGGTCGCGGTACTCCTCGAACATCATGTCGCGCTCTGCCTCGCGGATGCGCTGCAAGATCACCTGCTTGGCGGTCTGCGCGGCGATCCGTCCGAAGTCCTCGGGGGTGACGTCCTGTTCACCGATCTGGTCGCGGTACTGCTCGAACTTGGCCGGGTCGATTTCCGGCTCCTCGGGTTCGCGCAGCTCGCCTGTCTCCGGGTCCACGGTGGTGCCCTCGTCGATCGTCTCGACGATCAGGTGGGCCTCCAAGCGCTCGGGGATGATCAGTTCGATCACCCGGAAGTCGGCCGTCTCGCGGTCCATTTCGACGCGCGCGTACTTAGCCGAGCCGGGCTGCTTCTTGTAGGCCGACAGCAGAGCGTCCTCCAATGCGATCATCAGCTTCTCGGGCTCAATCCCCTTCTCGCGCGCCAGGGCATGCATTGCTTCCAGGATCTCGCGTGACATAGGTTTTCTCTCCTACTCCTCGACGAGGTTCGAACGACGGATCTCCGAGTAGGGGATCGCTACGACTCCCCCATCGGCGGCCAAGGTGATCTCGCTGTCGGTGGCGCCAACCAGCTCTCCGGTGAAGCTCTTGGCGCGCCGCGCCTCAGCGCCGGCGCTTGGGAGGGGATGTGGCTCGCGCGTGCGCACACGGGCGCGGCGGCCGACGAAGCGACGGAAGTGGGTGGGCTTGGTCAGCGGACGTTCGCTGCCGGGTGAGGATACCTCCAAGGCGTAGCGCTCGCGCAAATCGGAGAGCAAGGAGGTGACGCGCTCGCACAGGGCCAAGCTGACCCCGTCGGGATGGTCGATGTAGATGCGAAGGGTGGGGTTGGTGGGACTCGGGACAACGACCTCGGCGAGCAGCACCTCGATTTCCGGCTCAGCGGCGGCCAGGCGCTCTTCTATCTCAGACTGCGTCGGTGGCATCTCCTGAAAAACTCTCTTCCCGGGACGAGGCGTAAAAAAAAGCGGGCGGGCGCCCACTTTCGGTGCTGCTAGCCGTCGTACGGGCGACGGCTCGAAAGTTGTCCGACGAGGATAGCATCGGCACTGAGGGCGCGGCCAGGAGTGGCATGCTCGCGCGGGGCTCGGGCAACCGTGCTCATGACCTTGCGGCGTCTCGTCGGGCTTGATCGCGGTAGAGGCGATAGTCGGCGCGTGTCGGCTGCATGGAACAGGCGATCGCCAGCGGACGAGAGGCCTCGCGATGGCGTCCGAGTAGCTGCATCGTGCGTCCAAGACAGAACAGGGCGTAGTCGTTTGTAGGGGACGCCGTCGCGATGGCTCCGAACTCCTCGGCGGCACGCTCATAGCGCTGGGCGTGGAACAGGGCCCGTCCGAGCGCCTCCCGAATCGAGGTCTTGCCGGGCTCCAGTTCGCGTGCGCGCGCAAGCGGCACGATCGCCGCCATGTGGTCGCCGTGATCGAGCAGATCGCATCCACGTGTGTAGAGCTCGTAGACGCTGTCCATACGCTCTACTTTAACCGGGCTCGCCTGGCTCGTTCAAGCCTTTACATGGGGCCGGTCTATCTTGCGGGCGCTTGATTGCTTCAGGTTCGACCGCGAAGGAGCTCGATCGTGTCGAGGATCCCCTCGGCGATGTCTCGCTTGGACGCGCGCGGGAGCGGGTGGTCCTCCTGCTTGGAGACGATCGTGACCTCGTTGAGCTCCGACTCGAAGCCGATGTCCTCGCGCGAGATGTCATTGAAGACGACCGCGTCCACGCACTTGGCTGTGAGCTTGGAGCGGGCTTGCTCGATACCGCCGCTGCCGTGCTCCGCCGCGAACGCCACGAGTGTCTGGTCGGCTCGACGCTGGCGTGCGAGCCCACAGATGATGTCAGCGGTCGGCTCGAGCTCGAGTGTGAGGCGGTCCCGTCCCCCCTTCTTGATCTTGCCGTCCACGCGACTGGAGGGTCGGAAGTCCGCGACGGCGGCCGCCATCAGGAGTACGTCGCAGTCCGGGAACTCCCGCTCACATGCCTCTTGCAGCTCGGCGGCGGTGCCCACCCGCTCCATTCTGACGCCGGATGGCGCAGCGAGCGTGACGTTGGCCGCTACCAATGTCACCTTGGCTCCACGCTGCCGGGCCGCCTCGGCGAGCGCCAAGCCCATACGCCCGGAGGAGCTGTTGCCGAGGAAGCGCACGCTGTCGATCGGCTCACGCGTGCCTCCAGCGGTGACCAATACGCGCAAGCCACCCCAAGGCCCCCCTCGCGCTGGCCGATCGGCGATCCCGTCGATCGCCGATCGGTGGGCACCCCTGACGGTAACCTCCCCGTCAGCCAGCACTCCCTCGCACGCAGCGAGAAGTCGCTCGGGCTCGGCCAGGCGACCAACGCCGTGCTCGCCGCGCGATGCCAGTCGGCCACTACCGGGCTCTATCACCTGGACACCGCGGGTCCGCAGCAACTCGATGTTCGCCTGGGTGGCCGGGTGCTCGAACATGTGGTTGTTCATCGCCGGAGCCACAACCACCGGGCAGCTGGCCGCCAGAGCGCAGCTGGTGAGCAAGTTGTCGGCAATCCCTGCGGCCAGCTTGGCCAGCGTATTGGCCGAGGCCGGCGCGATCAGATAGAGGTCGGCATTGGCCACGAGCTGCAGATGGCTGAGCGGCTGATGGCTGGGCTGCTCTCCGCCGGGGAAAGCACCACGCGCTGGATCGTGCTCGAACTCGTCGAGTAGCACCGGTGCGCCTGTGAGCGCCGCAAATGAAGCCTCACCGACGAAACGGGTGCTGGTCGGCGTCTGAACGACGCGCAACGAGTGCTCGGCAGCGCTCGCCAAGCGCACGAACTCGAGCGCCTTATACGCGGCGATGCCGCCGCTCACACCGAGCAGGATGCGTGCCATGCTGACTTCTTAGGCGCCGCGTGGCTTCAACTCAAGCGCTGGTCGAGCGCTTGCGTAAGTCGGGGGCACGACTTCTCCAAATAGCGGCTAGGACGTGGTCTAGGCAAGCGAGACAAGGACGCAAGGAGCGTGGTGTGCTTGTGCACATGAGCGACTGAGGACGCAGACCGATCGACGACCAAGATGCGCTCGCCGATCGGCCAGCGCCGCCCAAGGCACGTCCTAGCGATAGTGGTACTTGATCTTTCCTCCGGCAACTTCCTCGAGGGCGATCGTGAGGTAGTTCTTGGAGGCGGTCTCGATCATCGGCGGCGGAAATTCCTCGAAAGCTCCCTCGCCGAGGTTGTGGTAGTAGCTGTTGATCTGGCGTGCGCGCTTGGCGGCCACGAGGACGCTCGCGTAGTTGGAGTCGACGTTGTCGAGCAAGCGATCGATGCGGGGTGAGGTCATCATGGTCGGGGCGACACCTTTCCTTGTGGACTTGACAGTGTAGTGGCTCGGTCGCGCTCGCTCCTTCGCCGAGACCGGCAGGAGCGCTGATCGAGTGGCGTGTCAGACCGGGTCGGTCGATTCGCCCAGCTCGGCGGCGACGATCGCCACGAGCGCTGCGAGCGCGTCTTCGAGACGATCGTTGACGACTACGTGGGCGAACTCCTCGCGCGCGGCCAGCTCTTGCTGAGCCACCGCCAGACGGCGCTCGACCTCCTCGCTACCGTCGGTGCCGCGTCCGATCAGGCGTGTGCGCAACGCCTCCAAGGACGGGGGCGCGATGAAAACCTGCACTGCCTCGGGCATTGCGGCGCGAACCTGACGCGCACCCTGAACCTCGATCTCGAGCACGACCGGGACGCCTTCTTCGACGCGGCCTTCAAGCTCGCTGCGCAAGGTCCCGTAGCGGCGGCCGGCATAGTCGGCGTGCTCCACGAAATCCCCCTCTTGCACGCGCCTCTCGAAATCCTCGCTTGAGAGGAAGTGGTAGTCGGTCCCATCCACCTCCCCCGGTCTCGGCGCGCGCGTGGTGGCCGATACTGAAAGCTCGAGCTTGGACAAGCGCTCCATCAAGCCACGGATCAAGGTTCCCTTGCCCACGCCCGAGGGCCCGGTGATCACAAATACACACGCCACGCGCGAGACCCTAATGTCGGGGGCGGCGTAATGTCGGGGGCGGCGGAGCGCTGCTAGCGGCGCAGCAGCGAAACCAGCTCGCTGCGCTGGCGCTCAGACAGGCCGCCAATTGTCTTGCTCGGGGAGATGCGGCAGAGCGCGAGGATCTTGTTGACCTTGACGCGCCCATACTTCGGTACGGCCAATAGCATGTCGAATACCTTGGCCGTCTCGACATACTCGGGCGGATTGGCAAGAAGCGAGTGGATCGAGAGCCGTCCGGCCTTGAGATCGCGCTTGAGTTGGGCCCGCTCGGTCCTGATGCGGTTGGCCCTGGCCAAGGCGTCCATGCGCTGGTTTAGGGAGCGCTCGGGTGCGGCGGACGGCTTGGCGGTCATGGTCGAAGACATCGGGCCCGTCGCGGTCGGCATGGGCGGCGAGTCTACACACCCACGCGCGCTGTTCAAGGCAAACCCCAAGAATTCGTATGAAGCTCAGGTTGAGCTTCAGGTATGTCGAGGATGGTGGATGGTCGTGTGGCCGGTTTGCAGGGATTTTCCTGGCTCAAAACCCTCAAACCGCATGGGAGAGCCGCAGAACAACGGGAGCCGAACGCGCTCGTCGAGATGGTCCCAAATGGCGAAAGCAGTAGCGGTCAGACGGCGAGAAGCTCGCGGGCGATGCGAGATCCGGCCAGGGGATCTCGGAAGCTCTCGGTGCCAACCGCCACTAGCCTTGCTCCAAGGTCAAGGAACTGCCGGGCATGGGCTGCCGTCTGGACTCCACCCATGCCGATCACGGGGATCGACACTCGTGCGGTGACGGAGGCGAGTTGAGCGAGCGCGACCGGCCGTATGGCGGCTCCCGAGAGCCCGCCTGTGACACCCCCCAACCAGGGGCGCGCTCCGGCGGTGAGAGCAAGCGCCCTCATCGTGTTGATCAAGGAGAGCGCGTCGGCTCCCCCTGCTTCGGCCGCCAGGGCACATGCGCCGACGTCAGCGCAGTTTGGAGTCAGCTTGACGATCAGGGGCTTGGCGGTGGCCGGTCGCACAGCCGCTACCACGCGCTCCAGTTGTGTTGGATCGGCGCCTATGTCAAGGCCCGTGTGGACGTTGGGACAGGAGACGTTGAGCTCGAGTGCGGCTATCTCATCGCGCTGATCGCACGCGCACAGCAGCTCGGCAATCTCCTCGGCGGTCGGGCCCATCACATTCGTGATCAGAGGCACCGGCAAGCGTGCCAACTCGGGCAGGTCTTGCTCCAGATAGGCCTCGAGGCCCTTATTGGGAAGACCGATCGAGTTGATCAGGCCCGCCTGTGCCTCCCACAGCCGCGGCGGCGGGTTGCCGGCGCGCGATGCGAGCGTGATCGTCTTGGAGACGAATGCCGCGAAGGGGAAGTCGCGATCGAGCGCGTCCCCGAACGCCCGCCTCGCGGCGATCGCGTCGAAAGTGCCCGAGCCGTTGACGACCGGATGGGCCAGATCGAGGCCACAGAACTCGACGGTCATCTCGTGACGTCCCCGGCGGCGGCGAAAACGTGCTGGGCAGCTGAGCGAGTCGTGGAGGCGGACAGGAGAGCGAGGATGAATGTATTCGCGAGAGGGTGTGCTGCGCGCGTACGCGCGCGCGCGCGCAGGACACCCCTTCGCGGACAACAAAACCTCTCCCCCTTCACGCGCCCGCTCCCCCGTGCTCTGCCACGACATCGAGCAGGGCTGCGTCGATGACCGGCCCGTCGACGCACACGCGCAAATACCCCTCACGGGCGGGCACGACGCAGCCGTAGCAGGCGCCGAAGCCACATGCCATGCCCGCCTCCAAGGCCAGTTGCGCCGGCACACCACGCTCGGCGCACAGAGATCGCGTCGCCTCGAGCATCACGGGCGGGCCGCACGCGTAGACGACGGCGTGAGGATCTCGACTCAGCTCGGCGCTCAGGAGGGCCGTGACAAAGCCCCGCCGGCCAACCGACCCGTCGTCGGTGGCCAGCGCCAGGCGTGCGGCACCGTCGGGGCTTTGACCAGCGAGAAGCCCGGCTCCCTCAGCGTGGTTGCGGTCACGAAAGCCGAGCAAGACCGTGGTTGTCTCGCCTGCGCCCCGGAGCGAGTCCTGCCAGATGGCAAGCGGGGCGATGCCCACTCCCCCACCGACCAGGAGCGCTCGGCGACCGTCCTTGGGCGCATCGAAGCCTTGGCCGAGTGGCCCGAGCAGCCACAGCCGCTCGCCCTCTTGGAGCTCGCACAAGCGCCGTGTGCCTGGACCGACGTCCTCCAATAGGAAATGGGCCTCGCCCCTCTCGAAGCGTGCGTAGGAGAAGGCGCGGGGCAGGTAAGGGCGCTCGTCCTCGCCGGCACCCCAGCGCTCCTCGGCGGCCAGCATCGCGAACTGGCCCGCGGCCGGCGGTGGGCCGTTGGGGTCTGCCGCCCTCAGCACACGGTAGGAGCCGAGCGAATCGTTAGCGGTGACAGTAAGCAGCCGCCGCCCAAACGGGGCGGCTGGACGCTCGCTCACGCCACTCCCGCCCGATCTGGCGCCTCGGGTCTACGCTCGCCGCGATGCAGCTCCTGCAATGAAAGGACGTCCGGCTCTCCCAGCTTGATCGCCTGGGCGATCGCGCGCGCCGCGGAGACGCCGGCCGAGAGCGTTGTCAAGCAAGGGATGCCGTGGGCAATCGCCGAGCGGCGAATCTCCCAGCCGTCTGAGCGCGCGCCTGAGCCGGTGGGGGTGTTCACAATCAGATTGACATCGCCCCGCTCGATCCAATCGACGACATGCGGGGAGCCCTCGCCGATCTTGTTGATCGTCTGCACAGGCACACCCATGCGCGCGATCGCCTCCGCGGTGCCACGCGTGGCGAGAATGCGAAAGCCGTTGTCGTGCAGGATCTGAGCGACGGCGAAGACGCCGGGCTTGTCGGAGTCGGTGACGGTGATGAAGGCCGTGCCCGCCCTCGGCAAAGGTGAGCCGGCAGCGGCCTGGGCCTTGGCGAAAGCGGTGGGGAAGTCGCGCGCGATCCCCATCACCTCCCCGGTGGATCGCATCTCGGGTCCCAGCAGAGAGTCGGCGCCCTCGAAGCGGTCGAAAGGCAGGACGGCCTCCTTGACAGACACGTGCTCGCCGCAGGCCACGCCCTGCCGGTCGCTGGGCAGGCCGAGCGCGGAGATGCGCTCGCCGAGCATGACGCGACAGGCCAGCTTGGCCAAAGGCAAGCCAATCGCCTTGGAGACGAACGGGACCGTGCGCGAAGCGCGCGGATTTGCCTCAATCACATACAGGCGCCCCTCGTGAACGGCGTACTGAGCGTTCATCAGGCCGACCACGCCGATGCCCAAGGCAATGTCGCGCGTGGCGGTGCGGATCTGCTCCAGCATCTCCTCGCCGAGCGAGTGCGGCGGCAACACGCAGGCGGAGTCGCCGGAGTGAACGCCCGCCTCCTCGACGTGCTGCATGATGCCCCCGATCCACACCTCGTGGCCGTCGCACAGAGCGTCCACATCAACCTCGACCGCGTTCTCCAGAAAACGGTCCAAGAAGATCGTCGGCCGATTCGTGTCCTGTGGCTCCGGGTCTGGGGGGATTGACGTTCGTGCCGGTCTCGTCGCGGGGGCGGGCGTCTCTCTACGGAGGTAGTCGGCGAGCCCCTCGCGGGAGTAGACGATCTCCATCGCGCGCCCGCCAAGCACGTAGGAGGGGCGCACCAGCAGGGGGTAGCCGACATCCTCAGCCTTGGTCAAGGCCTCCTGCACCGAGCAGGCGGTCGCGTAAGGCGGGGCGTGGTAGCCGAGCTGCGCCAACAGCTCGCCAAAGCGCGAGCGATCCTCGGCCAGGTCGATTGCGTCGACCGAAGTGCCCAGGACCGGCACCCCTGCCTCGACAAGACCAGCCGCCAGCTTCAAAGGGGTCTGTCCGCCGAACTGGACGATCACCCCGAGGAGGTTGCCGCCGGTCCGCTCGACCTCGATCACGCCGAGCACGTCCTCGAGCGTGAGCGGCTCGAAATAGAGTCGGTCGGAGGTGTCGTAGTCGGTCGAGACCGTCTCCGGATTGCAGTTGATGATGACCGCGTCGCGCCCGGACTCGCGCACCGTCATGGCAGCGTGTACGCAGCAGTAGTCGAACTCGATCCCCTGGCCGATGCGGTTGGGGCCGCCACCGAGGATCACAACTGAGGGGCGCTCTCCGAGCACGACCTCGTGCGCCGCTTTGCGCTCCCAGCCCGAGTAGTAGTAGGGAGTGCGGGCCGGAAACTCGGCGGCACAGGTGTCAACCGACTTGAAGGAGCGCTCCCCGGCGAAGGGAGATTCGGGGTCGGCCGCGATCTGGGCCAGCTCTCCCAGGAACCAAGGGTCGATCGAGGTGCGCTCACGGACCGCCTCGATGGCTGTATCGAGCGCTCCGAGCTGCGCGGACTCCGCGAGCGCGGCACGTGCAAACAGCTCAAGGATCGTCTCGTAGCGGTCGGCCGTGGGGGTCGTGAGCGCGTCAAGTAGCTCGGCATCTGAGCGCTCATGCGGGTTTGGCGGCTTGTCCAGCTCGCGCGAGCGCAACGCCTTAGCGAAAGCTTGGGAGAAGGTGCGTCCGAGCGCCATCGCCTCGCCCACCGACTTCATGTGCGTGGAGAGCGTGGGCACCGCCCCGGGGAACTTCTCGAAAGCGAAACGGGGCCACTTGACGACCACGTAGTCGATCGTCGGCTCAAACGACGCCGGGGTGACGCCGGTGATGTCGTTGGTTATCTCCTCCAACAGGTAGCCCACCGCCAAGCGCGCGGCGATCTTGGCGATCGGAAAGCCGGTTGCCTTGGAGGCCAAGGCCGACGAGCGCGAGACGCGCGGATTCATCTCGATCACGAGGATCTCCTCGGTCTCGGGGTTCACCGCGAACTGGACATTGGAGCCGCCGGTCTCCACGCCCACCGCCCTGATCACGGCGATCGCCTGGTCGCGCAACTGCTGGTAGAGGGCATCGGTGAGCGTCTGCTGCGGGGCGACCGTGACCGAGTCGCCCGTATGAACGCCCATCGGGTCGATGTTCTCGATCGAGCAGACGATCACCACGTTGTCGGCTTTGTCGCGCATCACCTCCAGCTCGAACTCGCCCCAGCCGAGCACCGACTGGTCGAGTAGGACCTGGCCGATTGGCGAGGCCTCGAGACCGCGGCCCACGATCGTCTCGAACTCCTGCTCCGTGCGGGCGATCCCGCCCCCGCGGCCACCGAGGGTGTAGGCGGGGCGCACGATGCACGGCAGGCCGAGGCGTGGCAGGGCTTCTAAGGCTTGCTGAATGCCGAACCCGATGTTCATCTCCCCTGCGCCCGCTGGAGCCCCCGTGGCGACAGCTCCAGCGTCTTCCACCCAAGCGCTGATGATGGCGCTCGCCGGCATCGACAAGCCCGCCTCGGCCATCGCGGCGCCGAACAGTTCGCGGTCCTCGGCACAAGTGATGGCGTCGTAGTTGGCGCCTATCAGCTCCACGCCCAAGCGCTCCAAAGTGCCTTCGTCGTGCAGGGCCTTGGCCAGGTTCAAGGCTGTCTGTCCGCCCAAAGTCGGCAGCAGCGCGTCGGGGCGCTCGCGCTCGATGATCTTGGTGAGCGGCCCGGGCAAGAGGGGCTCGACATAGGTCGCGTCGGCAAACTCGGGGTCGGTCATGATGGTCGCCGGGTTGGAATTGACCAGCACGACCCTGTACCCCTCCTCCCTCAAGACCTTGCAAGCCTGGACGCCCGAGTAGTCGAACTCGGCCGCCTGACCGATGACGATCGGGCCCGAGCCGAGGATCAAGATCGTGTGGATGTCGTCGCGGCGAGGCATCAGGCGGCAGCGATCCGCTCCAGGAAGCGGTCGAACAAGTGCAGGCTGTCGTGCGGACCGGGCCCCGCCTCGGGGTGGTACTGGACGGCGCCGCCGGGGACCTCGAGCAGCTCGAAGCCCTCGACGGTGCGGTCATACAGGTTGACGTGGGTCAGCTGGGCCTCGCCGAAATCGGTCTGCCAACGCACCGGCTCGTCGCTGTCGAGTGTCTTGGCGCCGCCCGGTCCGAGCACGGCGAAGCCGTGGTTTTGGGAGGTGATCTCCACGTGGCCGGTTTGCAGGTCCTTGACGGGGTGGTTGGCTCCCCGATGGCCGAAGGGCAGCTTGTAGGTCTCAAGGCCCAAGGCGCGGCAGAGCAACTGGTGTCCTAGGCAGATGCCCCACACGGGCTTCTTGCCGACCAATTGGCGGACGGTCTCCACCACGTAGTCGAGCGCGGCGGGGTCGCCGGGGCCATTGGCCACGAACACAGCATCGGGATCTTCGGCGAGCAAGTCCTCAGCGGTGCTCGAGCAAGGGTGCAAGGCCACCCGTGCGCCGCGCTGCACCAGGTTGCGCACGATCGAGAGCTTGATGCCGGTGTCGAGAACCGCGATCAAAGGGCCGCTCGCCTCGGCTCCACTATCCGCGCGAGCATCCCCCGATATTTGGTTCCCCGCGCCATCGGCAGCGTGGAAGGTGACCCGATCCGGCGTGACTGTCGCAGCCAGGTCCAGCCCCTTCATCGACGGCTCCGCGGCGATCAGGGCACGAGCTTCGTCCTCGGCGATCCGTGCAGGGAAGATACCGCCACGCATCGCCCCGGCCTCGCGAATGTGGCGCACGAGCGCTCGCGTATCTACGCCGCTGATCGCGGGCACCTCACAGTCGCTGAGCCAATCGAGCCACCCACGCTCGGCCTCGGGCGCGTCTTCGCGGTTACACGCCTCCCGCATGATCGCCGCACGGGCCCAGATGCGCTCGGACTCCATCGCACGCCGGCTAATCCCGTAGTTGCCGATGTGGGGATAGGTGAACGTAATCAACTGGCCCGTGAACGAGGGGTCGGTGACCGACTCCTGGTAGCCGGACATGCCGGTCGTGAAGACGACCTCGCCCACCGCGTGCGTGTCGGCGGCGCAGGCCTCGCCGTCAAAGCGAGTGCCGTCCTCGAGCAGTACATATGCCTCGTGCGAGGACATCAGACGTTCGACTTCCCGCTTGCACTGGTCCTATGAGCAGGCCTCTTGAGCATCACAGAATGAGCCTCTGGACCTGCTTGAAATCTTGCGTGCCCGCACGCTCCAAAAGCTCGAACAGGATCGACTCAACAGTGCTCACAACCGCGCCGGCACGCTCCAGGCGCTCGAGGCCGCGCTCGTAGTCGAGCGCGTGGCGCGAGCCTACCGCGTCGGCCGGCACATGCACTTCGATGCCTCGGTCGAGCAGATCGTGGACGGTCTGAGACACGCACACATGTGTCTCGATACCGCACACGACGGCCTGAGTTCGTCCGGCGAGGTCGAAGCCCTCGGCGCGCGCGGCAGAGAAAACGCTCTTCTCGAGGATCGGCTCGTCTTCGAGCGAGACCTCGGGCGCGGTGTGGCCAAGACCCTTCGGATACTGCTCGCTGACTACGCGCGGAATCTCCAGGATACGTGCGCCGCGCACCAGCTTGGAGCAGGCCGCCGCCACGGTCTCGAAGGTGGCATAGGAACGAAAGCCCTCTTGCACATCGACCACGACAAGCACGGTCTGCTCGCGTTTGAGCAGGCTCATCAGATGTTCGTGCCCTGCTCGGCGGTCGTTACCGGGGTCATGCCGCCACCACGGAGAAGGCACGCTCACGGTAGGCGACGCCGCCTGCCGCAACGGTCATCAGGACGCGCCCGGTGAGGCGACGCCCGGCAAAACAACAGTTCTCAGAGCGGCTCTCCCAGCCGTTCTCGCCGGCGACCCATTGTGCGGTGAGGTCTACGAGCGTCAGATTCGCGTGCTCGCCGACGGCAATCGTGGGCGTCGGTAGGTCGAACAGGGCGGCGCCCGCAGTCATGCGCTCGACGAGCAGACCGAGACTTAGCGTGCCGCGTAGCACCAACTCGGTGTGCAGCGCCGCGAAAGCGGTCTCCAAGCCGGTCGTGCCCATCGGCGCCTGCTCGAAGGGAACCTCCTTCTCGTGGCGAGCGTGCGGGGCGTGGTCGGTCGCTACGCAGTCGATCGTGCCGCTGCGCAAGCCTTCGATCAGGGCGATCCGGTCTGTCTCGCCGGCAAGCGGCGGGTTCATCTTGAAGCGCGTGTCCAAACCGCGCACATCCTCCTCGCAGAGGAGCAAGTGATGCGGCGTGGCCTCCGCGCTGACCCTAAAGCCGCGCTCCTTGGCGGCTGCCACGGCGTGCACCGAAGCGGCGCAGCTGAGGTGCTGGAAGTGGACACGCCCATCCTCGTAGCCGGCCAGCTCGGCGTCGCGGGCGACCATTGTGGACTCGCTAACGCTTGGGATCCCGCCGATGCCGAGCGCGGCGCTGACCGCGCCCTCGTGCATCGAGCCGCCCTTCGACAGCGAAGGGTCCTCCTCGTGCAGAGTCAATACGCCGCCGCACAGACGCTGGTATTGGAGCGCCTTGCGCAAAACCCCGGCGCTGGCCACTGGCCGCCCGTCGTCGGTAAAACCGAGCGCTCCCTCCCCCATCAGCTCGGCCATCTCGGTCAACTCCAAGCCCTCCAGTCCGCGTGTGATCGCCGCCAGGAAGCCGACCGGAATGCGTGCCTCGCGGGCCGCCGCCTCGCGCAGGGAGCGCAACAGGGGCGCCGAGTCGAGCACGGGGTCGGTGTTGGGCATAGCGATCACTGCACAGAAGCCGCCTGCCGCCGCAGCCCTGGTACCCGTCTCCAAGTCCTCCTTGTGCTCTTGGCCTGGGCTGCGCAAATGCACGTGGGGATCCACAAAGGCCGGCAGCAGGTGCTTGCCGTGGCCTTGAACCACTTCCGCTCCCTCGGCTTTCAAGCTGTCTGGCGTGGCTAGCTCGGCGATATGACCATCGCGCAAGAGCACGTCGGACGGGCCGTCCAGGCCGGTGCGCGGATCGAGTACATGAGCGCCCTTGATCAACAGGTCCTTGCCGGGCGGTGTATTCGGACCGCCCGGGCTGGTCACACCGGAAGAATCGTGCACGAGAGAGGGTGCTCCCATCACGCCAACTGTGGCTCGGGGACGGGACGGAAAGCGCGCGAGCCCGACAACAGCTCATACAAAACGGCCATACGTACAACCACGCCCGCCTCGACCTGCGCAGTGATCAACGCCTGGGGCGAGTCGACCGCCTCACCGGACAGCTCCACTCCGCGGTTCACGGGGCCCGGATGCATCAAGACCTGACGCGGGGAGAGTCTGCGCGCGCCAATCTGAAAGCAGGCGGCGTACTCGCGCAACGAGGGCACCAAGGCATCGTTCATGCGCTCGTGTTGCATCCGCAAGGCGTACACCACGTCAGCGCTCGCCAGTTCGTCCAAGCTGTAGCGGGTCTCACAGCCGAGCGCCTCGATCCCTCGCGGGATCAAAGTGGGTGGCCCGGCAACCGTCACTTTGGCCCCCATCTTTTGGAAGGCCAAGATGTTCGAGCGGGCGACTCGCGAGTGGGCCACGTCGCCAACGATCCAGATCGAGCAGCCATCGAGCGAGCCGAGGCGTCGCTGCAAGGTGTAGACATCGAGCAGGGCCTGTGTCGGATGCTCGTGCTTACCGTCCCCCGCGTTCACGATCGCCGCGCTCGTCCAGCCGGAGACTAGCTCGGCGGCGCCGACCCAAGGGGTGCGAATCACGATCGCGTCAGGCTTGTGGGCGCTGAGTGTGAGCACCGTGTCCTTGAGTGACTCACCCTTCTCCACCGAGGAGCCACTGGAGACGAAGTTCACGACATCGGCCGAGAGGCGCTTGGCGGCCAACTCGAAGGAGGAACGGGTCCGGGTGGAGGCCTCGTAGAACAGGTTGAGGACCATCCGGCCGCGCAAGGCCGGCACCTTCTTGATCTCGCGGTCTGAGACCTCGGCAAAGCGCGAGGCTTGTTCAACAATCCGCTCAATGGCCGTCCTGTCGAGATCCTCGATCGAGAGGAGATGGTTCATGTAGAGGCCTTCGGGTTCGCGTGGGGGGCGTTCACGTGGCGGCCCTCGCGGAGATGCGCTCGATCGCGACCTCGTCGATGCCGTCAAGCTCGGCGACGCGCACGCTCACGTGCTCATCGCGCGAGGTGGGCAGATTCTTGCCTACGTAGTCGGGCCTGATCGGCAGCTCGCGGTGGCCCCTGTCCGCCAAGACCGCCAACTGGACCTTCGCGGGGCGCCCGTAGTCGAACAGGGCCTCAATCGCGGCCCTCACGGTGCGGCCGGTGTAGAGCACGTCGTCGACGATCACGATCGTGCGGTCGGCAATGTCGAAGTCGATGTGCGAAGCGTGCACCACCGGCGCCTGCGGTCGCGAAGCGACATCGTCGCGGTAGAAGCCGATGTCCAAATCGCCCAATGGCACATCGGTGTCGAGCAGCTCACACAGCAAAGCTTGTAGGCGAGTGGCAAGGACGGCTCCGCGACGGTGGATGCCCACAAGAGCGATCTCAGAAGCGGTCGTATTGCGCTCGACTATCTCGTGGGCGATGCGCACCAAAGCCCGCGCCACTTCGTCCTCAGAGAGGACGATCTTCCCGTCATCCATGTTTTCCTTCCTGGCCTCTCGGGACCGGGTTAAAGGAGCTCGGCGACTGTATCAAGGCGAGGCGACGGGCTCCGTCGGCGCATCGATCTCTGTAGGCGCGTGGACGGACTTGGACTGCTCGCTCTGCTCGAGTGCGATGCGCGACTCGCGGCGACGATCCGACCAGCGGACCAGCTGGGCGGGGCCCTTCTCAGGGAAAGGCACGTCGATCGTGTCGAAGTCGCGCGGAGCCTCCGTCTCGGCGAACACAGAGCGCGCCTCCTCACGCAGATCCCCGCCCGGATAGCGCATGGAAATGTGGGTCAATGCCAGCAATCGTGCACGCGCGTCGCGTGCAACCTGGGCTGCTTGGCGAGCCGTGGAATGGCCGGTCTGACGGGCACGCTCGGCGTCCTCCTCGGCGAAAGTCGACTCGTGCACGAGCACGTCCGCTTCGTGGGCGGCGATCGTGAGCATCTCACAGGGCGAGGTGTCGCCCGAGATCACGACCTTGCGGCCCTCGCGCGTCGGTCCCATCACCTGCTCGGGTCTGACTCCCGCGACCGTCTCGCCGCGCGTGAGCCTGCCAAAGTCCGGCCCTGGTGTGACCCCCAGCTGCTCGGCGAGCTCAGGGTCGAGATGTCCGGGACGAGACTTCTCGATGATCGCATAGCCATAAGCATTGTTGTTGCGGTGGCTAACCGGCACGGCCGCCACCTCGAAGCCGTCGAACGCCACGGTCTCGCCCGGGTCGAGCTCCTCAACGCGCAGGTCATAAGGCAGGCGTCCATACATGAAGCGCGCTTCCTCCATCGTCTGGCGCAACCCCCTCGGCCCGTACACGACGAAAGGCTGCTCGCGTTCGCGCAAACCAAACGACTTGAGCATGCCCGGAAGTCCAAGCCAGTGGTCTGCATGGAAGTGGGTGATGAACACACAATCCAAGTCCGCCAAGCCGACCGAGCGCATCAGCTGGCGCTGCGTGCCTTCGCCGCAGTCGAACAGCAACCGATCGCCCCCTCGGCGAAGGAGGATCGCGGGTAGCCCACGGCGGGGACTTGGCACGGAGCCGCCAGTACCTGCGAAGAAGAGGGAGAGGTCCATTTGCGCAACGGTAGCGATCGGCGCTCGACACGGCGATAAGCTCTGCTGGCAAAGGTGGCGCCTCACGGTGCCCGTTGCGCCCGTAGCTCAGTGGATAGAGCGTCCGCCTCCGGAGCGGAAGGTCGCAAGTTCGAATCTTGCCGGGCGCGTCTCGGAAGTACCTGCAAATGCGCTGTTTTGCTCGGTGGGCCCCGGGGCTACGTCGGGGTTGGTGGGGCTCAGTGGCCCAAACGATGGCCCAAACCCCTCCGAGTAGGGTCCGTAGAGGGTGTTACGGGCATCTGCGAGCAGCGCATCGAAGGCAACTCCGTGGTCGCGCTTGCGACGATCGAGGAGCTGCGCGTACACGTCGAGGGTCATCCTGCTTTCGGCGTGGCCAACCTGATGTTGGACGTAAGTCACGTCGAAATTGGTCGCCAACAACATGATCGAGACGTAAGTCCGCCGCAGGGTGTGAGGCGTGACATGCGGCAGCGGTGGTAGGCCGCGCTCGGCCAGGCGCTCGTTGGCGAGGTTGACGGCTGGTTCTAGGATGCGTTCGCGGACGTTGCTCTCGTCCCAGCGCTTGCCGCTGGAGGTGCAAAAGAAGGGCGTGTCGGGACTTCTGGAGTAGCCGTGTCTGATCTTGTCGGCGCGATAGGCGAGCAGCTCGTCGCGCAGGCTCGGCGTGATCTCGACATGCCGGACACCGGTCGGCGTCTTGCTGTCGGCGATCCACAGTCGCGCGCCGTTGGGGTCGTGCAGGCGCACGTCCCGCTCCAAGATGTCGAGCGTTTCAGCGATCCGGGGACCGGCGTAGCCGAGCATCGCGCACACTGCGCGCCAGCCGATGCGATCGTTGGTTGCCGTATAGGTCTTGCCCTGCGCGAGCATCGACATCGACCCGGCGCTCAGCCCATACTCATGTCGGAGGGCGTACTGCGTCTCCCCCAGCTTCAGGCGAGCCCGGATCTCCGCTGCCTGTTCTCGTGTGAGCTTGGCGCGCTTGCTCGACCTGGGCGAGGTCTGTAGGTAGTGCGCGGCGTCGAGCAACACAACGAGCTGGTCGATCTCAAGAAACGTCCGTGCGGGCTTGGGGACTCTGATCTTGAGGTCGGGGTCGCGGGCGGGATTGTCGTCCCGAACTTTGTCCTTTACTGCCTGGGCGAGTATCTGGCCGAGCAGGCGCATCATCATCTGGATCGAGCGCGGTGATAGCGGCCTATGCAGCCGTCCCTTCTCATCCTCGGCGCGCCCGCCTGCCGCCGCGATCTTCTTCAGCGCCTCGCTGTCCTTGAACAGCTTGCCGCGAAAGCGCCGACAGTCCACGTTGCTGATCCTCGCTATGGGTGTCCGTCCGAAGGTCGGGAGGATGTACTTCTTGAGCCGCCAGAGATAGTCCTCGTAAGTGCTCTCGGCGAGCGGTCCCTCGCCGATCTCACCGACACGCCTACGCTCCAACCAGTCGGAGGCGTACTCGTGCATCGTGATCCCGGCGGTGTACTCGTCCTCGTCGTGGGCGGGCTCGGGCTCATAGCGCGCAAGCACCTGCTCAATCGGGACGCCGGCGCTCAACTGCGCGAGGATCATCTGAAGCTCGTGGCGTCCCCTAGCCTCTGTCCAACCGTCAACGTCGCGGCCGAACACGACGGGATAGCGCTCTCCCTTGTGCCGAAACCGGACACGGACGCTCGATGTTCCGTCCCTGAGCTTCCGCACTTCGACGCTGCCGCTAGCCGGGCGTGGCATCACGCCCTCCTTTCTCGACTCGAAGACGACATGATCCCGCTCGCGTGGGACTCATAAGGGATCAAGCCTGACCTCTTTGCTGGTGAGCGCTTCTTGCGCGACCGTCCAGTCCGTTGACGTGCTTCGTTTGGCTTCTGTGCAGGCCAAGCGTTCTGCACGCGCTGAAGGTCGAACCGCAATCGACCGCGTGGCCCTCCGAGCCGGATGGCACCAAGGGTGTTGGCGTGCGCGTAAACCCAATCGCGCTCGACGCCCAGCAGCGCCGCGAGTTCGGCGGCATCTACGAATTGCGCCGATGGCCACGTCTGCGTCGCTGCGATCAGGTCGGCTACCTGTCGCGCGATCTGCTCGATGTCGGCTGGGTCGAGCTTCATGGACGCGAGGGCTGACAGAAGCACTTGCCGAGCGACCTGTCGCTGGTGATGTGTCGCGTGGACACTGAGGCTTGAAGTTGTGACATCGGCTCTCTGCCTATAAGCCGAGTACCCTCGCCGCCGAACAAGCCGGTTGGTCTGCCAGTCGTGTGAGGTCATGGTGGCTGTGATCTTCGATGGGATTACGTCTCTACAGCAAAGTCGGGCGCGACCGAAATGAGCGCCACGCCCAGTCCTGCGACGTGGCGCTCTTCAAGGCGTCAGGCGCCGCCTGCGCCCAATTCGTCGGCGCGGCGTGCTGCGCGCGTGGGGAACACAAACTCCCCAAAGCGATGGACGAGTCCCATCCCGGAGAGCCTGCCTATAGCGTCCGCCGCACCGATACGCGTGTGGAGTTCACAGGCAATCTCATCGACGGTCCACGGCCACGGTGAGTCGCAAAGCATGAGGTTCAGAACGCAGAGATCCCTGTTCTCCTCCCTCACGTTGTCCTCGAACTTCTGATCGTCCTCAATGCAATGGTCTGGCATCGGTTCCTCCTTGATCTCGGAGGCTCCGGGAACGGCTCTAACGAGGGGGACGCCCAGCCGGTGCCGGTAGGGTGTCTGACGCCCCGGGAGTTAGCGCTCTCGGTGCCACGGGGGCCGGGCGCTAACACGTCGCGGCCCCCATTCATGTATATGGTGATGAAGCAAGATACCACCGAATGAAACAGAATGGTGCACAATGAAGCAAACCAAACCCGATCTCGTGACATTTAGCGTGCGCCTTGAGCGCGAGACTGCGGAACGACTCCGCAAGGTCGCCGACAGCGAACACCGGACTGTCGCGGCCGAGTTGCGCCGCCTGGTTGAGATTCATATCGAGAAGCACGCAGCGGATCGCTGAAGCTCCAGACTCGCGCCCTTCAGCGTTGTCGCCTATCCGTCTTCCGACCGCCAAGGTAGTCATCGGCATACCGCACTGACTCAAGTCCATCCTGCCCTCCTACCTCCGACCCTACGCCGCCAACCTGCACGGCTTTCGCTCTACCGTCCCATGCCCTCGTCTCCGTATCTCATCCCACCGAGACCAATCAACAACGCCTATTGGAATCACCACGATGCACCGACGCTTCCCCTGTTGTCGCCCTCTGAGCAGTTCTCTCGTTGTTTGCACTCGACCTTCGTTTGCTGCTGCCCGCTCGCTCCCGCTCCCGCTCTGCACATAGCCTCGCCCTGAACATCTGTGATGTGTTGGGTCGAGGAAGGGGGTCCCCGGGTTGAAGCAAAGCGGAAAGGCGGGGACCCCCTTCCTCGGGCTAGGTGCAGAGCCAAACTCGGGAGCGAGCGGGCAGCAGCCTGTTCGTTT
>JBAVYU010000040.1:0-22035 GCA_049588415.1 Solirubrobacteraceae bacterium
TCGAGCTCGAGCGCCTCGGCCTCATGCTCGGCTTCGACGCCGGCGCGGGGGGAGCTCGAGGCTCTGCCGCGCCTCGCGGCACGCGCCGGCTTGGCCGCGGCCGGCACCTCCGTCTCGCAGTAGGGACAGATCGTCCAGGCACGATCGAGCGGGCGCGAGCAGTTGGTGCAGCGCTCCTTGAGCTTGCGCAGACAGCTCGGACAGCGCACGAAGTCGCGCTCAATGCGATAGTCGCAGTGCGGGCACAGACCGTGGTCCAGCTCATGAAGCCTTGCTTCGGCGGCCTGCAGGTCCAATTCGCGCTCGCGTACATCCTCCAAGTACTCCGGCGGGCGCAGGATCATGTAGACGATCGTCCCTACGAACGGGAAGAGGGAGGCCAGCGTCGCGCAGCCGACCAGCATCGGATCGGCGATCCGCCGGCGGGCGTCAGCGTAGGTCCAATAGATGAGCGACAGATACAAGACGATCGCGAACAGAATCAACAGGTCGATGACCAGGCTCAGGCCACTGCTTTCGATTCCGAAGTAGGCGATTGGTGGCATCCGGAGTCCCTTAGGAGATCACGCGGTGGCTGTCGCGCACACGAACACGCAAACCTGTGCGAATTGATACTAGAGGGAGCATTTAGGCGGCCGAGTTTAGAGCTTGGTCCGGCAGTAGGTTCCAAGTATCACAGGAATAGCCTCCCAAACCCGTAACCGGCGGCGAAGAACACAAGGATCACAAGCGCCACGATCAAGGCAACAGCCCCGACCATCGTCAGCACGGATGGGCCCTCGTCATTCATGCCGCTCCCTCACCCGCGGCCGAGCCGGCTTGCGCCGAGCGCTCCCCAGGCATCTCGACACAGGCGCTTAGACCAAGCTCACGCGCGTGGGCAAGCAAATCTCCGACCAAGTACACCGAGCCGGTCGCGAGCACCGCGGCTCCCCCTGGGCGCGTACGCGCCCAGCTCTGGGCCGCGGCCAGCGCACGGACGGGCGCGGCCTCGCAGACCGCCTCGGCGAAGCCCAGTTGGCGAGCCAAGGACAGCAAGGTCGCGGGCGGCAAAGCGCGCTGGCTTGGTGGAGCCGTGAACCAAACACGCTCGCACATGGGCAGCAGCTTTGCCAGCATCGCCGCCGCGTCCTTGTCCTCGAGCACTCCAAGCACCAATCCCAGTCCCCTACCTCCCAACAGCTCAGGCAGGGATTCCGCCAAGGCATCTGTAGCAGAGGGGTTGTGGGCGCCGTCGAGCACTGTCAACGGATCGCGCGCCACCACTTGCATGCGACCCGGGACTGCCGTTGCGCTCGCGGCGAGCCGCACCGCTTCCTCGCTCAGTGGGATCCCGGCCACTTGCAGGTATGACTCGGCCGCCAGGCGCGCCAGGGCAAAGTTGGCGCGCTGGAAGGAGCCGCGCGCGCCGAGTTGCAACCCCTCCGGAGCGTCCTCGGCGATCGAGACCTCCGCGCCCCGCTCAGCGGCGATCTTGCGCGCCAAAGCCAGGACTTCAGGTTGCAGCTGCCCGCCCAGAACCAACTTGGAGCCGGCGCCCAGCACGGCGAGCTTCTCGGTTGCGATGTCGGCGACAGTCGGGCCCAGCCAGCGGGTGTGCTCCAGACCGACGTTCGTGAGCACCGCGACCGTGGAATCGATCACGTTGGTGGCGTCGTAGCGTCCTCCGAGCCCGGCCTCGACGACGACGACCTGCGCTTCGCGGCGGGCCAGCTCCCATAGAGCGGCGGCGGTCAGCAACTCAAACTGAGTCACGTGGTCATCCTCGGCGAGCGTGCGGTTGACGCGCTCAGCCGCCCACGCCGCCTGGGCGATCGCGGCGGCGAAAGCGTGCGTCTCGATGTCGCGCTCCTCTATCTGGACGCGCTCGGCGTAGGAAACGAGGTGCGGCGAGAGATAGCAGCCGGTGCGCAGCCCGTGGCGTTGCAGGATCGCCGCGATCATGCGCGTGGTAGAGCTCTTGCCGTTCGTGCCCACCACGTGAATCGTCTGAAAGCTGCGCTCGGGCGAGGAGAGCACGGTCATCATGCGATGCATCCGGTCCAAGCCGAAGCGCATGCCGAACAGCTCGAGCGAGCGCAGATGACGCTCGGCGTGCTCGGGACTCCAAGCCTGGCTCACAGCGACTCCAGCTCGCTTCGCAAGCGCTCCAAGCGCTCGCGCTCGCCGGCCACCACGCTCTCCGGCGCCTTCTCGACGAAGCCCGGCTTGGCCAGCTTGTCCCGCACGCGTTCGATCTCCCCCATCAGCTTTTCGCGTGCGGCAGACCGGCGCCGCTCGGCCGCCTGAAGGTCGAGGCCCTCCGCAGATAGCACCTCGATCATGCCACCGGGCACGGGAATCGAAGCGACCGGCTCAGCGCCGACTTCATCCCGGAAGCTGAGTCGCGCCATGCGCTCTACCAGCGCCCCTACACCCTCATAGCCTCGGGCGCTCAGTCGCGCGGGAATCGTGGCGCCCGCACGCGCTCCCACAGAGTCGCGCCACCCGCGTACGGCGACGGTCGCCTCGATTGCCCGCTCCAGCTCGACCTCGGCCTGCAGGTCGGTCAGCGACTCCTCCACACACGGGTAGGCAGAGGCGGCCAGCATCTCCCCGGAGCCGTCCAGGTAGCCCCACAGCTCTTCCGTCACGAATGGAATGATCGGATGCGCCAAGGCCACGGTCTGGCGCAACACATGAAGCAAAGTCGCCGCGAGGGCTTCGCGTCCCTCCGCCTCGGCATCCTCGGGCGCGTGCGGATCGAAGTCGATCAACCGGTGCTTGACGAGCTCCAGGTACCAGTCGCACAGCTCGCCATACACGAAGTCGTACAACCCAAGCACAGCGTGGGAGAAATCGTAGTCTTCGATTCGTGCGGCCGTATCGGCCTCGATGCACGCCAAGCGTGAGAGGATCCAGCGGTCCTCGATGGTGCGCGGCAGCGGCTCTGGCTCGAGCTCAGCGACGGCCCGCGGTCCAAGGCTCGCGTGGATGCGAAGCAACGCGAAGCGGGCCGCGTTGAACAACTTGTTGGCAAGCGCCTGGCCTTGCCCCACCTTCTCAGCCGAGTAGCGCACGTCCTGCGTCGAGGACATCGCCAGCAGGCCGAAGCGCACCGCGTCGGCTCCATGGCGCTCGATCTCCTCCAACGGGTCGATCCCGGTGCCGAGCGACTTTGACATACGCCGCCCGTCCGGGGCTTGGATGACCGAATGGATGTAGACGTCGGAGAAGGGCACCTGGCCCGTCAGCTCCAAGCCCATCATGATCATGCGAGCGACCCACAAGAACAGGATGTCCCTGGCCGTGGAGAGAACCTTGGTCGGATAGAACGCCTTCAGCTCGGGGGTGTCCCGGGGCCAGCCGAGCGTCGCAAATGGCCATAGGGCCGAGGAGAACCAAGTGTCGAGCACGTCCTCCTCTTGGCGGACTTGCCCGCCACAGGCCCCACAGCCCTCGGGCGCGGATCGGGCGACGTTGACATGACCGCAGGTGTCGCAGTAGTAGACGGGCAAGCGATGGCCCCACCACAACTGACGCGAGATACACCAAGGCCGGATGTTCTCCATCCAGTCCAGGTAGACGCGCCGGTGGTTCTCGGGGACGATCCGTACGCGGCCCTCGCTCACCGCGGCTATCGCCGGCGCGGCCAAGTGCTCCATGCTCATGAACCACTGCAGTGAGATGAGCGGCTCGATCCGCTCGCCCGAGCGGTGCGAATAGGGAACCTCGTGCTCGTAGTCCTCGCGCGCGACGATCCTGCCTTCCTGCTCCAAAGCGGCGACGACCGCATTGCGCGCCTCCATCACCGTAAGGCCGGCGAAACGCTCGCCGGCCTCGCCGGTCATGCGCCCGTCCTCGCCGATCACAGAGACCTGGTCGAGCTCGTGGCGCACACCGATCTCGAAGTCGTTGGGGTCATGCGCCGGTGTGACCTTCAGCTGACCGGTGCCGAAGTCCATCTTCACGTAGTCGTCGGCGACGATCGGCAGGTGGCGCCCGACCAGGGGCAGGATCACCGAGCGTCCGACCAGGTCGCGATAGCGCTCGTCCTCGGGGTGCACGGCGACCGCGGTATCGCCGAGCATGGTCTCGGGGCGAACGGTTGCGATCGTCACCGAGCCGCCGTTCGAGCCAGAAAGAGGGGAGCTCGCGGGCCCTTGGCCGACTGCGCCACCCTCTACGAGGTCGTAGCGAATCGAGTAAAGCGTGTCGGTCTCGCGCCGCTCCTCGACCTCCAGATCTGAGATCGCCGAGCGACTGCCGGGATCCCAGTTGACGATGTAGCGGTCGCGGTAAATCCAGCCCTTCTCGTAGAGACGCACGAAAACCTCGACCACGGCGCGCGCATAGTCCTCGTCCAACGTGAAGCGCTCTTCGGAGTAGTCGCAGGAGGCGCCGAGGCGCTTGAACTGCTCGACGATCGTGTGGCCGTAGTGCTCGCGCCACTGCCATACCCGCTTGACGAACTCCTCACGACCGAGCTCCTGGCGCGAGAGCCCTTCGGCGCGCAGCGCCTTCTCGACCTGGGCCTGTGTGGCGATCCCGGCGTGGTCGGTGCCGAGAATCCACTTGGTATGCGAGTGCGGAGATTGCCCGCGAGCCTTCATCCGGTGGTAGCGCACCAAGGTGTCCTGCACCGAACCGTTGAGCGCGTGGCCCATGTGCAGGGAACCCGTCACGTTCGGCGGCGGGATCGCGATCGAGTAGTTCTCGGCCGCCTCACCGTCGGCTTCAGGGTGAAACAGCCCCGAGTCCAGCCAGCGCTCGGTTATCCGCCGCTCGACCTCCGCGGGCTCGAAGCGGGTTCGCTCCTTCAGCTCTCCGATGCGCTCACTCATGGGAGCGTGAGTGTACGCCGGGCGCGTTCCTTCGGCCAGCTTGCGACGACGCTACTGTCCCAAACCGCCGAAGATGGCAAACGGTCGCCCAGGCGCGTTGACCGCCTGCCACATCGGCCATGCGGCGCCCTCGACCTCGACGCTCGAACCCTGCGGACTCTCGGAGCGCAAACGCTCGGCCAGCGCGTTGGCGTCATCCTCGTCCTTGGCGCCAAGCGTGAGGTGGCGCCAATGGCGCTTGACGGGGATACCCTCACCGGCCAAGCGCTCGGCAAAAGTACGGGCGTCGTAATGGGTGGGCAAGCTCACGCGCACTTCCCACTCGGGAAAGCCGGCCCGCTCCGATTCCTCGCTCTCCTCCCGCTCCAAACGCTCGTGCTCGGCGGCGTGCTCGGACGGTGTGCTTGGCAGCGGTAGCGAGGCGTCCTCCCACCGATCCTCCTCGGAGTGCCAGCGCCACGAGCTGACCTGCCCGGCGATCTGCTTCTCGGCGAGCACCTTCTCAACCGCGGCGCGGGCGCGCGCCGCTTCCGCTTCAGAGTCGGCATACAGAAACACATGCCCGTCCTCGTGACTTACGGCGACGTGCTCCGGTCCGGGCAGAGCGGCTGCACCGTCGCGCTCGTGGGCCTGCAGGGCACGCAACAGCTCGTGCGCCTGCTCGCGGGAGACCTCCACGCGAATACGAAAGTCGTCGTGCACTGCTCAGCACTCCCCCGGCTTGACCATGACGATATGGATGCTAGCGAGCAAGGATGGGCCGGCGATTACGCCGACTCCTCACGCAGAGAACGCTCGCCCGGCTCCTCGGCCACCGCTTCGGTGACGAGCGTCGGGGTCGTGCCTTTCTCGACCGTGTCCCTGGTCACGACGCACTTCTTGACATCCCTACGCGAGGGCAGCTCGAACTGAACCTCGAGCAGGATCTCCTCGATGATCGAGCGCAGGCCGCGCGCGCCCGTTTCGCGCTCGAGGCCCTTCTCGGCGACGGCCAGCAGAGAGTCCTCGGCGAATACCAGCTCGATCCCGTCGAAGGAGAAGAAGCGCTGGAATTGCTTGACCAAGGCGTTGCGTGGCTCGGTCAGAATCGAAACCAGATCTTCGCGGGTGAGCTGGTGCACGGCCGACATGACCGGCAGGCGACCGATGAACTCGGGGATCAGGCCGTACTCGATCAGATCCTCGGGCAGGCAGCTCTCGAAGATCTCACCCGTGTCGCGTTCCTGCTTGGTCTGCATCGAAGCGGCGAAGCCAACGCCGTTGTGGCCGATGCGCCGCTCGATCACCTTGTCAAGGTGGGCAAACGCCCCGCCGCAGATGAACAGGATGTTCGTGGTGTCGATCGTCAAGAACTCCTGGTGGGGGTGCTTGCGCCCACCCTGCGGCGGAACCGAGGCTTGGGTTCCCTCCAGGATCTTCAACAGGGCCTGCTGGACGCCCTCGCCGGACACATCGCGTGTGATGGACGGGTTGTCGGCCTTGCGCGCGATCTTGTCGACCTCGTCGATGTAGATGATCCCGGTCTCGGCCTTCTTGACGTCGTAGTCGGCGGCCTGGATCAGCTTGAGCAGGATGTTCTCGACATCCTCTCCCACATAACCCGCCTCGGTCAGCGCGGTCGCGTCGGCAATGGCAAACGGCACGTTGAGGATGCGGGCCAGCGTCTGCGCCAGGAGCGTCTTGCCGCACCCGGTCGGACCGAGCAGAAGGATGTTCGACTTCTGCAGCTCGATGTCCGAGTCCTCGGACTGCATCATCTGCACGCGCTTGTAGTGGTTGTAGACGGCCACCGACAGGGTGCGCTTGGAGGCCTCCTGGCCGACTACGTACTCGTCGAGCACGTCGTAGATGGCGCGTGGCTTGGGCAGATTCTCCAGGTCGAATGCGGGCGGAGCGGCCAGCTCCTCGTCGATGATCTCGTTGCAGAGATCGATGCACTCGTCGCAGATGTAGACGCCCGGGCCGGCGATCAGCTTCTTGACCTGCCGCTGGGACTTGCCGCAGAAGCTGCACAGGAGCTGCTCGTTGGAATCGGTTGGTCTGGCCATATTGAGTCTCTCCTCCTACAACGCGACCATCAGCTCAGAACTAGTGCTCTGAGATGACGCGGTCGATGATGCCGTACTCCTTGGCCTCCTCGGAGCTCATGAAGTAGTCACGCTCGGTGTCCTTGCTGACTTCCTCGAGCTTCTTGTGAGTGTGCTTGGCGATGATCTCATCGAGGCGTTTGCGCACGTCGATGATCTCCTTCGCGTGAATCTCGATATCCGTTGCCTGGCCTTGGAAGCTGGACGAGACCTGGTGAATCAGGATCTTCGCGTTGGGTAGCGCCATGCGCTTGCCCTCGGCGCCGCCGGCGAGCAGGAGCGCACCCATCGACATCGCGATGCCCACGCAGATCGTCTGCACGTCGGGCTTGATGAACTGCATCGTGTCGTAGATCGCCAGGCCCGCATAGACCGAGCCACCCGGCGAGTTGATGTACACGGAGACGTCCTTGGTGGGGTCCTCGGACTCCAGATGCAGCAGTTGGGCGACGATCAGGTTGGCGACTTGGTCGTCGACCGGAGTGCCGAGGAAGATGATCCGCTCGTTGAGCAGACGGCTGTAGATGTCGAACGCACGCTCGCCTCGCGAGGTCTGCTCAACCACCATTGGGACAAGTGGGCTCATGGTCCTCGCTTCAGTTTCGCTTTACAGGCCGGATTCCTTCACAAGACGTCCCGGTATGCCCTCCCGGAGCGCCCATGGCAATGCACCATAGGCTAGCGCTCTGGAGTCCACAGTCGGGCCGCCTCCTCGCCGGGCGCCGCATCTTGCTCCTCGGAGTCCGGCGTCCATAGCTTCTCGCGCGCCTGGGCCTGCTCCAGTGGGATCGGCTTTGCCTCGGCGGCGACCAGCTCGACGGCCTGGCGCGCCGCGAGATCATCGCGCACGTCCTCCAGGCGCCCGGACTTCTCAAGCTCGGCCAACAGATCGCTCGGCTCGGCTCCCTCACGCGCGGCGGTCGGGGCGAGCGCCTCCAGCACGTCCTCCTCACTCGCCTCGATCCCCTCGGCTAGCACGATCGCCGCAATCACAGCTTCGCGACGTAGCGACTGGGCCGCCTCGGGAGCCAACTCGGCGATCAGATCCTCCTCCTCACGCCCGGTGATCTTCAGGTAGGCCTCACGTGAGATGCCGCGGTGGGAGAGCGTGTGCAGCATCCGATCCCACATCTCTCGCGCCTTGGCCTGAACGAGCGTCTCTGGGGTATCGACGTGTGCTCCCGACACAGCCGCGTCGAGTGCGGCCTCACGGAACTCCGCGTCCACGCGCCCTGCCTCCGCCTCCCCCAGCCTCCCGCGGATGTCCTCGCGTAGCTCCTCCACCGAATCGAAACCCATGTCCACGGCGAAGTCCTCGCCGACCTCGGGCAGTTGCTTGTGCTTGACCTCCTTGACGGTTACTTCGAATGAGGCATCCTGGCCGGCAAGCTCTTGGTTGGGATAATCGGCAGGGAAGGAGAGGTCGATCGTACGGGTCTCACCCGCAGCGGCTCCCGCAAGTCCCTCCTCAAAACCGGGAATCAGGTTGCCCGAGCCCAGTTCCACGAGCTGGTCGCGTCCTTCACCTCCTTGGAAGCGCTCACCGTCGACCGAACCGACATAGTCGACCACGACGAAATCACTCAACTGGGCAGGATGCTCGACGGTCTCCAAACGAGCCAGGCGCTCTCGCAGCCCGTCTATCTCTCCCTCGATCGCCTCGTCCTCGACGACCGCCTCGCGGCGTCCCACCTCCAGGCCCTTGTAGTCGCCGAGCTTGGCCATGGGCAACACGCCGATCTCGATCGAGAACTCCAAAGCGGCGCCCTCGGCGGGCAGATCGGAGAGGTCGAGCTTGGGGTCGCCGACAGGCACGATCCCGGCGGTGTCGATCGCGTCGGAGTACCAATTGCCAAGCGTGTCGCGTACCGCTTCCTCCAGCACGACCTCGCGACCCACCTTCTGGATCACCAGCGGCGCCGGGACCTTGCCGCGACGAAAGCCCGGGATCCTCATTTCGCGTCCGAGCTGGCGCGCCTTGCGCTCTAGACGCACCTCCACCTCGTTGGGAGGAACTTCCACGAGCACGCGCACGCGCGACTCGGGCAGCTCGGTGACTGTTGTCTTCAAGGCAAGGGACACGGCTGCCACGATACCGTGCGCGGGAATGCCTGCTCGTGCACGTTGGACGGATCGTTTGGAGAGATGGCTGTGGACCGGTCCGGTCGGCCACCTTCTCGGAGGTGCACTCGACTTCGCACAAGCCCTCGCGCGCTATATGCGCGCGAGGTGGCTTGCGTGAGCGTTACTAGGCAGCGATGCTTGCACCATCGAAGGAGAGCGCCTTGCCGTGCGGTACCACCAGCACAGGTGCGACGGCGTTCTCGATCAGGTTCTCGCTGGCGGCGCTGATCGACACGCGTCCCTGCTCGGCCTCTGGGCGCGAACCGACGACCACCAGGTCTGCGTTCTGCTCCCCGGCCGCGCTCACCTCGGCGTCAAGCGCGCTAGCAAGCGCTTGGGCGGTCTCCTGAGCGCTGCCGTCGCCGACGACGCCAACGCGACTGATCTGCTGCCCGGCCGTCTGGGCAAAACCGGCGGGCGCGATCGCGACGGCAACCGTGCCGCCGTTCAGCAGACGCTGAGCGGAGTTGCCGACCCCGATGTGACCGCGAGCGGTGTGGGAGTCCGAGCAGAAGACGACTACGTCGGCGTCGTTCTGGGCGGCCAGCTTGCTGAGGCCCTCCGGCGTGGAGCGGTCGGTGATCACGTGGCGAGGCGCGTCCTGGCCGAGCAGCTCTGTGCCGCGCTGCAGAAGCACTTCCGCCTCGTGCTGGGCAAGGATCTCGCGGCTTGCCTCATCCTCTGGTGAGTGGCGCACGTAGGCGAGTGCCACCTCCGCACCCGCGGCCGCGAACACGCGGCCGAGTGCTACCGCGTCGTCCTCGTTGTTGGTTCCGTCATAGGAAATTATGATGTTGGCGGACATTTTCGACTCTTTTCTCCTTGTGCCTTTTCGCCTGACCGTGTGTCCGGCGCCTGTTGGAAGGTGTGGCGATCGTCCTGTGTGGCACGATCCAAGCTTGAACTTCTCCTACAGGGTTCCACCTACCTGCCATCAGTACCAGTGAAATTCATAATCTGAGCTATAAGGACAGCTAATGCTGAATGTGGGACGACTCAGAGTGCTGGTCGAGGTGGCGCGGCGCGGGTCGTTCTCGAGCGCCGCGGAGGCCCTCTCCTATACCCAGTCGGCGGTCTCTCAGCAGGTGGCCACCTTGGAGGCCGAAACGGGGATGACCTTGCTCGAGCGCCATGCAAGAGGCGTGCGCGTGACGCCTGCCGGGCACGCCTTGGTCGAGCACGCCGAAGGAATCCTCGCGCGTCTGGAGGCAGCCGAGGCCGAGCTCTCGGCCATCGCCGGGTTGCGGGCGGGTCGTCTGCGGATGGCCTCTTTCCCCACCGCCGGAGCCACCTTGATGCCGCTCGCGATTGCGACTTTCCGGGCGGCCTACCCCGAAGTCGAGCTGACTTTGGCCGAGGGTGAGCCTGAGGAAATCGCCCCTCGCCTGAGCGCCGGCGAGTTTGACCTGGCGTTGCTGTTCGAGTTCGAGGAGCCCGACATGCTCGACGGGCTCGAGCGAGTCGAGCTACTTGCGGACCCCATGTACCTTGCCCTGCCGGGCACACATAAGCTGGCCCGCAAGAGCGGTCTGCGTTTGGCCGACCTACGCAGTGAGGCCTGGATCCAGACATCGCTTGAGAGCCCCTGTGCGCGCCATGTGGTGCGTTGCTGTCACGCGGCCGGCTTCGAGCCGAACGTGTCCTTTGAAAGCGACGACTACCAGACCGTCCAAGGGCTCGTCGCCGCGGGCGTCGGGGTCGCCCTGATCCCCGAGTTGGCGTTGTCCGGCGTGCGCGAGGACATCGCGATCCGCGCGCTGGCTCCCAGCCCACCGTTGCGCCAAGTGATCGCAGCCGCCCCGACCGACGCGCGCCTCAGTCCCGCCACACCGGCGATGCTCTCGATCCTGCGAGACGCCGCTGAGCGCTACGAGATCCAGGGAAAGCGCACCGCTCCAAGCGTCTGAACCTCGGGCTCCAGCTCTATTGCGAATCGCTCGGCCACCAGTCGCCTGCCCTCGGACATCACGGCAATCACATCGCCGGTCGTGGCGCCGCCCGTGTTCTCGATGAAGTTGGCGTGCTTGAGCGCAAAGCGCGCGCCGCCCACGCTCAGGCCGTTGCAGCCCGCCTCTGACAGCAGCAGGCCGGCGCTACGCCCGCCTGCCTTCGGGTCCTCGGGATTCTTGAAGGTCGAGCCGAACGTCTTGATCCCTTGTGGCTGAGCTTCATGGCGAGCCGTCCGCATCTGGGCCAGGGTCGCCTTGACCTCCTGCACCGCGGCTGGGGTGAGCAGAAACGAGGCGCGAGCCACGATCTCCGCGCTCCCCAGATTTGAGCACCGATAGCCGAACCCCAGTTGCTCGGGCACACGACGCTCGCTGCCCTCCGCGCTGACGATCTCCACCCACTCAAGAGTGTCTGCCAGACGCCCGCTATAGGCGTTGGCGTTCATCCGCACAGCGCCGCCAACGCTGCCCGGGATGTTCACCCCGAACTCGATCCCCGACAGTCCCGCCTGGGCGGCGCGCGCGCTCACAGAAGGCAGACGGGCGCCGCCTCCACACACCATGCGCCTGCCCTGATGCTGGATCAAGGCCAGCTTGCGGTCCAACTTGACGACCAGCCCTGGCACACCGTCGTCGGCGATCAGCAGGTTCGAGCCCGACCCAACGACCGCGACCGGAGCTTCGATCGCCCGAGCCCACACCAGCAGCTCACGCAGTTGCGCGCCCGACCCGGCACGCGCGAAGTACTGCGCCTCACCGCCTGTTCGAATCGTGGCCATCCGCTCCAAGGGAAAATCGCGCTGCACGATCGACGGCACCGTCTTCGGAGAGGATCTAGACATCGGCGCACACCAGTTCGTGGCCGAGTCGATCGACATCGCCGGCGCCCATCACCACGCACAGATCGCCGTCCTGGAGCACATCGGCCAGAGCGGCCTGCGCCTCCTCGAAACCTGGCGCCCAGAGAACCTGGCGCCCATCCGCGTTGGCCACGGTGGAGCGCACCAGAGTGAGCCCACTCACCCCCGGATAGTCCTCGGCTCGCTCGCGCGCGGGGTACACGTCGAGCACGACGACCACGTCGGCATGCGCGAGCGCCGCACCGAACTCCTCGCCAAGCTGCGACGTGCGCGAGTACAAGTGCGGCTGGAACACAGCCACCAAGCGCTTCGGCCTCAGCGTGCGTGCAGCCGCCAAGGTTGCCGCGATCTCAGTCGGATGATGGGCGTAGTCCTCATACAGGAGCGCTCCGCCGGCACTCCGGCCAAGCGGCTGAAAGCGCCTACCGGCGCCCTGGAAGCCCGCCAGGCCCGCGATGGACGGCTGCGCCTCGGCGCCGGCCAGCGCGGCGGCCTCCAGAGCCCCGACCGCATTGAGCGCGTTGTGGACGCCCGGCACGACCAACCTCACCTCGTGCTCGCCCCAAGCGAAGACAGAGCCCTGCTCGCAAGGGCGCCAATCGGCCAAGTCATAGAAGAGGGCTGGACCGTTGCGCAACTCCCGCAGATCCGGCCGATCCCAGATCACCGCTTGAGGAGCGCCGGCCAGAAACTCGCGAAATGCCTCGCGCAGCTGATCAAGCGAGGCGAAGCTTGCGTGGTGGTCCAGCTCCACGTTGGTCAGCAAGGCGATCTCCACGTGCAAGCTGAGCATCGAGCGGTCGGACTCGTCGGCCTCCACGATCAGCCACTCGCCCTCGCTCCAGTGCGAGTTCTCAAGCTCGCCGCCGACCGAGCTGCCTACTAGCCAACCCGGGTCCAGGCCCGCCGCAGCCAGGATGTGCACGAGCATCGCCGAGGTTGTCGTCTTGCCGTGGGCGCCCGCCACGGCGATCGTGCGACGCATGGCGCTTAGCTCGCCGAGTAGGTCAGCGCGCGAACGATCGGCCAAGCCTCGCTCGCGAGCAGCCCTGCGCTCGGGGTTCTCGGCGGGCACGGCGCTGGAGTGGACCAACTCCACATCGGCACCCGCGGGAACGTTCTCCGGCGTGTGGCCGATGTGGGCGTCGAGCACACCCTCGGCGCGCAACCGCTCCAGGTAGGGCGTGGAGGCCCGGTCTGAGCCCGACACGCTCGCCCCCAGCGCGTGGGCCGCACGCGCGTAGCCACTCATTCCCGCGCCTCCGACGCCGACGAAATGAAGGCGTCTACCTGCCCAAGGTCGATTGTTCATCGCGCCGCCGCCATGACGGTGCCCGCTATCTCATGCGCCGCCTCGGGACGCGCCAGCCGGGCCGAGGCGCTTGCCATCGCCGCCAAGCGGTTGGGATTGGCAAGCAGTGCCGCGACGTCGCGCGCCAGGCGCGCGGGCGTGAGCTGGGCATCCTCGATCACGATCGCGGCGCCCGCTTGAGCCATCCAGCGCGCATTGGCGCTCTGGTGATCGGCCGCGGCGTGGGGATAGGGGACGAGGATCGCGGGCAGGCCGTGCGCTGCGATCTCGAACACCGAGCCACCCGCGCGCGCCACCGCCAGGTCGCTGGCCGCCAGCGCCTGCCCGAACTCCTCCACGTCGAGGTACTCGCGCAGGTCATAGCCCGCGGGCAGCGGCTGCTGGGAAAGCTCGGGATAGTCGCGACGCCCACACACGTGCAGGACGTGAAAGGCGCCGGAGGAAAACGCGCTCAGCGCCGCCTGGTTGACCGAGCGCGAGCCCAGAGAGCCACCGAAGACAAGGACGCACAGCTCTTGCGGCGCTATGCCGAAATGCGCCCGGGCGCTGCCTCGGTCGGCCTGGACCGGAGGCACCGGCCTGCCGGTGAGTCGGTAGCGCGACCCCCCGCGCCCCTCGATCGGAAACGACAGGCAGACCGCGCGTGCAAATGGTGCGAGCGCGCGATTGGTGAGACCTAGGTGGCTGTCGGCCTCGGTCAGCACCAGCGGGAGACGCCTGCTCAGCGCGGCCACCCCGACCGGCCCGGCCACATATCCGCCACCTCCCATGACCACGTGCGGCGCGAGCTCGGCCAGCAATGAGCGCGCCGCGACAGTGGCCCGCCCGGCACGTGCAAGTCCCCGCGCCGCCTTCAACGGATTGCCGCGCGAAAGGCCTTCCACGGAGATCGTGCGCAGCGGATAGCCGGCATCGGGCACGAGCTGCGCCTCGGCACGCTCGCCGCCTATGAACGTCACCGCTGCGCCCTCAGCGCGCAGCGCGTCGGCCACCGCGAGCGCCGGGATCACGTGCCCGGCCGTCCCTCCGGCGGCTATCGCGATCCTCTTGGCTGCTCCGTTCACGGCCCCATCGTGCCTGTTCGCGCGCCTGAGCGTCGGCCACGGCACGTCCACGGCGCTCCACGGCGCTCGTGCCGCCTGTCGCCTTGGCCCGCGCGGGCTTGCGTCGAGCGGGCTCCACAGCACGCATGTGGGCGCTGCCGCCGGCGGCCACATTCATCAACAATCCCATCGCGGCAAGCGTCACGACCAGACTGCTCGACCCGTAGGAGACTAGTGGCAAGGGCACACCCGTGAGCGGAGCGAGCCCCAACACGGCAAAGACGTTGAGTAGCGCTTGGGAGACGATCAGGCAGGTCATGCCTACCGCGATCAGAGCGCTGTGCAGGCTGCGAGCGGCCTTGGCCACACGCAGACCCGCATAGGCGATCAGGCCGTAGAGAAACAGCACCGCAAACATGCCGACCACGCCAAGCTCCTCGCCGATCACGGCCAGGATGAAGTCGGTGTGCGCCTCGGGTAGATAGAAGATCTTCTGCACCGACTGCCCCGGTCCAACGCCGAACAGGCCACCGGAGCCGATCGCTATCTGTCCCTGCACCGCTTGAAAGCCACTGCCCGAAGCGTGCGCCCAGGGATCCACGAAAGAGGTCAGCCGCGCGCGCTCGTACGGGCGCGCGATCGCGTACAGCGCCACGATTGCAAGTGTGGAGCCGCCGATGATCGCCAGGTTGCGAGCCGGGATGCCCGCAGCCACAAGCAGGGCGCACGTGGTGAAGGCGATCACCATCGCGGTCCCCAGATCGGGCTGGGTGGCAACCAGCACGCAAGCGGCGGCCGCGACGTACAACAGCGGTTTGAACAGCTCGCGCAGATCGAGCACGCGCTGTGGCCGGCGCGCGAGCAGGGCGGCGGAATACAGCACGAGCGCGAGCTTGAGTAGCTCCGAGGGCTGGAACTGGAGCGGCCCGCTGCCGATCCAGCGACGAGCGCCGTTGACGCTCACGCCGACATGTGGGATGTGCACCGCCACGACCAGCGCAAAGGAGACGGCCAGCATCGGGCCGACCAGGCTCTGCACGCGCGCGACCCCATCGCGGGCGAGCCACTGCATCACAAACAGGCCGAGCGCCCCGTAGATCACGAACTTGACGAGATAGCCGGTGCCCGTGCCTTGGCCTTCGAGCAGAGTGCTGGCTGAAGAGGAGCTGTAGACCATCACCGCGCCAAACGCGAGTAGGCACAGCGTGGCGGTCAGCAGGATGCGCTGCTCAATCGTCTGAGAGGCGGCGCTCGCGCGGGATGAGGATTTCGCGCCCCGCGCTTTGCGGGTTGCGTTAGCGATTGAGCGCCGTGTGGCTGTGGCCATCAAGGCTCACTTCGACGCCGACACCAAGATGCCTCCACGGTTCCTCGTGGGTGTGCCACGGCGGGCGATGGGCCGGTGCTCTGCGGTGCGCCACGGCGAGCGGTGGCCGGTGCTCTGCGGTGCGCCACGGCGAGCGGTGGCGGGTGCCCTGCGGTACGCCACGGCGAGCGATGGCCGGTGCCCTGCGTACGCCACGGCGGACGGTGGCCGGTGCCCCGCCGTGTCCCTACAGCCCGAGCACCAGTTCGCGGAAGCGCTCGCCGCGAGCTTCGAAGTCGCGAAACTGATCGAAGCTGGCACAGCCCGGCGAGAGCAGCACGATCTCCCCCTCGACGGCGGCCGCGCTCGCCGCGGCGACAGCCCGTTCGAGCTCGTCGCATTCGCGCACCTGCACGCCTGTGTCCCGTATAACGGCAGCTATCGCGGGCGAGTCCTGCCCGATCAGGTAGACGGCTCGGCAGCCGCTTGCAACTGCCGGGGCGAGCGCGGAGAAGTCCTGGCCCTTGCCTTGACCGCCCAGGATCAGGTGCACCTTGGGCGCCTCGCCACGACTCTGCTCCACCATCGCCGCCAGGGCCACGAGCGTGCTGGCGACATTGGTGGCCTTGGAGTCGTTGACGAACAGAACGCCCTGCTTGCTCGCCACCTCCTCCAGCCGATGGGGAACCCCGGCGAAACTGCGCAGGCCCGCTCGGACTCCGTCCGCCTCGACGCCCCGCGCCAGACACACGGCCGCCGCGGCCATCGCGTTCTCCAGGTTGTGGCGCCCGCGCAAGGAGATCTCGCCGGCCGCGATCAGCGGCTGCCCTTCCCAACAGAGCATGCCGTCAGGGCGCTCGAGCAGTTGCGCTTGCGGCTCGACCCCGAAGCTCACTCGGGTGGCCTTGCCAGGCAGGTCTCCAATTCGAAACCCAGCGGGCACGACCGCCACGTCCCGCGCTTCCTGTCGCGCGAACGCTTGCAGCTTGGCCGCCTCATAGGCCTCCAGCGTGTGGTGGCGGTCGAGATGGTCGGGGGACAGATTCAGCAGGACAGCGGCCTCGGGGCTGAACGCGAGCGTGTCCTCCAACTGAAACGAAGAGGCCTCACAGACGATCGTCACCTCCTCGCCGATCTCCCCGACCAGAGCGCTCAAGGCCAAGCCGACGTTGCCGGCCACGACCGCCTCCACGCCTGCATGGCGATGGATGTGGCCGATCAGCTCGACGGTTGTCGTCTTGCCGTTGGTGCCGGTGACCGCGATGAATTCGTTGGGGAGCATCCGCCAAGCAAGCTCCAGCTCGCCGATGACGCACTTGCCCAAGGCGAGCGCGTGTTGCACGACTGGCACGCACGCGGGCACGCCCGGGCTCTTGATAACGGTCGCGGCGCGGCTCACCAGGGGCATGCCCTCCCCCTCCCCCATATGCAGCTCGACACCCGCGGCGGCCAGTGAATCCGCCTCGGGCGGCTGGCCGGAGTCCAGACCGATCACCTGCTCCCCGCGAGCACGCAGCGCAAGCGCGGCCGCAACCCCCGAGCGGGCAAGGCCCACCACCAGATAGGGGCCGGGTGGCAGATCGGGGCGCGGCTTCATCTCGCGCACTCTGGGCCATCGGTCGGCCGACCGCAGCCGAGCCTGCGAGGACACCTCAATGGAGCAGGCTCTGCCGGTAGAGCGTGAAGCCGATCGCGCAACAGATCGCCGCCACGATCCAGAAGCGCAGGATGATCTTTGTCTCAGACCAGCCCTTCAGCTCGAAATGGTGGTGGATCGGCGCCATCAAGAACACGCGCTTGCGCGTCATCTGAAAGGAGATCACCTGGATCACGACCGAGAGCGCCTCGATCACGAAGATCCCGCCGAGCAGGATCAACAAGATCTCGGTCTTGGTCATCACCGCGAGACCCGCGATCGCGCCGCCGATCCCCAACGACCCGGTGTCGCCCATGAAGATCGTGGCTGGAAACGCGTTGAACCACAAAAACCCGATGCAGCCACCCACCATCGCCCCGGCGAGCATCGCCAGGTCGAAGTCTTCGGCGATGAAGGTGATGCCGATGTAGGCAAGCAGCACGATCGCGCCGCAGCCGGCCGCCAAGCCGTCGAGGCCGTCGGTCAAGTTGACCGCGTTGGTCGTGCCCGCCACCACCAGGTAGATGAGAACGGGATAGAAGACGCCCAGGTCGACCTGATAGTCGACAAAGCGCAAGCGCAGCGTCGGCGCCAGGTCCGCCTCGTGCCTGGCGATGTACCAAAGGCCGAGCGAGATCGCGATCGTAATCGCCAGCTTGGTGCGACCGCGCAGACCCAGCGAGCGGCGCTTGACGAGCTTGGTGTAGTCGTCGGCGAAGCCCAGCAGGGCACACGCGATCGCGGTGCCGAACACCCCTACCGAGCGCCATTCGAAGTCGGTCAAGATCAGGTAGGGGATCGCGACCGCGAGGAAGATGATGATCCCCCCCATCGTCGGCGTCCCCGCCTTCTCGTGGTGGCCCTGGGGACCGTCCTCGCGGATCTGCTGGCCGAACTCGCGGTTGCGCAAGAACTCGATGAACTTCGGACTCAGGAAGATGCAGATGAGCAGGGCGGCCGTGCCGCCGATGAGAATGCGTCCCATCAATGCGCACTCCGGTCCTGTGCCACGCGCGAGCGTGGCGAGCGATGCCTTGCGCGACCCATCATCCGACCCGCGCGCCCAAAGCTTCGCGGGCGACCGTCACGTCGTCGAAAGGCACCTTCACCCCTCCGGCAAGCTCCTGGCCCTGCTCGTGTCCCTTGCCGGCGATCACAAGCACGTCGCCGCTCTCAGCCAAAGCCACGGCCCGCTCGATCGCCGTCCGGCGATCGACCTCGGCGGCGACCGGCAGAGCACCGGCGGGACGGGCGGCGGACCTGGCTCCCTGCATGATCTCGGCGATGATCGCTTCGGGATCCTCCGAGCGTGGATTGTCGGAGGTGACAAGCAGGACGTCGGCGAGCTGAGCCCCGATCTCTCCCATCAAGGGACGCTTGCCGCGGTCGCGATCGCCGCCGGCGCCGAAGACGCAGATGACCCGCCCCTCGCCGACTTCATGGGCGGTGCTGAGCACGTTCGCCAACGAGTCGGGCGTGTGCGCGTAGTCGACGAGCACCGCGAAGCCCTGGCCCTCGTCGACCGGCTCGACCCTGCCGGGAACGCGCACGCCTCGCTCCAGCGCGGCCACGAGCACGTCCAACTCGATGCCCATGGAATGAGCCACGGCGAGGGCGCCAAGTGCATTGGATACGTTGAAGCGACCGGGCAGTGGCAGCGAGAGCCGGCGCTCCCCGACGGGTGTGCGCAACACAAAACGCGAGCCGCCGAGATCGACGCTTACATCCAAGGCTTGGTAGTCGGCCGGCGTGTCGATCGCGAATGTGACGACCCCCTCCAGTTCGCCGGCCAAGCGCCGTCCGTAGGGGTCGTCGAGGTTGACGACCTTCACGGCGGGGCCACCGTAGAGCTCCGACGAAAGCTCGCCGGAGTCAGCGATCTTCTCGCCGGCGCCAATCGTGGGCGGGCCGAACAGCCGTCGCTTGGCCTGGAAGTAGTCCTCCATCGTGGGATGGAAGTCGAGGTGGTCCTGGGTGAGGTTGGTGAAGACCGCGGCGGCGAAGCGCGTGCCGTCGGTGCGACCGAGCGCAAGCGCGTGGGAGGAGACCTCCATCGCGCAGAAACGCTCTCCGCCGTCCAGCATCGCTCTGAAATCGGCCTGCAGGTCGATTGCCTCGGGAGTCGTGCGAGTCGCGGCTCGCTCTGAACCCGCGATCAGTGAGCCGACTGTGCCGAGCAGACCGCAACGCTCGCCGCCCGCCTCGAACAGTGCGCGCAAAAGATGGGCCGTTGTGGTCTTGCCGTTGGTTCCCGTCACACCCACGACGCGCAGCTCCCGAGTGGGATCCCCGTTGAAGCGCGCGGCCAGCGGACCCATTGCCGCTCGGGCGGAGTCCACCACGATCTCAGGAGCGTGCAGACCGAGCGGGTGCTCAACCACGAGCGCAACCGCCCCGGCCGACAGTGCTGCGGCCGCGAAATCATGACCGTCGCGCTCATGACCTGAGATGCAAAAGAACAGGCTCCCGGGCCGCGCCTTGCGGCTGTCGTAGGCCAGTCCTGAAATCTCCAGCCGGTCAGGGCTCGGCGAGATGGCCCGCAGACCGGGGATCTCGGCGGCCGTCAACTCGTCAAACCTCATGGTTTTGCGCCCCGCGATGGCAAGGACCGAGAGTCTAGGGCTCGGGCCAGAGGGGACCTGTAGGACGGCTCGAGGATCCCCGTGTCTTGCACGTGCGACGCCCCCTCGGGAGCTCCTAGCCCGGCCCGATGCCGAGGTAAGGCAGAGCGAATTCCATGATCTGCCCGAACGCGGGCGCGGCGACCACGCCTCCGTAGATCGAGCCGGTCTGCGGTTCGTCGATGATCACCGCGCACAACAGCTTCGGGTCAGACGCCGGCGCGAAGCCCACGAACGAGGCGACGTAGGCGCTTTTGGAGTATTCGCCGGTCTGTGGGTCGATCTTGCTGGCGGTGCCGGTCTTGCCGGCCAGCTGGTAGCCGGGGATCGAGACCTCGCTGGCTGTGCCGCCAGGCGCGAGCACCCCCTTGAGCATGTTGCGCAGCTCGGAGGCGGTCGTCGTGGAGACAATCCGCTTGCCCGTGGGCTCCGGGACGCGGCGCCCACCGATTTCGCCGACGATGTGCGGAGGACGCAAGATGCCGCCGTTGGCGATCGCCGAGTAGGCGGTAGCCATCTGGATCGGCGTAACCAGCTCGCCCTGGCCGATCGGCAAGTTGCCCATCGAGGAGCCCGAGTATTTGTCGAGCGGCAGCGTGGCGCCTCTTTCTTCTCCCGGCAGCCCACTGCCGGTGAGCGCGCCAAAACCGAAGCGGTGCACCCACGAGTTGAATTTTTCGCGGCCCTCCAGCAGCCCAATCTTGATCGCCCCCACGTTGCTCGACTGGGCAAGAATCTGCGAAGTGGTCAAAGACTCGCCGGGGTGTTCGGTGTCGTCGTGGATCGTGCGTCCCCCCAGTTCGATCTGGTCGGGGATTTCAAAGCCGCTCTCGGGTGTGATGCGACCTTCCTGCAAAGCTCCGGAAACGACCACCGACTTGAAAGTGGACCCCGGTTCGTAGTTGAAGTTGACGGCCCGGTTCTGCATCGCTTCGATCGCTTTGGCACCGGGATCGTTGGCGTTGACCAGCGGCCAGTTGGCCATCGCAAGAATCGCTCCCGTGCGCGGATCCATCACGATCGCGGTCGAGTCTTTGGGCTGGAACACCTTGCCGACAGCGCTGAGCACGTCTTCGGCGCGCTGTTGGATGTTGGCGTCGAGCGTCAGCGACACCGTGGCGCCAGGCCGCTCGTGGCGTGTTTCGGCGATCGAGACCGGCTGACCCTTCGCGTCGCTGACGACATGTCGCTGTCCTGCGTGTCCGGCCAAGGTCGAGTTGAGCGAGTACTCCAGACCGAGCCGCCCGGCGCCTTCGTGTTCGGTGCCCACAGTCCCGAGCACCTGCGCGGCAAGCGTGCCGCGCGGATATACACGGCGCATGATCGGAGCGTCCTGTACTCCCGGCAACCTCATGGCAAGGATCTTGTGCGCCGCCTCGTATGGGAGCGCGTGCGCCAGATAGACAAAGCCGGTGTGCTCGCTGAGCTTTGTCAGGACCTGGGCTTGGGTGAGACCCAGTATCGGCGCCAGCTCGTGCGCGACGGCAAACGGCTGTTTGAGCAGATAAGGATCCGCGGTCAGTTCCTGGGCCGGTTCTGAGATGGCGAGCGCGACGCCGTTGCGGTCTGTGATCGTGCCCCGCTCGGCCGGCACCGTTTCGCTGGTGAGCTGCTGGGTGCGCGCCGCCCTGCGCAGAGCACCTGCATGGGGACCGCCCAGATACAAGGCGCGGGCGGCGGCAAGCAACAACAGCGCAAAGAACAGCGCAAACAGCATCCCGACCCGGCGCTGGACGACCGCCACCGGCTACCCGCCCGCGCTCGTGGAAGAGCTTTCCGGGGTTTCGGAGGAGCTGCCCGTTTCGCCCGCGCCCGATGATTCCGCCGTGGTCGTCGCGCCCGCCGTGGCTTCGTCACTCGTGGGTGTCGAGCTCGAGGTTTCGCTCGTTGAGGACGCGCTGGACACTTCGCTCGCTTCCGGGGAAACGGCGGTCGTCGCTTCAGCCTGGGGCTGGATCGGCTGCGAGAGCGCACTCGCCGCTCGAGATATGTCGGCCTGAACGGCCTGCACGAAGTGGACCGAGCCGGGCGGTGCCAGCGTCATTCCGGCTCCAGCCGCCAAGGGCGCGACGCGCGTTTCGGCCGAGTACATCGAGTCTTCGATCCCCAATTGGGCGTTTTCGCGCTGAAGCGTTGCCTCGTGGGTCAGCGTGCGCCCGACGTCGGTGTTGAGCTTGAGCACGACCATCTGCATCGCGACGATCCCGATCAAGGAGAAGGCAAGCAGACCGATCCACAGGCGTCCGCGGATCAGTCTGTCGAGCAGCGCGCCGG
>JBAVYU010000041.1:0-8219 GCA_049588415.1 Solirubrobacteraceae bacterium
CGGCCGGGGAGGGCGCCAGGGAGCACGCCGCCGGGGAGCGCGCGGCCGGGGAGGAGCGCCCCAATGGAATGGAGCGCGCCACCGAGGAGGGGCCGCGCCCCGCCGGTGAGAGGCTGCGACCGATCGACCTGCACGGCGAGTTGATGAGCCTGATCGTGCTCCCCTATCTCGGGGCGAGCACGGCGCGCAAGGAACTGGACCGCCCCCCGCCACCGGCTCGGGACATGAAGAAACCGCTGCCACCGCTGCCCGCGACCCGTCCGGAGCACGAACAGCGAGGAGCTCGGCTGACCTATCGCACCGTCCGTGTGCTCAGGGCGATCGCCGAGCTGCCCGCCGGCAGCAACCGCGAAGTGGCCGAACGAGCCGGCATCGTCGATCAAGGTCAGATCTCAAAGATCCTCACCCGCTTGGAGTACCAGGGCTTGGTGGTCAACAGAGGAGGTAGCAGCGCGGCGCGGGGCACCCCCAACGCATGGTGGCTGACAGAGCGCGGCGAGCAGCTCGAGCAGGAGCTGAATGAGCACCCGGGGGGGGATCACAACGAATCCGAGCGCCGCCCGGGCAGAAGTTCCAAGCCTCGTCTGCAGTGAAATAGGCGGGGCTCAAAGCACGCGGAACACGAGCGACCGCGCCGATCCTCCGAGGGGCATGAAAGTCAGGCGATACACCCCCGGCACAAGTGTCCTGCCACCGTGCAGACGGCGGCGATTGAGTCCTTTTGCGGCCACGAAGGCGAAGGAGTAGTCCAGCTTCCGCCAGCGTGCTCGACTGCCGCCGCCTCTGATCGAGAGGGTGACGTTTACAACGCTTGTGCGAGTCGCGCGCAGCGAAAACGCCAGGCGAGAGATGCGTAGCGCGCCGAGACGCACCGCGGCCCGCGCGGTGGCGGTGAGTGCCAGGGCGAGGACCCGCGCGGGTGAGCCTGTCGCCGAGTTCAAAGTCGCGCCGCTCTTGCCAGACGAGCCCCCCGACGTTTTGCTCCCCGAGCCCGAGGATGCGCCGCCCAGTGGCTGTGCGGTCGGGCCTTCGCCGGCTTTAGTGCCGCCCGCTCCCGAGCCCCCTCCCTGCGTCTGGCCTGCTTCTTCTGGCGGGGTTGTCCGCGGTTCGCCTTCGCCGCCTTTCGAGGTCGAGCCGGCTTTTGGCTTGAAGGCAGCGAGTCCGTTCGGTGTGCCCACCCCGGTCGGGCCGTCATAACCGACGGTGGCATTGCAGATCCAAGCGCCGGGGCCACAGTCAAGGGGGGAGACGAGCGAGTCTTCGCAGCTCGTGTAATCGCCGCCACATGCCCCGTTACCGCCGCTGCTCACATCGTGCAGCGCAGGCCCTCCCAGATGGGCGTAAAGGGTTTCGGCTGGATAGGCCACGCCATGGGCCCCGCCCGCGAGCGCAAACATCGCGGTCACCATCGGGGTCGCCACGCTGGTGCCGCCGATCGGCACCCAGTTGGGAACGACGGCTGTGCCTTCTTCGGGATAGGGGGTCGAGTCGTACACGTTCACCCCCGTGGAGGGGTCCGCGTCGGCCGCGACGTCGGCGTTGGCTCGGTTGCTGCCGCAGCCCACCTGTCCCCAGTCGGCAACCTCGCGCTGCCAGCTCGGCGCCGGCAGCGAGCCGCTGCAGCCCGATCCACCCGCGCCTTCTTTGCTGCTCGCCGCATCCCATGGCGACTCGCCGGCCCAGGCGCCTTCGGCGTTCAGTTCGAGCTCGGTGCCGCCCACGCTGAGCACGTGCGGCGAGGCAGCGGGATAGTCGGCGCCTTCGAAATAGGACTTGTCGTTCGTGCCGTACTGGTCCCAGTTGAGATAGCCGTCGTCGCCGGAGGCCGCGGCGATCACGATGCCAGGATGGTTGAAGGCCGAGCTGTCGCCTGCACTTTCGGGACCGCCCCAAGAGTTGGAAATCTCGCTTGCATGCAACGCTACCGCGGCGTTCTCGGCCGTTTCCAGTTCACCGTATTCGGGACCTGAGGCCTCCACGAGCAGGATGTGACAGTTCTGGCAGATGGCGTAGGCAACCTCTATGTCGGTGTCGGTCTCAAGCGCCCATCCCTCGGCTTCTTCGGCCTTTTCTCGCCGGTGTTTGGTTCCGCTCGCGAATGCTTCGAGTTCGCTTTTGCTGGCGGGGAACGGCAGTGCGCTTTCGCTGCCGCTTTCGCCTACCTTGGCGAAGCAGCCGTTTTCCTTGGTGCACGGGAGCAGGCCGAATTCGTGGGCGTACGTGTTGAGGTCCGCTTCTGCGTTCAGGTCGTTGTAGGCATCCACCAAAGCGATCGTCTGTGGTTCGGAGGCGGGGGCGTCGGGCGCTTCACCAGGGAAGTAGGCCTGCTGCAGATTCTGTGGCGTGAGGCAACTGGAGGCATACAGTGCGGCGCATTGCGAGGCTTGGGCAAGCGGGACCTGGACGCCGGGGCCGGCTGTCATGGCTTGACCGGCTGCGGCTTGTGCCGCCGCGGCTTGACCGGTTGAGGCGTGTACCGCCATGGCTCGCCCGGCTACGGCTTGTGCCGCCACGGCTTGGATCCGGGCCCGCAGGGTCGCGGTCTTGGCTTCCAAGCGCACGGCCAAGCACCCGGCCCGTCCCGGCGCGGGCGGGTGGCACACGGGGCGCGCCTCATAATCGGAGGCCGGCAGCAGCGCCGCCTGAGTGCTGGTGGCCAGGCCGAGCGTGAGAAGGACGCCCATGGCGACGAGCACACAGAGCGCAGCTCGTGCGTGGACCAAGGAAGAGCGGGCCATATCGATCGATCGCTGCTTCAAGTTCGTTCAAGCCTAGACGGATCGACAGGCCGCGCTCAGGTATTGATGTCCAGGCCTGAGAGTGACGGGCACCCATGAATCAGGTTGAAAGGGCGGCCATGGCTCAGTTTGAAAGGGCGGCCATGGAAGGTGCGGCCATGGCTCAGGTTGAAGGTGCGGCCATGGCTCAACTGGAAGGGCTGCCATCCTTGATGAATCGACGCGCATCGCGTCCTGCTTGAGGAGCCCCCTCCGGATCTCAGCTCTCAGACGAACAGCTTCGATCCCACCCAGTCCCCCGGCCCGCGAGCGCCTGGGGGCGCGAAGAAGTAGCCACCTCCCACGGGTGTGATGTAGTCGACCATCGGCTCTTCGGCCAGACGTTGCTGGATTGCCGCGAACTGGCGCTCCACGTTCTGGTTGAAAGCAACGAACAGGAGACCTTGGTCGAGATTGCCGGCCTCGTCGAGGCCACGATCGTAGTTGTAGCCGCGACGCAATATGCGCTGAGCGGCTGTCGGTGGTGTGCGTGGATTTGCCAGACGTATATGGGCGTCTAGCGGGATCCGCTTGCCGTGCGGGTCGAGGTCATAGCGGGGGTCTTGGAACTCTTCTTCTCCACCCAAAGGCGCGCCGGTGACCCGGTCACGACCGATCATGTTCTGTTGCTCGAACATCCCGACGCGATCCCAGAACTCGACGTGCATGCGAATCGTGCGCACGACTTGATAGGTGCCGCCCGTCGCCCACGATGGCTCGCCCGATCCTGGCTGGACCCAGATCAACGAGTTCATAAGGCGCGCATCGGCGACGTCGGGGTTGGCTGTGCCGTCGCGGAACGCGAACAGGTTGCGCGGACTGCTGTGGGGGCTTGGCCCGCGTGGTGCGCTCTGAAACCCATCTATGCGCCAGCGGGGGGTGAAGCGTCCGGCGACGGCCCTCATCAGCTCGCGCACAGTGTGGACCACGGTGTCGCGATGCTCGGCGCACACCTGCACGAGCATGTCGCCGTGGCTGCGCAGCGGGTCCAGCTCGTCGTTGGGGAAGTTGGGCATGGTCTGCAGGCGGCCCGGCCTGCGCCGGGCCAAGCCGTAGCGGTCGTCGAACAGAGATGCTCCGAAAGCGATCGTCACGGTCAATCCGTCGGGCGCGTTCACGGGCCCGAGGGTCCCGGAGTCCGGCGGTGGATCGTCGATCTCCTGCACGCCCACCGTTTCGCCTTGCGTCAATCCACGCGCGCGCGTTGAGAGCGTCTGCAACGCCTGCGCGAGCAACTCCCTGTTGGGTGCGATCGAGTCGAGCGCGATCGTCGTCGCCTGCGTCTGCGCTTTTGTGAGGATGCCGGCTTGGTGGGGACCGTCGAAAGGCACTCGCCCAAGCAGTTCGCGTTGTACGGTCGCCTGTGCTTCGTCCACAGGGCTCGATGGCGCAGGGGCGGGGTTAAGCGCCGCCTCTCCCAGCGCGCCTCCTATCGCCCCGACTCCCCCGGCGCCCACGACCACCAGTGAGCGCTTCATGAACTGGCGTCTGTCGAGCGAGCTCATGGGCCGCTCTTGCCGGCGGCGCCAGGCGCCGGAAGCTTGGGGATGGGTGCAGCTGCGGTGGTCTCCAATGTGCCCGGCAGCAACTCGAGTGCCCCAAGTGCTCCGGCCAGTGTCCCGTCGAGCAACTCATGCTCGTCTGTCGTCAATTGCGCCAGCGCCGGCCAGCCGCTGTGATCGCGGCGCACGCTTGCGATTGCCGAGCCCAGCAACCCCAGCTCGCTGCGGACCTCGGCCTCGGTGTTTTCGCGGCCTGAGAGCAGAGGCTCGAGCGTGCGAAACACCTCGCTTGTGGCGGCCAGCCCCGCTGCGGTGCCAAGGAGTCCCTGTCCGCTCCACGGCACCTGAGTGCCGCTCATCAAGTCGCGCTGCGCGTCCTCGAGTATCTCGTGCGCCCGCGTCGCGTATTCCAGCGGTGAGATCTGTACACCCGGCAGGCGCCTGTGCAGCCTGTGCAGGTCGCGCACGAGCATGCTGGTAGGCGCAACGAGCGAGCGCGGAGAAGCGACACCCCACAGTCCCATTTCAATCTTGTGAAAGCCGGTGAAGGCGGGATCGGAGGCGCCTCTGAGCAGGCCGCCCGGGGTTCCGTCGATCGCTTGGTTGAGTGGACCGAACAGACCGTATACGGCGCCGAGGTGAAGGTAGGCGCTCCACGCGGTCTCCCACGCAGAGCGCGCATCCGCACGGGTGCCCTTGGCAAGCATCTGCAGCAGTACGTCTGTGTCCCGCTCAGCGTCGGCGGTCCACCGCGCGGCGTATGACTTATACGCGGCGACCGGCCGGGCGAAGGCCTTGGCGGGCAGCGGCGAGAGCTCGGACACCATTTCCCCGCGCGTGTTCTCGCCCTTGTCCTCGAGGTCGGCGATTTCGGTGCCGTAGACGCCGGCGGGGACATTGGATCCGTATACCTTGCTCAAGCGCACGCCCAGCGGATTTGTCGAGCTGGTGCGCGCCGCTACCGCCACGACGCCGAAGCGGTTCGGCCGACCGGGGCGACTGGGTGTCAGCGCCGCGCCGAGAAGCAAGAGGATCGTCGCAAGCGTCGCCAGCCCCGCCGCGCGTCGTGTTCCGCGCGAGCGTGCGATGTCTCTGAGCCGCGAGCGTGCGGTATCTCCAAGCATGGTCGCCACCGTACGTCGCAGCGACCGCGTGCTTGTTACCAAAACGTGGATAACTCGCTTTCACTTTGTGAAAATCTATTTGACGGATCGAGCTTCACTTGGGTCTCACCAGAACGCTGACGTTTAGCGTTGCGCACGGATTACACAATCGCAACGGGTCTGTGACCGGTTGTTGACACGGTCGTCCCCGGTGGCTTACACGATGCACTCGCGCTCTCACGTGGGTGGCCGGGGGGCGGCTGACCAAGTCCGCCACCAAACCGTCCGAAAAGGAGAAACTCCGTTGCGCACTGGGAAGAAGCTCACCGCGGGCGGCATGGGGGTACTCGCCGCCGGGGCGGCCGTGCTCGGCATCTCGATGTCGAGCGCATCTCCGCCGCCTGCCACACCTGCAGCCACCACGCCGGTCAAGCACGTCGTGGTCATCTTTGACGAGAACATCTCGTTCGACCACTACTTCGGCGCCTATCCTCACGCCACCAACCCAGCCGGAGAGCCTTCGTTCACGGCGCTACCGGGCACGCCTGCCGTCAACGGCTTGAACAATGGGCTGCTCACGAACAACCCGAACCTCGATCAGCCGCAGCGGCTTGACCCGAGTCAGGCGCTCACCTGCGACCAGAACCACGGCTATGCGGCCGAGCAGGAAGCAGAGGATGGAGGTTTGATGGACAAGTTCGTTCAGAAGACGACAGGCTCCGGCTGCACGCAGAGCACCACGCTCGATTCGAGCAACTACGGGCCAAACGGGATCGTGATGGACTATTACGACGGCAACACGGTCACCGGCCTGTGGAATATGGCTCAGCATTTCGCGCTGAACGACAACTCCTACAGCACCCAGTTCGGACCGTCGAGCCCCGGCGCGATCAACCTGATCTCAGGGCAGACGAGCGGCGCCGAAGCTCATGGTGGCACTTCCACCAACATCGCCAACGGCACGCTGTTCGGTGACGGTGAGCCCTACTACGACCAGTGCAGCAACGCGAGCACCCCGCTCAACGCAGACGGCACTCCGGGCGGAGTGACGGTCTCCATGAGTGGCCAGAACATTGGCGATCTGATGAACGCCAAGGGCGTCACCTGGGGCTGGTTCCAGGGTGGCTTCGCGCCTTCGGAAGTGAAGGCAGGAAGGGCTGTCTGTGGTGAGACGCACAAGAACATCGGTGGCGCGACGGTCACTGACTATGTCGAGCACCACGAGCCCTTCGAGTACTACGCCGGCACGGCCAACCCCGACCATGTCGCGCCGAGCTCGGTCTCGCAGGTGGGTCTCAGCGATCCTTCGGGCACGGCGCTCGACGAATCCGTCAACCACCAGTACGACATCTCGCTGTTCTCCGAGGCGCTCAAACAGGGCTACCTGCCACAGGTCTCATACCTGAAGCCGCCGGCCTATGAGAACGGTCACGCGGGCAACTCCGATCCGCTTGACGAACAGCGCTTCCTGGCTGACACGATCAACGAAATCGAGCAGTCCAGCTACTGGCCGAACACGGCGATCGTGATCGCCTACGACGACTCCGACGGCTGGTATGACCACCAGATCGGGCCGATCGTGCGCCCCTCGCAGGACACGATCGACTCGCTCAACGGTCCGGGCAAGTGTGGAACCTCTGCGAGCCCGCCCGTGCAGAACGACCGTTGCGGCGTCGGTCCGCGTATGCCCTTGCTTGTGATCTCACCGTGGGCGCGCAGCAATTTCGTCGATGGCACATTCACCGATCAGGCCTCGATCACGCAGTTCATCGAGGACAACTGGAACCTGGGACGTGTCGGCGGCGGATCGGCCGACGCAACCGCTGGGACACTCGACAACATGTTCGATTTCGAACAGAGCGCTCCGCGTTCGCCGGCGGTGATCTTGAATGACACCACCGGCGAGGTGCAGAGCATCGTTCCCTCCTCGGAAGCGTCCTCGCCCGGGCAGGGTCCGGCAGGGCCTCCCGGGCCACAGGGACCGGCCGGGCCTCAGGGCGCGACAGGCGCCGAAGGTTCAACGGGGCCGGCGGGCGCAACCGGGCCGGCGGGCGCGACTGGACCACAGGGCCCGGCGGGCACGAAAGGGCCCGCGGGACCGGCTGGTCCGCAGGGACCTCCCGGCAAGACACCGAGGATCGTGTGCAAAGTGAGCGGCAAAGGAGACAACATCAGGATCGACTGCACGCAAGAGGGCTTTGCCTCTCGGGCGCTCGCGGTCGCGTCGCTTGTGCACAAGCACAAGACGGTCGCCAGCGGCAAGGGTCGTTTGGGGTCGGTCATGGTGCTGCGTCACACGAAGGGCCTGCACGGCACCTACACGTTGTTTGTGAACGTGCCGGGCGACACGAGCATCTCCAAGACCGTTCGCCTGTAGCGCGGTCGCGCCAGCCGGATTTACGAGCGAGGGTGCCCGCGTGCACCCTCGCTCGTGGTTACGCTGAAAAGATGTCCCGCTGGTTCGGCTTCCTGCTGACCCCCGAGCCTCCTCCGCGACGCGTCGGTCTGATTGTCGTCGCGGCGCTCGTCGCGCTGTGCACACTTTTGATCTTTCCGCTCAAGCAGGCCGCGCCGGTGGTCTCGCTCGGTGTTGTCTACATGCTCGCCGTGGTGGTCGTCTCAGTCACGTGGGGGCTGTGGCTCGGGTTCGCCACTTCGCTGTTGAGCGCTCTGGCCTTCAACTACTTCCACCTGCCGCCGGTCGGGCGCTTCACGATCAGCGACAGCGAGAACTGGGTGGCCCTGATCGCGTTCCTCGTTGTCGCCTTGCTCGCGAGCTCGGTCGCCGAGGTCACGCGGGCGCGCTCGCGCGAGGCGGCCGAGCGCCGGCGCGAGGC
>JBAVYU010000042.1:0-19636 GCA_049588415.1 Solirubrobacteraceae bacterium
CATGCGCGCATGACCGCCACCGTGAAGGCGGTGCCTCCGGCCCAGTTCGAAGCATGGCTCGCCTATCAGAAGAAGCTGATCGCAGAAGCCAACCTCCAAGCGAAGGTGGCACGCGCCAAGCTCGGCAAGCAGGTCGGCGCCGGACAGGTGGAAAACCCATGAGGCGCGATCGCCTATCCGTCGCCCCGACGGACCCGAATCCCCACCGAATTTCCGAGTCCGGACACTAGGAGACCCGCTCGATGGCCACCTACGCAGCCCCAGTCCCCCAGATCGTCACCCATGAGGCCAAACCTGAGCCGACGGGTTGGGCCAGCTGGATCACGACAACCGACCACAAGCGGATCGGGATCATGTACATGGTCACGACTTTCGTGTTCTTCATCCTGGGCGGCGTCGAGGCCTTGATGATCCGCCTGCAGCTGGGCTTGCCCAACAACACGCTGGTTTCCCCCCAGATCTACAACCAGCTGTTCACGATGCACGGCACCACGATGATCTTCCTCTTCGTGGTGCCGATGATGGCCGGCCTGGCCAACTACTTCGTGCCTTTGATGATCGGCGCGCGCGACATGGCCTATCCGCGCTTGAACGCGCTCTCCTACTGGCTTCTGCTGGCCGGCGGGCTGGTGTTCTATGCCTCGATCTTCTGGAATCCGCCGGAAGCCGGCTGGACAAGCTACGTGCCGCTGTCGGGCATCAACTATTCGCCGGGCGGCGGCCAGGATGCCTGGATCTACCTGATCCACCTGACGGGCCTGTCCTCGATCATCGGCGCGATCAACTTCTACGCCACGATCGCCAACATGCGGGCCAAGGGCATGAGCTGGGGACGCCTACCGCTGTTCATCTGGGCGATCCTGACCTACTCGATCCTGCTGATCTTCGCTCTGCCGGTTATCGCCGCGGCGGTCACGATGCTATTGACCGACAGGCACTTCGGCACGCATTTCTTCGATCCCGCCAACGGCGGCTCTGCGCTGTTGTGGCAACACCTGTTCTGGTTCTTCGGGCACCCCGAGGTCTACATCATGGTCCTGCCCGGCTTCGGGATCGTCTCGGAGATCCTGCCTGTGTTCGCGCGTAAGCCGATCTTTGGCTACAAGGCGATCGCGGCATCCACGGTGGCAATCGCCTTCCTGGGCTTTTTGACGTGGGCGCACCACATGTTCACGACGCCGATCCCAGAGGCGGTCCTGATTCTCGTGATGATGAGCTCGTTCCTGATCGCTGTGCCCACCGGCGTGAAGATCTTCAACTGGATCGCCACCTTGTGGGAGGGAACCGTCGAATTCAAGACGCCTCTGCTGTTCTGCGTCGGCTTTATCGCCCTGTTCATCATTGGCGGTATCTCGGGGGTGTTCCTGGCTGTGTTCCCGGTCGATTGGCAGCTCAACGAAACCTATTTCGTGGTGGCCCACATCCACTTCGTATTGATGGGCGGCGCCGTGTTCACGATCTTCGCGGCGATCTACTTCTGGTTCCCCAAGATCACGGGCCGGATGTTGAGCGAGGGTCTTGGCAAACTCAGCTTCTACCTGATGTTCTTCGGCTTCCTGGCCACGTTCCTAATCCAGCACGTGATCGGCCTCGACGGGATGCCCAGACGTGTCTATGAGTACGACAACGTCGGCAATCTGGCCCTCTACAACCTGATCTCGACGATCGGCTCGTTCATCCTGGCCGCGGGTATCCTCGTGACGATCGTCAATGTCGTGCGCAGCCTCAAACATGGTGCCATCGCTGGCCCCGACCCGTGGAAGGCAAACAGCTTGGAGTGGTTCACACAGTCTCCCCCGCCCACCAACAACTTCGATGTCGTTCCATTGGTGCGCTCCTATGAGCCGATGAAGGACATCCGTCGCGAGATCGAGCAACGCACCTCAGGCGTGCCCGGGTGGGCGGGACAGCCGTCCTCGACCGTGCCCACGGGCGCCACCCAAGTCGGCGTTTGACCTCGCTGCGTCGAGGACGCCTCGCAGCGGTAGAGTTCGCGGCGTGATGGACGTTTCTCGCAGTCTGGGGCCGCGGTGATGGAGGGCACGCCCGCACCCGCATACGTCCCGCAGAACGGTGGTGCGATAGCCGCGCCGCTCGTGAGCCGGCGCTCCAAGACACGCCGGCTGATCGGCGACTACATCGAGCTGACCAAGCCGAAGGTCCAGTCGCTGCTGCTGTTGACGACGATCACGACGATGCTCGTGGCCGGCGACCCCTCGATCGCGCTGATTGCGCTGACGTGTCTCGGCGGCTACCTGTCGGCCGGTGGCGCGGGGGCCGTGAACCACTGGTTCGACCGCGACATCGACGCGCGCATGGCGCGTACGGCCAGCCGTCCGGTGCCTTCGGGCAGGGTCTCCCCGGCCGCGGCGCTCACATTCGGATGCACCTTGGCGGCACTCTCCTTCCTGGAGCTGTCGCTGACCGTGAACGTGCTTGCCGCGAGCCTTTCGCTGGCCGGCTTCTTGGGCTATGTGTTCGTGTACACGGTTTGGCTGAAGCGACGCACACCTCAAAACATCGTTATCGGCGGCGCCGCCGGCGCCGTGCCACCGCTCGTTGGTTGGGCCGCGGTCACGGGCTCGGTGAACGGCATCGCGGTGCTCCTGTTCTTCATCGTGTTCTTCTGGACGCCACCCCACTTTTGGGCGCTGTCGCTGTTGATGAAGGGCGAGTACGAGAAGGTCGGTGTGCCGATGATGCCGGTCGTGCGGGGCGAGGCGGAGACACGCCGTCAAATCCTGCTCTACACAGTGCTGCTCTACGCCGTGACCCAACTTCCGTTCTGCGCGGGTGGCTTCGGCGGCATTTATCTCACCGCCTCGCTGCTGCTCGGTCTGGGCTTCATCGCGGGCGCAGTGCGCCTGTACCGCCGGGCGGACAGACGCAGCGCCCTGCAGCTGTACCTGTTCTCACTGGCGTATCTCGCGCTGCTGTTCTGCGCGATGGTCGCCGACGCCAAGTTGTAGGGACAACGCGGCGGGCTCGATCCAGGAGCGCGCGGTGTCGACGCGAACACGTTGGGCGTCGGGATATACTGCCGCCGTCATGGATCGTCGCCTAGCCAAGAAGAACATCCGCACCGGTCTGATCGTGGCGGCGATCTGCATGTTCATGTTTGGCATCTCATTCGTGGTGGCCGCGGCCTACATCTCGTGAGCCCGCTCGACCCCGAGATCCCCCCGGCGGGCGATGAGGTCCACCTCCCCGGCCCGACACTGCTGCCTCTGCTGACAGCGGCCGGAATCACCTTGGCGGTTGTGGGTATCACGATCAGCCCGATTCTGTTGATCGGTGGCTCGATCTTGACGATCGTGTGCGTGATCCGCTGGATCATGGATACACGTCGTGAAATCAACGAGCTCCCGCTCGACCACCACTAAAGCTCCCCGACACCCGCACTTAAGTGGTTGCGCTCGCTCGGGCAAGCGCAGCCGGCGCTGAGCCGCTGCGAAAGCGCTGCTTCGCAAGGTGAGGCGCCGCGCGCGGTTCGCCAACCACGCGCGGCCCTGACAAAAGGCGACGCCCGCATCCCCTACGAGCGCTCGGCCTTTCTCTCTCTCACCCCACGGCTGCGCTTGCCGGGACGGGGCAGATGGCTCCCTCGTCCGTCCAGCAGCGCACGACGTCGCGCACGGAGAGGATCCCCATCGTCTCTCCATGCTCGACGACGATCAGGTGGCGAAAGCCGCCGCGCACCATGGCAGCGGCTGCTTCCTCCAAAGACCAGCTGGGCTCGGCGAATACGACATCCCGCGTGAGATGGTCGGCAACCAGCTCGACGTCGGGGTTCTCGCCGGCCCCGATCGAGGTGAGCACATCGCGCTCGGTGAGGATCCCTGGACCGCCCGCGTCCGGATCAATGACGACCGCGGCGCCCACGTGGCGCTCAGACATGGAGCGCGCCGCATCGCGCAAAGTGTGACCGGGGCCCACTGTCAAGACCATCGGGCTCATTCCGTCTCGCACCTGCATAGCGTTCTGCCTCCATTCCTTCTTCGATCATCGTTTGCAACGATTGTCTCAATGTATTGCGTAAAGCGCTCCTCGTCAAGCGTGGATCGCGCCTCCTCCATTTACCCACGGAAGGGGTCTCAAACCCCGAGCAGGGCATTCATCATCGCGAGGCATTAGGATCACGCCTCCGATGCCTAGGTTCATTCCAGAGGGGCACGCGACAAACACGCGGGGAGGCGTGCGCGGTGGTCTCTAGGCGCTCCATCGTGGGTGCAGTCGTGGCGGGTCTGATCGCTACCGCGATCGGGATCGCGTTGAGCTATGCGATCCATTGGTTCCCTGTCCAAGCGTCCACCCAGGCTCACAACACCGATGCCTTCTACCACGTGCTCGTGATCGCCTCAGTGCCGATCTTCGTGCTTGTGGTGACGGTCATCCTGTACTCGGTCTGGAAGTTCCGCATGAAGCCTGGCCAGGAGCTCCAGGACGGCCCGCCGATCCACGGCAACACACGCCTGGAGGTCCTCTGGACGGCAATCCCGGCGATGCTGCTCCTGGGACTCGTCTCCTACTCCTTCGTGGTCCTACACGAAAACGAAAAGAAGCCCGCCGGCCCCGAGATGATCGTCAACGTCACCGGGCAGCAGTTCGCTTGGTCTTACGAATATCCCAGGTCAGTCACGGGTGGTGCGCCGCTGAGGACGACCCAGCTGTATGTGCCCGACAACGAGTCCGTCCACTTCGAGATCAAATCGCTGGACGTGATTCACGCCTTCTGGATCCCCGCCTTCCGCCTGCAGATCGACGCTGTGCCGGGGATCACGACGAGCTACCGCGCCACGCCCGACAGACTCGGGTCCTATCCGGTTGTGTGCAACCTGCTGTGCGGCGTCGGGCACGGGCTGATGCGCTCCACCATCCATGTCGTCAGGCCAAGCGTGTTCCATACCTGGTTGCAGAGCCAGAGCAGGGTCTCAGCAGGTGCGTCGAGCAGTCAAGCAGGCGCTCCAGCGAGCGCGTCCTGAATGTAAGGTGATGAGTGCAATGGGGAGAAGCACGCAGATGACAAACGGGGGAGCACGCTGATGGTCGCCAAACTGCGCGCACCGGGCCTGTATCGCGCGTTCTTTGCGTTCCTGTTGGGGATCGTGTTCGCAGCCGGTTTGACCTGGCTCGTGAGGATGGCGACAGGGCACGCCACCTACCATCACTTCTTCAGCGAGGAACCGATCATGGCGGTGTCATTGATCACCGCGCCGCTCTTCTTCCTGGTGGGTCTCGGAGGCTTCGACTACTGGTTTTACTGGGCCTCTGGGCGCCCGACACGCCCAGAGGATCACTCCAGCCACGGCGCTCAGAGCTGGAAGGACTATTTCAGGATCAACACCGACCACAAGGTGATCGGCATCCAGTACACGGTCACCGCCTTCTTCTTCCTGTTCGTGGGCGGCTTGATGGCAATGCTGATGCGCATCCAGCTGGCCCAGCCAGGTGCCGAGTTCGTGAGCGCAAACACCTACAACGGACTGTTCTCGGTGCACGCCTCGCTGTTGATCTTCCTGTTCGTGATCCCGGTGTTCGCCGGCCTGGCCAACTACGTGCTGCCGCTGATGATCGGTGCGCCGGACATGGCCTTCCCACGGCTGAACGCGCTCTCCTACTGGCTGCTGCCACTGGCGGGCCTGATGATGCTGTCGAGCTTCGCGGCGCCAGGAGGGGCCTTCGCCGACGGCTGGACGGCCTATGCCCCGCTTTCGATCGACGCACCGATCGGACAGGACTTCTTCTCGGTTGGCGTGCAGCTGGCGGGCGCCTCCTCGATCATGACGGCCCTAAACTTCCTCGTGACGATCATCACGATGCGAGCGCCGGGGATGAGCTTCTTCAGGATGCCCTTGCTTGTATGGGCCAACTTCGCGACCTCCTTGCTGGTTGTGATCGCAACCCCGTTCATCGCCGCTTCGCAGTTCTTCGTGCTCCTCGACCGTGGCCTGGGCTTCAATTTTTTCGACGCCGGCAAGGGCGGCGACGTGCTCATGTACCAGCACGTGTTCTGGTTCTATTCCCACCCGGCCGTCTACATCATGATGCTGCCCGGCTTCGGGATCATCAGCGAAATCATCGCCGTGAAGGCGCGCAAACCGATCTTCGGCTACCGCATGATGGCCTTCTCGCTGCTGGCGATCGTTGGCTTGGGCTTCACCGTGTGGGCCCACCACATGTTCACTTCGGGCATGGCCTCATGGATCCGCATCCCGATGGCGATCACGACCTGCATTATCGCTGTGCCAACGGGTATCAAGATCTTCTCCTGGCTCGCGACCCTATGGCGCGGGATATTGCATCTGGATACGCCGATGCTGTTCTCGCTCGGGTTCCTGGTGACGTTCACGCTCGGCGGCATCAGCGGCGTGATGCTGGCGATGGTGGTGTTCGACATCCACGTAAGCGCGAGCTACTTCATCGTGGCCCACATCCACTACGTGCTGTTCGGCGGCTCGTTGATGACGATCTTCGCCGGTGTGTACTACTGGTTCCCGAAGATGACGGGACGCATGTACGACGAGCGCTTGGGCAAGTGGCACTTCTGGAGCACCTTCATCTTCTTCAACCTGACGTTCGGGCCGATGCACATACTCGGCCTGCAGGGAATGCCTCGCCGTGTGCCGACTTATGCCGCCAAGTTCGCCGACCTGAACCTGTTCATCTCGATCATGAGCTTCGCGCTGGGCCTTACCACATTGATCTTCCTCTACAACATGGTTACCAGCTGGCGTGGAGGCCCACGCGCCGCCAGCAACCCGTGGCGAGGAATGACGATCGAGTGGCAGGTTTCCTCGCCGCCCCCGATCTTCAACTTCGACCGTATCCCGACCGTGGTCGGCGGGCCATATGAGTACGGCGTCCCTGGCGCGGTCCACGGCACGTTCGCTCCAGCCCCGGTCCCGGCGACTGTCGGCGGCGCGGCCGGTGGATCGGGCGTCGTCCACAGGCACACAGAGTGAGGGGATGAGCCGATGACTGAAATCTTGGTAGTCGCCAACCGTACGCTCGGCGGCGAGAAGCTGCTTGCGACGGTACGCGAGCGGGCCGCAGCCGGCGATGTGCAGTTCCGGCTCGTCGTTCCCCAGACAAAGCCGACGGCCGGCTTGGTCATCCATGACGAGGCGGTACGCGAATCGGCCCAGGTGCGCGTCGATTTGGCGACATCGCTGCTGGCAAGCGAGGGAATCGCCGCAACCGGCGAAGTCGGCGACGAAGACCCCTTCTTGGCCACCATGGACGCAATCGCCCAGCGCCGCCCCAGTGAGGTGATCGTCTCCACCCATCCGGCGACTCAGTCGGGCTGGCTGCGCAGAGACTTGATCGAGCGTATAGAGAGGGCCTCTGGCCTATCGGTCGAGCACATCGTCGTCGACCTCGTCCAAGAGGGGTTGCCGTTCGGGGTGACGCTGGTCGTGGCCCACAAGACCTCCAGCGGCGACGAGCTGATCGAGCGCCTGTCCGCCAAGGCCGCCGGCGAGGCGCGCCACCTGTTCATCGCCGTCGTTCCCCAACAAGACCGCAGCGGCTCGGCCCACCGCGAGGCCCGGATCCGGCTTGCGGCAATGCTCGAGCGGCTCGACTCGGCTGGACTTCTGAGCGCCGGCCTGATCGGAGACCCCGACCCCTACACCGCGGTGATGAACGCGCTCGAGATGTTCCAGGTCGACGACATCGTGATCTCCACGCTACCCAACGAGCGCTCAGGGTGGCTGCGCAGCGACCTGATCGGGCGAGTCCGCCATGCGACCTCCGCACAGGTTGAGCACGTGGTGGTCGACGCAGGCGCGACCGTGGCCGGCGCCGCCGGCGGAGGAGCCTGATGGAGGCCGCCGGCATCGCCCAAGCGACTGGGCACGATGTCCACGGGGCCGGCGAGCACCACGGTCCACCCGCCGCGAACCGCAGCTCTCGCGTAGAGCCTCAACTGCTCGGGATGCTGCTTTTCATCATCTCCGAGGTGATGGTGTTCGGGGCCTTCTTCACGGCCTACTTCTTCATCAGGGTCGCCCAGGGAGATCCTTGGCCGGCACCCGGAACGCATCTGCCGCTCGAAGTCGCGGGCGTTAACACGGCCATTCTGATCTCGTCTTCGTTCACTTTGCACTGGGCCGAGCAAGCGCTCAAGAAAGGCAACCATTTCGGGCTGAAGGCAGGGATGTTGACCACGTTCCTGCTCGGCTGCGCGTTCCTGTTCATCCAAATCAACGAGTACGCCAACATCGGCTTCGCTCCCCAAGATCAAGCCCAGGCGACGATCTTCTACTCCTTGACGGGCCTGCACGGCGCCCACGTGTTCATCGGGCTCGTCCTGCTCCTGATCGTCACGATTAGAGCCTTCAGAGGCCACTATTCGCCCGAGGAGCACCGCGGGGTCGAAATACCAGGCATCTACTGGCACTTCGTTGACATAATGTGGATAGTCGTCTACACGACCGTCTACGTCATCTGAAGCGCACGATTCGCAAGCCGACCTCCACCCTATGCTGAATCCGCTTCGCAGCGAGGATGAGGCGTTCCGCTTTCTGCTCTACGCGATCGCCGTCATCGCAGCGATCGTCGCCGTGATTCTGATCCTGCGCGCGATCCTCTGATCCGCCCCCCAGGGGCCGCCAACTACTTAACGGTGATCGTGCCGTACATCCCAGCTGCACGGTGGCCGGGGGCCTGACAGAAGAAGGTGTAGGTACCGGGCTTCAGGCTGACTTTGATCGAAGCTACACCCTTGGTGACGAACTGGCTGGCGGCAAGAACCGAGCCTTTGGCGGTTGCGCCGCCTGCCCCGGCTTCGACCGCGATGTTGTGGGAGACGCCCGACATGTTGGGCATCGAGATCGATACCGATCCTGGCGTGGCGCTTGCCTTGTTCGTGAGGTAGGAGAGCTGGCCGGTCGGATCGGCGGGGATTTCGAGCTTGCCGCCCTTCTCAACCGCCGGCTTGCCCGAGCCGGGAGCCTTGACCGCGCTCGCGAGCAAGCCCGTGTCCTGTCCGGGCCTGTCAACCGACTGGGCGACGTAGGCAGCGATGCCGGCAAGCTCGGTGCCGCTGGCCAAGCCGCTTGGCATGGCCCCGAAACGATTGGGGTTCTGGACCTGCCCTTCGACAACTGTTTGCACGGCGCTGCGACGCAGGCCTTCGTTCAGATCGGCCCTGAACGCTTCGTCCAAGTTGGGTCCCACGGTGCCCTTAGTGTTGGCGCGCGCAAGCGTGTGACAGGAGCCACACTTGGCTACGAACTGTTGCTTGCCCACGATCAGGTCGGCGTCTTCGCCGCGCTTGGCCGCGCCACAACCACAGACGCCGACCAATAGGCAGCCGGCACCCAACAGAGCGCCGAAACGGCGCGCGCGAGACCCACGATGACTCGTCCCCAAAGACATCAGCGTCGAAACTCTATCCAAAGGGCCGGGCGACGGGCTCGCCGCGTGCGGCCGCGATCACGCCTCGCGCCACCCCTTGCCAAGACCAGCGTTCGCGAACCACTGACACGAGTGCCTCTCGCGTGTGGGCCTTGAGGGCCGCGTCGGCCGACAGCCAGCCGACGATTCGATCAGCGATCGCTCGTGGCGCGTCGTCGTCGACTGGGAATGAGAGCCACGTGGCAGCCTCTGGCGGCACGTGTTCGGCGATTGTCTCGCTTACCTCCGCGAGCCCCGAATGGGCCGCGCTGATGGGCAGCACGCCACAGGCCGCGGCCTCGGCGGCCACCATGCCGAAAGCCTCCGGAAAAGTGCTCGGGACGACCAGTGCCTCGCACAGCGGAAGCACGTGGTAGAGCTCGTCGTGGTCGAGTCGGCCGGTGAAGATCACCCGATCGCCGAGCGGCGCCGCCTGCGCCTGAAAGCGTTCGCTCTCAGAGCCGAAGCCGATCACCGCCAGGCGCGCCCGCGGGCAACGCTGCAGCACAAGCGGCCAAGCGGCAAGCAAGAGATGGACGCCCTTGGCGGCGATCAGCTTGCCGACGAAGGCGACCAGCTCGCCCTCGCCACCGACCGGCGATCGATAACCCATTCCGGGCACAGGGCGAGATCGCAGATCGGCCAGCAGACGCTCAAGCGCATCGGCGACGGCCGGCTCGTCGCGGGCGAAGGAGCCTTCGCTGTCCCCCGCGGCGCCGCCGCCCGCGCGCAGCCGCTCGATCAGCACATCCACCTCAGCCATCGCCTGTGCCGGCTCACGTGGCGCGAAGCGCTCCATATCGACCCCAGGCGGACCGAGCCGCGTGCGCCGGCGGACCGCCGCGCCGTCTGCCTCCCCCAAGGCCTCCCACAGGCTCTCAGCCGTGTGCCTGGAGCCGACGAGGACCGTCTGCGCCCCCGCGAGGCCCTCGCGCGCGAAGCCGAGGAAGCGCTCCAGCTGTGGCTTGACTGTGTACTCGAGCGCGCTGCCATGCACCTTCACTGCATAAGGAGTCTGGCCCGCGAGTGCACGCGCCAGAATGACGGGGCCCATTACGAGATGGTTCGCCAACGCTACATCCGGGCGCACAAGCTCAACAAGCTCGCGTACCGTGTCCACGTTTGCCCGTACATAGGCCGCTATCTCGGAGTCCGTGCAGTCCGCGAACGTCTTCGCGTCGGTGCCCTCGTAGCGATCTTGAACGTACAAAGGCAATAGACCGCCAATATCTGGGCGATATACGGTGCAGCGAGGGCCTTCGGCGGTCGCCTCTTTCAAGGGCCTGAGTACAAGCCTGCCGCTGTCCCAGTCCCCAGCGGCATCCACGAAAGCTTGGCGCTCGGGATGGCGCTCCTGGCAAAGCAGATGCACTTCGTGCCCCAGCCCTACCAAAGCCTCCGCGAGTCGTGCGTTGTAGACGTTGGAGCCCGTCCCGCTGAGCAGGTACCCATGGAAGATAAGGATGCGCAAGCCCGTGAGCCTATCCGGCTGGATGCTCCGCTAAAGTGCCCGGGCGTGAGCACCAATCAGCTTTATCGTTTGCGGACCCCTTCGACGGGTCGCGAGGTTCTGCTCGAGGCAGTTCCCAACGAGATCTACCGCGATCGCGACACGGGCGAGGAGATGGAGATCGTTGGCAAGGTGCTGCCGCTCGCTCCAGACCCTTCGAAGCTGCCGTGGGCCGTTGAGAATCTGCGCTTTTGCCCTTGGTGCGACCAGCACGCCCAGAAGGATCTCAACGACTGCCCCACGTGCGGCCGGCGCATGGGTCCTTTGAGCGCGTGAGCGACGGCCCGCAACGTCACCGCGTCATAGCGCTCGGCGCGAGCGCCCTGATCCTTCTCTGCGGCACCGGCTTGACCGCGTGCGGCGGGAGCACGGTCTCCGAAGCGCTCCCCAAGAGCACCCCTGAAATCACGCCGCCAAACGACACCTCGGCGGAAAAGGAAGCTACTGAGACGACCTCCACGTCGACTACGGCGACTACCTCGACCACCCCCACTACTACCGGCAGCGAAGAATCCTCCAGTTCGACCGGGGAATCTGGCGGTACCGGCTCTGAAGAAAGCTCGAGCTCCTCCGAAAGCGGCGCCGCCGGCGGAACGTCGGCGGGCGAATCGGAAAAAGCGTCCTCTGAAAAAGCCCCTTCCGAAAGCACCGAAAAAGCCTCCTCGGGAGGCAGCGTCGGCTCCAGCGGCGGCGCCAGCGCGCCTTAGAGTCAGGGCGTTGAGATCAAGGTCGCGCTGTAGGTGAGTCGCGCGGTCTGGTAGAGGCAGTAGTACTGCACGTTGGAGCCGACGGTCACGTGAGACGTCTGGGTGCCGGTCGTCGTGCACTGCGCCTTGGCGCGACTTGCCCTCCAAGATGTCGCCTTGCCGAACCCGAGCGCCAAAGCCGGCGCCCACGAAGGCACCGTCAGAGCGACGATATCGCCCTTCTTGACCGGCAAGGTCGTAGCGAGCGGGAATTGGACCGTCTTGCCGAAATACGGTTCGAGCGGCACCACGGGGCTTTGGCTGATCAGCTTGTAGGTCAATTTGGGGCTCTTCTGGGCTCGCAAGATCGCGATTCCTGCCGACGCCGGCCCTCCCTCGTTTGCGTTGAAGTACTTGATCTGGGTGGCCGTGGGCTTGCCCAAGCTGATTGTCCAAGCCACGATCGTGCCCGCACGCGGGGCCGCCTCCAGATTGTTGTTGGTTTCAACCTTGACTTGGAAGCCTGTGGTGCGGCTCACCGCCAGGCACGAAGGCGTGGGACAGCTGGGAACTGTCGCGGGCGTCGTTTCGGGGATCACTCCGACTTCGCTGAGCGTGGCAAGCGAACCGGCAGGCAGAACCAAAGCAAGCCCGCAGCCTGCGACGATCACTGTGATGAGACGTTTTATGTGGGCCATTTCAACAAGAACACGAGGATGGGGACGATGTAGCGGTTCGACGCGTACGCCTGTTTTCCCCCTTATTGGCCTCAGGACTGCTCGCGCCCAAGGACCGTGGCCGCGGAGGCTATCTCACCGGGGTCCCCCGGCGAGGGCACCCACGGCAGCTTGAGCGGATCGTCCTGGTAGCGGGGAACCATATGGATGTGGAAGTGGAACACGGTTTGCCAGGCGGCAGCGCCGCACGAGTTGATCAGGTTGACTCCATCCGCGCCCAGGCCTTGCTTGGCCCGGATCGCCAAACGCTTAGCGGCCGCGGCCACGGCGCCGAGTTCGCCAGGGTCGATGCTCAGTAGATCTGGCGTGTGTCGGCGAGGGATCGCAAGCGCGTGCCCGCGCGTGGCCGGGTTGATGTCCATGAAGGAGATCGTGCGCTCGTCTTCGTCGACGATCGTGGCCGGCAGCTCGCCGGCCACGATCTTGCAGAAGATGCAGTCCGGGTCGCTCATTGCGGCCAATCCTAGTCGCCTAGCCTGCGCACGAACGCCAGAGCCTGTTCACGTGTGGACACGATGCCCGCGTATTGAGCACAGGCAAGCTCCTCCAAAAGCTCGCCCACGCGCGGCCCGAGAGCGATGCCCAAGGCACTTGCCAGCTCATCTCCACGCAGAAGGGGCTTGGGCGGACCTTCCGAGCGCCAGCGCAGAGCATCTTCGAGCATGGTCCGCGCCAGGGCCATGTGGTTATCGATCGCCTGCTCGGACTTGGCTCCGCGCGTGGCCAGACGGTCGCACACGGAAAGCAACGTGACGTCCACTTCCACGGGGTCGCAGGTGTGCAAATAGGCATAGACCGTTCCACGTGCAAGCGGCTGGTGCTCGTGCACGAGAAAGCCGAGACGCAGGTGATGGCGCACCAGGCCTGCCACATGCTCTCGCAGACGCACACTCGCACGCAGGCGAGCCAGCACCTCTCGCGCCAGATCGGCCCCAAGCGTGTCGTGCCCCATGAAGGTCACGCGACGATCGAAGGGGCGTACCGAACGCGTGGCCGGCTTTGCAGCGTCGTGTAGGAGCGCTCCCCAACGCATAGCCTCGCCACGAGTCATGCCGTCCGCGAGAGGCTCCGCGAGCAAGGCGAGCACCGACTCCCGATACTGGGGGCCAAGGGCCGCACCCGGCTCCGAGCGCTCCCATCCATCAGCTGTCGTGATGGCAATTGAGCGCTCGAACACCTCCAGTGTGTGCCCATATACGTCGCGGTGGTGAAAGCGGCTCTGCTCGACACCCCGCATAGCCTCGAGCTCGGGCAGCACCACCGCTGTTGCTCCCAGGTAGCTCATCAACTCGATACCTCCGAGTGCTCCGGGGGAGGCGATGATTCGTCGCAGCTCCAGGAAAATCCGCTCGGGCGAAACGTCGAGGAGGCGAGGAGCCTGTGCGCGAGCGGCCGTGAGCGCCTGGGGGTCCGGCGCCAGGTCAAGCTCCGTGACCACACGCACCAGGCGCAGAACACGCAAAGGATCTTCCGCGAACGCGGCAGGCGCAGCGCAGCGCAGGCGTCCGGCTCGCAGGTCGGCGAGCCCCCCGAGCGGGTCGATCGGGTCTCCCCCGTCCAGTGGCTCTGCGATCGCGTTGACGGTGAAATCCCTCAATGCCAAGTCCGCCTCGAGCGAGCCGCCGCGCATGCCCTCCACGTCAATCTGCCAAGCCCCGCCACGTGCAACCACTCGCCAAGCCCCGAACTCCTCGGACAACGGAAAGCAGGCGGCGCCAGGCCCCACCTGCTTGGCCTGCCAGGCGATCGCGCGCGCAGCCCCGGCCGGGTCGCCGTCGATCACCACGTCCAGGTCCACTACGGGCCTGCCTAGCACGCGATCGCGCACCGCGCCACCCACGATCCAGGCTTGCCGACCGGCAAGGGCGGGACCGGCGATATCGAGTGCCTCGGCACTCATCGGGAAGACGACGGCGTCGAGTCCTCGCCCATACGAACAGCCTCCTTCACCGAGGACGAGGCCATTCCCTGAATGGGTTCACTCACCGGCTCGCCATCGCGGTGGTAGACGCGCGGGACTCGCGCGGTGAGGCCACACGTGACCTCGTAGTTGATCGTGCCCATCCGCCGCGCGAGCTCCTCAGCCGTGATTCGCTGCCCGCCGTGAGCTCCAATCAACACGGCCTCCTTGCCGCGCAATCCGATCGGATCGACGGCACCATCCAGGTCGACGGTCAGATTGTCCATGCTCACGGTCCCCACGATCGGTTGTCGCCGACCCGCGATCAGCACGTCCGCGTTGTCAGACAGGGCTCGGCGCCAGCCGTCGCCATAGCCGATCGGCAACACCGCGAGCATTGTGTCCCGGTCGGCGACGAAGCGCCTTCCGTAGCCGGCACTTTGTCCTACAGCGCACGCCTTCACCTCGGCAATATAGGAGGCCAGCTCCAAGGCGGGCTCCAGCCGAGCGGGGTCTGGATCGAGCCCGTAGGGGTCCATGCCGTAGGCGGCTATCCCACAGCGCACCATGTCGAAGTGGGCGCGCCTCTCGCGCAGCGCGGCGGCGCTGTTGGCCGCGTGCACGAGGATGTGGGGATGCACCGCCTGGACTTCCTCGGCCCAGGCCGTGAACACGTCGAGCTGCTCGACGAAGAACGGATCGTCGAGGTCGTCTGCCGTGGCAAAATGGGTCATCACACCCGCCAATTCGACGTTACGCGTGCCTGCCGCGGCGGCTACCACCTTCGACGCCTGCCTGGAATCGCGCGTGCCGAGCCGACCCATACCGCTGTCGAGCTTGACATGCACCTTGCCCCCGCCCGCACTCGCGACCTCCTCGACATCCTGCTCACGCCAGATCACAACCTCAGCGCGCGCGCGCAGGGCTTCCCCCAGCTCGACGGGACTTAGAGCTCCCATCACGAGCACCGGCACGTCCAGAAAGCCCGCCTCGCGCAACTCGACCGCCTCACGCGCTCCGGCCACGGCCAGCCTAGTTGCGCCGCCCGCAAGCGCAGCACGAGCGCTGGGCACGGCGCCGTGACCGTAGCCGTTGGCCTTGACGACCACGCACAGCTGACATCCGTCGTCCAGCTCAGCCCGCAAGCGCGCGCAGTTTCGCTCGATCGCAGCCAGGTTCACGCGCGCCAGAGCCCTACGAGTGCTCATGCCCACCCGACTCGTGCCCAGTCGATGACCGCCGGGCCGCCGGCAGAGCCGCGATCACGTCCGTCGCGATCACACCCTCCGCCGATCCCTGCCGGCGCGCCGCCTCGCGTCCGGCCTCGGCGTGGAGGTAGGCGCCGCAGGCCGCGGCCGTGAACGCATCGAGTCCTTGCGCAAGCAAGGCCGAGATCGCTCCTGAGAGCACGTCCCCGGTACCGGCGGTCGCCAAGGCGGGGCTCCCGCCCGGATTGACCGCGACCCGCCCGTCCGGCGAGGCGACGAGCGTGTCGTCTCCCTTCAGCAAGACTACGGCGCCAGATTGCTGGGCCGCGGCGCGAACGTGACGCAAGCGCGCCCGCTCGATCTCCTCGCTGTCGAGGCCCAAGAGTCGGCCCAGCTCGCCCGCGTGCGGCGTGAGTACGGTGGGCATCTGACGGACGGCCAGATCCGAGAGGTGGCCGGCGTGGGCGTTCAAGCCGTCGGCGTCGAGCACCATCGCCACGGGCGCCTTCGTTGCCAGAGCGCGCGCAAAAGCCGCCGCGCCCTCCTCTCGCCCCAAACCGGGGCCGAGCACAAGCGCGCCGGCACGACCCAGGACAGCCAATGCGCTGTCGATCCCCCCAGGCACGAGCGAGCCGCCCTGGTCCTCCAGCCCAAGCGTCATGACCTCCATCAGCTGCACGTCGAGGATCTCGGTCAGTGAGCGCGGAACGCATGCGGTGACATAGCCGGCTCCCGTCCGCATGCAGGCGAGCGAAGTCATTGCCGGTGCACCTGTCAGACCACGCGAGCCGCCGACCACGACCACGTGCCCACTCGTGAACTTGGTCGATGCGATGCCCCTCGACGGCAGCCCCGCAAGCACGCTCGGCTTTATCAGCCCTGTGTCTGTCTCGCGCGGGGCGCTGCGGGGGACGCCGATATCAATCACAACCGTCTCCCCCGCATGGCGCTTGCCAGGATGCACCCAAAGGCCAGGCTTGGCCATGTGAAAAGTCACGGTAGACTCGGCCCGCACAGCGGTGCCTGCGACCTCCCCCGTAGAGGCATCGACGCCACTGGGGACGTCAACGCTCACCACACGGGCGCCCCCATCGTTGATGGCTTCGATGGCATCGGCGACCGGGCCTCGTGGAGCACCTTCGAAACCGGTCCCGAGCAGGGCGTCCACAACAACCCGGGCCCTATGAATCGCGTCGCCGGCTGGAGCGTCCTTGAACAGAAGCGCCTCATCGCCGGACAGCAGGTCGAAGTTGACGCGGGCATCCCCGGAGAGCTGCTCGGGGGCGGACGTGCAAACCACGTGCACTGTGCGCCCGGCCTGGCGCAACAGCCGCGCCGCGACGAAGCCGTCGCCGCCGTTGTTGCCTTTGCCGCAGACCACGACTACCGGACCGGCGGGCGCGACCCACTCGACTGCACGCACGACGCCTTCTCCGGCCCGCTCCATCAACTCGAGCGAAGGTACCCCCTGCTGCTCGATCGCCCAGCGGTCCACGGCCCGCATACGGGGAGCGTCAAGCAGTGGCTCACACCAGTCGGAAAGCGTGCTCATGACGAGCGATACTACGTCTCACACATCAGGAGTGCAGGACGGTGGATGCCAAGCGCTCGACTACTCGACCGTGACCGTCTTGGCCAGGTTACGCGGCTGATCCACGTTGAGCCCTCGCCTACGTGCGATCTCATACGCGAGCATCTGCAACGGGATGACCGCGAGCATCGGCTGCAGCATCCAGTCGACCGCGGGCACAGGGATCGCTACGTCCACCTGACCCTCCAAGCGTCCGCTGCCGGCGCTTGTGATGGCGATCACGTGGGCGCCGCGGGCGCGGACCTCCTGCATGTTGGAGACCATCTTCTCGAAGACGGGGGAGTCGATCGCGATCGAGACGACTGGCGTGGAGTCGTCAAGCAGGGCTATCGGTCCGTGCTTCATCTCGCCGGCGGCGTAGGCGTCGGTGGCGATGTAGGAGATCTCCTTGAGCTTGAGCGCACCCTCCAGGGCGACGGGCAGGCCGACGTGACGTCCGATGTAGAGGAAGAACTCCTTCTGCCAGTGCTCGTCGGCTACACGGGTGACCTCCTCGCCGGCGTCGGCGATGACTTCTTCGATGCAATGCGGCAGGCGCTTGACCTCGCTCACCAGCTCGGCGATGCGCTCTGCAGGCAAGGTTCCGCGCAGCTCGGCCAAGCGCAGACCGAGCAGATAGATGACCGCGACCTGGCACACGAAGGTCTTGGTGGCCGCCACTCCGATCTCAAGGCCGGCGCGGGTGAACAAGACGCCGTCGGCGTCGCGGGTGGCCTGGGAGCCCATTACGTTGGTGATCGCGAGCACGGTGGCACCCCGCTCGCGCGCCTTGCGCATCGCAGCCAGTGTGTCCGCGGTCTCACCCGACTGGGAGATTCCGATCACGAGGTCGCCCGGTCCTACGACAGGGTTGCGGTAGCGGTACTCGGAGGCCACATCCATCTCGACCGGTACGCGCGCCCATTCCTCGATCGCATAGCGCCCGATCAGGCCGGCGTGGTAGGAGGTTCCGCACGCCACGACCACGATCCGTTTGACATCGGCGAGGATCGCCTCGTCGAGCGAACCGTGCTCGTCGAGGTCAACCCCATCCCCGCGCGCCACGCGGTCGGCGATCGTCTCGGCCACGGCGTCGGCCTGTTCGTGGATCTCCTTGAGCATGAATGTCTCATAGCCGCCCTTCTCGGCGGTGTCCTCGTCCCAGTCGATCTGGTCGACCGGCCTCTCCACGGGGTCGCCGTCGAGTGTGAGCACTTCGACCGAATCGGGGCGCAGCACCACGATCTCGCCGTTCTCGACGTATTGGACGGCGCGTGTCTGTGCGAGGAAGGCCGGGACCGCGGAGGCCACGAACTGCTCTCCCTCTCCCCTGCCGACCACCAGAGGACACTCCTTACGAGCGCCGACCAGCGTTTCGGGCTCCTCGACACTCATAGCCACGAACGCGAAATGGCCCTCGAGTTCCTTGAAGGCCTTGCGCACAGCAGTTGCAAGATCGCCGTCGTAGTGGGCGGCAATCAAATGGGCGATCACCTCGGCATCGGTCTCGGAAGTGAACTCGTTGCCCTCGCGAGCGAGGCGCTCCTTGAGCGCCATGTAGTTCTCGACGATGCCGTTCACTACCACGTGCAGACGGTCCTCGGGGTCATAGTGAGGATGGGCATTCTCCTCGCTCACGCGTCCGTGTGTGGCCCAGCGGGTGTGCCCTATGCCGGTGGTCGCAGCGGCGGGCGCGGCCACAGCCACCGAGCCGCCCACCTCCCGACCTTCCGGGGTACCAGCGTCGAGCTTGGCCTGGAGGGCGCTCAGATTGCCGACCGAGCGCACCGCCTCAATGCGCTCGCCCGTGATCAGGGAGATCCCGGCGCTGTCATAGCCCCGGTACTCCAGCTTCTTGAGCCCGTCGAGCAATATCTCCCGAGCAGGACGCTTTCCTACGTAGCCGACGATGCCGCACATCGCGACGACGATATCAGCGGCATATCGGAGCAGCCAGAGCCGCAAGCAAGCCACCAGCCACGCTCAACGCAGCCACCTCGGACGGGGAGCGCCTAAGCCAGCTCTTGCTGCACGAGGCTGACCAGGCGCGCGCAGGTGGCGTCGGCCTCCTCGTCGGTGGGCGCCTCAACCATCACTCTTACCAGCGGCTCGGTGCCACTGGGACGCACGAGCACCCGCCCGCGACCGGACAGAGCGCTGTCCTCGGCCTGCACCGCCTCGGCCACCGTGTGTGCGTGCGCGAAGGCGCCCTTGTCACGCACCTTGACGTTGACCAGACGCTGGGGCAGCTTGTGCATCGCGTCACGCTCGCTCAGGTCGCGCCCGCCGAGCGCCTCGAGCGTGAGCAAAGCTCCGGCGATTCCGTCGCCGGTGCTGTTGAAACCCATCTCGATGATATGGCCCGACTGCTCTCCCCCGAGCATCCAGTCGCGGCGACGAAGCTCCTCCAAGACATAGCGGTCGCCAACGCTGGTCGAGGCGACCGCTATTCCGGCGTCGGCCATCGCCGTGTGAAAGCCGTAATTGGTCATTACCGTCACCACGACTCCGTCCCCCGCCAACCGCTCGCCGGCTCGCAGATGCAGGGCGGCAAGCGCGATCAGCTCATCGCCGTCCACCACGGCGCCCGCGCGATCGACCGCGAGCACGCGATCGCCGTCGCCGT
>JBAVYU010000043.1:0-19623 GCA_049588415.1 Solirubrobacteraceae bacterium
GATCTTGCGGACTGCCTGCTCCGGTGTGTGCCTACGTCGCTTCATGATCGTATCCATCCTCTCATCCCATCAACGAGACAGGACGAACACACACAACACCCGGCTCACATCACAGGGACCCCGTCACCCCGCGGTTGTGCAGTTCGGTGAGCATGCTCATCCACCGCTTTGCTCCCTTCCCCACCTGAAGGGCCGAGCCATAAACCGAGGACGTTGCGTTCGCCGTCGAGGTTTACGCCGATCTCACGTAGACGAGCCGGTCGGCGAGCTGGCTGTCGCGAACCTTTACCAACACCCTAAAAACCCGGACAATCCCAAATACTCTAAGCAATGGGTCTAGCGAGACCCTGCTTGACACCGCTGGCTGGCTGTGCGATAATCCGTATTAGTCTGTAGAATGGAATTTGGCTGCGGGCTTGGGTTCATAGTTTCTAAGTGAACATTCGTTGGATCGAGATACGCGGCCCTAGGACGCGCATAGCAGCAGAGGCGGTCTATACGGGCCTAACGAGCACGAGTAAACGCGCGAACCCAGAGGGTTCAGTATAAAATTCGGATAGAGAAAGGCTAATCGAATATAATGAGAAAATATCATATTGCAGTAGTCTCATCTATCGCAGTCCTCGCATTTTGTGTGGTTGGAGTTGCGTCTGCGGTTGCGGCGATCACAATCGATACCTTATTAGCCGAATGGTTAGTAGGCGGAGTTGCTGTTGCAACTAGCTTAAATGCAAGGGCCGAAGGCGAAGTCTTAATCGAAGACACAAAAACGCCTTTGGGTGCCGCTACAATCTTATGTAGCGGTATAACGGACGGTACGATCGGCGCTAACGGCGCTGCCGAAGTGACGTCAATATTAACTTTAAGCGGCGTGGCAGCCGGTACTACGCCGTTAGTGGGTGAATCCATTACCTGCACAAGCCAGAAATTTTGTGGTGAAGAAGCGTTACTTTGGCCGGTGCATCTGCCGTGGCGAGGTGTGTTGGAGTTAGTTGAAGAGTTAGAAGGTGGCGTGCTCGTCGGTAGTCCCTTTTTCGCGGGAGTTGGTTCCGGGACTGGCGGGAATGCTGGCTACTATCTCCAGTGTAAGACGCTGGGTGTGACAATTGACGACGAATGCACTGCAGCACAGGGTGCGGGTGAAGCGACCAATGTAGCGACTGGCGTCTTAGGCGTAGCCGCGGAGTCTTTCACTGAATTAATGGGTGATAAATTAGCAACGTGTAGTTTGAGCAAAGAAGAAACGGGCGTGGTAGAAGGGTCAGGTGTAGGAACGCTCGAAACGGGCACGGAAATCCTTTCCGTCTCGTCCGTAGGGTGATCGTGGACTGCATCTGTTGTTGACGCTATTTTTGCGTGGTGTCCAAGGGCCGGTCGGCTTCCTGGGGCACCACGTTATAGCTCGTCGCTGGTTGGCCCAGGGGCCAATTGGCTGCCGTTGCTCAATGTACTAGTGAGAAGAATGCTTTCGTCACTAGTGCTCAGACGCAACCGCGATATCGCAATCGGATGTCGGTCATAAAGAAGAAAGGTAGAACAGTGGGGAAATATCAAATAGCGATGGTCTTGGTTATCGCCGTTATTTCGTTGGGCGTGGTCGCGGTGGTTTCGGCGGTTGCCGCCGTTACGATAGCTACTTTATTAGCTGAATGGTAAATTTATCCGGGGGCACGATAAGTGCAACGCCTTTAGTTGGTGAATCTCTTTCATGTACACCTCAAAAATTGTGCGGGGAAGAGGCAATACTTTGGCACGAGAACCTACCATGGCAAACATTACTAGAGTTAGTTGAAGAGTTAGAAGAAGGTGTGCTTATTGGCAGTCCCTTCTTTGCCATCTTAACAACAGGGACCGGTGGTGAACCTGCATATTATTTCCTATGCAAGACACTGGGTGTAACGAGTGTAGACGTGTGCTTTTCGGGATCGGAGGTGGCTGAAGCCGCAAATGTTGCGGGTGGAGCAGAGGTTGCATTCTCTTTGCTTTTCACTGAGTTAGTCCAGATTAAATTAGGATTATGCACATTGAGTAATGGAGAAACAGGTATCATCGAAGGGAGCGGTATATTTAGCCTTGAATCAGGTACAGAAGTTCTCTCCGTCTCGTCCATAGGATGATCGTGAGCTGCATGCGCCGCTGACGCAATTTGCGTGGCGCCCAAAGAGCCTGGTCGGCTTCTTTGGGCGCCATGTCTACATCACGGTGTTCAGGCGTTCGTGCTATCGCAACGAAAGCCGCCTGTCAGCTCGTCTGGGAGCAATGCTTGAAGCCGGCTTGCTTAGCCTCGGCCGCCATTTGCTGGTGGATCGTCGTAGCTGTTTCAATCAACGGCGCGGCTTCCTTGAAGTCGTTCGCCTCGGCGTAGCCGGCGACCTTGTTGACGTATTCGTTGTAGTGCTGCGCTGTGCTGAGTATCTGTTCCCAGTCATGTGCCTTTGACGTCGGCGGCACGAGCTTGCTCAATTCCTGGGCCTCCGCGTTGTCGTAGACCGCAACCTGTGGGAACACGTGTGCGTATTCCTGCTCGTTGACCACAGTCAGCGCGGCAAGCTTTGTTTTCAGACGAGCACAGATCGCGTCGCCCTTGGCGATCCACTCCGCGCGCGTGAGCGGCTTGCCGGTCGAGAGTTTCAGCGTCGCCACCGCGTGCGACGGAGGCGCGGTTGCCGTTGTGGCGGTTGTCGCAGCGGTGGCGGAAGCGGCCGTCGAGGTCGATCCAGATTTCGACGATCCGCCGCAGCCCGAGGCCACCAACGCGGTCGCCACGATCGCCAGCGCGACGAGTTGTACGTGTAACATTGCAGTGCCCTCCCGGGAGCGTTGATTAAGTCTAAGTCTGTCTCGGAGATTCTACAGGAGGTGATCTCCGTTTGTCGAGGGAGAAATGCCTCGGCTGTGGCTAAGTGAGAAACAGTGGCGATCGATAGAGGCGAGACTCCGACTACCGGTCGGGTATCTGGCCGACTGGGACTCCAATCAGAAACATTCGTCTGATTGAGGCGTTTCTCCGAGGCCTGGAATGCCTGCTGGCACGGCACATTCTGTAATGTCGGATCCATGGGTCGAGGGAAGGGCTCAAGAACTCTGCCGCGACCTGTCGCGCAGCAGCAACCGCAATCTGCTGCGGTCGAGACCTCTGCGCAGGCGCTGCCCCAGGCCCTGGCGGCGGGTCTTGTGTTCGCCGCTTCTGGCGCGGTACTGGTGCTGGAGATATTGTCGGTGCGCCTACTTGCGCCTTACGTTGGTTTGACGCTCGAAACGACCACATCAATCATCGGCGCGGTGCTGGCCGGGATCGCGGCCGGAGCGGCCCTGGGCGGACGAATGGCCGACAGAATGAATCCGCGTCGCCTGGTAGTCGTGCTGTTCATCGGGGGTGGCCTGCTCGTGCTGTTGACCGTCCCCATCGTGCGCGCATTGGGGCCCTCGGCAAGCGAAGGCGGAGATTTGGCGGCGGTGGGCGTCACGTTTGCCGCGCTCGTCCCGCTGGCCGCTGTCTTGAGCGCCGTTACTCCCACGGTCGCGCACCTGCAGCTGCGCGACCTGAGCGCCAGCGGCACAGTCGTGGGCAGGCTCTCCGGATGGGCCACGGCGGGCGCCCTGGTCGGGACTTTCGGGACCGGTTTCGTGTTGGTGCCCCTGCTGCCCGTCAGCACCTCGGTGCTCGCCATCGGCATCCTGCTCGTGATCTTCGGCTCGCTTCTGGGTCTCTACACTCGTGTGTTCAAGCTCGCGATGATCGCCGGAACCGTCATCCTGACGCTGGCGTTCGCCTCGGTCGCGCTCGCTCAGCACTCGCCGTGCGAAGCGGAAACGGCCTACTACTGCATACAGACCGAACCCGACTCCGAAAACCCGCAGGCGGAGGTCCTGATTCTGGACCGGGGCTACAACTCGGACATCGATCCGAGCGACCCCTCCTATCTGGGCTTCTCCTACGAGCTTTGGATCAGCAACTCGATCGACGCGATCGGGCGTCCATCGAGCCCGCTTCGGGCAGTGTTCGTGGGCGGAGGCGCCTTCACGTTGTCACGCTGGCTACAAGCTGTGAGGCCCGGCTCGAGCTCAAACGTGCTCGAGGTCGACGGTGGCTTGGTCGAATTTGACCGAAAGCATCTTGGCTTGCGAACCTCGTCCGCTTTGCGTGCGACGGTCGGGGACGCGCGCCTTACGATGCAGCGCGAACCGACCGGCAGCGCCGATGTGGTCGTGGGTGACGCCTTTAGCAGTCGTACGGTGCCGTGGCAGTTGATGACGACCGAATGGCTCCACGAGGTCAAGCGCGTATTGAAGCCGGGGGGACTGTATGCGCTCAATATGATCGACTATCCGCCGCTTGCACTGCTGCGCGCCGAGGCGGCGACGCTTTTGGCCGGCTTTACCAACGTTCAGATGGTCACGGTCCCTGGTGCCGGTGGACGGCCGGCTGGTGGCAATATCGTGCTGCTTGCGTCCAACGGGAAGCTGCCTGCCACGCATGGAGCGGAGGCGGACGGGGCAAGCTTGTTTGACCGGCGCGCGGTCGTTCGGCTTGTCGGTGGGGCTGAAGCACTTCGCGACGACTATGCCCCGGTCGACCAGCTGGAGACAAGACCTAATTGACGGCGGGCTTGCTAGTAGCTGGGGCAGATCGTCGTCTGTGCAGTGCTCAGGTCCGCAATGGACAGTTTAAGCACGTCGGTGAACAGTGTTTCTATCTTTGTGCCCTCGGCGCCAAGGGCCTCCGCGGTTAAAGCCTGCGATTTGCGGTCTCCAACGGTGTACTGTCCAAAGCTTCTGCGCAATCTCACGGAGTTCTGGGTCAATTCACAAGCCCAGTTCTTGCCTTCACGACGCAGTGTGACGCCGAGATCATGGATTGCCTGCCTCTCTGACCAGGCACGACTCGCGTCATCATTGGCACCGGGCGCCAGCTGCCAGCCACCGATTTCTCCGCCACGCGTGACACTCTCGATGAATTCCTTGGCCTGGGCGGAGGTCTGCAGCGGCCTAGGGCTCGCACTGGAGCAACCGATCAGCAGCACGGCTGCAAGAGCAAATGCGCATACCGATAGTCGGGCTAACTCCATCCATGGAGCCTATCTAAATTCTCTCCACAGCGAAGCCGCTTACTCCTACCGTGAGCTACAGCAGCGAGTGACCCCGTAACATTGGCCTGGATGGAGTGCCTCTGTCTGAGAATTGGACTGACGCTAGCGGTGGCTGTAGCACTCCTCACTGTGCGCCTCCCCATCGAATGCGCAGCCGCTTCGACTGCGACTGGGCTTAAGCCTTCGGCGCACATCGGATGGGATGCGAACAAGACGACAGGAGCCAATGTGTGCACCGTCGTCTCCTACGATGAATGCAAGGTGTCCGTGCAGAGCACCAGTGCGGGTGGCTTCGACTATCCCCACAGCGTCGCCGCCGACCCTCGGACTGGCGTCATCTACGTGGCCGAGGCCGACAGCGCGAGAATCCAGGAGCTTACGTCGGGCGGCGAATTCGTTGCCATGTTTGGCTGGGACGTGAACGGGACAGAGGACAAACGGGCAAGGGCCACTCAGGCAGAGAAGAATCTCTGCACGGCTGCGTCTAAAGATGTCTGTCAGGCGGGGATCGCCGGAACGGCCGCTGGACAGCTGGATACGCCCGGGAGCGTCGCCGTGGATCCGCGCACAGGGGATGTCTACGTTCTCGGTATCGAACGAGGCGACTTTCGCGTGGACAAGCTCACCGGCGACGGGCGCTTCTTGTGGAGGGCCGGAAAGCGGGTAAATGAGACCACGGGCGCTAACCTCTGCACAGCCCAGGAGATAGAGCGGGCAGGCGATCGTTGTGGGCCAGGCCTGGTCAATGCGAGTGAGAGCGCTGAGCATCTGGCCTTCAAATTCTCCGGCCAGTCAGGTGACGTGCTCGCGGTTGGCGGCCCCGAAGACCTGCTGTACGTCGGAGATGAGCACCGGGTGCAGGTGCTCGGCAGCAACGGCGCTTGGAAGGGCGAAATCTCGCTTGCTTCGATCTCGGCTGAACCCGGCACTGGCGTAACTGCGCTCGCGGTCAGTCCGACCGGCGAGACATATCTCGTCTACCGCGTCGGGAACGGCGAACTGGAATTACCCGCTGAACAGGCCAACATCGTGCACAAGTTCGCGCCGAGCGGAGAGCAGATCTCCGAATATGAGGTGAAGACCGGGATCCCAGGCGCGGTAGACAGTATCCACAGTATGGCTGTCGACGAGTTGGGGCGACTTGCCCTGATGGGGTTCGAGACCGGAGGCGCCGGATCCGGCCGCTTCGGGTTGCTCTACAACGCAAGCACAGGCGCTCTACTGACAAGCTTCCCAGCACCCATCGACATGGACGGCATCGCATTCAACGCGGGTGGCGAGCTTGATGTCGCGACCGCCGTCGATGAGGAAATCGCCGTCTACATTCCCGCTCCGCTTTCAGAATTCGCAAGAGAACCCTTGCCGTGTGAAGTGGAAATCAACAAGGGAGCTCAAGAAGCTTATCCCTGTTACGCCTCCGGAAGGTACACGATCCCCGAATAGGAAGCTTGCTAGGATCCGTCTCCGTTTAGTTCTGACCTGACCCTGAAGGGAAGTGCGTCGAAGATGAAAGCTGTGATCGCGATGATCCTGCTTGTCGCGCTGGTATCGATTTGCTCTGGATGTGGTGGCGCACACTCGGTATCGGAAGCGCGTTCGGCGACCTCGATCGAGAGAGCTATTGAAGGCGCGAGTTCGAGCGCACCAGTTGATATCCGATCGCTGAGACAGGACGAAGACGACGACGATGGCCCGGGGGAAGAGAAAGGCTTAGACAGCAAAGACCCTGACATAGACGGAGACAACGACAACTTGAAACCCTTGGGCTACTATGATCAGGACGATGGCGCGATCCGGGGGTACGGACACGCTGCGGACGTGACCGACTGGCGCGCCTTGAGAGCTTTTACAGTGCGCTATTTTGCGGCGGCAGGTGCGGAAGATGGCGCCAGGGCCTGCTCGATGCTCGCCGTGGCGGTCGCAAAGTCGGTTCTCAATGATTATGGTCGCGGCTCCGTGGGTGGTCCGCCCTATCTACGCAAAGGGACCACATGCGCACAGGTGTTGACGCTCCTCTTCAGGAATCTTCACCGGGAATTGAAGATTCCGATAGAGATCATTCAGGTTCGAGTGAACGGCAGCAAGGGGCGTGTGTTCATCGGCACGAAGAACACCCCCGCGAGCTTTCTGGAAGTGCACCGCGAAACAGACGGTTGGAGAAGCGTAGGGATACTTGCTACGCCACTGCCGTGAGGGTAGCAGCTCGCCACGCGGTTTCTGGGCTCAGGGTCGCTGGCGTTGATCGTGGCTCGACCTATTCGATCAGGTGATCTAGTAGGTCGAGTACGGTCCATCTGTTGCCAACCCGGCGTATCCTGATCTGTCTTATCGTCGGTATCTCAGGGAATGCGAGGGCGACACGGGCTACGTCGCCTTCGATGCCTATTCGCATCACTTGCAGGTGGGCGTTCTTGTCTGCTATTTCCCTGTGGTTGTTCTTGAATAGCTTTGACATCACAGCAGCGCAGGTTCTGCCTCGGAGTTCTGGCGTATGGCCGTATTGTTCGACTACGGTTTCCGCGAAGAACGGGGTGATCAGGGCACATGCCTTGGCGCCATCCTCCGCAGCGGATGCGGAGAAGTAACTGCGGACGAGGGCGGTGATCTTCTGATTGTCAAGTGGTCCCGCCGGCTGTCCGAAGCCCAAGACGTAGTAATCATCGTCATTGTTATCGTAGTCTTGGTCGCGATCCCGCGTCATCGGAGTAGATGTGCCGGCGGCGCCAGAAGCGTTCCGAGTCCTTGTGCTCTTGTTCGAGTCTCCGCATGCGTTAAGGCCTACACAGAGCACTGAGCAGACGACAAGTAGTACCGGGAGTCGCTTCATCTTACGGTAGTTCCGTGTCGACGACGGAGATGATCCTCCATATGTGGCCTTCCCGGACGACCCGCATTTCGCTTTCTGGCAGCTTGCCAAAGCTCAACACCGCGACACCCTGGCGTTCTTTGATGCGAACGCGCGACACTTTCAGCTTGGGTAGCTTAGCCACAATCTGTTGGTGGAAATGTTTGAAGAAGGCCGCCAATACTTCGGGGCAGGTCTTGCCGTGTGCATAGGACGGGCCAGGTGGTGAGATGCCGTAGTTTTCGGGCACGGCTTCCGCGAGAATCGAATAGAGCAGGGTACAGGCCTTGGTGCCATTCTGTGCGGCGGCTATCGCGTAGTAGCTTCGTACAAGAGCCGTGATCTGCTCCTTCTCAGAAGCGCTCGCGGCGTGACCGAAGTCAAGTACGGCCTTGTCGTCGCTGTCGTAGCGCCCCGTGCCGGTGCTATCTTCATCTTTGTCTTTATCCGCGGGTGTGTCTGCAGGTTTCTCGCTCGAGGTGCCGACGGAGCTTGTCGGGGCGGCTTGGGTGCTCGAGTTTGCACCAGTGGTCTTGCTTGCGCCGCCGCATGCGATACAACCCGCACCGAGCAACGCGACGGCGCACAGCGTCAGCGACACCTTTCGTGGGTGCTCAGTCCTTATCACGGCAGTGGACCGTCGAACAGAGAGTTGATCTTCCAGACATTGCCTACTCGCTGCAGTGGGATCTCGGCCTCAGGCACCTTTCGAAAGCCGAGTATCGCCATCCCTTCGGCGGCGAAGATGCGGACTGCGATTACGACCATAGTGCTCGGTTCCTCGGTTGAGAGCGTCTGGTGCTGTTGCTTGAGCAGTAGCGACACCGATGTCGCGCAGGTTTTTGAGCTACTTGGCAGGAGTCGATTCGGCTCTTCGGCGATAGCTGCGGCGAGCGGCGGGTCAAGCAATGCACAAGTCTTCGAGCCATCGTTGGCTGCCGCAGCCGCGTAGTACTCGCGGATCGTTCTGACGATTGCCGGCCTAATGGAGTTACTCGCTTCGCGCCCGCCTGCTACGCCGCGCTCCGTGTAGTCGTCGTTGAGCTTGCCAGGGCCATCCGTGTCGATGTCGCCGTCCGATTTCAAGTAGGAACCGGCCGGCGGGGTCTTCGAGTTCGCGGTGCCGCAGGCAGGCAGAAAGCAGACGGAGCCGACACTCAGCAGAGAAATCATGATACGGACGCTCATCGAACCTTCAGGATACAGGCGCAGCTCTACGGCAGTTCGGTGTCCAACGGAAATAGCATCTTCCAGGACCGGTGTTCTCTTATCGTTTCCATCTGGCGTCCTGGGCGACCATTGAAGGCGAGCACGGCTAATCCAAGCTTGCCCTCGACGCGCACGTTTGTCACCCTGAGAGTGGCGGCGTCTGCGCGCACCTGCGTATGATTCTGATCGAACAGCTTCGAGACGATCTCTGCGCAGGTCTTCAAGCCGCGCAAGTAGGGCGGTCCACCTACGCCCAGGCTCTGCGGATAGAGCTTGGCGATCGGCGAGGCGATCAAAGAGCATGCCTTCGCACCGTCGTCCGCGACGGCTGCGGCATAATAGATCTTGCTGAGTGCGGTTATCGCGCGTCTGTCGGCCGGTCGTGCTGAATGGCCGAAGTAGCGGACGCTGTTGTCGTCACTGTCGTACTGTCCGCCGCCGCTGCTGTCGAAGTCCCCGTCCTTATCCGTTGGCTTTTCGCTGTCGTCGTTGTCGTAGTCGCTGGGCCCCACGTCGTAGTAGCCGTCGTCGTCGTCGTAGTCGCCAAAGGTGTGCGGTCCGGTAGGTATGGCACGCTTGCCGTCGGCAGCGGCTGAGGCTCCCACGACTGTTCCCGCCGAGGATGGTCCGGTCGCAACTCCTGTGTGCGGGCCCGCCCCAGCACAGCCGAAGGATCCCAGGAGGGCAACCGTGCTTGCCAGGAGCGCGAACACGCGCCTCATCGGTTCCCTTGGGAAGGTCTTGAACCGGGCATGGTCATTGATTTCTAGCGGAGCGCAGAACGCACGTCAACTAGTCAGAAACAATCGTCCTCCATTCTCTTGACAGGAGCCGAATGCTAGATAGACTGCCGCCAGGCCCAAATATTTGGAATTACAAGTGGAGGGCTAGAGCAATGCTGGGAGGCATCGAAGAATGAGAAACACGTCTGTACGAGTGGGATGCTTTCTGCCAGACTGCTCGACGGGCTCGTGGGAGGCTACGGTCATCTTGCGAGATCGGGAAGGGATAGACATAAATCAGGGGTTGGGACCCCGCGCTCTCTGACCTAGGACGAGTGCTCGGCCCGACCATTCCAAGCCTCGGAAGAGGCTCAACCAAGCCTTGGACGAGGGAAAGGTAGGTTAGGAATGAAGAAGCTCCAAACAGTTGTTTTGGCGTTGTTTGCGGTGTTCGCGTTCGGCGCGATGCTCGCTTCAACGGCGTCAGCGGAAACGACGTTAGCCGCCGAATGGGAGAAAGGCACCACCAAAGTGGCTGCTTCGCTTCCGACTACGGCGGCTGGAGAAATCTCGCTTGAAGATGAAGGTGCCGGCGCTAACATTTTATGTAATGGCACTCTGGTTGGTAATGTGAATGCTGCGGGTAAAGGCGAAATCACCGAAGTGCAGAATTTAAAAGGTGTAGCGATCACGTTAGCGGGCACAAGGTTGACTATTGCTGCTGGTGATTGTGTAAATGTGAAAACATGTGGCGCGCCGGCTGAAGTGGCGCCTGAGGGTCTGCCCTGGACAACCCAGCTGTATTTAACCGAAGCGGGCACGTTCAGGAACAGGATCATTAAAAAGGGTGGAGGAACATTCGGATATTGGGTGTTATGTACGGTCCTCGTCGACATTGAAGATGAATGCACGTCGACCGAAGGCAGCCTTCCCATAGAAAACAATCTGGATGCCGAGACTCCAGCGCTCGCTATTGTAGCCCCCCGAGCTAACTGCACGGTAGGTGGAGCGGCTAAGGGCAAGAATGAAGTAGATACATTAACTGAAATAAAATTGACCAACGCTGAATTACTTACTGCGGTTGAATAGTGCGTGGTGAGTAGTTTGTTGTGAGTTGAATTACTGTTGTGGCTGGATGGCGCTGGGCGCCATCCAGCCACACATATTTCTTGAGTGTGACGAGGGAATGTTAGGAGATGGGGGATGAGGGGTTACGGGCTTTGGTTGTGTGCGCTAGTTGCGTGTGTGTGTGGCCTGTTTTGTGCCGGGCCTGCTTTGGCGAAGGAGGTTCATCTCTTCAGATCCTCGTTTGGTGCTTCCGGTTCGGGTTCCGGGCAGTTCGATCGTCCGCTTGGTGTAGCTGTGAACGAAGCTACGCACGATATGTATGTTGTGGATAGTGGCAACAATCGTGTTGAGTGGTTCAACTCCGACGGTTCGGCGTTTTTGGGTGAATTTAATGGTTCGGCGTCTCCTACTGGTGATCTGTCTGAACCGACTGAAATCACGATCGATAATTCCTCTTCGGGCTTGGATCCCTCCAAAGAAGATGTGTATGTCGTCGATCGTGGTCACGGTGTAATCGACAAGTTTGATTCAACCGGGACGTATCTCGGTCAGATAACAGGGGTTGAAACTCCGGGCGGCGTATTCGATGCAGGTGCAGCGGACGCACGAAGCATAGAAGGCGTAGCCGTGGACCAGGATGGCACCCTATGGGTTACTATTAAAAAAGGTGGGATCTTTAGTTTCAGTGACACACTAGAAAGCAAATATCTATCAGAACTACAAACCTCCTTTGGTTTTGCCGATGGTCTTGGCGTGGACGGCGAAGATAACTTTTTTATTAAAAAGACCCCAGGGATCTCTAACACCTTTCTCAAGCTTTCCCCTTTAGGAGAAGTTCTGGCTAATCCTTTTAGCCAAGATGGGGAAGCGCAGCGTGTGGCGGTCGATCCCGTTGGTCGTGAGGTTTATTTGGATAATCTTAGTTCTATTGAAGCATTTAGTCTTAGTGGGGAACCTATAGAGAGTTGTATTCCACCGGAAGATAATTGTTTTGGTTTAGGGCATCTTGGTTTCAGCAAGGGTGTGGCTGTGGATGCTGGTAGTGGGACTGTCTATGCCGCAGATGAGACGGCGGATAATGTGTCGGTTTTTGAAGGTATTATTTTGCCGGATGTTAGTATTACTGCGGTTAGTGAACAGCATACGCACAGCGCTACTCTTAATGGGACGATTAACCCGCGGGGTAAACCCGTTGTTTCGTGTGTTTTTGAATATGGGGTTACGGTTGCGTATGGGTCGAGTGTGCCGTGTTCGCCGGCTGGTTTGGGTTCTGGTGTGTCGCCGGTTGCGGTTGATGCTCATATTTCGGGTCTGGTGCCTGGGACCGAATATCATTATCGGTTGGTGGCGCAGAATTCTGCGCCGACGAGTAGTAATACGCCAGATAGCAATCTTTTCGCTGGACCGTTATTGGATGGGGAGTCTGTCGGTGATGTTGCGTCGAGCAGTGCCACGTTGCTGGACATGATCGACCCAAATGGGGCGGACACTCATTATTATATTGAATATGGTCAAACAGGTCTTTATGGTTCGGTTGCGCCTGTTGCTGTTCCAGGTGTAGATCTTGGGGGTTTGGTTGGTTCGCAGAGCCTTGCTGTGCATTTGCAGGGTTTGGAAGCTTCGAGTGTTTATCATTATCGTTTTGTGGCTGTACAGGATGGTGAAGTTTTCGCGGAACCGGATCAGTCTTTTACGACGCAGAGCGGGAGCCTGTCGGCTAGTCTGCCCGATGGTCGGTCGTGGGAACTTGTATCTCCTGCCAATAAAAGGGGTGCTGTCCTTGAGACGACAGAAGGAGGGGGACAGGTTCAGGCGGCGTCTGACGGGGGTGGCATCACGTATGTCGGTGAAGGCCCGTCTGTCGACCCGAATGCTGACGGTAAGATGACGTACTCCCAGATACTGTCGACTCGTGGAGCTGGTGGTTGGAGTTCCCAGGATGTGACGCTTCCTGGTCGCTCGCCCGAAGACAACGAACCGGCAGAAAGTCTTTACAAAGTTGATTTCAACTATCATTTGTTTTCTCTTGACTTGTCGTCCGCGGCGGTTGAGCCTCAGCCTGCTGGGACTCCGTTGCTTTCACCAGAAGCGAGTTCGCGCACACTATATTTGCGTAATAATCTAGACGGTGTTTTCACTCCGCTTGTCAGCTCGGCGGACGTCCCGGAAAATACTGTCATCGAAGAAGAACAGTTTCTTGGAGCGAATCCGGGAGAGTGGGAGATGCATTTCCTTGCGGGGACACCGGATCTTTCTCACGTTGTGTTCGAGTCGGTGAAGGCTTTGACTTCGAATGCGATCGATGGAGATACGATCAAGAATAGAATAGAAAGACACGAGAGCTTGGAAGATTTTGAATGGAACTTGTACGAGTGGGATAGTGAAGGTTTGAAACTCGTAAATATCTTGCCGCCGCCCGGTGAAGAAGTAGCGCACGGCTCCAAAACGCCGATCGTCGCGCTTGCCGGCGTCAACGCGGAAGGTCTTCCACGGGGTAGCACTCAGCGTAGTGTGTCTGCTGACGGGCGCAGGATCGCATGGACTTTGGGGGAACCTTTTTCGACGTCGAAGCTCGAAAAGTACAAGGGTTTGTATGTGAGGGATATGGTTGAAGAACGCACAGTGCGGATTGGGGGTGCGACGGCGCTGTATCAGACAATGAACAGCACTGGATCGAAGATCTTCTACTTGGAAAACGGCGACTTGTATGTGTATGATTGGGACAGTGGTACTCCGACGGATTTGACTGCGAATCATGGCGCCGGTGAATCGAGCGCGGGCGTCCAAGAATCAGTGTCTGATGTCAGCAAAGATGGTTCGTATGTGTATTTCGTTGCAAAGGGCGACTTGGCTGAAGGTGGTGTCGGCGGCGAATATAATCTGTATGTTTTGCATGATACGGGTAATGGGTGGGTGACAAAGCATGTCGCGACTCTTGCTCCGCAGGACAAACCGACGTGGTATGCAGCCATCTTTGCGGCTCCGTATTTGGCTGGTGTGAGTTCGCGCGTGTCGCCTGACGGTCGTTATTTTGTGTTTATGTCGCAGCGCTCGTTGACGGGATATGACAATGTTGATGCTGCCAGTAATATGCCCGACGAGGAGGTGTATTTGTATGATGCGCAGGGTGCGGGAAAGTTGGTGTGCGCATCGTGCGATCCTTCTGGTGCTAGGCCGCGTGGAGTGTTTGATGGGCAAGGCTCGAGATTGTTGGTTGACCGTGAGCAGTTTTGGGCCGGAGGCACCTCTACCCCGACGAATCCGGAGTTTGATCATTGGTTGGCAGGGAGTGTTCCTGGCTGGGATAATCTCGAGAACGATCCTGCTACCTATCAGCCACGGTATCTTTCTGATAGTGGTCGCGTATTTTTCGATAGTCCTGTTGGGTTGGTCGCGGGTGACACGAATGGACTCGAGGACGTCTATGAGTATGAGCCGGTAAGTATTAGTGATTGTGTGACTGGTAGTACGACGTTTAGCGAAAGGTCGGATGGTTGTGTTGCCTTGATCTCGTCGGGTACCTCGAGCGAGGAATCAGCGTTCTATGATGCAAGCGAAAACGGTGATGACGTGTTCTTCACCACGACCGGCAAACTGGTGAGTACTGATTTCGATAAGGGTTATGATGTGTATGACGCGCACGTGTGCACAAGTGGCACGCCGTGTGTGGCCACACCGGTCCTGTCTCCTCCGTGCTCGTCAGGCGATTCGTGTAAGGCCGCGCCATCGCCGCAGCCTGAGATCTTTGGTCCAGCGCCCAGCGCAACATTTAACGGTACCGGCAATGTAGTCGCTCCCCCTACTACCATAAAGGCGCGATCTTTGACGAACGCGCAAAAGCTCACCAGAGCTCTGAAAGCGTGTCATCGCGATAAAGGTAAGCGGCGCAGAGTCTGCGAACGCCAAGCACATAAACGCTACCCATCAAAGCCTGTCCGCAAGAAGGCGCCCAGCGGAAATGGGAGGAAGCGGTCATGAGCACGGCATATTTCAAGAGGGCCTTGATTGGACTCGTGGTTTTCGGTGTTTTCGGGACGATTGCGTGCTCTGGTGTGGCTGTTGCGGGGATGGCATGGTGGCACGTGAACACGATTTCGGCGCCGGCTAGTCAGCCGGGCGCTGAGAGTAGGCTTGTGCTGGAAGTAAGCAATCTTGGGGATCGGGCCATCGATAGCTCCTCAGATCCTATAACGATCGTGGATAGGCTGCCATCGGGTGTAACGCCTACACATGTTTATGGTGAAGGGGGTGGCAGTTTTCCGATTGGGATCAACGGTGTGAAGGAACTCATCCACTGCGGGTTTATTTCTGAAACAGTGACATGTACGTATGCGGGGCCGTTGTTGGCTTATGAACGTTTTATGATCGCCATGACTGTGAATGTCGAAGCTGGTGCCGGTAGGGGTATAAGCGAAGTGAGCGTGTCTGGTGGCGGTGTGGCGCCAGTAGTGTCGCGACGTCCTCTTGCGCTCGGTGAATCGGTTCCTCCTTTTGGCACCGAAACCTATGAATTGACGCCTGAAGAAGAAGGGGGCGAATTGGATACACAGGCAGGATCACATCCTTTTCAGATCACTTCTTCGTTGACATTTAATACAAAGACAGTCCAGGTTTTTAACTATCAGCACAATGAAACGTTGCCGGAAGTACAGCCGATAGAACTGCCGAGGGAACTACGCTTCAATTTGCCGGCAGGGCTCGTGGGTAATCCGGTCCCCATTCCGAAGTGTCCTGTCTCCGTTTTCCTGAAAGGAAATGAATCCTCGCAGTGTCCGAATAGCACCGTCGTGGGAGTCGCGACACCGATTGTCACGAATGTGTCCATAACACCTTATGTGCCTTTGGCGCAGACCTATCCGTTGTATAATATTGAACCTGGGGTGGGTGAGCCGGCGCGTTTTGGGTTCAAAACTCCCGTGGGTCCGGTTGTGCTGGACACTTCGGTACGTACCGGTGGCGACTATGGAGTGACTGTCAGCGTTCCTGATATTCCGGACGAGGTAGGGTTTATTGGTACACAGGCAACCTTTTGGGGCGTTCCTGGGGACCCGCGCCACGATACCTCGCGTGGCACTTGCCTGGATGAACATGAAGGGGAAATCCATAAAATCACGCGTTTGGAAATCGCCTGTCCCGATCAAGAAAGCAAAACTCAGCCATTCTTGATCATGCCGCCTTCATGCACGGGTCCCTTGGTGACAAGTGTTGAAGGCGACCCGTGGTCTGAAAATGGCAATTTCACGCCACCAAAGCAGTACACTGTGTCTAATAGCGTGGGTGAACCGGTCGGTCAGGACGGGTGTAATCGCTTGGACTTCCAGCCGTCTATTAGCGTGGCGCCAGATAGTCAGAACGCGAGCACGCCATCGGGCGTGACGGTCGGTGTGCATGTGGATCAAGAAGGGAGCCTGAATCCTACGGGGCTTGCGGAGTCGAGCGTAGAGAACACTACAGTGACGCTACCCCAGGGGGTCGGTCTGAACCCTGCTGGTGCGGACGGGCTTTCGGCGTGCTCCACGAGTCAGATTGCCCTGCAAAGCCCCGCTGAACAGACGTGTCCAGAATCGGCGAAGGTCGGAACCGTCGAAATAGAGACGCCGCTGTTGGCAGAGCCGCTCACGGGTGCTGTATATTTGGCGACACAGAACGCAAACCCGTTCGGTAGCCTTATTGCTCTATATATCGTGGCGTATGATCCTGTATCGGGAGTACGCGTGAAGCTTGCGGGTGAAGTCAAACCGGACTTGCAAACCGGACAGCTCGTTTCAACATTCAAGGAAACGCCGCAGGTACCGTTTGAAAATCTGACTTTGCACTTTTTCGGTGGCTCACGCGCGCCGCTCGGTACGCCGGCGCAGTGCGGGCTATACACCACGACATCGACTATCGCTCCGTGGTCCGGGAATCCACCCGCACAGCCTTCCTCGCAATTCCAGATCACAGCGGGACCGGACGGCGGTCCCTGCAGGAATCCGCTGCCGTTCTCCCCGTCTCTTACGGCTGGGAGCTTGAACATCCAAGCCGGTGCATTTACGCCCTTCACGTTGACAATGAGCCGTGAAGACGGCAATCAGAACCTGGACGCGATCCAAGTAAAGATGCCGCCAGGACTGCTCGGGGGCCTTTCGAATGTGAAGTTGTGCGACGAAGCGCACGCGAACGCAGGGACGTGCGGTCCGGAAAGCCTGATCGGTCATACGACGGTCAGCGTCGGGCTTGGAAGCAACCCGTATACCGTCACGGGAGGCGAAGTCTTCATTACAGGCCCATATGGGGGTGCGCCTTACGGTCTGTCGATCGTGAATCCGGCGAAGGCAGGCCCGTTTGACCTCGGGAAGGTGATCGTTCGCGCCCGTATCGAAATCGATCCGATCACCGCAGCATTGACGATAACCAGCGATACGACCGGACCATACGCGATCCCTCAGTTCATCGACGGGATTCCGCTACAGATAAAGCATGTGAACGTTACGATCGATCGCTCTCAGTTCACTTTCAATCCTACAAGCTGTGCTCCCATGAGCATTGGAGGAGAGCTGACGAGTAGTCAGGGTGCCACGAGTTCGTTGCACGTACCATTTCAAGCAACCAACTGCGCGACACTCGGCTTCAAGCCAAACTTCAAGGTATCGACATCGGCTAAGACCTCGAGGGCCAACGGTGCCAGCTTGCATGTCAAGCTCACTTACCCTAAAGCGCCCTTTGGGTCACAGGCAAATATTGCGAAGGTCAAGGTCGATCTGCCTAGAGCCCTGCCGTCACGTTTGAGCACTCTCCAAAAGGCTTGTCCAGACAGCACCTTCGATGCTAACCCAGCGTCCTGTCCTTCTTCATCGCGGGTTGGGACGGCGGAGGCGACTACCCCGCTGCTGCCTGTGGGTTTGAACGGTCCCGCGTATTTTGTCTCGCATGGAGGCGCGAAGTTTCCTGAATTGATAATCGTCCTTTCTGGATATGGCTCTACGGTGCAATTGCATTCGGAAACGTTCATTAGCAAGTCGGGTGTAACCAGCAGTACATTTCGCTCCGTGCCCGACGTGCCGGTCGGGACGTTTGAATTGACCCTCCCACAAGGCAAGTATTCGGCGCTGGCAGCACCGAGTGGTCTGTGCAAAGGGGCCTTGACACTACCTACGATCTTCGTGGCCCAAAATGGTCTCACGATCAAACAAAACACTCCGATAACGGTGACAGGATGCCAATCGACGCAGAAGTCGAAGGGCAAGAAGCGTAAGGCAAAACATTAACCGTCCGCAGTAATTGTATTCACAAGGGAGGAAACCGCCTGTGCTGTCAAAAATGCGTAAACGTTTCAGTTACACAAATATTATCTTGACGTTGGGGCTCGTGTTCGCGATGACTGGCGGTGCCTACGCCGCAAGCAAAGTGATAATCACGTCAACCAAACAGATTAAGCCCAGCGTACTCAAGCAACTCCAAGGTAAGAAGGGAGCCAACGGTGCTGCAGGGCCTGCCGGGCCTGCCGGTACGGCTGGACCGCAGGGTCCCGCGGGCGCAAATGGCAAGGAAGGCGGTCCTGGAGTGGCCGGCAAAGACGGTGCTGCAGGTACGAACGGCGTCAGCGTTTCTAGTAAAACACTGAGTAAAGGTAATGGTACGTGTCCGGAAGGGGGAGCGGAATTCACTGCGGCCGAAAGCAAGAAAACCACGGCGTGCAACGGTTCACCGTGGGTAGCCGGCGGCACCCTGCCCTCTGGGCGAACGGAGGCTGGAACTTGGTCGACGACCTACAATGCTCAGGCTGCGGGAGAACCGGGGTCCTCGGCAATCTCATACACCATCCCACTCACTGAAGCGCCTGAAGCGCACTACATCGGGGAAGGCGCGGAACCCGGCACGGCAGGCACAGGCGAAATCACAACGGGCTCGAAGACGATCGAAAAAGTCACTAAATCCAGCGGAACATTCGCGGTTGGCGAGACAATCAGCGGCCCAGGGATCCCCGCTGGATCAGTGATCAACGCGGTAGAAGAAGGTGAAGGCAAGCTACAGATCAGTGAAGAAGCGACAGAAACGACTACAGGCGCTGCGCTAACAGCCGGTTTGCCTCCGGGATGCGCAGGCGGCACTGCTGCCGAACCGAAGGCGGAACCCGGTAATCTTTGCGTGTTCGTGCTGAGCGAAACTAACGCTTCAGAATGGAAGATCCATAAAGTTGCCCCGACTCACCGCTTCTTGGGCAATACCGCGGTGGGGACCGTTGTAACGAATCAGTCTGATGGAGCGGGAGAGGTGATAGCCGTCGGCACCTGGGCAGTGACAGCGAAATAGCGCACGGGCGGGACAGGTAAGGGCCGTGATGGGCGACATACCGTCGCCCATCACGGCGGTCAAGCCAAGGTTGAGTTACAAGCGGAGCTGTCATCTTTAACGCTCTACACCTATGACGAGTGCCAGGTTTAGCTGATAAGGCCCTCCATGCAGGCTTTAGCAGCTATCTTGGACTGGGAGGTTAGGAATGAATAAGCTCCACACTGTTGTCTTGGCGTTGTTTGTCGTGTTCGCGTTCGGCGCGATACTCGCTTCCTCGGCGTCAGCGGAAACGACGTTAGCCGCTGTGTGGCAGAAAGGTGGCGTTAGCGTTGTTAGCGCACTTGCGACTTCGGCGAGTGGAGAAGTCTCTCTTGAAGATACTGGTGCTGGCGCTGATATTTTATGTAGTGGGACT
>JBAVYU010000044.1:0-1546 GCA_049588415.1 Solirubrobacteraceae bacterium
AAGCCGCAGGAGGTCTACGCCGCCGCGCAGGCCTCACAGCGCTAACGCCCACCGCAGGCGAATAGAGAAGCCAAGTAAAATGAGGGAAAAGCCTCAGCCACGCTGAAGGCCCGAGGTCTCTTCCTTCATGTCTGTCATTCTTGAACACCTGCCCGTCGGCCAGAAGGTCGGCATCGCGTTCTCCGGCGGTCTCGACACCAGCGCCGCGCTGCACTGGATGAAGATCCACGGCGCGCACCCCTACGCCTACACCGCCAACCTCGGCCAGCCCGACGAAGCGGATTACGACGCCATCCCCCGCAAGGCCCTCGAATACGGCGCGGAGAACGCACGCCTCATCGACTGCCGCGCGCAGCTCGTGCGCGAAGGCATCGCCGCTCTCCAGTCCGGCGCGTTTCACATCTCCACCGCCGGCGTCACCTACTTCAACACCACGCCCATCGGCCGCGCCGTCACCGGCACCATGCTCGTCACCGCCATGCAGCAGGACGACGTCAACATCTGGGGCGACGGTTCTACCTTCAAGGGCAACGACATCGAGCGCTTCTATCGCTACGGTCTGCTCGTCAACCCCGGCCTCAAGATCTACAAGCCCTGGCTCGACTCCGCCTTCATCGACGAACTCGGCGGCCGCGCCGAGATGTCCGCCTTCATGCAGAAGGCCGGCTTCGGCTACAAGATGTCCGCCGAGAAGGCCTACTCCACCGACTCCAACATCCTCGGCGCTACACATGAAGCGAAAGATCTCGAACACCTCTCCACATCGATGAAGATCGTCGAGCCCATCATGGGCGTGCCATTCTGGCGCGACGACATCACGATCAAGCCCGAGCAAGTAACCGTCCGCTTCGAAGAAGGCTGGCCCGTCGCACTCAATGGCCGTGAGCTCCGCGACCCGGTCGCCCTCATGCTCGAAGCGAATCGCATCGGCGGCCGCCACGGTCTCGGCATGTCCGACCAGATCGAGAACCGCATCATCGAAGCCAAATCCCGCGGCATCTACGAAGCCCCCGGCCTAGCTCTCCTCTTCGCCGCCTACGAGCGCCTCATCACCGGCATCCACAACGAGGACACCATCGAGCAGTATCGCGAGAACGGCCGCAAGCTCGGAAGGTTGCTGTATCAAGGAAGGTGGTTCGACCCGCAGGCCATCATGCTCCGCGAAGCCGCACAGCGCTGGGTCGCCAAACCCATCACCGGCGAGGTCACGCTCGAGTTGCGCCGCGGCAACGACTACTCGATTCTCAATACAGAGTCGCCGAATCTCACCTTCCATCCCGAGCGCCTAAGCATGGAGAAAACTGAATCCACATTTTCGCCCCGCGATCGAATTGGCCAACTCACCATGCGCAACCTCGACATCAACGATACCCGCGCCAAGCTGAAGCTTTACAGCGAGACGGGCCTGTTGTCGGGCAGCGAGGGCTCGCAGATATTCAAGCTCGAGAACGACAAGGGTTGATTGTCGTCCTGGTGAACGACGGGACCCATGCCGCGTGATTTCAGGCCCTGGATTCCAACGCCCTGTTGCGGAATAACCTAGGGT
>JBAVYU010000045.1:0-1632 GCA_049588415.1 Solirubrobacteraceae bacterium
CCGCGCACTTGCGCGATTACGTGATGGGCGGCGGACACCTGGTGCTTGGTCCGCGCTCCGGAATGAAGGATCAGTACGACGCGCTTTTGCCGCAGCGCCAGCCGGGCTACCTCGTGGATGTGCTCGGCGGTCGAGTGGAACAGTATTACGCGCTCGATACGGACGTAACCGTGAATGGCGATTGGGGCGACAGCGTGGATTCGGTGTGGGCCGAGCAGTTGAAAGCGACTTCGCCGGATACGAAGGCGCTCGCGACGTTCGGCGAGTCCAACGGATGGCTGGATCATCAGCCGGCGGTGCTCACGCGCAGCGTGGGGAAAGGCTCGATCACCTATATAGGAGCGGTGCTCGACGACAAAACGATGGCGGCCGCAGCGGAGTGGATGGTGAAGCAGAGCGGCGTGGTTCCTGTGTTCGGTGCGGTGCCGGATGGCATTGAAGTGTGCCGGCGTGAGCGCGATGGGAAGAACGTGTTCGTGCTGGTGAATTTCTTGCGGAAACCGCAAACCGTGACGCTGCCGCGCACGATGAAGGCTCTGCTGCTGGGATCGGGAGACGTGACCACGGTTGAGCTTCCGGCGTACGGCGTGGAAGTGCTCGTTGATTCGAAGTAGGGATTCGAAGTAGGCGCAGATTTTACATTCTGGGGCTTGCGCGCGCCCGAGCTTGGCGCAAGAGTGTGCGAACCATGCCAACTGTTCTACAACGCTCCATCCACATCGCGATTGGTTGCGTCATCTTATGTGCCGCCTCGCTCTCGGCGCAGACTTCGCACATGAGTTCCGGCGACGCGCGCGTCACTGGACACGTGCGCGACGCGGGATCCGGACAGCCGATGGAGGCGGTGCGCGTGGAGGTGAGCCCGATGGGCGGCGGCGTTTCTATGATTTACGTCACCACCGGCACGGATGGCGAGTTTCGCATCGCGGGCGTGCAGGATGGAAATTACGACGTGGTGATTCAGGAGAAGGGCTACAAGCCGTATCGTGAGCCGGTGACTCTCGCCAACGGCAACATGTTGGTGCTGACGATTCGGCTTGAAAAGTCGGAAGGCACTCCGGAAGCCCCCGCTGCCGCGCTTTCGGCGCACGAACTCACGGTCCCGCAAAAGGCTCGCGACATCTACGCGAAAGGCGTGGCGCTGAAAGCGAAGCCGGACTACGCAGGAGCTCTCGAGCAATTCCAGAAAGCGGTCAAACAATTTCCCACGTACTACGAAGCGTACGCCGAAGCGGGCGTGGCGGAAGTGAACCTCAACAAGCCCGAGGATGCGGAAAAGGATCTAAACAAATCGCTCGAACTCAGCGACGGGAAGTATCCAGCGGCGCTTTTCTACCTTGCGGGCCTGCAGAATAATCAGCGGAAGTTCGACGACGCGTTGCAGACGACACAAAAAGGGATCGCCCTCGAAGCCAACGCATGGCGCGGGCAATTCGAAATGGCGCGGGCTTTGATCGGGTTGAAACGCGCCGATGAAGCGCTGCCGTACGCGAAGCGCGCCGTGGAACTCGCGCCGGACAACTCGCAGATGTACATCGTGCTGATGAACGCCAACATCGGCGCGCATCGGTATGCCGATGCGGTGGCGGCGATCGATACCTTCTTGAAACTGGCAGCCACGGGACCACAGGC
>JBAVYU010000046.1:0-34185 GCA_049588415.1 Solirubrobacteraceae bacterium
TTTTCGTCGTTCCTCGATAGGGAGGGGGCTCGGCGTGTCTGGGCTTCCGGTCAATCTCGCCTCACCTGTTGGGGCTCGTATACGGAGGCCTCATGGTGATGAGTAGAACACTGGTCACGCTTCGCGACGCCCTGCGCGCTTTTGCGTTGTTGGGTTCGGTGCTTGCGGTGTCGATGGTGTTGGGAGCCTCGGCGCAGGCAGGAGTCAACCATCCCCTTCTTTCGTCGTTTGGTTCGTTCTCTAGCGTTCAGGGTGTAGCGGTCGATCAAGCTACCGGTGATGTGTATGTGCTTGATACGGGTGTGGGTGGAGGCTCGTTGTTCAAGTTCGATGCTTCCGGGAAACCATTGAAGTTCACTGGGTTGCCCGGCGAACCATTCTCGATCACGGGCTTGCACGGCGGTAGCGGCTCAGACAACGAGCTTGCCGTGGACAGTTCCAGTGGTCCTGCTCAAGGCGATGTCTATGTGGCGGTCGGCTCTTCTAACGGTAATCAGATCGATGTGATCGCTCCCGATGGGGAATCTCTCGGAGCGCTCACCCAATCCAATGCGCCGTGGGGGGAAACGTGTGGTGTCGCGGTCGATTCCACGGGGAGCGTGTATGTCGGGATATATGGTGGTGGTGTAGATAAGTTCGCTCCCACCACCAATCCTGTGACCAACAGCGACTATGTATCGACGCTTGTTGGCGTCAACAAACCGTGCAACCTGACCACTGATAATGCTGGGCATGTTTTTGCTGTGAAATACGGTGGCGGGCCCGTGGAACGTTATGAAGCTTCGCAGTTTGGTGGGTTCAGCTCCTTCGGCTCTATCGTCGATAAGTCCGGTAGTACGCTGGCGGTGGACGCGGCCGATAATCACCTGTATGTAGACGCTGGTGGCCAAGTCTCAGAGTTCGGTGCCGGCGGCCAACCGTTTGAAGCTCCGCTTACCGTGTTTGGGCATGCGGGAACTCAATCGTTCGGGATCGCCGTCAACCAGACAAGTGGAGATGTCTACGTTTCAAACGGAAATGGTGAGATCAGCGTTTACGGTCCAGACCAGACCTTCCCCGACGTCAGTACCCAAGCACCGTCAGGTTTGACGACTGAAAGCGCGACCCTGAACGGCACTGTCAATCCCAACGGCATTGCCGTCAGCTCCTGCAACTTTGAATACGGCACACAGAGTGGAGTACTCGCCACCAGTGTCCCGTGCTCGCCAACCCCGGGGTCCGGCAGCTCTCCAGTGAGCATCTCGGCAGCTGTTACAGGACTCAAACCAGCAACCGTTTACCACTACAGGCTAACGATCACCAGCGTGACCGGCGTCCAGGAAAGCCAAGAAAGCATCTTTAAGACGCTCGGGCCTACAGAAGTCCTGGACGAGGCCTACTCGAACGTCGGCAGCTCCTCCGCGACGGTAAGCGCACAGATAAGACCGGGCGGTCAGCCCACCAGTTTCCGAGTGGAATACGGAACTACGTCCACATACGGATCGACCACGTCCAGCACAAGCGTCGGTGACGGCACAGAAGCCGTGTCAGTTATCACGCGTCTTGACGGGCTAGAGCCGGGAGTCTCCTACCATTTCCGCTTCGTATCAACGAACAACACAAGCATAGCCGACGGCAACGATACGACGTTCTCCGCGCTCGTCGCCGCCATCCTTGGCCTTCCCGACAACCGCGGCTACGAAATGGTCACACCCGTCTCAAACGAAGGTATAGAGGTGTACGCACCCTTTGGTTCGAGTTCGAATCAGGAAAACGAAGAAGTGATCAGCACGCAATATCCGGTCAGAGCCGCGGCCGACGGAGACGCGGTCGCCTATGTGGGCGAACCGATTGCGACCGGCAATGGCAGCCAGGGCCGGAACTTCGGCAATGAGTTCATCGCGACCCGCGCCCCTCAGGGGGGGTGGGTTCAACGGGATGTTCAGACGCCTGGCGTCGCATCGCCACACTATGTTTCTTTCTCGGATGACCTGTCGAGCAGCGTGCTTCTTTCTACCGAACCGTTGTCGGCTGGTGTCCCAGACGGGTACGAAACCCTTTATACGCGGGACAATTCGAGCGGGGCGCTACAGCCGCTTTCGACGGTCACGCCACACCTGCTTCCAAACACGAGTGGGATAGAAGGTTTTGGCGCGGCCGACAGCAGTAGTCTTCCACTGGAAGGCAGCCTCGGGCATTTTTACGCGGGAGCCTCACAGGACTTCAAACGTCAATTCTTCGAGGCAAACGATGCGCTGACCCCGAACGCTGTGTCCGGAGGCGAACACGAGAACAATTTGTATGAATCGGTCGAAGGTGCCTTGCGACTTGTCAACGTCCTTCCGAACGGAGAAACAGAACCAAACGCGTCGTTCGGAGCCCCCTCACTGCACGACTATGAACAGGAGAACACCACGAATGTGATTTCGGCCGACGGGTCGCGCGTGTTTTGGAGCGACCTGAATACAGGTTCGCTGTATGTGCGTGAAAATGGGACTTCGACGAAGCTAGTCGCCGAAGACGCTACGTTCCAAACGGCGTCGACCGACGGGTCGCGTGTGCTCTACACCAAGAGCGGCGACCTCTATGAAGACGATCTGTCTACAGGCACTACTGCAGATCTGACGCCGGCAGGGCAGGTTCTAGGTATCGCCGGGTCAAGCGAAGATGCCTCTTATGTATACGTGGTCGCCCAAGGCAGCCTTGCGCCCGGTGCCACGACTGGAGAATCGAATCTCTATCTGCTTCACGCCGGCACGACAAAGTTCATCGCCACGCTAGGACCTGAATCGGAAGAAAATCCCACGGAGGTCTACGGGAGCGACTCGCCTTATATCGACTGGAGTCCCAACCTCGCGAGCCGTACCGCTGAGGCTGCGCCTGGCGGGCAGGCATTGGTGTTCATGTCGGTGCGGAGCCTCACCGGCTACGACAATATTGAAGAACACGGTGAGCGGGTATGGGAGGTATACATTTACGAGGCGAACACAGGCCACCTATCATGCGTTTCTTGTAGCCCGAGCGGCGAACCGCCGAGATCTTCGGGTTCTCATTTGTACCCTTTCAACTATCTGGATGTTCCGGGCCAGTACGGTACATTCCAACTGCGGTCGATCTCGGAAGACGGTGGTCGTGTCTTCTTTCAGACCACCATGCCGCTGGTTGCGCAGGATGTGAACGGGCGCCGCGATGTCTATGAGTGGGAGCGCGACGGCGAGGGTAGCTGTCAGATGGAAAAGGGCTGCATCTATTTGATCTCGGGTGGTTCGAGTCAACGCGGATCTTACTTTCTCGACGCCAGCGCCGACGGCTCCAACGTTTTCTTCATCACCGGCCAGAAACTGGTGGAACAGGATGAAAACGAACTGTATGACGTGTATGACGCGAGGGTCGGCGCCGAAACGCCGCCTACTTCTCCTGAGTGCACCGGTTCTGGTTGTCAGGGGTTGCCGGAGGCGCCGCCTGTCTTTGCGACGCCGTCGAGCGTGACGTTTACGGGCGTAGGGAACTTCGCGGCGCTCGCGAAGTCGAGGGCAAAGTCCAAGACGAAGAAGAAAGCGAAGCGCAAGGTCAAGAAGAAAAAGCGCAACAAGGATAAGCAAAAATCCAAGCGTCAAGGCAAGATGTCGAAGGCTAAGAGGTCCAAGCCCGGCGCGAGAAGGGCGGGGGGACAATGATGATTAGGGTCAAGTTCGGTGTTCTTGGGCGCTCCGCAATGGCTGTTCTGGTCGCGGTCGCCTCGATCGCGGCAAGTCAATCTGTGGCGGCGGGCGCTGTGGCGCCTGGCTGGGAGGTCACTCCCGGCACTTATCCGTCGAATATCGCCCCTGGAAGCAAGGCCTACATACTGCTGCCGATCAGCAACGTGGGCGCCGCGTCAAGCAACGGCACAGTCACGGTGACCGACCGGTTGCCCGCAGGCCTAACCGCCATCGAAGCCGGCTACAACACAACTGGTAAAGTTGAATATTGGAATTGCCAGCTCGGCGCAGTCGTCTCATGTGTGAACAATCCGACGTCCCTACCGTCGATTCGGCCTGGGCAAACTCAGTATCTGGATATCGTCGTGGAAGCAGCGGCGAATGTTGCAGGCTCGGCTGAAAACGAAGTGACGATATCCGGTGGAGAAGCGCTGGCTCCTTCGGCCACGGCGAGTACAATCAACTTTGGGTCGGAAAAGCCGGGGTTCGGTTTGGAGTCTTTGAACGGTTGGTTCAGCAACCCGGATGGGACGCTCGACAGGCAGGCGGGCTCACACCCGTACGATTTCAATATTTCGTTTTTCCTCAACAACGAAGAAACCCGTCCGACCGGCGAAGCACGCGACGTCGTCGTCAATCTCCCTCCTGGTCTGATTGGCAACCCTCAAGCGCTGCCGCGATGCACCCGAGCCCAATTCAACCGTGATATATGTCCGGCTGCGACCCAGGTCGGGACCGACGAACTCAATCTCCTCGGGGGGCCAGTGCCCGGACCGATACCCCAAGGCGGTGGAGAATTCTTCAAGGTGGCATTCCCGGTGAACAATCTGGTGCCGCCCCCTGGGGTGGCCGCAGAGCTTGGGCTCTCGATATTCGGATACGGGACACGCTTGGACGCGGCTGTGCGCACTGGCAGTGACTATGGCCTCAGCGTGCATGCAAAAAACATAATCCAGTTCCAGATCACTTACAATTCGATCACGATCTGGGGATCGCCCGAAGACCCCAGTCACGACTATCAACACTGCGGGGTCAACCAAACCACTCAAAGTGAAGTCTGCGGACCCGTTAGCGGCGGGGGTCGGCCGTTCTTGACGTTGCCGACGTCGTGTCGTGGTCCGGAATTGTTCTCGGCGACGGCGGATTCGTGGGCGCCGCTTGGAACGTTGAACAGTGGCGTCAGTGAACTCAGTTTCCGTTCGCATGGCGATTCTGGTCTTCCGGAAGGCCTGAGTGGTTGCGATCATCTTGCGTTCAAGCCGTCGATCAGCGTGGCACCCGATACGACCAGTGCGGATACGCCGGCGGGAGTGACGGTGGATGTGAAAATGCCACAGGACGGTCTGACCGACCCCAATGGTTTGGCGATGTCGAATATCAAGGATACGACGGTGGCGTTGCCGGAAGGTGTGGTCGTGAATCCTGGTCAGGCTGCTGGGTTGGCGGCGTGTTCTCAGGAACAGTCGGCGGTTGGTACTGAAGGTGCGCCGTCGTGTCCTTCGGCTTCGAAGGTGGGGACGGACGCGATCGAAACGCCGTTGTTGGCGCATGAGCTAGAAGGAAGCATTTACATATTGCAATCGAATCCGCCCAATTTGAAGCTGCTTGTGGCGGCGTCGGGCGAAGGCGTGAACGTGAAGGTAGTCGGCAACGTCCATTTGGACGAAACGACGGGTAGGCTCGTGACTACATTCAGCGAAACACCGGAGCTGCCGTTCACGGACTTCAAACTGGCCTTCAGTGGTGGTGCCCAAGCAGCGCTTGCGACACCGTTGCGTTGTGGGTCCTACACGACCAGCAGCGATTTCACGCCGTGGAGTACGCCTGAGGTGGAAGATGCCTTCCCGTCGAGCGAATTCGTGGTCTCGCACGGGCCCGGTGGCAGCGCGTGTACCGGTCCGACGCTTCCGTTCAGCCCGTCTTTGACGGCGGGCTCAACGACAGATCAGGCTGGCGGGTTTACGAACTTCTCGTTGTTGTTGACTCGCGAAGATGGTCAGCAGCGGATCGGGACGTTGCAGTTCAAGACACCAGAGGGCCTACTCGGCATGATCAGCAAGGTCCCGTTGTGTCCCGAACCGCAAGCATCCCAAGGTACCTGCTCTAGTGCGTCGCAGATTGGACATACGGTTGTGGAGGCTGGGCCTGGTCCGTATCCGTTGGTGGTGCCGCAGCCAGGTCAGCCTCCTGCTCCGATCTATTTGACGGGGGGTTATAAGGGCGCACCGTACGGGTTGAGCATTGTCGTGCCGTTGGTTGTCGGTCCGTTTACGTTGCAGACGCAGGTTGTGAGGGCGAGGATCGAAGTGGATCCGCTTACGACCCAGTTGACGGTCACGACTGATCCGCTGCCGTCGATCATCGACGGTATCCCCGCCGATCTACGCGCGATTAACGCGGTGATCGATAAGCCGGGGTTCATGTTCAATCCCACAGGGTGTGAACCAGGGAGCTTCTCAGGGATGGCAACGAGCACCGAAGGGGCGAGCGTCCCGATCGGTAGTCATTTCCAGATGGGGTCGTGTCGGAGCTTGACGTTCAAACCGGACTTCAAGGTCTCAACCTCAGGGAAGACTTCGAGGAAGGATGGGGCGAGCCTCGACGCGAAGATCCTTTACCCCACGGGTGCGCTGGGCGACAACCAGGCGTCTTCGCAGTCGAACGTGAGGATGGTCAAGGTAGACCTGCCAAAGCAGTTGCCGTCTAGGTTGACGACGTTGCAGAAGGCGTGTCCTTCGGCGACATTCGAAGCCAACCCCGCTGCCTGCCCTGAAGACTCGAAGGTAGGGACAGCGACGGCTATCACACCGGTGCTGCCGGTCCAGTTGACCGGGCCTGCGTATTTCGTGTCCTACGGTGGCGCGAAGTTCCCCGAACTCGTTGTAGTACTACAAGGCTATGGCGTGACCGTGTTCCTGCACGGCGAAACGTTCATCAGCAAAGCGGGCATCACGTCTAGCACGTTCCGCAACGTACCCGACGTCCCGATCACGAGCTTCGAGTTGAAGCTGCCCGAGGGACCATTCTCAGCGCTTGCGGCGAACGGGAACCTGTGTACGACGAAACTGGTGATGCCGACGGCGTTTACTGGCCAGAACGGTGCCGTCCTGAAGCAGTCCACCCCGATCAGTGTGACCGGGTGCGTGAAGCACAAGGCGACGAAGACCAAGAAGAAGAGCAAGAGCGGGAAAGGCAATGCTCGCAACCACAACAAGAAGAAATAACGGTCGTGGTCAGGTAGCCGAGCTGCAGAGAGCTCGGATGCTGACCGCGATGGCCCAAGAGGTCTCTGAGCGTGGCGCCGCGAACGTCAGCGTCGGGCATGTAGTCGGACGCTCCGGCGTTTCAAGGCGAACGTTCTATGAGATCTTCCATGACCGCGAAGAGTGCTTCCTGGCCGCGTTCGACGAGGCGTTGCACAATGTCGAAGCTGTCGTTGTCCCCGCGTACGGGACTGGAGGCGCCTGGCAGACCAGGGTCCGAGCAGGCCTGATCGCGCTTCTCGGGTTCCTGGACAACGACAGGGCGGCTGCTCGCTTGTTGATCGTCGAGAGCCTCGCGGCCGGTCCCGGCGCGCTTGAGCGACGCCGCCAGGTGATCGCAGGCCTGGTGGCCGTGCTCGAGTTGGGCCGCACCGAGGGCAGAGCCAGGCTCGACCCGCCCGCGTTGACAGCCGAGGCGATCGTGGGTGGTCTGCTCTCGGTCCTGCACGGTCGCCTCGCCGAGGGCTCCGATCCCGAGACACGCACGACAGATGGCCGTGGGCACGCCGAGGAGAGCTCGCTGCTCGAACTCGCCGGTCCCTTGATGGGCATGATCGTCCTCCCCTATCTCGGACCAGTCGCGGCGCGCAAGGAGATCGAGCGACCCACACCCACACCCACCGGCACGGGACCCGTCGTCCGCACCGACCCGCTCCAGGACCTGCCGATGCGCTTCACCTACCGCACCATGCGCGTACTCACCGCCGTGGCCGAGCTCGCCACGAACGGCAATTGCCCGTCCAATCGCGCCGTCGGAGAGCACGCCGGGATCAGCGACCAAGGCCAAGCATCGAAGCTGCTCGCCCGCCTGCACAAGCTCGACCTGATCGAGAACAAGGGGGGAGACTCCGCTCGGGGAGACCCCGCTCGCGGCGAGCCCAACGCCTGGACGCTCACCACCACCGGTCGGCAGGTATACGACTCGATCGCCGGGCTGGAGAAACAGGCTTCGTGACTTTGTCCGTCCGGGACGCCGCGGAGCCGTCCAACTAGAGTTGGATCATAGCTGAGCGATCCAACTCTAGGCGGTATATAGTTGGATCATGGACAAGGACAGCTTCCGCGAGTCGCCGATCGGCGACCTTCTACGGATCGCTGGGACCGACGGCAGGACAGGCAAGCCATACAAGACCGTCGCATTTCTACCGCACGCGCTCCCCCGGTCGGTGGCGCTCACACCCGCAACCTGGACGGCCGTCGCTCGAACCGAAGCCGAGCTTGCGCGGCTCGATCAGGCAGCCAGGCATATTCCAGAACCGGCGCTCGTGCGCCAGTCGACGCTCCGGCGCGAGGCCCAAAGCACAAGCGCGCTCGAGGGCACATTCGCCGCATTCGAGGATGTACTCGCATCCGACGTCAAAGACCGTGCCGAGCTTTCCAAGGAGATGCGCGAGGTCCTCAATTACGTCGTTGCGGCCGCCCAGGCATTCGCCTGGATCGAAGAGCGTCCGATTACGGTGCGCATGCTCTGCGGCCTGCAACGAACGCTTGTCGACGGCACGCCAAGCGAGCTTGCCGACGCCGGGCGCATCAGAGACCGGCAAGTCTTCATCGGGGCTCCGCACGCCCCCATCGAGCAGGCCCGCTACATACCCCCTCCGCCCGGGGATCAGCTGGCGGCGGGACTGGACCATTGGGTCGCCTGGATGCAAGAGCCCCGCACGGAAATGCCGGCCCTGGTGCAGGCCGCCTTGGCCCACCACCAGTTCGAGGCGTTGCACCCGTTCTCCGACGGCAACGGACGTATCGGACGGCTCGTGATCGTGCTCCAGTTGATGCGCCTCGGCGTCCTGCGGGACCCGCTTCTGGTCGTCTCGCCGTGGTTCGAGGCGCGCAGAGCCGACTACCACGACCAACTGCTCGGGCTCGTCCGAAGCGGAGATTGGGACCGGTGGGTTGGCTTCTTCGCGGACGGCGTAGGAGCGTCGGCCGTAAGCACGCGCGAGAGAGTGGAAGCCCTACTGCAGTGGCGCGAGCAAACACTCGCAAAGATCCGAGCGGCCGGCGTCACCGGCTTGGCCGAGCGGGTGGCGACCGAACTAATCGCAACGCCGACCCTGCGCGCGACCGGCGTTGCCGAGCGTCATGCGGTTACGCACCAGGGCGCCATCCGTGCGCTTCGACGGCTCGCGGAGCTTGGCGTCGTACAAGAGCGCGCCCGCCAAGGTCGCGTCGCGTTCACCGCTAACGAGGTCCTCGAGCTGTTGAGTCGTTGAGCGCAAGGCTAGATCCGGCCGGTAGCCTCACAGGACCGTGTCCTTCTACGTAACCACCCCCATCTACTACGTCAACGCGGCCCCCCACCTGGGCCACGCCTACACAACCATCGCCGCCGACGTCCTCGCGCGCCATCACCGCCAGCGCGGGGAGGACGTTTTCTTCCTGACCGGCACCGACGAGCACGGCGAGCCGGTCGCCGACGCCGCCCACGCGCTCGGGGTCGAGCCGCAGGCTTTGGCCGACCGCAACTCCGAGCGCTTCCGTGCCCTGGCCCCGCGGATCGAGGCCACCAACGACTTCTTCATCAGGACGACCGACCCCCAACACATGACCGTCGTCCAGGATGTCCTGTCCAAGGTGCGCGACAACGGCCACGTCTACATGGGCACCTACGAGGGCTGGTACTGCCCCAAGTGCGCCGACTTCAAGGCCGAGAACGAAGTCGACGCCGGCGAGCTCTGCCCGATCCACCATGTCAAGCTCACGCGAGAGCAAGAGGACAACTACTTCTTCGCGCTCTCCAGCTTCCAGGAGCCCTTGGAACGGCTCTACGCCGAGCACCCCGACTTCGTCGCGCCCCGCACGCGCTACAACGAGGCGCTCTCCTTTATCCAGTCCGGCTTGCGCGACGTCCCGCTCTCGCGCCACAAGCTGACTTGGGGCGTGCCCGTGCCCTGGGATCCCACCCACGTCTTCTACGTCTGGTTCGACGCGCTCCTCAACTATTACTCCGCCCTCACGTACGCGCCGGCGCCCGGTGACGCCTATACGCGCGCGCGCGAGTCACCCCTTGGAGAGACACATACACCACACGCGGAGGCGGCCCCTGGAGGGCTCACCGACGAGTTCTGGCCCGCCGACGTCCACCTGATCGCCAAGGACATCCTGCGCTTCCACGCCGTCTACTGGCCCGCGCTGCTCATGGCCGCCGGCCTGGAGCTGCCCCACAAGCTGTTCGTGCACGGCTACCTGCTGATGGATGGCGAGAAGATGAGCAAGTCCTTGGGCAACGTGCTCGACCCCTTCGCGGTGATCGACCGCTTCGGCGCCGACGCCCTTCGCTTCTACTTGTTGCGAGACGTCTCGTTCGGCCAGGACGGCTCGGTCTCCACTTCGTCCTTCGAGCGGCGCTACGAGTCCGAGCTTGCCAACGACTACGGCAACCTCGCCTCCCGCACGCTCGCGATGATCGTGCGCTATCGCGATGGAGTCCTCAGTGGGGGCCTGGACGATGCCTTGACGGCCGATTTCGCGGGACTACCCGAGCGCGTCTCCGGCCTGATCGACGGCGTCGAGCTGACTAATGCCCTCGACGAGATCTGGCAGCGCGTGCGGCGGCTCAACCGCTACGTCGAGGAGCAAGCGCCCTGGCAGCTCGCCAAGGACCCCTCCCGCGCGGAGGATCTCGACCGCGTGCTCGCCACGCTGGCCGAGGGTCTACGGGTTGTCTCGGTGCTCCTGCATCCCTATCTGCCCGATGCGACAGCCAAGCTGCTCGCCGTCTTGGGCGCGCTCGACCTTGCATACGACGGCGCCGGTTTCGGTAGTGGCGCGATCGAGCGGGTGGAAAAGCTCGAGCCGCTGTTCCCCAAGCGGGACGCGGACGAGCGCGCCGTGTCGGCGGCTTGAGCGCTGCCAAGGTCGGGCCGAGCGGCCCGCTCGCACGCCTCGATGTGCTTATTGGCGCGTGAGCACGAAGGCGCTCATCCCGGGGATCGTGAACCGCAGCTCGTCCCCTTCCACGGTCAGCGTTCCCTGCTTGATCAGATCGTCCCTCACGCTGGACAGCTGCTTGGGCGTGCGACCCAGCTCGTCCGCTACCCGCCTCGCGGTTGTTGTCTTGCCTGATGAAACAACGCTTGAGAGGGCCGCCAGGTAGCGCTTTTGCGACGGGCTTGCCGCTGTCCAACGGGCGGCATAGAGTCCTCGCTCCAGCTCCTTATGGGCGCGAGGCAAGGCGGCGTTGGCTGCCTCCACATCGATCCGCTTCATCTCGTTTGAGGCTCGCCACGCGTAATGTCCGTACAGCTGAACCGCGAACGGATAGCCACCCGACGCTTCGGCCAGTATCAGCGCCGCGTCTTCATCCATTGGTCTCCCCGCCGCCTCCGCCGGACGGCGCAACGCCCGCACGGTGTCCTCGCGATCGAGCATCCCCAACTCATGCCAAGCCCCCCGCTCCAGGTAGGTAACGGAGTGCTCCAGGGCTCGCATCAAAGGCAGGCCGGCAAGAACGACCACGAGAGGCCAGCGCTCTCCTGTGCCCTCCTGCAACAGTGCGGCAAGCGCCGCCAGCTCACGACGTTCCGCGAGATGAACCTCGTCGAGGGTGAGCACAACGCCGCTATTGAGCCCGGTAGCGAGCTCAACGAGCTCGGCGAGTATCGGGCGCAGAGCGGGAGTTGGGTCCTCGTCGGAATCTGGGCGCACAAACCTGACCTCCCCGCCGACTCCCGGCACGCCGGCGCGTACCGTCACCGACTCCGCTCTCAGCGCGCGCTTGCCCGGCGGCTGCTCGAGCAGGGCGCTCGCACGTCGGCTCGCGTCAATCAGGTCAGGGATGAACGGTGTCTCAGGCCGCATCTCGACGTGTACGCGCGGCCAGCCAAAACGAGATCCCGCTATTGACCCGGCTTCGGCAAGCAGCACCGTCTTACCGACTCCGCGCGCCCCCACCAGGAGCGTCGGCCGCGGTGTGCGACCGTCAAGCGCGGCGACCTCGATCCCCTCGCGCAGGTCCTCGAGCACCGCCTCACGGCCCGCCAACTCCTTTGGCGGCTCGTTGAAGCCAGGGCGATAGGGGTTCTCCATGCGGGCCATCGAAGATCAGTCCAGTTCGTCTAGCGCTGTCTAGCTAGTCTAGCGCTGTCTAGCCCGTCTAGCTGTGTCTAGCGCGTCTAGCTATGTATAGCTGGTCTAGCGTTGTCTAGCTCTTGGCAATGTCTAGCTCTACTGGCTATGTCTAGCTTGCGCCTGCGATGGACCCCTCTTCAGTCGAAACTGTGGAGCCTGTCGAGGCCCAGTAGCCTGGGACGACACTACGCTGGGCCATGGATCCGGGACTGTGTAAAGGAAATCGCCGATGATCGACAGCCACACCCACCTCTACCTCTGCGAGGAGCCCGACGCCGACCTGGTCGAGCGGGCGGTCGCGGCCGGTGTCGTCAAGATGCTCGCTGTCGGCACCAACTCCGAGTCCTCGCGAGCCGCTCTAGCCTCGGCCGAGGCCTTTCCCCAGGTGTTCGCCGCGGTCGGCTGCCACCCCAATGAAGCCCACGGCTTTGACGACGCCGACCTGGCCGAGATTGCCGCCCTCGCCGAACATCCTCGCTGCGTGGCGATTGGAGAGACCGGCTTCGACTATTACCGCGAGAACGCCCCCCGCGAGGATCAGCGGCGTGCGTTCAGTGCCCAGATCGCCCTCGCCCGGAAGACCGGCAAGCCGCTCACCATCCACACCCGCAACGCCGACGACGACACGCTCGCCACGTTGGCGGCCGAGGCCGACGGCCTCGGCGTGGTCATCCACTGCTTCTCGATGCCTGACCGCCTGCAGGAGTGCCTCGACCGTGGCTACCTCATCTCCTTCGCCGGCAACGTCACTTACAAAAGTGCCGGTGACCTGGCCGAGGCCGCGCGCTTTACGCCCGCCGAGCGTCTCTTGATCGAGACTGACGCCCCTTACCTCTCCCCCCAGGTCGTGCGCAAGCACCGCAACCAGCCTGCCTACGTGGCCTACACCGCAGCCTTCATCGCCGAGTCCCGCGGTGTTTCCCTGGACGAGCTTGGCGCGTTGGTGGAGCGCAACGCCGAGCGCGTCTTCGGATGGTGACCCGCCTTTCGGGGGGCAGGGCGTCTCCTTCAAGGGGCAGGTCCACGCGGCGCAGTCGCGACTTGGGTCAGAACTTCCTGCGCGACCCCAACATTCTGGCCGTGATCGGACGCGAAGCCGAGCTTCGCCCGCCGGAAGTCTCCCCTTCAGCCGACGAGGGCAAAGAAGGGGAGGTGGTGCTCGAGATCGGCGGCGGCGAAGGAGTCCTGTCCGCCTATCTCGCACCGCGAGTCGCTTGGGTGCACGTGCTTGAGATCGACGAGCGCCTGCGCGACCGGCTCGAGGCGGCCCTGGTCGACTTCGAGAACGTATCGGTGCACTGGGGCGATGCCATGCGCCTCGATTTTTCCGCGCTGCGTCCCCAGCCGACCAAGATGATCGCCAACCTGCCGTACGGGATCGCCGCCGGTGTGCTCCTGCGCACGATCGAGCAGCTCGACTCGGTTCGGATGTGGCTCGTCATGGTTCAGCGTGAGGTCGGCGAACGTCTGGCGGCCCCGCCGGGCAGCGGAACGTATGGAGTGACCTCTGTCCTCGCGCAGCTGGCAGGAGAGGTGAAGGTGGTGCGAGCTATCCCCCGCACGGTCTTCCGGCCCGTACCCAACGTCGACTCGGTCCTGGTGAAGGTGGTTCGCACCGGACCGGCCCCTTCGCCCGCCGTACGCCGGCTTGTCGGCGCGGCATTCGCGCACCGGCGCAAGGCGCTCGCGCGATCCCTCGCGCTCTCCGGGATCGACAGCCCGCGCGAGCGGATCCAGGCTGCCCTCGTCGAGCTGGGCCATCCCTCCGACGTGCGCGCTGAGAGGCTCTCGCCCCAGGACTTCGTCGCCCTCGCGGAGGCCCTGTCGCTGTGACCGATCTCCCCCTCCGCGCGCTCGCCCCCGCCAAGATCAACCTCGGCCTGTTCCTCGGCCCCACCCGTCCCGATGGCCGCCACGAGCTGGCCAGTGCGATGCAATCGATCTCCTTGGCCGACGAGCTGACCTTGGAGTCGGCCCCCGCGGCCTCCGCGGATGAGGTCCTGTGCCCCTACGTGCCCGGCGAGAATCTCGCCGCCCGTGCTTTGGCCTCCTTCCGGGCCGCCACCGCCTGGGATGCCCCGCCGTTGCGTCTCACGATCCACAAGCGCATCCCCGTAGCGGCCGGCCTGGGGGGCGGCTCGGCCGACGCGGCCGCCACGTTGCGCTTGGCCCACGCCGCTTCCGGGCTGGGAGATGAGGGATTGTTGTTCGTGCTCGCCTCCGAACTTGGGGCCGACGTTCCTGCCCAGGTCGTGCCCGGGCGCTGGTTGGCCGGCGGCGCCGGCGAGGTCTTGGAGGCTTTGCCGGACCCTTTCTCGCCTTTCGGAGTCCTGGTCTTGCCTCAGGCGGCCAAACTCTCGACGGCCGACGTCTATGCCGCCGCCGACCGGCTCGGACTCCCCCGCGAGGCGTCTGTCCTGCAAGAGCGGCACGCTGCCCTCAGAGCCGCCTTCGAGCTGGGCTCCGCGCTGCCGTCCGAGGCGCGTCTGCTCGACAACGACCTCCAGGCCGCCGCGATCGAGCTGTGTCCCGAAATTGGGCCCGCGCTGCGCCGAGTAAGTGAGGCGGGCGCCGAAGTGGCTTTGGTGAGCGGTTCCGGGCCCACCGTGCTCGGCCTGTTCGCCCGGGCCAACGGCCTCGCGCGCGCCGAACGCGCCGCCGCCGGCCTGGTCGGCTCAGAGCCCGTGCCCCTGACGGCGACGCCGGTCGGCGCGAGTTTCGGGGCGATACAACAGGTGCGTACGTAACAATGGCGTCGGTGAGCACCAACACAGTCACCGACCTGATCGCAGTCTGCGCCGGCGTATTCGGTTTGGCCTTGTACGTAGGCTTGATCTTGGTGCCCGCCTGGGGCTCCTACTCGCGCATGTGGGAGCGCTTGGCGGCGACTGTCCTGTCCATGTACGTGCTCGCGGTGCTCGTCGGCGCCGGGGTGCTCGGCGCCCTGCTCGCCGTCTACCTGTGGGGCTGAGCCCGGTGCCCCCGCGCCGTCTATCTGCGGGGACGAGCTCGGCGCCCCGCCGCCGTCCGTCTCTGGGCACGAGTCCCCTCCGCCATGTCTGAGCTCGGGGGCCTCGACGCCGTCACCGAGGCTGTCGAGTCCGGCGCCGGCCTGCCCGAGGTCGTGCGGGCCGCCTCGCGTGCCTTGGACGCCAGTTTGGCCGTGACAGACGCCGCCGGGGCCACGATTGCCGTTGCGGCCCGCTCAAGCGCCGACGAGCGCTCCCTGCTGGCCGGCGGCGATGGCGTCACCAGCCTGCCTTTGCGCGTGGCCGACGCGGTTGTCGGCTCCCTGCACATGCGCGCCCGAGCCGAGCCCAGCCCGGTGGTGCGCCGCCTGCTGGTCACGATGATCGCCTCCGAGGTCGAGCGCGTGCGCGCCCCCGACGTCGCCTCCGAGACCGCCGCCGCCGACTTCCTGCGCCTCGCCCTGGGACGCAAGCCGATCGCGCGCGAGGACCTGCTCGCGCGTGCCGCCGAATTGTCCTTGGACCTGTCCGAGGGAGCTTCAGTGATCGTGGCGCGAGCCCACCCCCAGGCGCCCACCGAGGAGGGCTGGCGCGCACGCGCACGCGCGGTCGCCGAGCGCGGAGCCCGCGCCGTGGTCGGCAAGTCCTTGGCCGCCCTCTCCGAGCGAGACGGGGCCGCGGGAGTGGAGATCCTCCTGCTCGTGCCCGGCGGCGAGGAGCCCGCGTCTGCGCGCGCCGCCGAAGGAGTCCTGCGCGAGATGGAGAGCGCCTTGGCCGGCTACACGTTCGCCCTCGGGCGCTCCCGTATTGCCGAGGACGCAAGCGAACTGCCTCGTGCCGCCGGCGAGGCCCTGCTGGCTGCGAACGTGGCCGAGGGCAGCACTCCCGAGGGAGTCCTGCTCGCCTTCGAGCAGACCGGGGCCTATCGCCTGCTCTTGAGCGCGATGACCGACAACCCCGACGAGCTACAGCGCTTCTACGCCGAGACAGTCGAGCCTCTGGTGGCCTACGACGAACAGTACGAGACCGAGCTGCTCGGCACTTTGGAGACGTTTTTGGAGGCCGACGGCAACGTGGCCGGCACCGCCCAGCGCCTGTTCACCCACCGCCACACGATCTACTACCGCTTGGAGCGGGTGCGCGAGCTGACCGGGCTCGATGTCAGCTCCTCCGACGGCCGCGAGAAGCTCAGCCTGGGTTTGAAGGCGATGCGGGTCTTGGGGATCTCCTCCGCGCGAGGTCCCGCCTCCGAGGACGGCGCGCGCGGCGGGCGGGTGCCGCGGCGGGGCTGAGATTGACGCCCGCCGCTGTTTGCATCCAGTCCGGGCGGGTCGGGGGACGCGGGTGTTGTCGTTCCGGTCCGAGTCGGTCCGGGGGACGTAGGTGTTGTTGTTCTCTGAAGAGGGTGCTCTGCGCGCGCGTGCGCGCCCGCGCGCGAGTCACCCCTCAGAATCGTATTAACCGCGTACAGCGAACTCCACCGTGTAGGTAGCCCCGGGCGCTCCCCTGGTGAGGCTCGTGGGGGCATTCGGCGCCACACCGATGCCGATGTCGCGGTAGCCGCCGGTCAACACGATCTGACGGTGCGGCGCCGAATGCATCCAGATGCTCACCATGCCGGCCGGCGTGGCCATCTGCTTGGTTCCCCAACCAATGTTTTGGGCGGCCGCGACGCTGTGCGCTCCGATCCCGTAGGCGGAAGCCGTGATGCGCTGCCACGGAGTCGTTCCGCTGGGGGTATCGTCGCCGAAGTAATCACCGACCACCATCGCCTTTGCCTGGCGCGAAGCGATCCGTTGCAGCGAGCTGTTGGTGCGCAGCGCGACCAAGCTGTAGATGGCCCGTTCGCGGTCGATCAGGCAGAGCGTTGCGGCTGCGATCCTGGCGATGTCCTTGGGTGTCGGACGCAGGCCGGTGTCCTTGCAGGGTCCATGGGCGCTAGGTGCGGGCCGGGATGAACTGGGGCCCGCCGCCGCGGCGGCTCCCGCGCCGCCAAGCGCGCCGAGCAACGCAAGCGCGCCAACCATGGCCGTGCGCCCCACAAGCCTCATTGCCAAACCCCAACCCTTGGCACGCAAGCATTCTTGCAGGCGGGCGCGATGCAATGTCGCTGTCGTGTTGCCAGGGCGCTTCTCTCAGCGGTAAAGTCTTTGTCGCTCCTTGGGGAGTCGTCCAATGGCAGGACATCAGGTTTTGGTCCTGAGAATCGGGGTTCGAATCCCTGCTCCCCAGTCCGACGCACAGCGTCGCCGCCCTCCACGGGGAGGGCATCTAGAGTGATGGCCTTGACCGCCCCCACCGTCCTGATCCTTGCCGCCGGGCAGGGCACGCGTATGCGCTCGGCCACGCCCAAGGTGTTGCACGACCTGTGCGGCATTCCGATGGTGATGTGGCCGGTGCGAGCCGCTTTGGCCGCCGGCGCCAAACGCGTCGTCGTGGTCGACTCGCCCGCCCGCGCGCTCGCCGGAGTTCTGCCTGATGGGGTCGAGCTGGCCGTGCAGCCGCAATCCAACGGCACCGGCGGCGCCGTGCGAGCCGCCGCCGAGCAGATCGATCCCGATGCGCCCGTGGTGATTCTCAGTGGCGACGTTCCCCTGGTCGGCGCCGAGGCGATCGGCGAGTTGGTCGAAGCTCACACGAGCAGCGGGGTCGCGGTCACGATGGCCACCGCCATGCTCGAGGATCCCAGTGGCTACGGACGCGTCGTGCGCGATTCCAACGGGTCGGTGGCTCGCGTCGTGGAGACCAAGAAGCCCGGCGACGCGACCGATGAGGAGTTGCGGATTCGCGAGGTCAACTCCGGCATATACGTGTTCGATGGATCCGCCCTGCTCGACGCGTTGCCGCGGCTCACGGCCGACAACGCCCAAGGCGAGTACTACCTGCCTCAAGCCTTGGACTTGCTGCGCACCGACGGCGCCCAGGTGGCCGCGCACGTGGTCGAAGACGAGGGACTGATGCTCGGCGTCAACGATCGCGTCGGACTCGCACGTGTGCGCGCTCTCGCGCAAAGGGCGATCGCCGAGCGACACATGCGCGCCGGCGTGACGATCGTCGACCCCGCGTCTGTCCAGATCGACGTGGATGTCGAGATCGGCGGCGACACGACGATTGAGCCATTCACCACGATCCGTGGCGTCACCCGTATCGGCAGCGAGTGCGTCGTGCGCTGCTCCTATCTCGTGGACTGTGTCCTTGAGGACAGCGTCAGCGTCGGCCCGTTCGCCTACCTGAGGCCCGGCACTGTCCTGCGCACGGGCGCCAAGGCGGGCACGTTCGTGGAGATCAAGAACTCCGACGTGGGTCCCGCCACCAAGATCCCCCACCTCTCCTACATCGGCGACGCCGATATCGGCGAGCGCTCAAACCTGGGGGCCGGCACGATCACGGCCAACTACGACGGTCGCGCCAAGCATCGCACCACGATCGGTAGCGGTGTGCGAGGGGGAGTCGACACCTCCTTCGTGGCGCCCGTGACCGTCGGCGACGGCGCTTATACGGCCGCGGGCTCGGTCGTAACCGAAGACGTCCCCGCGGACGCCTTGGCGGTGGCGCGCGCGCGGCAAACCAATGTCGAGGGCTACGCCGAGCGGCAAAGATCCGAGACCCCCTCTTCGGCGACGCCGGCCACCGCCGGAGAAGATCCCCAGGCGGTTGGAAGCCGGCCAAAGGGTGAAGGCGACTCATGAAGCCCGGCGCTCTACACTCCGGGGGTACATGAGCGTGATCGACGCGCGCACGCAGTCCTCGCCGGCCACGAGCCTGCCGATTGATTACAACAAGCGGCTGATGCTCTTCTCTGGGCGCGCCAACCCCCAGCTGGCGGTCGATATCGCCGACAAGCTGAGCGTGGACATCGGCCCGGTGAAGCTGAACACGTTCTCAAACGGCGAGGTCTACTGCCGCTACGAGGAGTCGATCAGAGGAGCCGATGTCTTCATCGTGCAGTCCACCTGCGGCAACCCCGAGACCGGAGTGACCGCCAACGACTCCCTGATGGAGCTCCTGTTCATGATCGATGCCGCCGTTGGCGCGTCCGCCCACCGCGTGATCGCCGTCACGCCCTGGTTCGGGTACTCCCGCCAAGACAAGAAGTCGGCCCCCCGCGAGCCGATCTCCGCGCGCTTGGTGGCCCGCATGATCGAGGCGGCAGGCGCCGACCGGGTGCTCACGATGGACCTCCACGCCGGTCAGATCCAGGGCTTCTTTCAAAAGCCGGTCGACCATATGACCGCCCTGTTCATGCTCACCCAATACTTTGGCGACCTTGGCCTCTCCGACCTCGTGGTGGTCGCCCCCGACGCCGGACGGGTCAAGCTCAACAAGAAGTTTGCCTCCAAGATCGGCGCGGAGCTTGCGATCCTCGACAAGGAGCGCCCTGCCCAGCAGGTCGCCGAGATCGGCTACGTGATCGGCGACGTCAAGGGCAAGACGGCGGTGATCGTCGACGACATGATCGACACAGCCGGCACGCTCAAGGCCGCTGCCCGCACAGTGCTCGACGCCGGCGCAAAGAGCGTCTACGCCGCTGCCACCCACGCCGTTTTCTCGGGCGCCGCTTTCGAGAATCTGGCGGCATCCGGCCTAAAGGAGATCGTCGTCACCGACACGATCCCGGCTCGGCCCGGCCTGCCCGCCAACATCCGCGTGCTCCCCTGCGCAGAGTTGCTCACCGACTCGATCCGCCGCATCTTCACCGACGACTCCGTCAGCGAAGTGTTCGGCGGCGAGAACCAGTTGTTTTGAGCGGCGAGCAAGCGACGCCAGACGTTTCCACGGGGGCGAGAGCGCCGGCGGGTGAGAGTGCGCCCACGGAGGCGGGGGCTCCGGCCGGGGTTGGCGCCGAGGCGGCGGGTCGGTCCACGCGGCCGCTCCGCGACCGTCTCGCCTCCTTGCGTCCAATCCACTGGGCTTTGATCGCGCTTGTCGCAGTCCTGTTCTTCGCGATCAGCGGCCTGTTGGCACGCTTCTTCGCCACCGAAAACGTCGAACGCGACGACATGCTCGCCGTCTTGCAGGCGGAGGTCGTCGGGAACGAGCAGGGGATGCTCGCCCAGCTCTCCGGCTGCGCGAGTGCGCCCAAGTGCGTGGCCGTGGTCAAGGCCGACGCCGTCTCTCTACACCGGAATGGCTCGGTCAAGATTCTCGACCTGACCTCTGAAAGCAGCCATTCGCTTGGCGCCTCCACGGGCCCCACGCGCGTTGCCTGGACGGTGATCGGACACCTGCCGACCGTCCAATGCGTCACGGTCAAGCGCTCCGGAAATTTCTTCACGGGCATATCCGTGGCACTGCTTTCGATCGGCCGGCCGATCAACAGCGAAGCGGATTGCTAAAGTCCTCGGCCTTCTCATGGCCAGCACGACCACAAAGCTCGATGTTGCAAGTCGCGACCCTGACGGATCGCGTTCCGCACGGCGCCTGCGCCGCACAGGACGCATCCCCGGAGTGCTCTATGGCGGCGACGTCGACCCAGTCAGCTTCAGCGTTGACTCGCGCGAGTTGCGCCTTGCCCTGGCCGCCTCGGGCGCCGTGGTGGATCTGAGCATCGACGGTGCCAACGCCACCCCGGTTGTCCTCAAGGAGACCCAGCGCGATCCCGTGCGTGGCGAGACCACCCACATCGACCTTCTGCGCGTGCGCTTGGACAAGCCTATCCAGGCGGTCATACCTCTTGAACTCACCGGCGTCGATGACATGCCAGGCGTCAAGGAAGGCGGCATCCTCGAGCAGTTGATGCGCGAGCTCAACATCGAAGCCCTCCCGACCGAGATTCCCGAGTCGATCGTCCACGAGCTTGGCGACTTGAACATCGGCGACACGCTTGCCCTGGAGGCGATTGCGCTACCAGAGGGTGTGACTCTGCTCGACGACCCCGCCACCACGGTCGCCGCGGTCTCCGCGCCGCGTCTCCAGACCGAGGAGGAGAGCGAGCTGGAATCCGAGACAGAGCTTGTGGGCGAGTCCGGCGGCGAGTCCGGCGAGGCGGCCGCCGACGGCGGCTCCTCCGAGGAGTAGCTCCTGAAGCTGTTTGGCGGCGGCGCGGCCATCGACTGGCTGATTGTCGGCTTGGGCAACCCCGGCCGCGAGCATTTCCAAACGCGCCACAACGTCGGCTTCATGGTGGCCGACCGCTTGGCCGAGCGCTGGGATTTCCCCCGCGCGAAAGCACGTTTTCGGGGGCTTATCGCCGAAGGCAAGGTGCCTTCGGGGGATTCGCCCGGAGAGGGATTCTCCGCGGGCGATCTCCAGGGCAATGTGTCCACGAAAACGGGTGCCTACGCGCGCGTACGCGCGGCCCTGTTGTGGCCGCAGACCTACATGAACGAGGTGGGTCGCTCGGTCGGTCCGGCGCGCGGCTCGTTCAAGCTTCCGCTGGAGCGCGTCTTGGTCGTGCACGACGAGATCGACCTCCCCTTCGGCGATGTCCGCACTCGTGTGGGCGGTGGCTTGGCCGGTCACAATGGCCTGAAGTCGATCAAGCGCGAGCTGGGCGGAGCCGACTTCATGCGCGTTCGCGTCGGTGTCGGGCGCCCCAAGTCGACCGATCCCGAGATCGTCTCCGCGTACGTGCTCGGCCGCTTCCGCGAGCCCGCCGACGAGGTCGGTGACCTGATCGACCAGGCCTGCCAGGCCGTCGAGCGGGTCGTGCTAGGCATGGAGTAGTCATGTCACTTCGCTCACTACTCGGCGCCCTTGACCAGGACACAGCCGCCGGCCGGCTTGCCGGCGAGGGAGGGCACGCCTTCGTGTCTTCTTCGTTGCGGCCCTATGTGATCGCGGCGCTCGCGGACCGAGACGCCTCGCGTCCAACGCTCGTAGTGGTCGGCGACGACCGTGCGGCGCGCGACCTCGCGGGCGATTTGCGAGCTTGGCTGGCGCCGAGGCGGGTGCGCTTCTATCCATCTCGTGGCGTGGCTTACGAGTCCCATCTCACGCCGCCGCCACATCTGGTGGGTTTGCGTGTGGCTGCGCTCGACGCCTTGCTCGCCGTTGCGCCTGAGGGTGCGCCGCTCGACCGAGATCGAGATGCAGCCGCGTCCGCACCGAGTGCCGGCTCGCGCGATTCGAACGTGGATGGCGAAGCGCCTGTGGTCGTCGTCTCGGCGGTGGCGCTCTCGGAGAAGGTGCCCGATCCGGCGTTGCGCCCGCGCTCGTTCAGGTTGCGCGTCGGCGAGCTGCTCGACCTCGAGGAGTGCGCCACAGACCTCGTCGGCGCCGGCTACGAGCGCGTCGACCAGGTCCAGGAGCGCGGCCAGTTCGCGATGCGGGGCGGCCTGCTCGATGTGTTCCCCGCCACCGAGGAGCACGCCGTGCGGGTTGACATGTTTGACATCGAGATCGAATCGTTGCGCTGGTTCTCGACCTTCACCCAGCGCTCGCTCGGCGATGTCGCCGAGGTTGAGATCGCGCCGGCCGCCGAGCTTGCCCCCGAGCACCGCGAGCTGGCTGAGATTGCCGCTGCCACAGGCGCGTTCAGCGGCGCCGAAGACAGAGGGGAGGGCCGCCCGGACATTGCCGAGCTGCTGCCGGTCGAGCGCTTCGGCGCCCTGCTCGACCTGGTCGACTCCGGAACCGACCTGATCGTGGCTGCCGAGGAGGAGCTGGCGCCCGCGCTGACCGACCACTGGAGCGACGTGTGCGCGGCTTTCGCCGACGAAGACGCCCACCACTTGTATGTGAGCCCGGAGGAGGTCCGGTCAAGCGTCGCCGAGCGCACCAAGATCTGGCTGTCCTCGATGTCCAGCGGCCAGGAGATCGAGCTGAGGGCCTCGGCCGCCGACACAGCGGCGCGCTCCCTGGCCGAGGCCGAGCCTGAGCTGGAGAAGCTCGTGCGCTCGGGCTATCGCACGGTCGTGACCTTCCCTCGCCGAGGCGAAGGCGAGCGGGCCGCCTACAACCTCGGCCGCCTCAAGGCCGACTGGATGGACGTCGACGTGGATGTCGCGCGTGCACCCTTGGAGGCGTCGCTACGCTTCGCCGCCGCCTCCCTGCGCGAGGGTTTCGTGGCCCCGTCCCTGAAGTTGGCTGTCTACCCGGAGCACCGTCTCCTGCGCCGCCGCCGCGCCGAGCGTCGCACCGGCAGCGGCGCCGAAGGTCTCGGTGGCGGGCCGGTGCGACGGGGCGCCTTGCGCTCCTTCACCGAGCTGCGCACAGGGGACATCGTCGTGCACGAGGATCACGGCGTGGCGCGTTTCGCCGGCTTTGAGACGCGCACGGTGGCCGATGTCACGCGCGACTATCTCTATCTCGAATACCAAGGTGACGACAAGGTCTTCGTCCCCACCGACCAGCTGGCCAAGATCTCGCGCTATGTGGGTGCCGGAGGCGACGGGGGGCCGCCTCTGTCAAAGCTCGGAGGCACCCGTTGGGAGGCGATGAAGGCGCGCGCGCGCCGCGCCGCCCAAGAGCTGGCGGGCGAGCTGCTCAGCCTCTATGCCGAGCGCCGCCGTCGCGCGGGTCACGCCTTCGAGCCTGACTCCGATTGGCAACGCGAGTTCGAGGAGCGCTTTCCGTTCACGGAGACCGCCGACCAGCTGGAGGCGATCGAACTGGTCAAGGCCGACATGGAAGCGCCCCGGCCGATGGATCGCCTGGTGTGCGGGGACGTTGGCTACGGCAAGACCGAGGTGGCTTTGCGCGCCGCCTTCAAGGCCTCAAGCCAAGGCAAGCAGGTGTTGATGCTGGTCCCCACCACGATCCTCGCCCAGCAGCACTACGGCACTTTCTCAGAGCGTTTGGCCGACTACCCGATCACGCTCGAGCACGTCTCGCGGTTCCGCTCGGCGGCCGAGCAGAAGGTCGCGCTCGCGGGCTTCTCAAGCGGCGCCGTGGACATCCTGATCGGCACCCACAGGGTGCTCTCGCGCGACGTGCGCGCCAAGGACTTGGGGCTCTTGATCGTGGACGAGGAGCAGCGCTTCGGGGTCAAGCAGAAGGAGCTCTTGCGCCAGCTCAAGCTGAAGGTGGACGTGATCGCGATGTCCGCCACACCGATCCCGCGCACCTTGCAGATGTCCTTGGCAGGCCTACGCGAGATCTCGGTGATAGAGACGCCGCCCGAGGGTCGGCGACCGGTCAAGACGTATGTGGGCGAGTACGAGGAGGAGCTGGTCAAGCGCGCGATCTTGCGCGAGCACGGGCGCGGAGGGCAGGCCTTCTTCATGCACAACCGGGTCGAGTCGATCGAAGAGACGGCCGAGCGCCTGCGTGCCCTGTGTCCAGGAGTGCGCTTCGCTGTGGCTCATGGCCAGATGGGCGAGGGCGAGCTGGAGGCGGTCATGATGGACTACCTGCAGGGCGGTGCCGACGTGCTCGTGTGCACTTCGATCATCGAGTCCGGCATCGACATTCCCCAGGCCAACACTTTGATCGTGGAGCACGCCGACGCCTTCGGCTTGGCCCAGCTCTACCAGATCAGGGGCCGCGTGGGACGTAGCCGCGAACGCGCCTATGCCTATCTGCTGTACGACTCGGCGGCCGCGCTGACGCCCGATGCAGCCCAGCGCCTGTCGGCTCTGTCCGACTACACCGAGCTGGGCGCCGGCTTCAAGGTGGCGATGCGCGACCTGGAGATCAGAGGCGCAGGCAACCTCTTGGGCGACGAGCAGTCCGGTCACGTGGCCGCGCTCGGCTTCGAGCTCTATATGCAAATGCTCGACGAAGCCGTTCGCCAGGCCGGACCGGGCGAGGGTGAGGGCGAGCAGGCACAGGATCTACCCGAGCCTGTGCGCCTGGACGTCAACGTCAACGCTTACGTGCCGGCCGACTACGTGCCCTACGAGCAGGCCAAGATCGAGGTGCACCGCCGCGTTGCCTCCGCCTTCGAGGTGGCCGACGTGGAACGGCTGCGCGAGGAGCTCGAGGACCGCTTCGGCCCGGTCCCCGAGCCGCTTGCCAACCTGCTGGCCTTGCAGCGGGCTCGCATCAAGTTCGGTCAGGCGGGCGCCCAGGCCGTCAGTTTCAGGGGAGACCGGCTCGCGGTCACGCCGATCGAACTCGACTCGGTGCGCGCCAAGCGCCTGCGCGAGGAGCTGCCCGAGGCCCTGTACGAGTCAGGTCGCTCGCAGGTCTCTGTGCGAGTTCCCAAGGAGGGCGCTGAGCGCTTCCCAACCGTGGTGCGCGCCGCCGATGTGCTTTTGGCGGTCATGCGCGAGGCGGCTTAGGGAGCGTCCAGGCGGCCCCAAAACGTGCGGCCCTGACAGGAGGCGCGCTGACTCCCAGAAGGGCACTTAGCCACCTTTAAGGAACTCGTTAAGCACGCCTTGGGATGTTTCCGCTAGAGTGCCCGCGTCGTGTCCAAACTATCGGGTCAAATTTCGGCGCTGGGCGCCATTTTGCTTACAGGGGTGACGCTCACCGCGTGCGGCAGCAGCGGCATCCCGGGCAATGCCGTGGTCAGCGTCAATGGCACGCCGATCACGATGGAAACGTTCAACCACTGGATGAGCGTGGCCGCCAGCTCCAGCACTGCTTCCACGACGTCCGGTCAGACCGCGCCCAAAGCGGTCGTTCCAGACCCGCCCACCTACAAAAATTGCATCGCCCACCTTGAAGCGACCGCGCCAAAGCCCGCCAAGGGCCAGGCCAAGCCGACGCCGGCAGCGCTCAAGAGCCAATGCGAACAGCAATACACCGCGCTCAAGCAGCAAGTTCTCGCTTATCTGATCTCCGCCAACTGGGTGATCAAGGAGGCTGAAGAACGCGGCATCAAAGTTTCCGATGCCGAAGTCAAGAAGCAGTTCAACCAGATCAAGGCCCAGCAGTTCCCCAAGGAAGCCGATTTCCAGAAATTCCTGGCCAGCACCGGTTACACCGTCTCCGACCTCCTGTTGCGCGTGAAGCTCAACTCGCTCTCCTCGAAGATTCAGCAGAAGGTGAGCAAGGAAGCCGGTAAGAAGCCGAGCCAGAAGGAAATCCAGAGCTACTTCGAACAGCACAAGACTCAGTACGGCCAGCCCGAAAAGCGCAACATCAAGATCATCTTGACCAAGACTCAGGCGCAGGCCGAACAGGCCAAGAAAGAAATCGAATCGGGCAAGAGCTTCGCCAGCGTTGCCAAGAGCACGTCGATCGACCCGGTCAGCAAGGCAGCCGGTGGATCGTTGCCTGGAGTCGTCAAAGGCCAAGAGGAGAAGGCACTCGACGAAGCCATCTTCAAAGCTCAGTTGAATGTGCTCGGCGGCCCGATCAAGACGCCTTTCGGTTACTACATCTACGAAGTTACGAAGACGATTCCGGGAAGCCAGCAGGCGCTTTCCAAGGTGCAGTCCACGATCTCTCAGCAGATCACGGCCGAAAAGCAGCAGAAGTCGCTGTCTGAATTCATCAAGAACTTCCGCAAGAAGTGGGAAGGTCGCACCGAATGCCGCACTGAATACTCGGTCAAGGATTGCAAGGGCTACAAAGCTCCCGCGACATCGACCTCGCCGGGTACGGCTACGCCGACCACTGCCACGCCGACCACCGCCACGCCGACGACCACCACGGGCACCACCACCAAGTAGGCCGGTCCAGTGGCGCCGGGTCGGGTTCCTGGCGGCGGAGCACAGCGATGAGTCAGATCGAGAAAGTTCACTCCCGTCAGATTCTCGACAGTCGTGGTAACCCCACGGTCGAGGTCGAGGTATCGCTGCGCTCAGGCGCCCACGGACACGCCGCTGTGCCCTCCGGAGCTTCCACCGGCGAGTTCGAGGCGACCGAGCTGCGCGACGGCGGCGAGCGCTGGTCGGGCAAGGGAGTCACTCAGGCCGTTGCCAACGTCAACGGCGAGATCGCGGGCGCGGTGGCCGGCATGGACGGCAGCGACCAAGAGGCGCTCGACAAGGCTTTGATCGCCCTCGATGGCACCCCAAATAAGTCGCGCCTCGGCGCCAACGCGATCTTGGGGGTGTCATTGGCCGTCGCTCACGCCCAAGCAGCCGAGGAGGGGATGCCCCTATGGCGCTACCTGGGCGGTGAGGCCGCCCGCGTCCTGCCGGTGCCGATGATGAATGTCTTGAACGGCGGGGCTCACGCCGACAACAAGGTCGACTTCCAAGAGTTCATGGTCGTGCCTTGTGGAGCCTCCAGCTTCTCCGAGTGCTTGCGCATGGGGGTGGAGGTCTTCCACGCGCTCAAGCGCACCTTGCACGCGCGCGGGCTATCTACCGCAGGCGGCGATGAGGGTGGCTTCGCGCCGGACCTCGCCTCCAACGAGGAGGCTTTGGAAGTGCTCGTGGCAGGCATCCAAGCGGCCGGCTACCGGCCCGGAGTGGACGTGGCGATCGCGCTGGACCCAGCCACCAGCGAGCTGTATGAGGACGGCGCCTACGTCCTCGAGCACGAGGGTCGCACGCTCAGCGCCGCCGAGCTGGCCGATTACTGGGCGACGCTGGCTGCGCGCTACCCGATTGTGTCGATCGAGGACGGCATGGACGAGCAGGACTGGGACGGTTGGAAGACCCTCACCGAGCGCGTTGGCGCACAGGTGCAGCTGGTTGGGGACGATCTGTTTGTGACCAACACCGATCGCTTGGCTCACGGGATCGAGCTGGGCGTGGCCAACTCGATCCTGATCAAGGTCAACCAGATCGGCACCCTCACAGAGACTTTGGCGGCCATCGCGATGGCCCGGGAGGCCGGCTACACGGCCGTCATGAGCCATCGCTCGGGCGAGACCGAGGATGTGACCATCGCCGATCTCGCGGTTGCCACCGGGTGCGGGCAGATCAAGACGGGCGCTCCGTCTCGCTCAGACCGAGTCGCCAAGTACAACCAGCTTTTGCGCATCGAGGAGCAACTAGGAGCAGACGCGGAGTTCCCGGGTCGCTCGGTGTTCAGGAGCTAAGAGGCAAGGCAGGCTTTGTCTTTCTGATCCGTGCGCCGGCGGCCCAGGTGGGCCGCGGCGTTGAACTTGCAGGAGCTTCGTCGGTGGGGGCGAATGCGATGGTATGTCGATTGCCCAAGTCCGCTGGGATCGTGTTGGTCGCATCGCGATGCTGTGCGTGATGATGGCGATCGCCTACCTATATATGAGCGCCGGTCTGCGCCTCTTCTCGGCCTGGGGTGAGTCAAAGCGCGATACCGCCCAGACGCGTGTCTTGGAAGCTCAGAATCGGACGCTGCGCCACCAGCACGCAACGCTTGCAAGCCCCGCGACCGTACAGGCTGACGCTCGCCGTCTCGGCATGATCCATCCCGGCGAGCAGGCATACATCGTCAGCGGTCTGCCCTCGAACTGAGGGACGCTCAGGCACGCTGCTAGCCTCGGCCCCCGTGCCTGGATTCGACAACGCCCTATACCAGTGGCAGCAGGGCGAGCGCCGCCTCTCTAGAGCGCCCTCCGAGCGGCGCCCCCGACTGCAGGAGATCGTCGACAGGCTCGTCGCGGAGCTGCGCAAACGCCTGGGTGGGCGTTTCACGGCCGACGAACTGGCGGAGCTTTACGAACGCGGCACCTCGTGGTGCTTGCAGCTCGCGATGGACGCCGCCCCTGAGGACCCTTGGGCGTGGGACTCGGCGGTGGTGATCGACGCTGCCTTCGCGCGCTATCTGCGCGAGGCTACCGACTACGCGGGCGGGCGCTTGGTCCCGGCGGAGTAGCTAGTCGTCGCTGCCGGTGCGACGGATCACGATCTGGTCCTCCTCGACGACAACCTCGACCGGCCGGTGGCCGGCCCAATGCTCGGCGTAGACCGGATTGTCCTGGATCGCGGGGTCCAGCCACAGGCCGTAACCCTCTTCGCCGTGGTCGAAAGTGCCCTCCAAGGGCCCCGAGGTGCGCGTGGAGGAGCGCCGTCCACGACGGCTGCGTCTACGGCGTGACGGCGCGGGAGCACCATCCTCGTCCTCCTCGCTCTCGCCGGCTGCGGCTCGTTCCGCCGCTTCGGCTGCCTCAGCCTCTGCCTTGACGCGGTCGGCCTCCATCGCGGCCTCCAGTTCGGCGGCGATCAACTCGTCGTCCTCGGCGCGCAGATCGATCTCGTCGGGGTAGGCCGCCGCCGCGGTGGAGCCCTCGCTCGGGCTCTCCTCCCCGGAGAGGTCATTTTGGCGCTTGAACTGCTCGATCTCCTGCACGGTGACCTCGAGCTGGTGAGCGACCCAAGCGTCGGTACGACCTTGCCGGACCCAGCTTCGGATCTGGTTCAGATGTGGACGCAGTGATCTACGAGCCATGAATGGACCCCATAACGGCTCGGGAGACTAGCGCATGATCGTCCGGCCCGCGTCGAACCACTCCAGATCGATCGACCATTGTGGACTACGCAAAATCTAGGATGGGCCCAGTCGAGCATTTGGGAGCGGGCTCGCGTTCAGTGAGGGAGAACACTATGCTTGCTCTGTGGCGGGGCCGGGGGCGACTTCGCCATAAGTCCATGGCCAACGAGAAGGGTGCACAGCGATGCTGGTTTTGACGCGTAAGCCCAACCAGAGCATCATGATTGGCGACGACATCGAGGTGTCGGTGCTGTCGGTGGTAGGCGAGAAGGTTCGTATCGGCATCCACGCCCCGCATGACATCCCGGTCTTTCGTACGGAGATCTATGTGGAGATCCAGCGCGACCAGGACCAGAACGCCGAGGCTGCGAGCGAGGTCATCCGCGTCGAAGTGGACGATGCCTTGGGCAAGCTCGGCGAGGCTTAGCCTGATCCGCGGAGGCTTAGCCGCCTGATCCGCGCCGGCTTGCCCGGCCGGGGCTGGGGAGCCGGCCGCCATGAGCGTGGTTCCCGGCACGGGCGCTCTCAGCCGAGCAGCAGGTAGAGCGTTCGGAACATCACGACCGTCACGATCACGGCCGTCAAGATCAAAGTGAGCACGAGCAGCACGAAGCGGACCGAACCGCGTTTGTGACGCTTGTCCATGTCGCGCTTGATGGCGCGCTGCTCGGCGGTACGCCTCAGCGAGGCGCGCCGCCGGCGCTCCATCGAGATCTCGCGGGCGAAAGCCTGCTCAATCTCATTGATGCTCTGCCTCATCCGCATAGGCTCAACCCACCGGTGCCTTGCCCTCGGCACGCTTGTAGACCTCGACGAAACGCAGGTAGTTGGCGGCGATCTGCTGCGCTCCGGTGGAGCGTTCGATCTTGCCGTCTATGTATTCCTTGAGGGGGTTCCACCAGATCGAGCGTCCGATCGCGAAGCCCACGAAGCCATCCACGGGCGCGGCTTGCTCCAGCCAGTGGTCGACCTTGGCGTCGTCGGCGCCGCGGCCCAAGACGACGCAGACCACGCCATCGCGCCCGCCGGTGCGGGCCTGGGCGGCAAGCATCTCGCAGTCGGCGCGCTCGTCGACGCCCTCGATCTTCCAGATGTCCACCTCGATGCCGGCGTCTTGGATCTCGGCGATCGTGCGCTTCATCAAGTCGGGGCGCAGCTCGGAGTCGTAGCGCTCGGTGCTGCCTTCAACGCTCTGCAGCTGGGCGGTCTCGGCCGGCACCAAGAGCTCGAACAAGAACTTGCGCTGCTTGGAGTGAAGCCAATCGGAGAGGCGCTTGAGCTTGCCCAGCTGCTCCTTGTTTTCGGCGAGGTCGCCGTCGGGGTTGTAGCGCACCAAGACCTTCGTGAAGTCGGGGTCGAAGCTCTCGATGTGCTCGCCGAAATCGTCTCCGTACTGGAAGTCGAACATGTTCTGACCCGAGCGCTCCGCCGGCATCGCCAGCTTGAGGCCTTGGGCCTTGGCTTCCTCGGGGACGCTGCCGCCGAACTGCTCGTCGACGAGCACGCCGGTGACAGACGCGTCCGCTCCTTCGGCGACCGCGCGCTGCATGCCCTCGAAGATGAGGTGCTTGGCGTCGGCGATCATCGCGGTCTGTTCAGGGTCGGGCTCGCCCTCGATCCCGAAGAACTTCTTTTGGAAGGAGCCTCTGTGGTCGAAGGCCAGTATGTAGAGCTTCTTCTCGTAGCCGAGTTGCATCGATCGGTTTCCTTTGGCGTCGGTGCCTGAGCCGACCTTACGGGTCGACCGAGATAGGCCCTTAGAATAGACCGATGACCTCAAGCGCCGATCTGTTCGTGGTCTGCAAGAAGTGCGGCTCCGAGGTCAGCCCCTACATAACCGAGTGTCCTTACTGCGGTCATCGGTTGCGCAGGCGTGCTCCAAAGCTACCCCGTGACCGCCTCGGCAAACCGCGCACAGGGCTGTTCCGGCGCCGGTCTTTGGGGCGCTTGCGCAGCGGCGAGATCGCGGGACTTCGCTCGGACACGCCGCCCTATGTCACGATCGCCTTGGTGGTGGCCTCCTGTTGCGTGTGGATCGCCACGCAGGGCGACTATCTCAAAATCGAGAAGCTGATCTTGGCGGGGCCCCTGAAAGGGGACTGGTGGCGCTTGTTGACGACCCAGTTCGTTTACGGGCGGGGCTTCTCGGCCGGCCTGTTCATGTTCTCGACGCTGCTCGCCGTTGCTCTGTTCGGAGGCCTGTTGGAGCGTCGCCACGGACCTTTCGTGGTCTTGGCCCTGTTCTTCGCGGCGGGAGTCACCGGCGGCCTTGCCGCCGAGGCGGTCTATGCGCTTCCGATCGTGACCGGTGCCAACGCGGGCGCCTTGGCTCTACTGGCGGCGTGGGCCGCCCCAAGCATGATGTCGGCCCGTGCGGGCGAGTACTACGAGGGCGATCTGCTCGGGACCGGCGCGATCGCGGTGGTCTTGTTGGCAATGCCCTACGCCCGCCCCGAGGTGAGCTGGCTGGCGGGTGTGGTGGGTGGCTTGCTTGGATTGGTGTTCGGCCTTGGCTTGAGTCGCGCGAGGTCAGTTTGAGCGGCCTATGATTGGACCGCCCCGAACAATTCCGACAGAGGAGCCTTGAACATGGAGATCCGCTTTCTCGGCCACGCCGCATTCGAGTTGATTGACGGCGATACGTCGGTATTGATCGACCCCTTTCTGACCGGCAACCCGAAGGCGGCCGCCTCTCCCGAGGAGCTGAAGCCGGACGCGATCCTGTTGACGCACGGTCATGCAGACCACATTGGGGACACAGTGGCCATCGCCAAGCGCAGCGGCGCGGATGTCGTGGCGATCGTGGAGATCGCCAACGAGCTTGGCGAAGACGGGCTGGAGAACGTGCATGACCCCAACATTGGGGGCACTGTCGCTTTGGAGTGGGGCTCGGCCAAGCTGGTGCCCGCCTGGCATACCTCCACTACGCCAAAGGGGACCGTCAACACGCCCGCCGGCTTGATCGTGGAGATCGGAGGAAAGACGATCTACCACCTCGGCGATACTGCCCTGTTCTCCGATTTGGGCCTGATCTCCAAACAAGCGGGGACGATCGACGTGGCCTTGATGTGCATCGGGGGCCACTACACGATGGACCGCCACGATGCGGTCGAGGCGGCGCGCTTGATCGGTGCCAAGCAAATCGTTCCCTGCCACTACGACACCTTCCCCCCGATCGAGACCGACGCGCAGGCCTTCAAGGCCGAGGTGGAGTCCCAAGGCGTCTCCGAGGTCGTCGTGTTGGCGCCGGGCGAGTCCTTCTCGCCATGACCATGACCCATGCCGTGGTCCTGATCGAGGCCGAGCGGGATGCTTTGTCGACCTTGGGCGGGGACTTGGCGGATGTAGAGGGGGTCGCCGAGGCCTATTCGGTGACCGGCCAATGGGACTTCATCGCGATTGTGCGGGTTCCTGATCACGAGCAGTTGGCCGATGTCGTGACCGATGGGATCGGCAGGCTCCCCGGAGTCGGGCGTACGCAGACGATGGTGGCCTTCGCGGCGTTCTCCAGGCATGACCTGGAGTCCCTGTTCTCAATCGGCGAGTAAGGAGCCATCAGGGCATGATCGAGTGGCTGGTGAGTGAGTGCGCGGGCGCGATCCGCGTTGACGGTGGGGCGAGCGAGCGCTGATGGCTTCGGTTCCGCTTAAGCCTCAGTACGGTCCGACTTTGGGCACCTTGCTGGCCCCGCGCTGGCATGCGGCGCGACCGCTCTGGCGGGCCTTGGCGGTCGGGGCGGGTGTTGCGGTCCTGGCACTGGTCGGGTACGTGGCTTTGAATCTGCTCGACGCCTCTTACTCGCATGGGGCGCCTGTGCCTTTCAGCTTCAAGTACAAGGGTCTCTACAGGACCACTCCGGACCCTGGTGGATACGTCAAGGTGACACGCGAATCGGGCGGCCGTCTACAGGACTCCTATGCGGTGGCTCCCTTGCATCTGGGCGTCTACAAGGGCGGTGTGAGCGGAGCTTTGCCCGTGGCGGCAGCCGCTTACGTGCAGAAACTGACCCACCGCTTCGCTGATTTCCGCTTCGAAGGGGAGGGCAAGACTCGTATCAGCTCTACCCTTGGCGGCTATGAGGTGCTCTATGGCGCTTCAATTCGGGGGCGTCCGATGCACGGGCGCGACGTGATGCTGTTGCCCGAAAGGCTGGGCGCGCGCGACGGGGTGGTGGTCGAGATGCTGACCGCTGAACCGGTGACCGTGTCCGAGCCGGTGGCCAGTTCGGGCGTGCTTGAAGTGCCTTTGAAGAGCTTCTCGTTCGGGTAAGCCGGGCGGTCGCTCGGCGGGGGCTACTTGCCCGGGTCCGGCTGGGTCGGCGCCGGGGTGCCCCCCGGGTCGGTGTCGCTGCCTGCCGAAGTGGGTGTCGTCGGCTGGGTCACGATCTTTACGGTCGTGGAGTCTTCGCTGGGGGCCGGCGTGGGGGGCGGGGGTGTGGTTGCGGTCGTCGTTTCGACCGGAGTCGTTTCGGTCGGCGGCGCCGGTGGGGCGGCTGTGGTGGTGGTCGGCGCCGTTGTCGTTTCCACCGGGGTGGCGGGCGTGGCCGGCGTTTGAGTGGAGGGCAGCTGGGTGGACTCGGTTGTGACCTCGGTCACCGGCTGGGAGACCGGCTTGGGCGGAAGCGGCGCCGGGGTGGGCGTGGTGGCGACGGAGGTTGTGTCGGGAAGGCTGGTGGGATCGCTTGGCGGGCCGGCCGGCTTGGTCTTCTTGAGGAGACGGCGCCTGTGGGTCGTGGCGAGACCGGCGCCGGTGGCGAGCGATGCGGACACGCTCACGGGCTGGGAAACCGAGTGGGTCACCACTGGTGCGCTGCTCTGACCGGTGGGTGCGACCGAGGCGAGGGTTGCCGCGTGATGGTGGTGGCGGGCGGGGGTGACCGCGTGGTCGGCCTCGACGGTGCTGGCGGTCACGATCGCGGCGACGGCCAAGCCGGCGACGGCCTTGGTCGCCAAGGCGGACACGCCGGCCGTGACGAAACCGCCGCCGGCGCCGGCCCCTCCC
>JBAVYU010000047.1:0-2168 GCA_049588415.1 Solirubrobacteraceae bacterium
TCATCGGTGTTCGCGACGACCGCACCCGTAATCATGTTCGGCCGCGCCCATGTCTCGTATAGGAAGACCTGGGTCGCGTCATCCGCGTGGGGGTTGGCCGGAACGTTGTTGGCGGGGTCGGCTGCGCCCGTCGTCGCGTACTGCGCTAATTTCACGGCGTAGGTGTTGAAGGCTTGCAGGTCCGGATCGGCTGCGCCGGGCGTCGTGAAACTGTTTGCGCCGCTGACGGTGAAGTCGTTCCCCGGCAAGGTTGCCGTTCCCGAAACGCTGAAATTGACGGTCAAAGGCGCCGTGTTCGAGCCGGTCCGCGTGAACTGGTAGATCAGGTTCCCGGAGCCGTCCTCGAAAACCGCTGAAGAGGCGAGGCTGAGCGAGATGTTCGGCAGCGAGGTGTTGGTGCCGGGTGCGAAGTCGTCATTGAGAATGGTGGCGGTGACGGCGCCCTGCGTGCCGACATTGTAGTTGGCGTTTGTGCTGAGCGTCAGGTGAATGGATTCATCGTTCTCCACCGTGGTGTCCGCCCTCGGAGTGAGCGTAAAACTCACGCTGGTGGCGCCAGCTGGAATGGTGACGGAGCCGGTTTTGCTCGTGAAGCTGATGGAGCTGGTGGCGACCTGGCCGGTGTTTGCCACGAAGCTGTTGGTGAAAGGGGTGCTTTGCAGGAAGTCGCCGCCATTGGCGACCGAGGGCGCCGTGCTGCCGTCGCGGTCGGCGCCGAAATTGATGGTCAGCGGCGACGTCGTGGGACCGGTGCGGGTGAAGGTGTAGACGAGACTCTGCCCACTGTCCTCCAGCACTGCACCGGGGGAAGCGACGAGCGTGACCGTCGGGAGCGCAGGATTGACGACCGGGCCGGTCGGATCGTCGTTCAGGATGGTTCCGGTGACGACTCCCGAACTCGTGCGATAGGCGGAGTTGGCCGTGACCTGGATGCCGATCGTCTCGTCGGTTTCCATCGTCGTGTCGGGCGTCGGATCGATGGTCAGCGTCGCTGTCGAGGAACCCGCAGCGAAGGTGATGGTGCCGGCGCCCGAGGGCAGCGGCTGGGTGCTGTTGTCCTGGAGCACCACGACGTCCCAGGCCTGGCTCGCGACATTGCCGCGCAAGTCCCAGCCGGCAGGATTGCTGTTGAGGTATTGACCCTGCAGCGTCGCGGCGTTGCGGGCCGAGATGGCGACGTCGAGCTGGAGGCCTGACTGCTCGGCGAAGGCCTCGAAGAGACCGGGAACGCCGCCCCAGGGATGCGGCTCGTACGGATTGGAACCGGTCGTATTCGCGAACGTGGTGCCGGGTACCGGCGCCGTCAGGTCCCGCACGTGGTCGGAATTGTAGCTCATGACCGGATCGACGCGGCCGAACGTATAGCTGTTGCCCACGAAGAGGATTGAGCCGCCGGAATCGAGCTGGATCGAATTGTCGGTCATGACTCCCCCCAAAACGCCATCGTTGATAAGCGGCTCAAACGCTCATCACATCGTTCTCTGATTGTTGTTTGTTCTTTTGGTCGGCATCCCGAACTGCGGACGTGTCCCAAACGCGGTTTTAGTCACGCGTGACGACCATTGTAAAATATGTCCTGACCGCGAAATCCATATCTAAAACATATCGGAAGGATGGCCATCAAACGGCCAAAGCCCGCGCGAGCGGCGGTTCGTGTAGCGCTGGAATAGTCGCTAGCGGCTTTTCGATTTCGAACGGGTGGAGAGTGCTCTTGCTGACCTGGTGCGGCGCGGTTTGAGCGCTTCATGGCTGCCGCAGAGTTCAATGAAATCGATGACGATCGGACGGCTCTCGCCGCGTCTGGAGACGAGGGTCAATGGCGCGACAAGCGATGGCGCGACCGATATCGGACAATAGGCGATGCCCTCCGGCCGGACCTCGCGGAGCGACGCGGGGACGAGAGAGATGCCCACCCCGGCGGCGACCAGATTGATGCTGATCAGCATCTGCTCCACCTCGGCGATGACGAGCGGTTCGAAGCCAGCCTTGTGACAGGCCTCGATGACATTGGCATACATGCCCGGAGCAGCATGGCGGCGCACCAGGATCAGCCGCTCGCCCGCCAGCGCGCGCAGCGGCACCGGCGCGTTGTCACCCGAAGCCGTGCGCTTGACGAGATGATGCTCCGTTGGCAGCGCGAGGAGCATGTCTTCCCGGGACAGCTCCCT
>JBAVYU010000048.1:0-55721 GCA_049588415.1 Solirubrobacteraceae bacterium
GACCAGCGCTGGTCGCTCCTCGGCGGCCCGGGTTGCGGGCAGGCCGGCCAGGCGGGGAAAGCCGGCGAGCGTGGGGTCCGCGGATAGTCCGACGCTGTCGATCAACTGCTCGCCGGGCTGTACGAGCAGGCACGCGACCGAGCCTGTCTTCGGCTCGGCTTCCAACGGCGCGACGAGGCGCTCGAGCCAGTCGGGGCGGCAGTACACGTCGTTGTTGAGCAGCACGACCACGTCGCCTTTCCCGGCCTGCGTGCCGCGGTTGCAAGCGGCCGCGAAGCTCAGCCGGCGCTCAGAGCGGATCAGCCGCACCGCGGGCCACTCGCGCGCCGTGCGCTCCACGGTTTCCTGGCCACCGCCGTTGTCGGACACGATCGCTGTGTGCGCCCGGGTCTGTCCTGCCAGATGCGACAGGCATTCCGCAGTCAGGTCGTAGCGTCCCGAGGTCGGGATCACGATGTCGATTGCGAGCGCCAGGGGTGGCCATCGTAGCGGCAGCCGGGTCGCTCCCCGCGTGTCGCGGCCGATGCCGGCATGTCGCGGCCCGTGCCGGCGCCTCGCCGACCGATGTCAGCGCGGGGCTCGCGGATAACCTTGCACGTCCGTGGACCCCGCCAAGCCCGCTCACGCCGGACGCAAGCCCGTCCACGTCGGCCTCAACTTGATCTTCCTGGTTCCCGGCGAGACCGGGGGCATGGAGGTGGCGGCGCGCGAGCTGATTCCGGCGCTGCTGGGAGCCGCACCGGAGATGCGCTTCACGGCGTTCGTCAACCGTGAGGCGGCCGCCGCCAAGGACGGTCCTTGGGGCGAGCTGCTGCCTGCTGTGACGGTGCCCGTGAACGCCCGCAATCGCGTGCAATGGGTGCGTGGCGAGCAACTACTCTTGCCGCGCTTGGCGGCGAGAGCAGGCGTCGACTTGGTGCACAGCCTCGCGAGCACCGCCCCCGCTTGGGGTCGTTTTCGTCGCGTGACGACTGTCCACGACCTGATCTACGCGCGCTTTCCGCAGGCCCATGCGGGCATTCGAGACCTGGGCATGCGCGTGCTCGTCCCTCTCGCGGTGCGCCGCTCCGACCGCGTGATCGTCGACTCGCAAAGCACTCAGCGCGACCTGGTCGAGTTGCTGGGCGCTCCCGCCGAGCGCATCGACGTGGTGCCGTTGGGGATCGGCACGGTGGTGCGCAGCGTGCCTTTGCCGGAGCGGGAGCTGCGCGAGCGCTTGGGCCTGGGCGAGCGTCCTGTGGCGCTCAGCCTGTCGGCCAAGCGCCCGCACAAGAACCTGCTCGCGCTGATCGGCGCGCTTGCGCTGATCCCGGCGGAGCGCCGTCCCTTGCTGGTGTTGCCGGGCTATCCCACCGAGCACGAGGCGGCGCTGCGCGAGCGAGCGCTCGCCGCAGGAGTAGAGCAAGACGTGCGCTTCCTGGATTGGCTGAGCGGTGAGGAGTTCGAGGGCCTGTGGCAGGTGGCGCAGGCGTTCGTCTACCCCTCGCTGTACGAGGGGTTCGGTTTGCCCGTGCTCGAGGCGATGGCTCGCGGCGTGCCGGTTGCATGCTCCAATGCGTCCTCGCTGCCGGAGGTCGTGGGCGAGGCGGCGTTGCTGTTCGACCCTCACGACGAGCATGCGATCGCCGCGGCGCTCGAGCGTTTGCTCTCGGAGAGCGATCGTGACCGTGAGGAGATCGAGCGTCTGCGCGCGCGTGGCCTGGAGCGCGCTCGCCAGTTCACGTGGGAGCGCACGGCCCGACTGACGCTCGAGAGCTATGGGCGAGCGTTGAGCGCGTAGCTGTCGAGCACCACGCGCAACGACCCCTCCAACGACAGCTGCTCGGCATTCTGCGCAAACCAGCGGGCCGTGCTCTCGCGCATAGCGATGCCCGCCTCGTGCACGTGCACGATCGCATCGGCGATCGCTTCGGGGTCGGCGCTCGAGGCGATCACGCCGTTGACGCCCTCCTCGACCAGCTCGACGGCCGCGTTGTCGGGCGCGGCGACCACCACGGCCGGGGTGGCATGAGCGGAGGCCTCGACCACCACCATGCCGTAGCCCTCTCGCTCGGAAGGCAACAGGACGCACAGGGCGCGGCTCATATCGGCCTCCACCTGCTCGCTCTCGGCGAAGCCGGAGGCCGAGATGAAGGCGCTTGCGTCGTGTTCGGCGATGGCTGCGTGCAGCGCGTCGCGTTCGGGGCCGTCGCCATAGAAGACGCCGTGCAAGCCCTCGATCCGCCGCGCCGCGTGGGCTACGGCGGCCACGCCGACGGTGACTCGCTTCTCGGGGATCAGGCGTCCGGCGAACAGCACGAATGGGTCGGTTTGGCTTGCGGGCTGGGGGGCGGTCATGGCTATGCCGGCTTCAGCCTCGACTGCGCCGGCCTCAAACGGCGCCGGCCCCCCCGCTCGCAGGGGGGAGGGCGCTTTTTTGTCACCCGCATAGAGGCCCCGCAGCACCGTGATCGGCCCGCGCAGGTCGAGCTCGCGCAGGCGCCGGGCGTGCAGCTCGGAAAAGCAGAACGCTCGTTGGGGAACCCGCGCGCACGCCCGTTGCACCAGCTCTCCCACACGCCCGCCGGCGCCGCCGAGATAGGAGCGCCAGTACTGGCGCGACCACACCTCAAACCAGTCGACGAGGAGACCGTAGCGCCCAAGCGGCCGCGCCGCGGCGGCCGCGAGTAGCGAGAAGTAGGGAAAGGCGCAGGTGTGCACGACCTCGTATGAGCGGCCGTGGCGCAGCAGATGCCAAAGCACGCCGGCACCGAACACGAGCGGAGGCAGGATGCGCCGGCGCGGGCCGGTATAGAGAGCCATGCGCGGGCCGGCGACGACGACGCGAATGCGTGGGTCGATGTCCAAAGGCTCCCCGCGCTCCCACTGGCGCAGCGTCAGATAGGTGACCTCGTGGCCCTCCTCGACCAGGCGCTCGGCCAGGTTGCGATACCAGCGCTCGGCTCCGCCGACGGTATACGGAAACAGGCAGTCATAGATCAGGCAAATGCGCATCGCTCGGGGAGACTCGCAGCTCTATGCGGCATGCGCTGCGTCGGAGAAGAGCTCATCCGCGGAGACGAGGCGGACGGGCTCGCGCTCGGCGCGTCGCAGGAGCGTGGGATGGAAATCGCGTGCAAAGACGTATGGCATCGCGCCGCCGGCGCCGCGGATTCGCCCGCGGAGCTCGAGCAGACGATCGAAGTCGTGCGAGTCGGCTCGCTCCGACCACTTGCACGACCCCACCGCCAGCACGCCTTTACGATCGCGTGCGATCAGATCGACCTCGACGTCATGGGTACGCGTCCAGTAGGCGCCGATCTCCTCGGCGTCGGCCAGCGGGGGGTCGGCGCTGTAGCGTCCGGCCCAATCTCGGCACACCTGCTCGAAGATGGAGCTGAGCAGTTCCGCCCAGGACCCCGTAGCGCTGCAGCTTTGTGTGACGCTCATACCGTCGGCGAACAAGGACGGATCGCGATAGTCGAAAGGGCTGCAGAAACGGACGGTAGCAAGCTTACAATTTGCAAAACCATAAGTTTGCAAGTTGTAGACTTATAACTCGATGGGTGCCTTGCCTACCGTTCGGCGCTTCCGGTCTGTCCGGTAGCATCGGAAGACGCAAAGCGCGCTTGTTTACCGATGGTGGCGCGCCACTTTTCGGTCTACCGGGGGTTCAAGCGCTCGAAGGCCGAGACTGGAGCACCCAAACCCCGGAGCACGGCGCGGGAAGACCAAAACGATGAGTACCGTACAGAAGACAAGGCCCGCCGTTCCCGAGGCCACTCACGATTCTCGATCGACGCTGGTGTCGGTCGTGATCCCGTGCCTGAACGAGGCCGAGAACATCGAGCTGTGCGTCAAGACCGCTCTTGAGGTGCTCGACAAGGAGGGCATCGAGGGCGAAGTCCTGGTCGTGGACAACGCCTCCGAAGACGACTCCGCGGCGCTTGCGGCGGCGGCCGGAGCCCGCGTGGTGTCCGAACCACGCCGTGGCTACGGCAGCGCCTACCTGGCGGGGTTCGCGGCCGCCAGGGGCCGCTACATAGTGATGGCCGACGCCGACCTGACCTATGACTTCAACGAGATTCCCCGTTTCGTGGCCGAGCTGGACGCCGGCGCGGAGCTGGTTATGGGCGACCGCATGGACAACATCCAGCCTGGGGCGATGCCGTGGCTGCACCGCTACGTCGGCAACCCGATCCTGACGGGGCTGCTCAACTTGTTCTTCCGCACTGGAGTCAACGACGCTCACTGCGGCATGCGGGCCTTGCGCACCGACGTGCTGCCGCGACTCGACCTCCGCACCACGGGCATGGAGTTCGCCTCGGAGATGGTGATTCGCGCCTCCAAGGAGAAACTGCGGATCGCCGAGTTTCCGATCGAATACCACCCGCGCGGCGGCGAGTCGAAGCTGTCGAGCTTCAGTGATGGATGGCGCCATCTGCGCTTTCTGCTTGTGCACAGCCCGACGCACCTGTTCATCGTGCCGGGCACGGTGCTTGCCGGGGTCGGCACTTTGATCGTGGCGCTCGTCGGCGGAGGGTTGGATTTCTTTGGGCGTTCCTGGGGCATTCACGCGCTGATCGGAGGAGCCCTGCTGATGGTGGTCGGCACGCAGGTGCTCGCGCTCGGTCTGTGCGCGCATGCGTATGGCACGTATTACATGGGCGAGCGCGATCCCTGGTTTGACCGGATGCGCGCGCGCTTCAGGCTCGAGCACGGGTTGATGCTCGGGGGTTTGGTCGTGCTGATGGGGCTGATCCTCGGTGGAGTCATTGTGGGCACGTGGATCTCCCACGGCCTGGGCTCGCTCGCAGACGAACACATGGCCGTGGTGGCCGCGACTTTGATCATCGTGGGCATCCAAATCTTCTTCTCCTCGTTCTTGTTGAGCATTCTCGGGTTGCGTCGCGGCGCGTAGCCAAAAGCTGTGCGTAACGACTTGATGGCCCTTCTGGGGGCGCCCGTGGCCATGTGGGTGGTGTGCCTGGGCTGCGGCTTGGCGCTCGAGCGCGCGTTGAGGGTGCGCCTCACAAACGCGCTGGTGACGGCGCTGGGATTGTGTGTGGCACTGGCCTTGATCTATCCCGGCTACGCGGCCGGTGCCGGCGACGCGCTCGCGATCGGGCTGCTGGTCGCGGTCGCGCTGGCCGGATTCGTCTTCGCCAAGGATGGACTGCGTGCGCGCCTGAATCCTGGTTGGCCGGGCGTGGCCGCCTTGGCCGTCTATGTGCTCTACATGCTGCCCGTGATCGCCTACGGCCACTGGACCTGGGTCGGCTACAACTTCGTCAACGACTCCGGCTTCGAGATGCTCTTGGCGAGTCACATCAAGGGTTACGGCCTGACGCTAGGCAACATCCCGTTGACCAGCGCCCAGCAGTTTCTGAACTCCTATTTGAATACCGGCTACCCGCTCGGCACACAGTCGTTGCTGGGCACGATCAGCGGGTTGACGGGCACCGAAGTGGCGGTGCTCTATCAGGGCTTCCTTGCGAGCTTGGCGGCGCTCGGGGCGCTCGCGCTGGCAACGGTGACGCGCGGTTTGCTGAACGCGCGCAGAGCGGCGTTCGCGGCGTTCGCGGCGATGGCGGCCAACCTCACCTACCAGTACGCGATGCAAGGCAACATCAAGGAGATCGGCCTGCTCGCGATCCTTTGTATCGGGGTGGCCTTGGGTCGCGAAGCGATCGAGTTGGGTCGCGCCTATGCCGGAGCGGTGTTGATGGCGTTCGTGGCGGCCGCCGCGATGGCCGCCTACAACGCCGTCGCTGTTCCCTTTCTGGGCGCGCTTGCGCTCTTCTTGGGGTTGGGATTGCTGTTCGTGCGTCACTCGCGCCCGAGCCGGTCTTGGGTCGGGCCGCTGCTCGTCGGCCTGGGCTTGGCCGGATTGTTGGCGATCCCGTCGCTGCTCTCCTTCAAGACGTTCTTCGGGGTGGCCTCCACCGGGCAGAGCGCCGGCGGCACGGCCGCGGTCCCGATCCAGTTGGGTCAGTTGCTGCGCCCGTTGCCGCTCAGCCAGCTCAGCGGTGTGTGGCTCTCCGGCGAATACCGGGCGGCGATCGCCTCGCATCGTGAGGGGCTCTTGACGAGCATCGCGACCGTGGCGATCCTGCTGGCGATCGTGCCCTGCGTGGCGTGGGCTTTGCGGCGGCGCGCGGTTGCAGTCCCGGCGATGGTGGGCATGGTTGGGCTCGTGCTGCTGGTCGTGTTTCCGCGCGTGAGCCCTTACGCGCAGGGCAAGCTCTTGGCGATGTGCAGCCCCCTGGTGGTGCTCGCCGGGATAGCCGGGCTGCTGTGTCTCGGCGCGTGGCCTGGCGCGCTCTCCGGGGTCGGCGCGGAGGGCGCGCACAGCTCGGATAGAGCGGGCAGGCGGATGGGCGGACGACGTTGGGGCACGCTCGGGCTGGTTTTGGCGATGGGTGCGACGCTGGCGATTCTGACCTCCGACCTGCTGGCCTACAACCATGATCGTGTGGCGCCGACAGCGCGCATGGAAGCGATTCAGCAGGTGGGCGACCATTTCTCCGGACGGGGCCTGGTCCTGTGGAACGAGTTCGAGGAGTACGCCAAGTACTTCGCGCGCGCGGCCAAGATCAGCGTGCCGTTCGAGGCGCTCACTCCGCAGCAGGTCGAATTGCGCTTTCCGACCTACTTCTACGGGCACTATTTCGACCTCGACGAAGAGCTGCTCTCGTTCGTCGAGAAATATCCGATCATCGTGACGCGTCGCTCGCCCGCGGCAAGCCGCCCGCCTGCCAACTACAAGCTTGTCTATGAGAACGCCTATTACCTGGGGTGGGAACGGATGGCAAAGCCCGAAGTGTTCGCCCACCTGCCCTTGCAAGGGGTCTACAGCCCGACGATCCCGGTGGACTGTACGAAGTTGGGCGCGATGGTCGCCCAAGCCCCGCGTGGAGCCGGCCTGATGGTGGCCAAGCCGCCTGTGCTGGTCTCCTACGAACCTCTACCCGATCCAAAGCGTCCGGCCGACTGGCCGCCGGCAACCGGGCAGGCCGGTGCGGTGTTCACCGCTGGACCCGGGCGGCTTGAAGGAGAACTCACCGTTGCGCGCCCGGGCGACTACCGCGTGTGGGTGCAAGGCGACTTTCCACGGCCTCTGCAAGTCTTGGTAGACAAGCATGCGGTGGGAAGCGTGTCGGGCTCGAATACGCCTGGGCAGTGGCTGCAGGCGGCGACGGTACGGCTGGCCGCCGGCCGGCACTTCGTGGAAGTCGAGAAGACCGGTGGGCGCGCCCATCTGGGGCCCGGCGAATGGGCGGTAGGGACGCTTGGCGCGGTTGCTCTCCAGGGCGAGGCGCCCGAGCGGATGGTGGCTGTGCCCCTGTCGAAGTGGCACAGCCTGTGCGGCAAGGAAGCCGACTGGGTGGAGGTCGTGCGCGGGTGAGCGTGACCGTGGCGATCCCGGTGCGCGACGGTGGGACCCTGTTCGCCGGGGTCCTTGAGGCGCTGAAGCGCCAGAGCGTCGAGCACGAGTTGCTTGTGTGTGACTCCGGCTCGCGCGACGATTCGGTTGGCCTGGCGCGCGCGCATGGGGCTCGTGTGCTCGAGATTGAGCCGGGCGAGTTCTCCCATGGGGGGACTCGCAACCTGCTCGTGCGGGAGGCTCGCGGGGAGCATGTCGCGCTGCTCACCCAAGATGCCGAGCCGGCCGACGAGCGGTGGCTCGAGCGCTTGCTCGGCGGCTTCGAGTTGGCCGAGGACGTGGGCCTCGTCTACGGCCCCTACCGACCCCGGCCCAGCGCCTCGCCGGAAGTGAGGGTCGAATTGGAGTGTTGGTTTGCCTCGCTCGCCCCCGATGGTCTGCCTCGCGTCGAGCGCCTGGCTGAGGTCGAGCGCTCCCTACCGGTCGCCGGGCTGATCGGGCGTAGAGGCTTCTTCACCGACGCCAACGCCTGCCTTTCTCGCGCCGCGTGGGAGCGGGTCCCGTTTCGCGAAGTCGCCTACGCCGAGGACCGGGTCCTGGCGATCGACATGCTGCGCGCCGGCTACGCAAAGGCCTACGTGCCAGGCGCCGCGGTGAAGCATTCCCACGAGTACTCCACCTCAGAGCAGTTGCGTCGCTGCTTTGACGAGTGGCGCGGCCTGCGCGAGGTCTACGGCTTCAAGGAGTCCGCGTCGCCGCTGCACGTGGCGCGCAAGCTGCGCGGAGAGATCGGCGCGGCGCGGCGCGCGGCCCGCGCCGATGGTTCGGCAGGCGCGTCCGCACAGGTCGCGGCGTTGACACGTCACCATGTGGTGCGCTTGGCCGGAGCCCTGCTCGGCTCGCGTGCTGGATCTCTTCCGTCGTGGGCAAGGAGGTGGCTCTCGCTGGAGGGGCGAGCGGGTTTTGCTCCGCTGCGGCTAGACACGCTCGGCGAACCTCGGACGACTAACCGCTAAGAGCGGCGGACGACCGTCATGAACTCCATGCAGACACGCAGGCAGATCGGTACTAAGTACACCTTATCGGCGTTTCATTGCAGAAAATCTATACTTTTTTTGCATTGGATTGCAGAAAAGCTATAGTTCATCTGCATTCGATGCTTTTATCCCAACCATGAACGAAGCTCGACTGACCCGCGCAATGGCAGGCGGCAACGCGTGGTGGCGCAATCCGCAGTGGGAGCGCGACGACCGCGATCTGCGCGCTCTCGCGGCAACGGATCTGGACTACGAGCCCCAACCTCTGGCCGATATCGCGCCCGATGGTCTATATGTGTTGCGTGGTCCACGCCGGGTTGGCAAGAGCCTCGAGCTCAAGCGAGCGATCTCACAGCTGATTCGGCGTGGGATCTCACCCCGCAGCATCGTCTACTTCGCATGTGATGAGCTCGATTCGGGCGATCTGCAGCGCTTGGTAAAAGCCGGCCGTGAGGTGCTCACGCGTGGACTGGAGGGGCCCCGCTATTGGTTTCTGGACGAGGTCACCAGCGTGCCGGACTGGCCCGAGGCGGTCAAGTGGCTTCGTGACAATACGGCGTTTGGCGATGACTGCGTCGTCCTTACCGGTTCATCGGCGCGTGACCTTGCCGACGCTCAGAAGCAGCTGGCCGGCAGGTTGGGCCGAGCCGTCCAACCAGATCGTCTGCTGCTGCCCATGAGCTTTCGCGGATTCGCGCGGGCGATGGGCCTCGATGGATTGCCCCAGCCAGAGCCAGTGAGGATCCGTGACTTCATGTCGGCGGAAGTCGACGCGATCTTCACAGAGCTGCTCCCGTGGCTCGATGAGCTGTTGTCCACATGGGAGCTTTATTTGCGAGTCGGTGGATTCCCTCGCGCAGTCAGCGACCAGATGACTCACGGGGAGGTGCAGGAGGACTTCACCCGTGCGCTGTGGGATGTCACCGCGGGCGAGGCCATGCGCGGTGCGGCGACTACGCCTGCGCAGGTCCAGGCGATGCTCGCACGCTTGACCCGCAGCCTGACAACGCCGCTTTCAGTCGAGTCGTTGCGCGAGGATATGGGCGTCGACAGTCCTCATACTGCCAAGGCACGCCTACAGGACCTGATCTTCGCCTACCTGGCGTGGCCCTGTCATCAGCGCGAGGGCAACGGCCCGAAGCTCTCGGCCCGATCTAAGTATTACTTCGTCGATCCCCTGATGGCTCGTCTCGCGTCGATTCGCAGCGGAGAGAGGATCGCCGAAGTCGACGCATCGGCGATCGTCGAGCAACAGCTGGGCCTTGAGTTGCTCAGAAGCTTGGAGCGCGAACGGCCCGGTAGCTACGCGCACTTCAGCGATGTGATGTATCAGAGGACCAGCAGCAAGGAGGTGGACTTCTGCGGTCCCGGCTTTGGCAGCTCGGGCTTCGACGGCAAGTACGTCGACTCTGGCTGGAAGCGAGAGTCGTTGACTTTGCGCGCCGCCTTTGGCGCCGGTGTACTGGCCACAAGGGGCCTGCTCGATACCACCGGTGACGTATGGGCCGTACCGGCGCCGTTCGTAAGCTGGGTTCTCAACTCCTGATGAGAACCGTCTCGATCATGGCGCATTGTCGGCGCAGGCAAGGCCTACGTACGCACATGCGCCACAACCAGGCAAGATGCGCGACGTGAACGACGAGCACGAACCCAATTCCGCGTCTCCCCGCACGGTTGATGAGAACGCTTCCAGGCCGGGGCGTCCGCCGATTGCTCGCGCCGAGACGATCGCCCAGAGCGCGCTGGATGGCGAGTTCAAAGGCCCGTTGGCCGGCCTGCGCAGGCGCATCTATCTGACCTACCACTATCTCGGCTGGCGCACCCTGCTGTTTCGGGTGCTCAGCTTCCCTTTGCGCTTCACGCCGCTGCGCCACCGCTTGGCGTTGCGCTCGCGCATGGGCCATGACCTGTACCGGCGTGCCTTGGCTTGGTATGGGGAGCACGGCGAACCGGTTGGCGTGGTGATTCCGAGCTACCGCGACGCCGAGCACGTCGCGACTCTGGTGGCGAGCATCCACCGCACCGTGCCCCGCGGCATGGTTCAGATCGTCGTCGCCGACGATGCCTCCGGGCCCGAGCACCTCGCGGCGCTGAAAGCGATCGAGTGGATCGAGGTCGTCGCGGGTGAGCACAACGAAGGCTTTGCCGCCAACGTCAACCGCGGTCTGCGCGCCGTCGATCAGAGCCGCGACGTGGTCGTGCTCAACTCCGACATGGAGGCCCGGCCCGGCTGGCTTGCCTGTCTGCAATACGCGGCCTCCCAAGAGGACGACGTGGCGATCGTGGGCGCTCGCCTGCTCTATCCCGACGGGCGCATCCAGTTCGCCGGCACCGCCCGCAACCTGGGTGCGCCGGAGTGGTTCGATCACCGCTACCGCTTCAAGCCCTCCGACTGGGGACCCGCCGCGCTGCCTGGACCGGTGTTGGCGGTGACCGGCGCTTGTATGTATGTGCGCAGATCCGCGATCGACAAGATCGGCCTGCTGGACGAGCGCTACCCGATGGCCTACGAGGACGTCGACTGGTGCTTGCGCGCCTGGCAGGCCGGGATGCGGGTCATCTACTTCCCGGGCGCTTCTCTCATCCACTACGAGTCGGTCACCAGGGGCACCGATGTGGGCGAGCGCGAGCGCGAGTCCCAGCGCGTCTTCTGGGAGCTGTGGGGGCCTTTCTTCGACGCGCGCGATGTCCGCACCCCCGAGGGCAAGCTGAGGGTCGTCTATGTGACCGAGGGCACCGGCGTGGGCGGTGGGCACCGGGACATCTTCGAGCACCTCAACCGCCTGGCCGAGCGCGGACACGAGGTGGCTTTGTACACGCTCGGGGAGCACCCCGAGTGGTTCGAGTTGAAGGTGCCCGTGTACTGCTACGAGTTCTATGACGAACTGATCGCCGACTTGGCCGACGTGGACGCGATCAAGGTCGCCACCTGGTGGAACACGGCGATGCCCGTGTGGCGCGCCAGTGTGGTGAAAGGTATCCCGGTCTACTTCGTGCAGGACATCGAGACCAGCTACTACCCCGATGACGAGTCGGTGCGCCACGCCGTGATCGACTCCTATAGGCCCGAGTTCACCTACATGACGATCTCCGGTTGGAACCGCGAGCGCCTGCGCGAGCTGGGCCTCGACGCGATCCTGATCCCGCCCGGGATCGACTTGGAGTGCTTCAGGGAGCGCCCCGAGGTGCCTCGGCGCGAGGACATGGTCCTGGCCTTGGGGCGGACCAACCCTTTGAAGAACCTGCCGCTCACGATCGAGGCGTGGCGGGCCTTGCCCGAGCCGAGACCCGAGCTGTGCATGTTCGGGATCGAGCCCGAGCTGGCCACCGACGCGGGCATGCGCTATATCGAGTCGCCGACCGACGAGGAGGTCGGGGAGCTGTTCAGCCAGGCCACCGTCTTCATCCAGACCTCCACCCACGAGGGCTTCTGCCTGCCTGCGCTGGAGTCGATGGCGACCGGCGGCGCAGTCGTGTGCACCGACGCCCACGGCAACCGCGACTTCTGTGAGGACGGCGTCAACTGCCTGATGCCAGACGCCACCAAGGAGGCCGTAAGCGCGGCTTTGGCACGCTTCTTGGGATATCCCGAGCTGAGGGAGCGGGTCGGGCGCGCTGGTGTGGCCAAGGCCCAGGAGTACGCCTGGGAGCTGCGCATCGACGCTTTGGAGGCGTTTCTGGAGGAGGCGGCACGTCCGCGCGAGACGGTCTCCGCCACGGATGTGGTGCCCGACCAGGCTGCCACGTAGTCCCGTACGGGATAATGGCGCCCATGAGAACCTTTCGAAGGGCGTATTGTCCCGCTCGGGACAATACGAACTACATTCGGCAAATTCAAAGATGATATTGTCCCGAGCGGGACAATGATACGCTATCCCACCCCAGATTCGCAGGCGTTCGGAGCCGCGCTGCGTGCCGCCCGTCGAGCACGCGGCCTGCGGCTGGAGGACGTCGCCTTTGGCGCCGGAGTGGGAGTGAGGTTCGTGAGCGAGCTTGAGCGGGGCAAGGCCACGGCGCAGATCGGGGAGGCGCTGCGAGTGGCGGCCTCACTGGGTGTCGATCTAGTCATGGAGGACCCGCATGAGCAGTCGCCGGCTTGAAGTCTTCTGCTTCGACAGACGCGCCGGCGAGCTCATCGACGACGCGCATGGTCTCGAGTTCAGCTACGACGAAAGCTGGATTGCCGCCGGCATGCCGCCACTGTCACAGTCCCTGCCGCTCGAAGGTAAGCTCGATCGCGAAGCGGTTACCGCGTTCTTCGGTGGCTTGCTCCCCGAGGGAGAGCCGCGAGCGCTGCTCGCCCGCCGGTTGGGCATAAGCCGAGGGAACGACTTTGAGCTGCTACGGGCGCTTGCCGGCGATACGGCCGGGGCGGTCACCCTGCCGTCGCCCGGTCAAGAGCCGTGGCAGGGCGGCGACGTCGAATGGCTTGACGAAGATCGCCTCGGTGAGCTTGTGGACGAGCTGCCAAGGCGTCCGATGCACGCGGACCAGGATGGCGAGTACCGCTTGTCGCTCGCGGGCGCTCAGGACAAGTTGCCGGTGCTGCTCGACCAGCAGGGTCGGGTGGGGCTCACGCGGGGTGGTACTCCGTCGACTCACATCCTCAAGACGCCGATTGCCCGCCTCGACGGCACAGTGTTGAACGAGGCTGTTTGTCTACAGATCGGCAGGCTCCTTGGCGTCGAGGTCGTGCGTGCCCGGCCCCACCGCGCCGCAGGTCGGGAGTTCCTGTTTGTTGAGCGCTATGACCGCGAACACGCCGACGGCGGCATTCGACGCTTGCACCAGGAGGACTTTTGTCAGGCACTCGGCGTCCCAACGGGGCGCAAGTACGAGAGCGAGGGTGGGCCCGGCCTGCTCGGTGCCTTTGCGCTGCTACGGCGAGCCGTGGCGGTGCCGGCCCGCGATGCTCCCCGCCTGCTTGGGTATGTCGCTTTGAGCTTCCTGGTAGGCAACCACGATGCGCACGCCAAGAACTATTCACTGCTCTATCTACCCGGTAGCCCACAGGCCGGTCTGGCGCCCGCCTACGACGTACTCAGCACGGTCGCCTATGGCAAGACGCGGGAGATGTCGCGCAAGATGGCGATGCAGATCGGTGGTGAGTACCGACCGGAGTACCTTCGCGCTCGCCACCTCGACAGGCTGCTGGCCGACGCACAGCTCGGTGGAGCACCCGCGCGACGCCGGCTGCGCTCGATGGCCGCGGATGCGCCCTTAGCAGCACGCGCGGCCTGTGCGGAGCTAAGGCGGGAAGGCTGGGATGCGCCTGTGCTGGAGCGCATCGTCGAGGTGGTGGACGAGCGAGCAGGGCGCTTGGCGGATATCGCCGCGCCCTCCAAGCGTGTTGTCCCGCGACAATAACTAGTACGACAGACTAGATTTGCCTAGTCCTACGTGCTAGTAAAGCACTTCCTGTGGGTCATCAAACTAGCTTGAACAACTATCATTGACTAGTCCATCACACTAGTTTATCTCTGTGGTTCGCTACACTTTTGGTCATGGCAATGAACCCCTTTGTCTGGGATCGCCCGTTGGAGGACCCGGCGAAGATCGTCGGTATGGACGATTTCGGTCGCGATGTGGCTTTGATGCTCAAGGCCCAGACCAATGTGGCGATCTTTGGCTCGCGGGATACAGGCAAGTCGACATTTCTGACGGTCCTCGAGCGAGAGCTGGAGCTCGAACAGGAGCCCGATGCGCCGTCCTACACGATGGTCCGCATCAACCTGAAGCGGGCGCTGAGCATCCCGGCGTTTATCTCATGCGTCAACGACGGGCTCAAAGAGCACCGGTTGCATGCTGTGCGGCGGGCGGCCGCGCGTGAGCTGGAGGTGATGGAACGCGAGATCGGGTTCGACTTGAAGGTGGTCAAGGGGACGGTACGCCGCGGATCCCGTCAGGCCGAGGAAGCCGCCGAGATGCTTCACGCTCAGCTACGTACACTGCCACGGCTGGCGGGCCACGTGGTGGTGTGCTTCGACGAGTTCCAGCGCTTGAACCGCTGTCCGGGAGAACCTCTGGCGATCATTGGCTCGGCGCTCGTGAGCCAGGGCGTGGGAAATGTCTCGCTTCTCCTCACCGGCTCGATCAGGGAGTACCTGGAGATGATGCTCAACAACAGCCGTGAGCCGCTCTTCAACCAAGCCTTCAAGGCTCGACTTCCGTCGATCAGTCGCAGTGAGTTTCGCGAGTTCCTGGCCTTTCAGTTCGAAGCCACTGGACGCGCGCCGAGCGAGCGGGCGCTCGACTACTTGCTGAGTCTCAGCGAAGCTCACCCCAAGCGCACGCAACAGCTGGCTTGGGCGACCTGGAGACAGGGAGCTCGTCGCCCACTTGAAGTGGAGGACGTTCAAAGGGCCTTCGAGGAGCTGATGGACGACCAACAGGCTGACTTCGCCGTAATCGAGGAGACACTGGCAAACGGTGAGGAAGCAGAGGTAACTGAGCGCAAGGCGCTATACCTGCTGGCCGATCACCCCGACCAGGGTCTCACGAGCACCGCCTTGGCAAGTCGTTATGGCCTAGGGGCTCACACCACCGCAAAGGCAGCGATGCCTCGTCTCGCTCGCCGTGGACTCGTTGAACGCAAAAGCGAAGGCCACTGGAAGATCATCGATCCGTTCTTGGCGGAGTGGCTGCGGCGTAACTCGCCGTTTGGAGGATCATGAAGCCCGACTTCGCTCAGCAGCTGCGCTGTCCTGCCTGTGGGCGCGACGGCACGTTGGAGCTGGATGCGCAGCAGAGCGACGCCCACGAGGTACGCGAAGGTTCGCTGCGTTGCGCGGCCTGCGCGACAATGTTCGCGCTGCACCGCGGCGTGCCGGAGCTCTTGTATGAGCCGCCCGCCCACATCCTCGCCGAGGCCGCCGGCCTGGAGCGTTTCGCGGCGAAGATGGCCGGCGGCGGCTGGGACCGTGAGTTGATGCGCAAGCTGCCCGACCTCGAACACGGCTACTGGTACGTGCAGGCGCGCTCGATGCACCAGCTGCTCACCACGATCCCCTTCCAGCCCGGCCAGACGATCGTGGATGTGGGCTCGAACACGTGCTGGGCCTCCAACCACTTTGCCCAGCGCGGCTTGCACGCGATCGCCCTGGACATAGCGACGGTCGAGCTGCAGGGTCTATACACCGCCGACTGGTTCATCGAAGACGGCGTCTTCTTCGAGCGGGTGCTCGCTTCGATGGACGCGATGCCTTTGGCGTCGAACAGCGTGGACTACGTGTACTGCTGCCAGGTGCTCCACCACAACGACAAGGACAGCTTGCGGCGCACGTTCTCAGAGATCTTCAGGGTCTTGCGTCCCGGCGGGCGCCTGTTGATGGTCAACGAGACTTTGAAGACTGTGCGCGACCCGGACGGGGTGCACGACGAGGCGGTGCAGGAGTACGAGGGCTACGAGCACGCTCACTGGGCGCTGCGCTACCGCTGGGAGGCCACGCGCGCGGGTCTGTTGACCGAAGTGGCCGAGCCCCACTACCGCTCGTTTTTCGGCGACGCCGAGCCGACAATTCCGCCCGAGATGGGACGCTTGCGGGCGCTGGGTCTGCGGCTGGGCTTTGCCATGCGCTCATACGGCTTCGCGCGCCGGATTTACCTGGCGTGGCTGAACCACGTGTGGGGGGGAGTGTCGATGAACATGATCGCCACCAAGCCTGTGCGCTACCTCGGCCTAAATGAGCAGATGGGCTCCTGGCAGCGGCTGGTGCGCTTGGCGGTGGTGTGGACACGCTTGGGTCGTGACAGGCGCGAGGGTCGCGCGCCCGAGCCTGCTCCCCGCACGCCCGAGCAGGCCGCCGCGCTGACCGGCAAACAAGCTTGAATCTAGGCGGTAAGATCTAGATATGGCCAAGCCACGACGCAGTGAGACACAAGCAAGCTCACTTTCGGTGCGCGGGTCACATCAAGGCGTCGCGAGCCTGCGACCAGCTACGCGATCGCTTGGCGACGTGCTCGCCGAACGTGGTCCTCTTACGGGGCCGATCACGGACGCTGGCACGAAGGCGCTCCTTGCCGCGCGCGGTGAGGAATCACCCGGCGGGCATGGCAGACTCTGAGCGGCCCGAGCCCCGCTCAGGCATCCTCTATGTAGACACCTCAGCACTATTGAAGCTCCTCGTCCGCGAGGCCGAGTCCGAAGCGGTCGAGACCGAGTTGCTGCAATGGAACAAGCTCGCGACGAGCGTCGTCACCGAAGTTGAGCTGCCCAGAGCAATAGCGCGTGCTCGCGAGGAACGTCCAGATGCTGTGATCGATGGCAGCGTAGTGTTGCAAGGCGTTCTCGCATCGGCTGCGATTGTGCCATTGAGCGTAGACATCGTTGCGAAGGCACGCGATGTAAGCCCGGTTCACGTCGGCGCACTCGACGCCATCCACGTCGCAAGTGCTCTGAACCTCGGGCGCGAACTCGCGGCGGTGGCGACTTACGACCATCGAATGCAGGAGGCGCTAGCGCGGATCAAGGTCGAAGTGCTCGCACCCGAGACTCTCCAAGAGCCGGACGATGAAGACGAGGATGCGACAGGTTAAGGCGTCGACCGGCATTCCCGAACCACGTCCATGCTTGTTGCGATTGATTCAGCGTATTCTTGATCTTCGCCTTGGCGCTGTTATCGGAAGTTACAGATTTCTCTTTCTAGGCAATGTGGCGCAAGGGTCGAGCGCTCGAGCAGGCCGCCGCCCTTACAGATTCTCCGCGACCGACGGCGCCGAGCGGTTGAACACCCAGAAGCCAATCGCGAGCGTCAGCGCGACGATCCCCAGCGGCTCCAGCAGGTAGATCCAGCCGCCGTACAGCTGACCGGCGGAGAGCGTTGCGTGGTTGACCATCGCGTGGCGGAACTGCTGGAGGACGGCGACCAGGGGGTTGAGCAGGTAGACGTGCCACAGGATGTGGTGGAATTCGCCGCCCCCCAGCTTTTCGCGCACCGATTCGGCGGGGATGATCAGGGGGGATGCGTAGAAGAGGATCTGCGAGAAGACTTCCCAGATCGGCTGGATGTCGCGGAATTTGACGAACATCGCCGCCAACCACATCGCGATACCGGTCGAGAAGATGATCAGCATCGTCAGGATCAGCGGTAGCTCGATCCAGCTGAGCATCGGCGTCACGCCGGAGATCAGCGCGAAGATCAGCACAACGACGAGGTTCATCGCGAGGTTGAAGAGGGCGAGCAGGGTGATCGAGAGCGGGATCACCAGGCGCGGGAACTGGATCTTGCGCACCAGGTTCTCGCGGTCCACCACGCTGCGCACAGCGCCGCTTGTGGCTTCGCCGAAGAAGCCGAACAGGATGATCGAGCCGAGCAGCTGCACGCCGTAGAAGGCTTCTCCGGGCTTGTCGCCGCCGCCGACTTTGGAGATCACGACGAAGAACACGTACAGCACGCCGAACAGCAGCAGCGGGCGCATCACCTGCCAGACAGAGCCGAGCGCCGAGCCGAAGAACTTCAGCTTGAATTCGTTGCGCGCGATGTTGTACGTGAGGTGCCAAAAACGCGCCCAGTCGTCGGTCAGCGCCCGCGGCCCCTTGATCGGGCGCCCCAGCCCCTCGTAGGGGACGGCGGGCTCGGCCGTGGCCAGCTCGGTGCTCATGGGTGGATCCTCGAGAAGCGTTCGAATTGCATGCGCGCAGGGTATCGGCTGCCCGGTCGGTAGAGGCCCGCTTTCGGCTCTGAGCGAGTCCCGGGATGGACGGGCTCATCCAGCGGTTCGACAAGCTGCCTGCTGGAAGTTCGATATTTCACCGCTGGAAGTTCTACAAAATACCCGCTGGGTTCAACAAAGCCCGCGCTGGGCCCCCAGAGTGTTGGATCTCAGCCGACGCGGCGCAACTTGGAGAGCGGGACAAACACGATCCTGTTTAGGATCGGTTCCAACGGCATCGTCGTGATCTCCACCATCGCCACGGTCCGGTCGCGCAGCTCCAGAACTCCCCCGCGAGAACCGGCAGGGGCTCCTTCCGCGGCTTCGGTCAATTCGACGAGGTCGAGGGCGGCGATCTCACGAATTGCGGGCATGAGCCTCATGCTACCCACGGGTGGCGAGACAATCCGGGCGCTCCCATCGATCGGCGGAGGAGGAAGCCCTAAAGAAGGATCACAACGTGAGCTCTTGGGCGCTCGCCGCCGCGCTGCGCTCGATGCCAACCTCGACTGGCAGATCGACAAGACCGCCGGTGGCTTCGGGACCGGTGACGACGAACGAGAAGGCGCCCTCGAAGCGGTCCATCAGATCAAGACCGCTGCCGCGGTGGGCGAGCGTGAAGAGGGGGTTGTAGCGGCGTGGGCCGAGCACGTTCTCAAAGGAGAAGGAGAACAGGGCGCTTTCGCCCGCTTTGAAGTGTCCGGAGCGCTCGTGCTCGGTGGAGCTGGTGGCGACCATGATCGCGACGTGGTCCTCGTTGAGGATGTACAGGCCGGCGGCGGGATCTTCGACGTCGACCAGGAAGTTGACGAGCGCCTTGACGGTGATGCGCTGACCTTGGCCCAGAGTGGTCGAGCGCTCGCCATTCTCGTCCTCGACCCAGGCCTCGACGATGCGCGCCTCGCCGTCGCCGCCCCTGCCTTCCTCCACGCGCTTGGCGGCCGCCTCGGGGTCGCGCCCGAAATTGATCTCCAGGTAGCGGTCGGCTACCTCGTGGGGCTCGCCGAGGTGGACCAGCTCGCCCTTCTCGAGCAACAAGGCGCGGTGGCAGAAGCGATTGAGCGAGCCCATGTCGTGCGTCACGAACACGATCGTGCGGCCGCTGTCGCGCATCTTGTTGAACACGTCGAAGCACTTCTGCTGGAAGGAGGCATCGCCGACAGCCAGGACCTCATCGACGAGCAGGATGTCGGCGTCAACCTGGATCGCGACCGAGAAGGCGAGTCTGACGTGCATGCCCGAGGAGTAGTTCTTGAGCTTGAGCTCCTCGAACTCGCGCAGCTCGGCGAAGTCGATCACGGCGTCGTAACGGGCTCGGGCTTCGCGTGGAGAGAGTCCCATCATGATCCCGTTGAGCACCACATTGTCGCGCGCGGCCAGGTCCGGGTTGAAGCCGACGCCCAGCTCTATGAAAGGCGACAGGCGTCCGCTCATCCAGATCTTGCCCTGGTCCACGCCGTAGATCCCGGCCAAGCACTTCAGGAGCGTGCTCTTGCCGGACCCGTTGCGCCCAGCGATGCCGAAGAACTCACCGCGGCCGACCGCGAAGGAGATGTCTTTCAACGCCGAGAACGATTGGTGGGAGGAGCGGCGCAGGGGGTGCAGGGCGCGCTCCTTGAGCGTGTGCGTGCGCTCCTCAGGAACCTTGAAGGTCTTGGAGAGCTCCTGCACGACGATCGGCTCGGAGCCAGTGACGGACGGTTGGGGCATCGAGGGAAGGGTATCGGTGGGGCGGTCGGCGCAGGGCGCGTGGCTCGAGCCTTGCGGGCGCAGCCATCGTTCGGCCTCCGTTTCGGTGGTCTCGGTGATTTCGCAGAGCCTCAACGCGCGACTACGTTGTGACGGCGTCAAGCCAATCTTTGCGCGACCGAAAGGGACTTTTGAGCAGCTGCGCTACGGCCCCTTCTGTTCGCTTCATTAGAATAGTTCCAAGACTCGCGATCTCGCCATCATTTTGCGGGCTGGCTCCTATAGAGTCACGCCACTCTCCGCGACGTGGTCGGCGCGGACTGGCAGATATCGATGTCGATTTTCAGATCTTTACATCAACCGGTACATGACTAAAGAGGCCACGGTAACGGTAGTGGTCGGCCAGCTCGACCCCCTGACGAGGTTCGGTCTAGCTCATGTGCTGAGGGAGGACCCCGGCGTTGAGGTCCTGGCCAGCGACCTTCAATACACAGAACTGGAGCATGCGGTTGCCCAGCGCTTACCACGAGTCGCGGTGCTCGACGAGAGCGAGGAGCCGCTCGCGCTGGCGCGGCTCAGGTCCGCCCACCCGGCGACCGGGGTCATAGTCCTCGCGCACAACCCTTCGCACTCCTACGGCCTGCGTCTGCTCACGTCGGGCGCGACTTGCCTTGCGCGGAGCGTCTCCGCCACAGAAATACTTGCCGCCATTCACCTCACCTCTTCAGGTGAGCGCGTGTTTGTGGCCTCCGATGGAAACAGACTCGAGCGACGCTATCCGAGCAATGCATCCACCTTGACGCCGCGTGAGACGGAAGTGCTTGCTCATCTCAGCAGAGGTCGGTCCAATCCGGAAATCGCGCGCACTCTTCAGATCAGCGTCGAAACGGTCAACACGCATGTGGCAAGTATCCGCCGCAAGCTGAACGTCCAAAGCAAGCGCGAGCTGATCGGAATGCCGGTACCTGGCGATCCAGGCTGGCTAACTGGTCTAGACATTTAAATTCCTTGGCGGCTTCTGTAGTCACTCACCATAGTTACCCGAAAGATCCCCTGTTTCAGGGGATAGACATCTCAATCAGGGCCAAATAGCGTCTGACTTCAGATGGCGGTCCGGGCGGTCGCCACGCAATAACGGGTGGCTCAGCTTCCAGTACAGGACTGGAAGTATGCGAGGCGAGGAGACGAAATGGCAGCGCACGGGAATAGTTACGGAGCGCCAAGGGCTGGTGTGAGGAGGGGTGGAGCCGGAGCCTTTGCACGCCACAAACGCCGCGGCAGCGCGATGTTTGCAGGCATGCTGGCAGCCATGATCGCGCTCGTATGCGGGGTTGGGGTGGCCAGCGCTGACGTTGAAACCATGGGTGAACTTCGTGAAGTCTCTCCCGTCTTGAAATCCTCGCCTGGTGAAGTAAAACCGCTCATCAGTGCCGAAAACGAAGACTACGAATGCACCGCTAAATATTCAAACCTACAAAACGGCGCATTCGATTGGGTTATCGGCAATTGCCCGAAAGGATCAATACTGGAAGCCGTCGTCCGTCGGCTTCACAACGATAAAGAACCCGAAGGCGACTACTCGCTTGGCGGATGGATTGGAGGAAACTTCCAGGGGTGTGGCTGGATCGAAGAGGACTTATTCAAACCCAAAGCCGCGAAAAGCAAACCGATCACGGCTTGCGCCGAAGTCGCTGAAGGGAAATACGAAGTCGCAACATCGAAGTTCCTGGGGAAATACAACGGTGAAAAAGAACAAGTTCATACTACTGACGGCTACTACGTAGTAAATAGCGTGCCCTGTCCCGAGTATGCAAATTATAGGCCGTGGAGCACAGGTAATGTAGAGGCGGAACCAATACGTACGGCGCCTGCGTATGCCGTATTAGGCCCAGGTGAAAAAACCCCTGCATTGAAGTGGCGCTACACAACCAAGTACAACAGCACTGATGGGACGGGTCAATATGTCATGGTGCGCGATGCACGCATCGCAGACGGCGAAGGCAACTGGGTCTTTGTTCCGCGATCATGCCTGCCGGCAACGCTGCCGGAAAATGAAGGCGCTGTGGTCCCCAATCCGCCGAGCGTGAGCACGGGCACGGCGTCAGGCATACAAACTCCGAACGCGACGCTGAACGGCACTGTGGACCCGAATGGTCTCAGCACCAAATATCACTTTGAATATGGGACGACTCCGAGCTACGGAGTGTCGACTGGTGAAGGTAGCGCGGGATCCGGCACAAGTAGTGTGCCCGAGAGCACCGCCATTACCGGTCTCGCAGCCGGTACGACCTACTACTTTCGAATCGTCGCGACGAGCCCCACGGGAACTAGTTACGGAAACCCGGGAAGCTTCCTGACGCAGCCCCCGCCTGTCGTCTCAACGAATGCAGCGTCGAGTATCTTGGAAGAAGGGGCCACGTTGGAAGGCGCTGTAAATCCAGAGGGCTTGGACACCCATTATCACTTTGAATATGGGACAAGCAGCTCATACGGATCCTCTACACCCGAAAACGATGCAGGCTCGGGCACTAGTAGTATTGTGGAGAGTGGTTCTATAGCAGGTCTTTCTCCGGGCATTACTTACCATTATCGGATTGTCGCGACCAGTAGCGCTGGGACATCCGAAGGAACCGACAAAACATTTAACGCCCCCTCTGCGCCCTCGGTTGCGTTTGACTCTGCTGGGAATTTGTGGGTCCTCGCCGAGGGTCCAAACAATTCGTTGTATGTGACGGAGAAGGGTGCTAATGGTACCTGGTATGGTCCATATCAGGTTGGGGCTCCTGGAACGGTTTATTCTGCGCCCTCGGTTGCGTTTGATTCTGCTGGGAATTTGTGGGTCCTCGCCGAGGGTCCAAACAATTCGTTGTATGTGACGGAGAAGGGTGCTAATGGTACCTGGTACGGTCCATATCAAGTGGAGGCTCCTGGTACAACGTATTCGTCACCGTCGATAGCGTTTGATTCTGCTGGAACTCTGTGGGCCTTGGCGGAGGGCCCCAATCACTCCATGTATTTGACCGTCAGGCAAGGGTCGAATGGGAGCTGGAGCGGTCCGTATCAGGAGGATGGGAGTGGCACAACGTATTCGGCACCATCAATAAGGTTTGATTCTGCAGGAGACTTGTGGGTCCTTGCCGAGGGCCCGAACAACTCTTTGTACGTGACGGAAAAGTCGGTCTCAAATGGTACCTGGTACGGTCCATATCAAGTGGAGGCTCCTGGTACAACGTATTCGTCACCGTCGATAGCGTTTGATTCTGCTGGAACTCTGTGGGCCTTGGCGGAGGGCCCCAGCAATTCACTTTACTTGACGGTGAGGCAGGGGTCGAATGGGAGCTGGAGCGGCCCATATCAAGAGGCGGAACCAGGAACGACTTATTAGCTGGGATCAAGGTTATTTGGCATTCGCGGTTCGTGGCCATGAGTTTATGCTCTAGGTGCATGTGTCCAACAGGGTCAACCGGACCAGATCCCGACCCCTCGGTGGGGGTGCAGCAAGCGAAACGGGAGCCTATGGCCCGGGCCCGTCGCGGTCATTGTATGACGCCGACTCGGCTATGGCTCGCCTGAGCCGGCGACGCGGTCAGCCTTGGACAGTTGCTATGGCGCGGATTGTTTCGCTCGCGGGCCGCGTCCTGGGGCACTCGGCGTGACGGTACTAGGGCGGACTGCACAGCTGGCCACGTCTCGGCATTATCGTGTCCACGACGGCTGATCGACGTTGTGATCGAGGCTTAGCCTGGCGGCTTGGCTTCTCAGGCTGACATCGTCAGCCCTTGGCGTTCGGGGGCAGCAGTATCCTTTCTCTAGGTCGCTGAGAGCACACGGCCGAAGCCTATGGCTACTTTTCTCACCGAAAAAATGATCTTCTTCCATCTGCCTAAGACAGGTGGTACTTGGGCTGAGATGGCTATCCAGGCTGCTGGAGTGGCAATTACTTACCCCGGGGCGCTCGGTGATCAACCGTATTCGGCTCACGGTCACGCCAATCTGGATGACGTGGCGGCTGGAGATCGTTTCAGCGTTGCCTTTGTCAGGCATCCACTGTACTGGTGGCGTTCGTATTGGGGTCATCGGATGCGCACTGGTTGGCGCAGCGACAACGGCCTAGATGTGGCAGCGGCTAGTAATGACTTCAACGAGTTCATCGTGGGTGTGCTGGAGTACCGTGAGGGCTACGTCAGTGAACTCGTGTCCCAGTTCGTGGGTACTCCGGTACAAAAGGTCGATTTCGTCGGGCGCTTCGAGCATTTGATTGATGATCTCTGCACGGCACTGCGTCTTGGGGGCGAATCCTTTTCTGAGGCAGCCATACGCGCCTATCCACCCCAGAATAACAACGACTACGATGCCTTTCCCGCGATATATCGTCCGGAGGTGGCGGCACAATTGGCAGAGGCTGAGCATGAGACCATCGAACGCTTCTATTCGGACGACCCGATTCCGGCGGCCATCGTGGCTGGTGGCCAGAGGGACCCAAAAAGCTCTCACGGTGACCTTTATAGGCGTAGTTCCACATCAGAAAGGTTTCGTTCAGTGTTAGAGGCTGATTCTGGACCTCATACCTCTTTATATGCAAACTATCCGAGTCAGGCTATTGCTGCGGCAGTTGAGCTCGAGCGTTCTCAAGACAACTATAACCTGCCGAGCAAGTATGGCTTGCTAGGTAAGCTTGCCCGACGATTGGCGCTGCGCCTCCTGCGTCCTTACTCGAGCAGAGAGGCATCGCTAGATCGCTCCATCCTAGACGCACTCGTGGACCTGGACAGTCGTCTATCTGCAGTCGAGCGTTCGTTGATCTCGAGAGAGGCGCCACACGAGAAAGCCAGGCCAGAGTTCGATGGTATCGACGAGGCCGAACTGGGTGAGCCACATTTGGTTGATCCGACAGAGGCGAGACGACGCTAGCATGGGCCGCTTGATCGCGGGCCTAGCTCCCATGGCCAACTGCATTGATATCGGTGCTTATAAAGGAGACATCCTTGTCCCAGATGATTGCAGCAGCTCCTCACGGTCATCACTCGTCCATGACCCGCTTCCTCAGTTGTATGGCGAACTGGTTGCGCGCTTCCCCGAGGTGTAAGTGAGATGTGCAGCCTTCTCAAACGGCTCCGGTTCAGCTACCTTCTTGCATTTTCGCGAAGCGTAGGGCTGGAGCGGACTGCGCTATCGGGCGCTTCCCGAAGCGGACACCTTCTACGAGATTTCTGTTCGATTGGAGGTACTCGACGAGGTGCTGCCTGTCGACTATGGGTCCTCGCTAATTAAGATCGACGTTGAGGGTGCAGAGCAGCAGGTGCTCGAAGGTGCGCTACGCACATTAAAGCGATCCAAGCCGCTGGTCCTTTTTGTCAAGGCCGATCGAGAATTGACCCTGTGCCGCCGGCTGAGAATTGACCCCCTGTGCGGTGGCTGCTCGCGGAGCTGAGCCGTAGGGGGGTGGAGCGAGCTGCCGCTGGCGTGGGCTCGGGCGGGGTCAGTCGGCGGGTGGGGTGGCTGGTGGGGCTGCGAGGTTGTGGTTCTTGAGGCGGTAGCTGTCGCCCTTGAGGGAGAGGATCTCGGCGTGGTGGATGAGCCGGTCGATCATCGCTGCGGCGGTGGCGTCGTCGCCAAAGATCTCGCCCCATGCGCTGAAGGGCTTGTTGCTGGTGACGATCAAGCTGGCGCGCTCGTAGCGGCGGGAGACGAGCATGAACATCAGGTTCGCTGCTTGTGGGTCGAAAGGGATATAGCCGACCTCGTCACAGATCAGCAGCGGGTAGCGCTCCAAGCGCCGTAGCTCGTCCTCGAGGCGGCCTTGGCGTTGCGCGTCGGCGAGCAGGGCGACCCACTCGGTGGCGGTGCGAAACAGCACGCGCTGCCCAGCGAGGCATGCACGGATAGCGATCGCGATCGCCAAATGGGTCTTCCCGGTGCCGGGCGGCCCGAGCAGGATCACGTTTTCCTTGCCGTGCAAGAAGTCGAGCTGGCCGAGATGCTCAATCACTTGCTTCTTGATCGAGCGTTGGAAGGTGAAGTCGAACTCCTCGAGCGTCTTTCGGGCAGGAAACCTTGCGGCTTTGATTCGTAGCTCCCCGCCGGAGGCGTCCCTCGATGCGATCTCGGTGGACAGCAGCGCTTCGGTGAACCGCTCATAGCTCCATTCCTCAGAGCGGGCACGCTCGCAGAGCTTCGGCAACGCTCTCGCGGCGGCGGGGGCCTTCATCGCCCGGAACAGATGCGTGAGCTCGGCCGTGGCGCTCACGCGATCAACCGGTCATAGACGGCGAGCGGGCGCTGCTCAACGAATAGCTCGCTCTTGGTGTCGTTGTGTTGCCCTCTGAGCGCCCGGGCGTGCTCGAGCTCGGTGATGGTGCGGTTCTTGGCGAAGCTGCGCTCATGCACGCAAGCCAGGTCCCCAGTGTCGAGCACCACCGCCGTGACCTGTCGCTGGGAGACCCTCACTTCCACGCGCCGTCCCACGAGACGCGGGTCGAGCGAGTAGTCGTTGGTATCGACACGAACGTGAGGATCTGGCGAGACACGCGTCACCCACCGGCGGTCCATGTCGGGCTCTTTGTCGGGGAGCTCACGCATCACCTGGCGCTCCTCGATGAGCCGGTCGACCGGCCGGGCGCGCAGCGTCTTGTGGGTCCGAGCGTTGGCCTTCTCGAACCACACATCGAGCTGGAACTGGAAATCGAGATGATTCGCGAATTGTCGACCGGGCTCGAAGTTGCTCTCCATATACCCCTGCAAACGCTCGACCGCTCCCTTCGCCTGCGGGTCCGCCGGCTGGCAGAAATACCAGTCGAGCTTCAGCTGGCCACAGAACCCGGCATAAGCATCGGTGGGACGACCTCGTCCGGCGTGAATGCACCCCTCGCGATCCCACACCATCAGCCGCGGCAGCGCGCCGACCTGCCACAAGCAGCGGCCCATGCCCCACAACACATCCGGTGCTTCCTTGGAGAAGATGAGCGCGCCGGCGCCGGCCCGGGAATACCCAAGACAGCACACGACGACCCACGCCCGGCGGCCTTGGCCGTGACCGACGGGGACGGGATTGGAGGTCTCCCACAGATCCCACTGGCAGATCTCCCCCGGCTGATAGACGGTCCGCTGGTGCGTGCGGGTGCGCTTGAACAGCGGGCGCACCTGCCGCAGATAGTCATCGACGATCGACTTCCCGCCGTCGAAGCCGAGCGGCTCGATCAGCTCCCGGACCCTGACACCGGGCAGCGCGGGGTCGTCGCGAAGCAGCTCGTGGATCTCCTCCTTGAACGGGTCAAGCTTCGACGGCCGCTCAGGACAACGAAACCCCGGCGGGGACTCTGAGCGCAACGCCGAACGGATCGTGTTGCGCGCCAACCCCGTGCGACGCATCAACTCCTTGATCGAGACCCCACGAACGAAGTGCTCCCTGCGTAGCTCGGCCCACTGCTCCACGTCCAGCACGCTCCCTCTCCCGGTCTCGACAACAAGGCTCGAGCCAGGCTCACCAATACCCCGGACACCTCCGCCACCACCCAGGGGGGTCAAATCTCAACCGGCGAAGGAGGGTCAGTTTCTCACCGGCGCCGACACTTTTCGAGCGCGGACATGGATCGGCTGAGGCCTACGGCACCACGCCCGACGACATCTATCGCTTGCTTGTAAGCGAAGCGGGCCTTGCATATGCGGATTCGATGGTGTAGGACCCACTCACTGCCGAGTTCAACGAGATCTTCTACTCGGCAGAGAGGGTAACTTTCTGGCTCGTCCCTAATCGCTGTGTTGGTTGAGTCAGATGGGTCAACTGCGTTGATCTTCCTCGAGTTGTCGTTCGAGCCGATCGATCCGTTCTGATTGTTGACGAAAAACGACGTGAACGAGAGGGGGCATGCGCTCTTCTTGACGTGCCTCGATCAAGGCCAAGGACTTTGCTAGCTGGCGATTAATCCGACGCTGATTGTGGAGGATCGGCCGCGCTGCTCTGAAGATTGTCTTACGCGCGGTCAAACCGAGACTCCCGAAGCGGCTCGCCTGCGTTGGTGCCGCCAAGGAGTTCTCGATCGCTGCGCTTAGCGACTCGTCCGTAAGGTCTGAGGTGGACTGAGTCTGGATAGTAGAGGGGACTTCAGCACGTCGACCGAGCGGCATTTTCTTTGGGGAACGCTCATCGGGTCGGCGCAGGACGATTTGATCCTGGAATGCAAGGCTACTTTGAGGGAGCACCGCGAGCACATCAAACCACTGGCTCCAATGTGCAAACAAGTACCATGGCGCATGAAAAGTGGTATGGTAGAAATCAGGGAAAGCGCTCCCCACGTAGGCATCATCGGAGATGAAAAGGATGCCGTCTCGTTCGAGCGTCTCGCGCCACTGGCGTCGCTGATGCGAGTCTGCCGGAAGTTGCTGCTCGGCAGTTTGGAAAGCGTGCTCGCCGTGGGTACTCAATACGAGCAGACCGCCCGGTGCGGTTATCCGTTGCAGCTCGGCTAGCCATTGATCTTGGTAGCTCTCGTCCAGATGGGTGAAAACGCTGTGGTTGATGATCAGGTCGAATTCTCCATCCTCGTAATTGGTGGGAGGGAGTCCGTCGTTTACGGCGAAGCTCGCGAAAGAAATGTTCTCGCTGGCCCATTTGATCGCTTGTTTGTCAATGTCGGTCCCAGCAAGCGTTTTTGTGCTTCCGACGTCCTCCATCCAGCGCATGATACGTCCACAACCGCAGCCAAACTCAAGAATGCTGTTCTGTGTAGCGAGTGACCTGTCGACGGCTGCCAATGCACGTTCAAGGTCTTCCAGCGATCGCTGCCCTGTTTGGAGGAACAATGCTCGGTTCTCCTGGGCTTGCTCGTTAGAAAAGCCACTTACAACGCGGTCGATCAGCTCGTCTGGGGGTATTGGTAGGTCGGAGGTCATCTGTTCCATTATCGATTGGGGGTCACAATTATGGATAATACATAGACTGCGAGTATACGCCCATCGGGTTCCTGTCTAGCGGATTCGCTCGGGCTCGGACGCGAGTTCCTCGACATTGGTGTTGGCGTGCTCGAGCTGCTCGAGCATGTGATTGGTGTTGGGGGGCGCAAAATGGAGTGCAAGAGTATCTATCGACGTCAATGGCTCTTCGGGGGCCTCCCCCTTGCCCAGGCTATGACGAACGCGAGCGGCGAGCTTAACTGGGCCTAGGACTACTCTATGCAATCTCGAATGACGAACTAGCGTGGTGAAAGACTGACGTGTCTCCGGGGTCAATGGGCTGTCGATCCCGATCAGCATACGTATCTCGGGCGTAATACCCTCCCACAGCTCATTGTACTTGCGTTCAGCCTCGTCACGTTCTGTTTCAATTTCGTCGAGCTTTATAGTCAGCAGAGAGGCGTCACGCGCTGGTGAGCGAGCGGCAACCCGATAGATGTTCATAAGTTGATCCGCAGTTGATGACCAGGTGAACCTGGATCCCTCTCGCCTAATCCCGCTGATTTGTCGGGCCATCGCGCTCGGGCTCCCAAGTAGACTGTTGATACGTCTCGCGCTTTCGATCGGATCCCATGGAACGATTGTGGCCAACTCAGCGGGGAGCGTCTCGGCTAGCGCCGTATTACTGGCGAACAGGCAGGGTCGATCATGAGCAGCGGCCTCAAACGGCATCAATCCAAAGCCCTCGAAGGTGGTGGGATAAAGGACAGCGGTTGAACGCTCCAACAGCCATACCTTCTCGCTCTCGCTGACGGCAGGAAGCGTTATAACCGACCGGGCAAGGTCGGGTCTAGTCGCCAGGAAGGCAGCCTCTTCGCCAGCGGAAGATCCGTGACTCACACGAGGGCCAGCGAACACAACTGTGCCGTTCCATTCGTGGTTCGCGCGCAAAGCCTCCAAGAGGCGAAGGGCAAACACGCGATTCTTATGGCGGAAATCTGTTCCCAGGCAAAGCAACATGGGACTATCTCCAAGTCCCTCTATCCCCCTTGGTGGGTCCGCTGACAAAGGTATCCCCGAATAGGAATGATCCACACCAATATATGCGACATGAGACCTGCTTGGGTCTACCAAATCCTCTCTGAGCGAGTCCTCGGCCGCGTGTTTAGAGAAGAAAACGACGCCATCGGCCGCGGCGAGGGCTTGGCGGGTCAATCGCTGATAGCGCTGCCATTGAGGATATCCTGGGAAATAGCCAGGGTTGCGATACGCGATCAAGTCCTGGTGGGTGATGACCTGCCGCTCTCCAGCGCAACGAAGAACCAGAAGATCGTTGGAGCTGCTCACCTGATAGGGACGGTGCGCCACATCTGTCTTTGCCATCGCAGCGTGGACTGCATGGTGCGGCACCAATTCTACGTGATCCATAGTGTTCAATTGCTCCATCGCATCTTGTCCCACTTGAGGTGGAGTAATCACTCGCACATAGACCTCACTGGTCCTGTTCAAAGCACGGATGAGCTCAAGTGTGTGAACCTGAGTACCTGTGATGATCGGACCAAGACAACGGGCGTCAATTGTGACAGTTATCCCCTTGATGGCCCTACGAGCGGCGCTAAGTGCGCGGGGTAGGGGTCCGAATTGCTCGTTGCCAAACGCGGTCTGGGCTCGTTGGTAATACGGATATCGTGAATCGATAATAGCCTCATGCCTTTGCTGGGCTGGATGCTTTTTCCCGTCCTCGGCAAAAGTGCCATTGGCGTGGTGCAGCACGAATACGTCGTCGGCGGCTACGTGTATGAGGCCAGAAAGTATACAGCGCTGTGAAAAATCGACCTCCTCGCCATATCCGGGTGAGAATGCCAAGTCGAAGTCGCCCACCAGATCGAGAGCCTGGCGCCGCACATATATGCAATGGCCTATCGCCGTCGGGAGCGTCGGGTAGAGTCTTAGCGATTGCGCTCGCACGGCGCTGGCGAGGTGTAAGAGATCCTGGTCCTGGGGTAGGCTGGATTGTGGATAGTTCCGCTCGGGGACACTCAGGATGGTGCCATGATTAGTGAGTGCAGTGGCTGTTGCCACGAGACTATCGGAGTAGGCAGCATGACGCATACCCTCCAGCCAGCCGTCGGCCACTACACAGTCACTGTTGAGCACAATGACGTCAGCTGGGTTGGCAACTAGGAAAGCAGCGTTAACATTGCCCGGGAAACCCAGGTTCTCCGGTTGGCGTAGATACAGGACTTCGTGCTCCAACGTGTGCTCGAGCGAGGTGAGAAACGAGCCGATTGCGGGGTCTGGGCTCGCGTCATCGGCTATCAATATGCGAATGTAATGAGGAGTATGTGCGAGTACGCTCGTGAAAGCCTCGGCGAATAGCTCTAGTGCCCCGTAGACAGGTATGCAAACGACCACTTCATCGCGCTTGGCGCCGATGCTCTCACCGGGGGAGAGGTCATATAGACCGGGTCGCGCTGGTCTCTGTGTGCTCTCCTGCAGCAGGGCTAGCATTCCCTGTGGGTGATATTCCGCCTCACGGGCAGCCCATTCCAGGTAATCATCATAATTTTCGCGATCGGGGTCGGGGAAAGATGTTTGTAGATCCGATCGAGATTTGTGCAGGGCGGTCAAGTACCTGTTCAGGGGCTTGTGCCGGTTGCCAGGTTCCGGTGATGCCAGCCACTCCAGAAATGCACTCTCGCCTGCCGAGGTAAAAGGCGTTTCAATAACTGCTCCTTCGGAGCTGGCGCGAACCCACAGTTGACGCAACTCCGGCGTCAAATGCGTTCCGCTGGCCATCATCTCATATGTATATGGCCAATCACGCGTCTCCGAATGGCCGCATGTGTAGAGTTGTTCTGAGAACTGTTTGCACAGCTCACGCAGCACGGCGTCACGATCGAGTAAGGCCCGATTCTCATAGTTGCTCAACCGCTCAGGATGGCTGACGTCAAAGCCTGTGAAGTGGAAGCACCTCAACGGCGTATCCTCAACGAGAATTTGGCCGCCTACGTCTCGCAGTACGCTGTTTGACGCACGCCAGTAGCCAAAATTCCAGCCTGGGTCGCGTAGCATACCAACGTGGTTGAAAAGACCAGGCATGAGATCCGCCCAGCGCTGGTCAAAGACCATTCCGTGGGCGGGGTCGAGATAGCCCTTGGTACGCAAGCGCTGAGCCCACCAGTCCAGGAGTTCGTTGGTTGCCGGAGTCGCGCGCGCGGCGACGAAACCGAGATTGAAGGAGCCGGCGAGGAGAATCGCCAGCTCGTCAGGCTGCAGGCCATCTTCTGGGAGCGGATCAAGCAGGTGTGGGGTGAGCAGTGTGGAGTTCTTCTCAAGGGCTTCCGTCAAGCCATCGAACGGAGCATAGATTCGCATGTCGCTATCGAGATAGACGACTATCTCCTCCTTACTGAGGAGATGACTTAGGATTGACGGCTTCAAAGCACAGCACAACTCGGTGGCGCTGTAGCGAACGGCCATGGTCTCAAAATCGGCTATATGTAGCTCTTGGGGGCAGATAACCTCGAAAGGCTCGTCTTTGGGGTCGAGGAAGCCCTCGACGGAATCGACGATCAGCACGCTCATTCTGCTCTCGGGTTGATGGACGCAAAGCGACTCGTATAGGGCTCGAGCGTGGGCGAGCCAAGCCTTGGTGATGATTGTGCAGACGTGCATCAGGCAGGACTATAAAGGCTGTAGAGGTCGTCTGACCCCATGCCCACCGGTCCTTGGATGTCTCGATCCGCAGGCCGCCTGTGAGCTACTGGATCGCTGGGTGCGTCAAGCTGGAACAAAAGAAAGAAGGCGCACTAGGCTTGAGGCCTCCGAGACTACTGTGGCGCAGGCTAGAAATACTATCGTCTGCCGCTGCTTTGACGGCGATTGCTACCTTGGTGGATTGTCGAACCTCGACAAAATGTCATTGATTACCGGTTAATTTCTGGGCGATTCTTATACGGACTTTGACAAAAGGGCTCGGGCTCGCTATCAGCCCAGATCGCTAACAGCTGGAATATAAAAAATGGGGAGCAAGCCTTGGTGGACAGAGTGCGCCCACTCTCTGCTACTCAAAACAGCTCCCGGGCCTTTCCGTGACTCAGTTCAGTGTTCCTAGTAGGTGACTCTACTAATCGAGCGTGCTGCTGTTTCGTAGAGACCTGCCAACACATACAAATAGGGAAGCCTAAGACCCTGTACCCTCATTTGACGTTTTGGTGACAGCCCACTTTGCCGAGTTTCCCTCGGCAAACAATCCGTCTTGCTCTTTGGGGCTGGCGCAGGCGGGCGTTCGCGATTTTGTCGTGTGCTACGCGAGTTTCCGCTCCTGAGTGACAGGCCACTTGGCTCGAGAGCAGCTTTGCTCGGCCGTGCGGTGAGAGTGTGCCTACCGGTAGTCGATGGCGGGGGAGGCAATGTCAGTACGAACAACGATCCAAACAATCCACCGCCATGCGCCGCAAGTCACGCTTCGCTGATCCCGAGGCCGGGCGCGCCAAGATTTCATCCCAACCGCCGACTACGGCGTGGGCGATGTCTCCACATGCCCCAATCCGTTGCGTTGCCGAGGTCCGGCATCTTCTTGGATGTTGTGCTCTCGCTCGCCCAGGCCCAGCTCGTAGGCCCAGATCGCTGATGAGACGAGCGTCGATGGGCGCACGATTGGCACGCTCGGGGTTCAGTGGTTATCTGTTGGCTCACCATCGCGGCCAAGGTATTCGGTACACGACAGGGCCTTCTCCGGCTCTAGTAGACGCGGAGCTTGTGGTGATTGCGTGCGCTGCGAAGATCGCGACCGGCGATTCAGGCTTGAATCTGTCCACGGCAAGCGCAGGCACAGCGATCTGCTCGAGCTCGCAAGGCGCCGTCATGGAGCAGCCAGGATCGCTCTCGGACGCGGGCACAAGCGCCAGGAGCCCATAGAACCTGTTGCCGTCCTTGGCAAGCCCAAGGACGTTCCCCGACAGTGGACCGGAGCTTGAACGGGTGGCGCCAGCACGATAACTGTAGAGTAAAGAAGCCAAGTGCTGGTAGCAGGCGGACCGCCGGAATTCAGAGAAGAGCGCGCCATCACCCATCGAGATAGGCGTCCCTGGAAGCGCAAGTTCCAGTCCGCCACCCACACACGCTTCCCCCAAAAATCCCGTGCCCGCCAGGCTGTCTTGACCGCTTGCGAGATTGTCGAGGCGCACTTCCCAACCCTCGTGGCCGAGGACACCGGGCGCCTCGATAGACCACAGGAACGTCACCACGCTCGTGTCGAGATCCAGCCCCTGGACCGCCCCTACGACCGGTTCCCCGTGGCATCTGATCTTGCCTGCACAGCCAGACGGGACCTCGCCACCATCGAGAAAGCGCAACGCGTGTGCATGTCGCGGAGACCACAGCAGGACTTCTGAGATGTCCCCGTGGGCAGGCGTCATGCGCGCGAAGGCGACCTCGCCGTGCCACATCGAAGGCGTTGTGTCAGAACTATGTGCGGGGTGTGGAATGGGGAGCGCCCGTTCGCGGCCGCTAGCGAGTTTGAGCGCGTACAGGCGACAGCCGGCGCCAGGACTGAGCATAGGTATCAATTGGCCGACCGCCCCCGAGCCGATGCTCTGCGCCCCTGGCGTACGTGTACAACGAGAGAACGTCGCCACGGGCTTTCCCCGCGCATCGGTCCCGACATTCACATCAAACGGCGCTGCACGCGGCGCCACGGGGAGTGCCTCAACAACGCCGTCATGGTAAGCCTCAAGACCCCAGTGCCTTCCGACGGGGACACTCCAGATGAGCCAGCCACCTCCAGCCGAGATCGGCACATTCGCGCTGACGGGTGCGATTGGCATCGGCAATGGTGTTGCCGAGGCAGATGAGGCGCCAATACACGCAATAGGCGCGAGCATGGTCAGCGCCGCCAGTAGGGCACAAAATCTCTGCTTCTTTCCTTGAGGCCATCTCATCGTGGGGGTTCTAACTCTTCCTTCTGTCCAAAGTTGTGGACGGCTTTCGAACTCGACGAGGGCGAGCCTTCGATGGTTTCGAGATCCGGCCGCCAACAAAGGCCGCCCTGTGGTGCTCGTCGCGGCCAATGATTGCCTGGGTATGAGTGCGCCTAGCGGCTTTGGGTGGCGGGGGAGGCAAGGTCAGTACGAACAACGATCCAAATTATCCACCGCGGTTCGGTGCACGACACGCTTCGATCTCGAAGGATGGCCGCTCGCGCAAGATTTCATCCCAAGCGTTGCGTAGCGTGTTTGATCGTGTCGATTCTGTATCAGCCCCACACGCGGAAAGCAAGCCGCAGAGATCGTCCATCACGGAACCCTTGGCGAGGGGATGCGCGCCGCGATCGCCGAGATGGAGCGCGGATACAAGGCTATGATTGAGTCATGGCAGAAGCGATGAGCGCCAACGGCAAGTCTCCCGCGGCTCGAGTCATGGACGAGGCGATTGAGCTTGCAATCCAAGAACGCTCGCCCTACCCCGAGAAGACGGTCTTCCTCGACGAGGGCGAGCCTTCGGTTGGTTTCGAGATCCACCGGGCCGCCGACGAAGGCCGCGCTGTAGTGCTCGTAGCCGCCGACGGCAGCACACGTACCTTGTTGCCCCAGTTGTAAGGGCGCTACGAACAACGATCCAAACCATCACAGCGAGCGCGCTCGGGCTCGCGGCGCTGGCGACTGCCCTGACGAGCACGATCCTCACAATCCAAGGGGCTCTCGTGCCGTATTGGCAGTGGGCATTGCTGCCTTCGATCGCAGCCGTAATCGTCGGCTTGCTCGCGACCGCCAGCGCCGGCGCTGAACACATCGGCCTCGAAGATGTCTTCGCTATATACAAAGACGCATCGAGAGGTCCGCAAGATGTCGGCCTGGCAGTGCTCCGGATCGTACGAAGCGTTCCCTTGAAAACGACAGGGCCTTGAGGCTCAAGGATCGCCTTACAGCGATCGCGCTTGCGTGGCTGGTCCTTGGCATGCTCCTGATCGGAGCATTGAATTTCGCCGGTGCTACGCTGAACTAGCTATGTTGCGAAAAAACCACAGCGAGTCAGAGGTGCGTGAAGCGATCATCAAGGTCGGCGACAAAGAGATCGGTATTCCCTATAGGCCAGGACAGCAGATGACTGTGCCAAGTGGCATATCTGTCTTTCCAAAGTGGCTTATGCGCCTCCTGCATCTTGCGTAAGCCGAGCGCTCATCGCCCGGCACATTGGGAGAAAGAGCTTTTCCACACCTCCCCGCCGCGCTAGCTCGGTGGCCTAGCGCTGGGCGCCGACTTGCTCGCCGGTACGCCGGCAGCTGTATACCTATCGGGGCTCTCAGGTCCTGCCGGCGGGCGCCGTCGGCAGTGTCTCGGTTGGTGGCGGCGGAGATACGAGGATCTCGTCCGGCTAGATATCTAGCATGATCCCAGTGCTGGCTCTGGAGCAAAACAAGACGCAGTTTGACGAGGCGATGCGTGCCGAGTACCGTGCTTTGGCAGGGAGCATCGCTCAGCTGCGAGAGCGTGCAGAGCGATTGCAGGATCTTGCCGATCACGCTCGGGCTCAGGCTGAGCACGATGAGCAGGCCCTTGTGGCACTGGCCAGTTTGCTGGGGTTGGAGCAGCAGATGTGTTTGGAGCAGCTCGACGAGCGGTTGCGAGGCCAGCGGCTTCAAGAGATAGCCGTTCAAGTACTCACGAAACGACATGTTCCGGGTGAACCGGTGCATTACAAGCACTGGTATGGACTTCTGCGCGAGGCGGGCTATTCGGTCGGCGGCAAGGATCCGCTCGCGACTTTCCTAGCGACCATAAGCCGTTCTCCCCGCGTCCAAGCGGTTGGTCAGCGAAGCGGCCTGTATGTCTTGCGAGGTGGCGCCGACGCTGGTGGCGGGTGAGGCGAGGGTTGTACGGTCCTTCTGTCCGGTAGACCCTTCATGCTGGACGGGACAGGTGTGTAGGTACATCATCTAAGGACTACTACATGTCATTAGCCCAAGTATCGCTGGAAATAGGAGGCTATAGACCACGGGGCCCGTGGCAAAGGCGCGTGTCGTTCGGGGTCGATCTAGGTCGCCGCCCGGTGCATGAGGGCGTCGCACCTCCGGCTGCGGCCGAAGGGCAGGCAGACGATAGTTTTGAGGAGGCTGTGGCCAGGCTTGTCAATGTGGGCTACGAGCGAGAGCGTGCTCGACACGTCATCGCGATCCGCATGAAATACCCGGAGCATGTGATAGCTCGTCTGCGAGAGGTCGCCAGTTGATCTCAGGCTCAAGCGATCGGGACGCAAGCGCCCTGCGCAATCTGCCGTCGATGACGGAGGATCGTGAGACGGAGGTTTGGGGGAACAGGGACGGTCGTGCATGGCGCATCGGCGGCGAAGTCGAGGTCGCCTGGATCCGGGAGAACACCGAGGTCTCTCTCGCGATCACGTCTGCGATCCCTCCGGTATTCGAGGCTTACGCCACCCTGGAGCTTCCCGGCAGCGGCGACCATCTACCGGTGTCCTCGCTCGAGGATCCCGACCGTCACAACGCTGCCGTGCTGGCGGTACTTAATGAGCATTCCCCTGCGCAGCCCTGGTGGATCGGCTATCTCGACACGGGCGGTGCTGACATCGTTTTCTGTGACGTACAGAAGGTGAGGCCGGGCCTCACTGACGCGTGGTATGTGCTGGTCGAGGCCGGTCCGGAGCAGGCGAGTGGCTGGCGCGAGCCTGAACATTGGAAGAGTCCCCTCCCGGATTTGATGTTTCCGGCCGATCGCTCCTGGCTCATCTCGACTTTGTGGGACGACGATTGGACCTGTATAGGCGGGTCACAGCAGCTCATAGACGCTTTTCTCGTCCACCCCGATCTGCGACATCGGACTCGTGAGGTCAACCCATCGGTCGAGGATGCGACTCCACCAGGCCACACCGCGATCTGATCAATGAAATCTTGTGCTTCTGATCGTCAGCGCCGCGATCAACGGAATCATCCGATAGTGGCCGACGCGCTCCAGACACCAGAGAGTCACCCGCCCGACTCCAAAGAGTGTGCCGACGGGTTTTGAGAGAGAGGGGGAGCAGACCGGTACGAACAACGATCCAAACCATCCAGTGCCGTTCGTCGTGGGACACGCTTCGATCCCCACGAGACCCAGCCTTTCTCGTCTATCGTCGCGGCCCATGGTCGCTACGCCCCACATGCTCGTCGGCGCCGCCTGCGCCTCGAGGGCCCGGACGATAGGGGGTGCCTTGGCGATCGGCGCCTTGACCCATCTGCTCCTGGACGCCGTACCCCACCGCGATTACCGTCTGGGCGCCTTCGGTGGCCTGGTGCTTGGCGCCGACTTGGCCGGCGGGACGCTGGCGGCCACACGCCTGTCGGGAGGGTCGCAGGTCAAGCTGGCGGGGGCCCTCGGTGCCGTACTACCCGATGTCCTTGCTTTGGCAGAACGCGCTATGGGCAGGTCTCTCGTCGGCTGTGTCCACGCCACGGCTCACACCGACAGCCGTCCTTCGCCTTTGCTCTCGGTCTCGATCCAAGGGTTCACGGCGACACTGGGCGCCCTGGCGCTGGTCAGAGCCTCAAGCGGCTGCGGCGTCCCCAAGACTCCCGGCGAAGAAGCGTCCCGACCGAACAGCAGCGCGATGTTCCAGTCGGCGAGCAGCCTCAACTTGCGCCCCAAGCCAGGCATCAGCAACAGGTGATAGGTGCGCGCGATCAGCCACGCCGGCCTGCCCCGCCAGCGCAAGCCCAGAGTGATCGCTATCGCCCTGTTGTTTCCCAACTCCGCTACCACTCCCTTGGTGCGGTAGCGAAGCGGCTTGGCTTCGCGTCCCTCTAAGGAGGCGACGATGTTCTGTGCCACCAGCCTGCCTTGCCTGATCGCGTGCTGGGCGGTCGGCGGGCAGGGCTCTCCCCGCCTGGCCGGGTCGGGAATGGCCGCGCAGTCGCCGATCGCCCACACCCCCGGTCGGCCCAGTACCCGCATCTCGCGATCGGTCGGGATGCGACCAGTTCTGTCGAGGGGCATGCCCAGCGACGCCACCGCGGGGCTGGGGCGAACGCCCGCGGTCCACACCACCGTGCGCGCCTTCACGCGCGCTCCGTTTGAGAGGACCGCCCCCCGCGCATCCATCGCCTCCAAGGTAGTCCCCGTAGCGATCTCTATGCCTCTCGCTTGCAGCTCCTTCGCCGCGAAGGCCGACAGGCTGGGCGGCGCTTCGCCCATGATCCGATCCTGGGCCTCCACCAAGAGCCAGCGCAAGCCTTGTGCCCTGCAGTGGGGGTAGTCGCGTAGCGCCTGCCCTGCGAAGTCCTGCAGCTCGGCCAGTCCCTCAAGGCCCGCATAGCCGGCTCCCACGAACACGAAGCCGAGGTACTCCGCGCGTGCCTGCTCGCTTTCCAGCGACTCCGCGATGTCCAGGCAGTTCAGGACTCTGTTGCGCAAGCCGGTGGCGTCGGCCAGCGACTTCAGCCCGATCCCGTGTTCGGCCAGCCCTGGGATCGGCAAGGTCCTGGAGACCGAGCCGAGGGCCACGACAAGGTGGTCATAGCCAAGCTCCGTCTCGGTCCCATCCTTGCGCCTCACCCCAAGCGTGCGCTGCTGTGGGTCGGCGCCCGTAACGCCCCCCACGATCAGATTGGCCTGCTTCAGCTGCGAGCGCAACGGCACGACCACATGGCGGGGATCAAGCGTCCCGCCGGCAGCGCCTGGCAGCAGGGGGGTGTAGAGCATGAAGTTGGTCTCGTTGACCACAGTCACCTGTGCCCTTTGGTTGAGCCCTGCCCGCTGCAGCGACCTGGCCGCATAGAAGCCGCCAAAGCCGGCGCCCGCGATCACGATTCGTGTCTGATCCATACCTCCACGTTAGTCCTGCCGGGGCGTTGAGGCGAATGTCACAAGCTTGTTACAAAGTCTTGTGTCCGGCTGCGTGATGGGGCTTGTGTTTGGCCAGTTCTTTGCTCAACTTGGCCGCCAAGAAGCGGCGCAGCGCCGCCCAGTCAAATGACCGGCTCGGTCAGGCGGCGCGGTCTACGTATTCGCGGAGTGCGGTTCGGGCAATCTCGCTGACGGAGCGGTGCTCCTTGTGTGCGCGCGCTCGCAGGGCTTTGGCCAAATCAGGGTCGACGCGAACTTGTACACGCGGCGAAGCGCCTTTCGCGCCCAGTGACGGTCGTCCAGCGGTAACCTTGATGGCCCTGTCCAGGTCGTAGCCTCGTTCGGCCTCGTTGGCGAGCTCCTCAATGTCCTCGGCTGTGAGAACCTCACCGCTAGCTGTCGTGAATCTGGTCATCTCTGGTCCTCGCAGCGCACATTGGGACCATCGAGTTTAGCAATTGTGTCAGACATAAATCAAAGATCCGGAGTTTCAGAACGGGCTCTCTTGCGAGAGCCAACGGCACAAGCTTGTTACAAAGTCTTGTGTCCGGCTGCGTGATGGGGCTTGTGTTTGGCCAGTTCTTTGCTCAACTTGGCCGTCAAGAAGCGGCGCAGCGCCGCTTGGCCGATCGTCTGACTCGCCGGTGGCCGTTTGAGTGGCTTGAAGTGGAAGTTGGTCGCCAAGATTCGGGTGATGCTGGAGCTCGAGATCCTCTTGCCCGACTTGACATAGCTTGTGCTCACCTTCACCTGTATTGGAAGGCCTGAAGCACAGCTTCCCTAGGTTTGAGATTCAGCTCCGAAGTATCGCCCACGATCAGATCGCCAGTGTCTGATTCGAGCTCCGCGCGAAAAGAAATCCGAGCGCTCTTCAGCTTCAAATTTTGCTTCATCTTTAGCCTGAGGAGCACTAGTTCGGGCGGTATCGCCGTGTTCGTGGGGGTCGTCGCTGGTGGCGTCGGGCAGACCGCGGTCGCGCCCTCGGAGACGCCAGGCAATGCGAGTGTCGCCGTCAAAATGAGCGCCGTGCTCGATGCGATCACTGTAAGCAGTCTCCGCGTCATGTCGCTCCCCCGATCTCGCCAGTCTAATACTTGGCGTCAAGTTATCGGGATTTGACGACAGGCTGGTTTGTGGCCGCTCTAAAGCCCAGCAATTCGAGCAAAACATCCAGCGACCGGAAAGTCTGTGCGCCCGCTTGGATCAACGCCTGCTCATCGCTGTCGGCGCAGAAGCCGAGCACCCTCATGCCCGCCGCGACCGCGGCCTCCACGCCTGAGGGCGTGTCCTCGATCACCACGCACCTGGACGGATCGGCGCCCATCGTGCGCGCCGCGTGGAGGAACAGATCGGGATGGGGCTTGCCCTTCGGGACCTGGTAGGCGGAGAAGAGAGCATTGTCCTCGAACAGGTCGCGCAGCCCTGTGATCTGCAGGGACAAGCGAGTCTTCTCGAGCTTGCCTTGCGAGGCCACGCATACAGCTATCCCCGCCTCCCTGATTTGCTTGACGGCCTCGGCGACTCCCGCGATCGGTCTCAGCTCCTCTCGGAAGGCGATGCTCCGCTCGTGCTCGTACCGATCCAGCCAGCCCGCGGGCAGCGTTCGGCCGAGCTTTGCCTCCGCGTCGGCCAAGACATCCGCAAGTAATAGGCCTTGATAGTCGCGCCTGGATTGGGTCAGCGTGGTCGGTAGGCCCTCCTCGCTCAGCATCCGCGCAAGCACGTCATTGGAGATGGTCTCGCTGTCAACCAAGACTCCGTCGCAATCGAAGATGGCCAGCTCCAGGTTTGGTGGGGCGTGGGTCATGGGGCGGTGCATCATCGCGCAGGCTGCCCGGCTTTCGCAGGCTGCCCGACCGGAGGCGATCTGCGTCATAGGCGGGCGAGGCTTCCCTTCAGGGTTGTCGTGTTCAGCCGCGGAGCTCAGGGAGTGGCTGGTGAAGCGAGTTGACTTCCGCGAACAGGTCGCCGAGCTCTGCGACGCGGGCGAGCACGACGTCGGCGTCGAAGACGAGCAGCTCGGAATCTGCCTGATCGCGACAGGTCTCGACCTCCGACCACTCCACAGGCGTAGAGACCGTGGGGTGGTCCTTCGCTCGTAGCGAGTAAACGTTCACTGTCGTCTTGTGCTCATCGTTCTGACTCCAGTCGACCAGCACCTTGCCGGTCCGCTCCCTCTTGTTCATCTCGGAGACGACGAGCTCAGGGTGACGCTGCTCAAGCACATCAGCGACAGCGTGCGCGAAGGGCTTTGTCTGCTCATAGGTCACATCGGGGTCGTTGAGCGGGACGTAGACCTGCAAGCCCTTCGAGCCGGAGGTCTTCGCGAACGCGGACAACCCGAGCTGAGCGAACATAGCGCGCAGCTCCAAAGCGACCTCGCAGCACTCCACGATGCTCGCGGGCGCGCCCGGGTCCAGGTCGAACGCCAACGTCGTCGGCTGTTGCACCTCCTGCGCGAGCGAGAGGGAAGGGTGCAGCTCGATGTCCGCGAGGTTCGCCAACCATACGAGCGTCGGTAGATCCTGGCAGAGGGTGAAGTGGATATCGCGTTTGCTGTGGCGGCTCCAGACGGCAGTGGTCTGCACCCAGTCCGGGCGATGCGCAGGCGACTGCTTCTCATAAAAGAAGTCGCCCTGCACACCGTTGGGATAGCGCTTGAGCGTCAGCGGCCGATCGTGCAGATGGGGCAGCAAGACGGGCGCAACCGCAGCGTAGTAGCCGATCAGGTCGGCCTTTGTGAAGCCAGTTTTCGGGTAGAGAACCTTGTCGAGGTTGGTGAGCTTCAGGACGCGTCCCTCGACCTCGACCTCCACACCGCCCCGCACACGCCGTCCGCTGTCAAGGAGGACTGTCGCCTTTGCCCTCTCGGTGGGCGTCGTGGCAGGAATCTCCTCGGGGGTGACGGGTCGCTCGCGGACGACCTCGCCGGCAGACTTGTCGTCCCGTAGCCCCTTATATGAGGGGTGTCTGAGAGTGCCGGCCCTCGTCCACTCCGTGAACTCGACCTCGCACACCAGCATGGGCTCCACAAACTGGGCGCCCTTCGCGGGCTGGCGCCCCGAGAACGGTGAATCTTTGCGAGCCAGGGGCTCGAGCAGACCAGCGAGGCGTTGCAGCTCCTGTACGTCAAAGCCGGTGCCCAGCTTGCCCGCATATCGAAGCTCCCCGTTCTCGTAAACCCCAAGGTGCAGCGCGCCGATGCTCTGCGAGCGCGAGCCCTTCCCCTCGGTCCACCCTCCGATAACAAGCTCCTGGCGTTGCACGTTCTTGACCTTCAACCAGCTGCCCCCGCGTCCACCCGGGGTGTACCGCGAATCCAGATGCTTTGCCACGACACCCTCGAGGCCCTGCTCACGGGTGGCCGCGAGCAGGGCCGCACCTTCGCCGGCATGAAACGCCGGGACGCGCCAACGCTCGTCCTCCAACTGGAGCCCATCCAAGCGCTCGCGACGCTCGCTGTAGGGAAGGTCCATAAGGCTGTGCCCGTCGAGCCACAACAAATCGAAGATCACATAGGTGACCGGCGAGCTTTCGGCCAGATGACTGACCGCCGCCTCGCCCCGCAGATGCATGCGGGGCTGCAGCGCCTGAAAGCTCGGACGACCGTTCTCATCGAACGCGACGATCTCCCCGTCGAGAAGCGCCTCATGGGATCCGAGCGCGCGATTCAGCGCATGCAGCTCGGGATATGCCCCCGACACGTCGTTCTCGTTGCGACTGAGAAATCGGATGCGGCCAGGCTGAGAGCGCGTGATCGCTCTGACGCCGTCCCACTTGACCTCAAACGCCCACTCAGACTCCTCGCTTGGGAGCGTGGAGAGCTTCGCAAGCATCGGCTTGACGAAGTCGGGCAGCTCATCTGCAGTCGGATCGGCCGGTGGGTCCATGCGGTGAATCATCCAGTCCTTCTCCGCGCGCCCGACGCGAAACAGCGAGTAGCGCCCGTTCAACTGCTCGCCGTGGAACTCGACGACGATCTTGCCCGGCTCCCACTTCTCACACGAATAAGTCCCGTGGTCCCAAATGGTGACCTCACCGGCGCCATAGCTGCCGGCGGGAATCGTGCCCTCAAAGTCGATATAGCTCAGCGGATGATCTTCGACATGAACCGCCTTGCGATTGTGCCTGGGATCTTCGGGGATGCCATTCGGAACAGCCCACGAGACCAGCGCACCATCGCGCTCCAAGCGTAGATCCCAATGCAATCGTCGAGCATTATGCTCATGAACGACGAAGCGCACTCCGTCGGTCTCGCTATCGAAGTGCGCTCCAGGCTCCGGCTCGGGCGTAGCGTCGAAGCTGCGCTTGCGGCTGTACTCGCGCAATGCCTTCATGCGAGCGTCAAATCCTGGCGAGCATGGATGAGTTCTTGGCTGGCTCCGCAGAGCGCCCCGGCTGGGCACAGCTCGGCGGCCACCGTGCGACGGGGATTGCGGATCCCGGCGAATGCAATGAGACCCCCGCTCACGACGAGGATGGCTGCGATCGTGTCCGCCACGCGGAACGCATGCACCGACGCATCCTCGAAGGCCGCTTTGAGAAGAAGGCGCTCTCCGGGGTGTACTCCCTGAAGGTTCGGTGCATCGAGTGGCTGTCGCTTGGCGAGGCTTATGGTCGCGCGGCCGGCGGGATCGATCGGGGAGCGTCCCAGCGTCGCGTCAACCCGACTGGCGAAAGCTAGAGACACGACGGATCCCAGTACGGCTACCGCGAAAAGCTGGGCGACGCGTGAGAGCGTCGTATTCACCGCCGCGGCGACGCCCGCGTGATCCTCCGCCACTGCCCCGAGGACGGTGGCGGTCAACGGTGCGATGAGCATCGAGAGTCCCAGCCCGAACACGAGTAGCGCCGGCAGGACCTGGCTGAGGTAATCGGCGCGCTGATCGACACGCGCCAAGAGCAAAAGGCCGCAGCCGGCAACCAGCGCCCCGAGGCTTATCGGCACCCGCGACCCGATGCGGTCGGCGAGCGCGCCGAACCGGCGAGAGAGCACGATCGTCAGCGAGGTGACCGGCAGAAGCGCAAGCCCTGCCTGAACGGGGCTGTAGCCGCTGACCTCCTGCAGAAACACAGGCAGCAGAAAGATCACACCCCCCAGCCCAAGGTAGGCAGTCAATGTCGCCAGGTTTCCGATCGTGAAGTTGCGTTCGCGAAACAGGCTCAGTGGGAGCATCGGCGTCCGGGCTCGCGCCTCGTGTGCAACAAACGCCATAGCCCCCAGAATCCCTGCCGCGAGCGAGCCGACCACCAGAGTGCTCCATCCGCGAGCAGGCTCCTCGGTCACAGCGAACACAGAACCCGAGAGCGCGAGCGCCGCCAAGAAGGCGCCAGGGAAGTCCAGGCGCCCGGCGGTGCCGGCGCTCGCGCTCTGAGGCATGCCACGAGCGATCAGCGTCACGGTCACGAGTACGAGCGGCGCATTGAGCAGGAAAATCAGGCGCCACGAGCCGGCAGCGATCAACACTCCCCCGATGAACGGCCCGATCACTCCAACGATCGAGCTGAGCGCAGTCCATGTCCCGATCGCTCTGGCACGCTCGTCTTCGGGAAACACGTGGATGATCACCGCCAATGCGGTAGGCGTCACCAGCGCCGCGCACACCCCCTGAATCGAGCGAAACACGCATAGCTCTGTGATCGACGATGCGACCGCGCAGAGAACCGAAGTGAGTCCAAAGCCGGCAACGCCAACCAAGAACACGCGCTTTTGACCCAGTACATCTCCAAGCGAGCCGCCAATCAACAACAGCGACGAGAGCGCCAGCAAGTATGCGTTCGTCACCCACTGCTGGCCCGCCAGACCACCACCCAGGTCACCTCGAATAGCGGGCAAAGCGACACTGGTTACCGTCGCGTCGAGGAACACCACGCTCGTACCCAGTACAGCTGCGAGCAGGGTCAGCTGCTTCTCGCGCGTCGTGGCCACTGGTTGGGGGTCTGACACACGCGCAGATTGGCACGTCACGAGCTCGTTGTGTGTGCCGATCGGAGTTAGTGCCGTGAAGCCGAGGATCGCTTTGAACGCGTCGTGATCGTCAGGTACAGCGCGATTCCCACGGCCACAAACGGAACCGCACACATGAGGCCACCGAACATCGTTGCGCTTGCCAGGCTGTTTCCGGTTGTGCGATAGACGGCTGTGGGTCCACCGAGACTGTATGCCGATAGGAGGTAAACCGACACGAAAAGAGCCGTACTCAGGATCGAAAGCGCTACATGGCGGTGGTCTACAGCGGCGAGTCTCGGCTCTACTCCGGTTTCCAGTTGGGCAACACGGACGTCGAGTAGGTTTGCGCCGCCGATGGACGCAGCGACGCTCAGCTCGTCCCAGTTCGGTCCCCGAATCGCCTTGACCAATGCCCCGGCGAGCGAGCGATCTCCGCATCGGGCGACCGCTTGTCGATCGGCAGCCAGCTCGCAGTCGGCAATGTAGCGGGCACGTAGCGCGCCGAGGATCGGCAGGAAGAACAATGCGGTCGATAGCGAACGCGCAAGCACGATCTTCAGAGGGTCCAAGTTTTGGACGTGGTAGCGCTCGTGCTCGATCACCGCGCCCAGCTCGTCTGCGGACGCAGCTTCGATCAGGCCCCGGCTGACGGCCACGCGCGGAGTCAACAAGCCATATACGAACGAGAACGACTCGGGAGCATCCACGAGCATCACGCGCCCCCGCAACCCGGCGCGCGCCGCGGTGGATCGGAGTGCATCAGGCACTGTCTGCGTCCTCGCAGACACGTACAGGGCGAGCCGACGAGAGGCGAGCAGTTGACGCGCAAGCGACCGAGCGGCCAAGCCGACACCGGCCACCACCAGGGAAAGCAGCACGAATGCAGGCAGCACCGATGTGCTCGCGAGCGCTCCGAGCCCGCCACTGGAAACGCGAGACACCAGGAGAGGCATCAGCACCCCTCCCAGCGCCCCACAAAAGACGATCGCACCCACAAGCACCGCAACCGCCACGAACGCCAGGAAGTCCCGTGTGGCGCGATCAGGTCTCATCTGTCCTGTGCGAGCAGCGCTCGCAGGCGCCTCAATACCGCAGGATCGGCGCGTGCCTCATTCACGAAGTGTGCAACGGCCGCGTCGCCGTGCGTGCGGATCACGTCCCTGACCGCGAGGCCGGCGGTGTCAGGAGCCATCGCTTCGTAGACATAGCTTCGTCGCTCACCGAGGCGCGAGAGAACGTTCTTCGCGACGAGCCGGTTCATCACGGTCATCACCGTCGTGTAGGCCAAGGGCTCGGGTCGTCGTGCGTTGAGCGCATCGAGGACATGGCGCACCGGCACCGGTTCCTCCGCTTGCCAGACCGCCTCCATTACCTCGGACTCAAGCGGCGCAAGCTCGGCGCTCCCCTTTTTCGGTCTTCCCGCCACTCCCTGCACATTACTACATTTTTGTCGTGTATGTTCACTGGTATGACAACAGAACATGACTACGCAGCCACCGCCCGAGGCGCCATCGAGATCGTCTGCTCGGGCGACATCTCAAGAATGAAGGACTTCTACAGCCCCGACTTCGTGGACCACGTCAACGACACAACCTTCCGCGGCTACGAGGGAGGCGAAGAATCGGTCGCCTTCTATCGCGCCATCTTCAAAGGACTCCGGATGCAAGCAGAGGAGCAGATCACCGAAGACAACCGAGTCGCATCCAGATGGGTACTCACAGGCACCTACCACCGACGAGCGGTCACGCTCCGGGGCACGACGATCAGCCGCTTCGCAGAGGACGGCAGAATCATCGAAGACCATGGACACACCGACACGATCAGTCTCCTGCGTCAGATCGGTGTGCTCCGAACGCTCGCGCTGGCAGCAGAAATCCTCACTCGACGCGTCAAGCTTCCCCGGGGCGCGCTTCAACGAAGCTAACACCCTCGAGCGACGAGGGCAGGCCGGTCAGACCGAGACCGCGCTGGTCGTGCGCCGGCACCTCGAAGCTCTGGGCCAGGAACTCGATCAGAGGGCGCGTGGACGCCATCGTGGCTCCCGAGCCGTTGAACACGAGCAGGCGTGGACCTTCTCCGAGCACCGGCGCGCTGTCGTGGCACGGGCGTCAGGCTCGATATCTGCATGCAGGGGTGACCGCATCGCCGAGCGAAGAGTGTGGCTTGCACTTCGCGCCGTTTCATTCGGTCCCGGCTGCGGCTATAGAATCGCCTCGACCAGGGCGAAAGAGGAGCGCGGCGTGATCTATTCCGGTGGTGAGCTTGGGGCCGAGGTTCCCGATGTGGACGTTGCGAGCTTTGTACTGCGGCGGGCGGGGGAGTTGGGTGAGAAGCCCGCGCTTATCGATGGTTCGTCTGGTCGAGTGTTGAGCTACGCCGAGCTCGAGCGGTCGGTGCGGAGCTTCGCGGCCGGGCTGGCTGCTCGTGGGTTTGAGAAGGGTGACACGTTCGCGATCTGTATGCCCAATGTGCCCGAGTATGCGGTTGCGTTTTATGGTGTGGTTACGGCTGGTGGGCAGTGCACGACCGTGAACCCGCTTTACACGACCGGCGAGCTTTCTCATCAGCTCATCGACAGCGACGCGAGGATGCTTTTGACGGTCCCGCAGTTTGTCGATGTGGCACGCGAGGCGGCCAAGCAGGCTGGGAGCTGCGAATTGTTCGTTCTCGGCGAGGCCGGCGGTGAGTCTTCGTTCTCAGAGCTGCTCGGCGACCCCGATGCGCCACCCGAGGTGGAGATCGATCCGGCGGTAGATATCGCCGCGGTCCTGTATTCGAGTGGTACGACTGGGTTGAGCAAGGGTGTGATGCTCAGTCATCGCAATCTCGTTGCGAACATGGTTCAATCGGTGCCGGCAGTCGCAGTCTCACAGGAGGATGTCGTGATTGCCGTGCTCCCGTTCTTTCACGTATATGGGCTGTGCGGGATCATGAGCTTTGGGCTGGTCTCTGGCGCGACGCTCGTCACGATGCCCCGCTTCGAGCCCGAGCGGTTCCTGGATCTGCTCGAGCGCTACCGGGTGACACGTGGGCATGTGGTGCCGCCGATAGCGGTAGCGCTCGCCAAGCACCCCGCGGTCCATAGCCGGGATGTCTCGGCGCTACGGCACATTTTCTGCGGTGCCGCCCCGCTCGGGGCCGATCTCGCCGAGGATGTCGCACAGAGAATGGGCTGTGATGTGAGCCAGATCTACGGCATGACCGAGACAGCCGCTACGCATCTTGTGCCACCCTTTGGCGTCTCCAAGAAGCCTGGTTCGGTCGGACCTCCGGTCCCGGGCACCGAGTGCCGCCTCGTCGATTCGGATACGGGCGAGGATGCCGTGCCGGGAGGGCGGGGGGAGCTCTGGGTACGCGGCCCGCAAGTGATGCTGGGCTATCTAAACAACCCCCAGGCGACCGCTGCGACGATCGACGAGGATGGGTGGCTGCACACCGGGGATGTTGCGGTCGTCGACGAGGATGGTTGGTTTGCGATCGTTGATCGTGTCAAGGAGCTGATCAAGTACAAGGGCCACCAGGTCGCTCCCGCCGAGCTCGAGGCCATCTTGATCGCACACCCCCGGGTCACCGACTGCGCGGTGATCGGCGTCCCGGACGACGACGCCGGAGAGTTGCCCAAGGCGTTTGTCGTGCCGGCAGGTGACGATCTCGACAGCGAAGAGCTCATGGCGTTCGTCTCCGAACAGGTGGCTCCGCACAAGCGCATTCGCGCGATCGAGCTCGTACAGGAGATCCCGAAGTCACCGTCGGGGAAGATCCTCAGACGCCTGCTGCGCGAACGCGAGCAAATGCCCTGACGGCGCCGAGGCGGCGCGACCTCGCTCGCGAGGCGGCTACGTGGGGACACAGCCGAGTGACTTCGCTGCCGCCGAACTGCGCCAAGCTAGAGCCACTATCGAGTCACGTCGACGGGTTGGGCTGGTACTCGAAGCTTGGCCCGGCGTGCTTACCCGGTTCCACTTCGATCGCCATTACTTTGCCTGCTTGCTCCTTGAGTTCGAACATCACGTCTATGGAGTTGCCCAGGTTTTGCGGGGCGCCGTTGAAGACTTCGTGCAGGAGCTTGAGGAGGTTCGTGTACGTGTGGTTGAATTCTTCGCAGGCCTTGCGCGCAGGTGAGCCCTCCGGGTAGTCGCTGCAGCGCGGATCGTCGACCGCCGGCTTTACCTGGGCAGGGTCGAAGGGGATCGCTGCGCCGTCATAGCTCCATGGGGGTTTCTCGCCGGGAGCAGGGACCAGCTTTTTGCCTTTGGCGATCTCGGCGAAGCGATAGAAGTGTGCGAATTCGTCGTGGGCTTTATCTCCGAAGGGGGAGCTGCTTGTCCCCTCGCCCTGCTCGACGATCGTTTTGATGGCCTTCGAGGCGCTGGCCACGTCGCTGACGGCGACGATCTCAGCAAAGCCGCCCGTGACCTGACGTTTGGGGTCGCCGACGAAGATTGCCTGGCCGGCCGCCTCAATGGCCTGCTTGACATTGGCATAGAAGGCGCCGATGGTCAGTGGTGGCGCGGCGACGGCGTCAGGGATCGCCTCTGGTTTCTCAGGCTCCTCGATGACCATGAACGTCTTTTCGACCTGTTCGATCGAGAAGCGTCGCAGGTGGACCTTGAGCTGTTCCTCGACGGTGCCCGGAAGGGATGTGGGATAGGTGGGGACGAACCGCGGCGAGTCGATTTCCGGCGTACCCCCGATCGCGTTGAGGATGTTGCAGGCCAGCGCCATATGCGCCATCTCCTCTTTGACAACGTTGTCGACGAGCCCTTCGATTTCCTGGTTGTCGCCGCCTTCGAGCGAGAAGACGGCGTACAGATATGGGGGGATCGTTGAGTGCTCAAGCTCGATCGCGACCTGCAGAGCGCTCTTCAACCCCTCAGGCGTGTCGAGCCCTGCGAGAAGATCCGGTTGCATCGTCAACATCCGCTTTTCGGCCACCTTTCCGCGTCGGGCGCTCCAGTCTACATCCGAGTCAAGGAATTCGTATATTACGTTTCTGTCCATTGGCGTGGATTTGCAAAGTAGAGCCGAGCAGCAATTCAGATTCGCTTGTCTGGACTGTTTCGATATTGTGACCCCGCTTGACGGAGCGAGAATGGCTGGCTAATCTCGCTCCGCGCAGCTTGGGCTCGCGAGCACGGGTACCTGCGCACAGATGTGGTCGCGAACTCGACAGCACAAATCGAATCAAGGAGCCATCGTGCCGATCAGCCCCCGGACAGACCCCAATTTCGCGTTCAAAGCCGTCGAGAAACCCGCCGCCGAACCTGTTCTCGACCTTGGTCCACTGGCCCAGCTGGTCGGCCCGACCGGCAAAGGAAAGTGGGAAGGCATCGGCTTCAACACGATCTGGCGGCCACATCCACTAGCTGAAGGCCACGACCGCTTCCTCGAGCTGAACCTCACCTCCGAGAAGCTCGAATTCACCGCGATCCCCGGCAAGATCCCCAACCGGGGGCTGCTGATGCCGGACATCAACATGTTCGGCATCACATACATGCAGCAGATCGAAGGGACCGACCCGGTGGAAGGACTACACATCGAGCCAGGGATCTGGGCGCACGTCCCACCAACAACCGACCCTGAGGTTCCATCGACGGTGGTGCGGATGGCCTCGATTCCGCACGGCACGACGATCCTTGCACAGGGAACGTTTCTCACTGTTCAGGGCGGCCCGCAGATCGCCGAGAAGAACATCATCCCATTCGAACCCGGCAAGAACGTGCCAACCTTCGCAGAGGCCGAGGCGATATTCACAGAGCTCAATCTCGGCGTCGAGAGCGATTTTCGTCAGGCGTCGGCCGGCGTGACCGAGGCGATGGTCGAAAACCCAAACAGCGTGCTCGTCAGAGCCATCCAAGGTCAGGACATCAAGAGCACGACGGTACTGATCGTCTCAACGAAGCACCTACCGGTCCCCGGCGGAGGCACCTCGAATACTGCATTCCTCGAAGCGGCTACCAACCCGCCCGGGGGTAACGCCACGGCCGTCGAAGTCGACGCAATCTTCTGGATCGAGACCGTCGCCGATCCAAACGGGGGACCCGACATCCTGCAGCTGCAATACACACAGACCGTCCAGCTCGTGTTCAACAAACTGACCTGGCCGCACATCACTGTCGCCACGCTCAAGCAAGTCTGATCTACCTTGTCTACTTTAACTGCAAGACAGTTGCTTCGCTCACGGTTATCGCAATGCTTTTCGCGACCGCACCCGTCAGTGCGCGGCTCTTGGGGGCACGGACCGCCATCGAGGCGACGGCGCGTCCTATCTCTGGTTCCTCTGCGTTCTCGCTGCCGTCCTCGACGTCTTGCGTGAGCGGACACACACTGACCGTCAGGCTGCGCAAGGTCCCACACATCGTGTGGACTGCCGAGCGCATCAAGGTCGATGGCAAGCTCGTCCGCGTGGTCACCCGTGCTCATGTCGGGCGCGCCGTAACTTTGACGGGCCTACCGTCCGGGAAGTTTGTCGTCGCGATTCTCGCCACTACTTCGCGCAGGCGCACGGCGACCCTGATTCGCGTCTACCGTGCGTGTTCGGCGGGAGTGCCTGTGGGATCGCGTCCGTACCCGCTGGGTAAACCTATTGGGCTTGGGTTTATACCGGCCGGACCTGGCGGGGACCGTTGCGATCACCAATCCACACCTGGCACCGTCTGGCGACAGCTTGCAGATGCAGGTCCTGGATTCAAGCGGCGCGGAAGACGCCGGCCAGCCATACAACTTTGAGACGACCGGAAGTTTCATCCTCACCCTGACCGAAGGACCCTAGTTTTCCGCCGGCACCGCGGGCGCCGGTGGGAGACCGCGAGCACCGACGCCGATGAGCCGCCAGTGTTCTGGGACTATGCCGGGATCCGGCGGGCAGACGAGAAGATCGTGCACATCGCCCGGCGATACCGACACCGCTCTGGGCCGCGGTTAGGGATGATCAGCGATGTTGGGTAAGGCGGACGCTCTGCTTGTCTATATGTAAAGGAGTCGGCGCAGTCTCCATGATGATCAACGACGCGCTCAGACGCCCGTGAGCAGCCTTCAGTAGGAAACGACCGGCACGGTTGAGCTTTAGCTCGATCTTGACGGTCTTGTGGGGTGCGACGGCGAACTTCGAGATCGCGATGATCTCGCTGTTGCCAGGATGTCGCATCTTACGGGGTCGTGTCTTGACGGTTAGCTTGAGGATCCCGACACATTTGACTGTGCCCCTGCAGGACAGCTTGACGGCTGCCCCGCCGTTTCTTTGGACAGTGATCGCGCGGCTAACAAGTGACACACCCGCGAACGGCGCTGTCGTTTTCTCGGGAGATGTCGCTTGCTTTGGGGATGTCGTCATCCCCGCCGCCATCAGCCAAGTCACCGATTCGTCCTGGTAGTTCCCGAGTGCTGCACATGTTCCCACTGCAGGACAAGCCAACAGTTCGAGGTTGGCTCGATCGCCAGTTGGGCTGTTCGGGGTTGTGGGCGGCGCTGTGATCTCGCTCGCCCGACCCCATGCTCCACTCGTCTCGGTCACTGCCATTGCTTGTGGAAACCCAGAGCTGTCGGTATATTCGCCGATCGCCACGCACGAGTCCGATGCAGAACATGCCACCTGCCGCAGATGGGCGTTCGGCCGGCTTGCTGTGTTGGGCGGGGGGGCGATCTCTCTGGCCTGGTTCCATACACCGTTCGAGGCACCGGCCACCACGGCGTTGGAGCTCGACGAGTCGGTCTCGTCATAGCCAGCCGCGAAGCACTGCCCGGACCCGGGACACCCAACGGAGTACAAGGTGGTCAATTTGGCCAGCGGGTCAGGCGGCGGCGCGATGGGGCTCGCCTCACCCCATTCTCCGTTAGTCTCACTTACGCCGAAAGCCACCGAGGCAAGGCCATCCGCGACGCATGGCCCCGACACCGGGCACGCGACAGAGTTAAGGCGAGCGTCGCCTTTGATATCCGGCGTGGATGTGATTTCACTGGCAGGCGCCCAGGTTCCGTTTGACTCGCTCAAGCCCATTGCACGCTGCTGATGCGAGGTGTTGGTATAGGAGCCCACGGTAACGCACGGACCTGAAACCTGGCATGCCAGAGGGGCCAGTTCAACCCCACCGTCCGGTGCGACATTCGCCGGCAATGCGATCCCCTGCGGTTCGCCCCATACGCCACCCGACTCAATCACGCCCATTATCTTGGTAGGGCCTATCGAGGCGGTTCCGATCGCGACGCACGAGCCTGGCGCACGGCAAGCGATCGACCGCAGAACAACACCGGGGATCTCGATCGCCTGGCCCCACACGCCGTTTGACTCGCTCACCGCCATTGTCTGCCCTCCCTCTGCGCTGTCGAGGTATTCGCCAATCGCAACGCATGAGCCCGTCGCAGGACATGCAACTGAATCGAGTCTAGCTTCGGTGTAGAGCGTCGGCCTCGACGGCGGCGCGATTTCAGACGCCTGGTCCCAAACCCCACGGGATTCGCTCACCACCATCGCATCGCCTGCCGATGCTTCGCCGGAGGCATAGGTGCCAACCGCAACGCATGACCCCGACGGGGGACACGCAACAGAGGAAAGCCGCCCAAGTATGTATGTCCCGCCCCGTGGCGGCGGGAGATGGAACGGTCCAAAGAACGCATTGGCCGGCAACGTCACGCCGGTTGACGGACCCACGGGGAGGGACGCCGCGTCGGCCCCTCCCACGAACACGATGGCCGCAAGCACGGCACCAACAAGGCTTGCCAGAACAGCCACTCGGGGAGCGCGGCTCCAATCGCGCCTTCGAGCCGGCCCCGCACACCTCGCCCCGACTCGATAGGCATGCCGGTGGCCAGCCATGGCCCGAACGGTTCCATCTGAGCGATTGCGACTACTCGATCGAATCATTAACGAGCTAACCTGCCGCCGACGCGGAAGTTGCGACGAAACCTCTCGCCTACCGGGACCACGATATAGACGGCTGCGAAGCGGCGGTGGTCAAGTGGCTTATAGGCAGAAGCTTCGTTGCAAGATATCGAGAGCGCCGCAGCGGCTCTTGACGCTCTGCCAGAGCATTAAGGTCTGCGTCGGGGGCAACGGCGTCTTGAGTCGCCGCAGCTCCAATTCAGCGGACGCCAGCTTGGGTCACCGGGGGTGTGGCGCCTCCTGGGGTCTCGATGAGGGGACGCTCGACGCCCCCGGTTGCGACTATTGTCCTGAAATGAGCGACGCTGAGCAACAACGTCCCAAGCATCGGTGGACCAATCTTGCTGGATGGACCAAGATCATCTTTGCCAGCGCGGCCATCGTCACAGCCATCGGGGGCATCATCACACCCATCGCGTTGCAGGGCGGTGGACGTCCCCCAGCCGTAACATTAAATGCCGCGCCCAACGGACAGTCTGCGTGCAACGGCGCGACGATCAACGGCTCCCACGACAGTTTTAACTGTGCGCCCACAGTCAGCTCTACTGTAAGCAGCGCTGGCTTGAGCAGCGACCCCCGAGCACGGATCGTGCAGCTCACCGGATCCTGGTCTGAGCAGGGGTTCGTGGAAGCGATTGAAGAACGCGAGACCAGCCTCGTCGCTCTTTACCTGAAGACCGGCATGAAGGCCACGACCCTTAACCGGGGCGCGAGTGCCATCCTTTGGGCATTTCTAGGCACCCCTCAGAACGGCGATCCCGTTGCGTTGGTCAAGATCTTTCAAGCAGACGGGTTCAAGGTCGATGACGAACTGCAAGACGGCTATCTGATGCAGAAGCTCACAAACAACGATCTCCCATTGCAATTCGCTACGAACCTGACGCCAAAGGGCTATACGGGTGGCTACGAAGGAGGAACGTTCGTCGGCTCGCTGTTGTTCTGGATTGTCCAGCGGGCGACTTGGGCCGGTCCCACCGAACAGGACATCCAAGTAATTAAGTACCTGATCAGCCAAGGCGCGGATTGCAAGGTTGTCCTGTCGTTTCTCAAGTTCAATAGGGACGCCCTCGCAGGCACATCTCCATACGAGGAGCTGCTTCCGATGATGCAGGGTTGTGCCAAGTGACCAGCCGAGGAGTCGGCTTCTCCAGCAGAAAGCAGACTCCAGGGTGTTGCCGAGACCTGTCCTCGTCCTGCCTACGGCTCGACCGATCTCTGCCGGCATTCGTGCCGACTCATTATTGGTGCTCGAGAGCCGCATGACCTCGCGGCTGAGCTGCCACTCTGCGAGAAACGCGGGTCGGGTATACGCGAGTGGTCCTGATCTCAACGGACAACCAGCTCGAGATCAATGAGTTCCGCGATAGCGTCGGTGCGCAGTTCCCGTTTCTCTCTGACCCGGAGCGCACAGTGCGGAGCGATC
>JBAVYU010000049.1:0-37828 GCA_049588415.1 Solirubrobacteraceae bacterium
AGCACCAACACCAGGTTCCGGGAAAGCTTCTTCCCCATAAGAAGCAGCAGCCCACAATCCGCTCAAAGACTTGCCCGCAGGAAGAACCCCACCTTCAAAAGTACCGTTCTTGCCACTACAAGCAAAACTCGTAACACTCCCAGCCTTAAATTCCGAACCACCATTCAAACATTTTTCGCGCCTACCACTAAATTCCGTGCTACTCACACCCTGTCCAGGCTGACCTTCAGGCCCCTGCTTACCTTCAACACCAGACCCAGCAGAACCCACAGGACCCGCTGGGCCAGCGGGACCCGTCGGACCAGCAGGACCCGCTGCACCACTCGCCCCAGCCTTCCCAGGCTTACCCTGCAAAGACTTCAAAACCTTTGGACTAATCTGCTTCGTCGAAGTAATCAAAAATTTACTAGCAGCAAAAGCCCCACCACTCATCACAAACACAAGCACAAACGTCAACGCAACATTCGCAAAAGTCAACCGCCTACGCACCACCGAAAACACACTAACCCCCTCGCACACACGTGAACCAACTTATGATGGTCTCGAACGAGACGAGTCACGTCCCGCCCGAGACCAAACTACATTTACATATTCCTCAACCTAGAACATTAACCTGTCGACGAGACAGACAGGACTTCCGCCCCAGTTTCTAGCGTCTCAGTACCCGTACCTTCTACAATAGCTGATTCTTCTTTACTCAAACTACATATCCCTAATTTATCTCCTACTAATGTAGTAAAGGCCTCCGAGAATGTGCCGGTGACACCCGCTGCGATATTGGTTGCTTCGGATGCGCCCTGAGCTGCGATGCATTCGTCGTCGATCGTCACACCCAGTGTCTTACACTGGAGATAATAACCAACACCCGTCCCACCATTTCCCGTAAGTAAATCAGCAAAGAACGGACTACCTACAAGCACACCACCTTCTAACTCTTCGACTAACTCAAGCAAACTGGTCCACGGCAGATTCACAGCCCATGCTAAAGCTTCTTCACCACAGAATTTCTGGCTTGTGCAGGTTATGGATTCACCAGTTAATGGCGTCCCCGTTGCTACTTTACCTAAAGTTAAGAGGGCTGTCACTGTGTCCGCACCGTTGGCACCGACCGTGCCATCAAGAATACCACTACATAAAACGTCAGCAGCACCAAGCGGCGTTTTCGTATCTTCAAGTAACAATTCACCTTCGGTCTTTACGTTTAAGTTAGTCGCGACGGCAACACCGTTTACTAACCATTCGGCTAATAAGGTATCGATCGTGATTTCAGCGACCGCAGCCGAAACCCCAACTGCACAAAACGCAAGAACCGCGATAAACGAAACTATCGCAATAGAATATTTCCTCATTATATTTCGATCAACCTTTCCCTCATCCGAGGCCTGGCTGAGCCTCATCCGAGGCTTGGATCATGCCCAGGCCGAGCACTCGTCCAAGGTCAGAGAGCGCGGGGTCCAGACACCCATATACGTACATTACGTCGCCGGCCAGACATAGCGTAGCCGAAGACGCAGTAGGGCATACTTACAGAGCGGCCGGACAAAGTCTAGAGGTGTTTCTCAATCCTCCAAGGAATGTTTCCTACCGCCGGAGAACCGGCCTCCTAAGACGGTTAGACCCGTCCGTACTGGCCTAGATGTGGCAAATAACTGAGCGGAGTCAGATTATCTGAACTATTGGGGCAGTTATCCTCGCTGCAGGCCCCAACCAGTTGGAAAGACAGCTAACGTCTCTCAACCTTCATCGACCACATCATCTTTATGATCGCCAAAGTACCAAGACCAAGCCCAGCTCTACGCGCATTTCCTGCATGCAGAGCCGTGGCCTTCCTGCTCGCGCTATGCGCGATCGCCGCGCTCACTGCCGGTCTCTCGGCATGTGGCGACACGGGCAAGCAAGCAACGGCCCACTCGACGGACACCGCAAGCCAGACTTCAAATGTCGTCTCGAGCGCTCCCTCACCTCACAAAAACGATCGCGACAACGACAACGACAACAACGACGACGACGCTGGCGTGTTGTACTACGGCACGGCCGCGGACACGACCGACCGGCAGATCTCGATCGGACTCGTTACGCGCTACTTCAAGGCCGCTGCCTCTGAGAACGGTGCCGAAGCATGCACCATGCTGATCCCCTTCATCGCCGAGTCGGTCGCTGAAGATTACGGTCACACCTCGGCCCTGCATGGCAAAAGCTGCGCAGCTGTCTTGTCCAAGCTATTCAAGCAGCACCACGCTCTACTGGCGACCAAGCACGCGACACTCAAAGTCATCGAGGTACGCGTAGACGGGGACAAAGCATTAGCAGTACTTGAATTCCCAACCATACCCGAAGTGCGCCAGATCACCGAGCGCCGCCAAGGAAGCACTTGGAAACTGCAGGATCTGCTAGACGAGATATTGGAATAAGTGCGTATGTTTGCTAGCCTTCGCGACTCGATGTCGTCGCTCAAATCGCATAATCGTCCCTGGATAAGACCTTTGATCACAATGCTGGTAGCGGTCTTCACGGTTTTGGCGGCCTCTTCATGCGGCACTCAGAGTGCCAACTCCCACTCGACCTCCGGCGCCGCTTCGACGGCCTCGGACCCGACAACGAGCGCCTCCGACATCCCGCCGGCGGGCGCCGACACAGTTGCCGACAAAGACAAAGACAATGACGTCGGCGCGCCTTACGACGACAAGAACAACAGGACCGTTCTGCATTTCGGTCACGCCGCGAGCCCATCCGAGCGACAGACGATCATCGCGCTCGTCAAACGCTACTACCAAGCCGCCCTCGCGGGCGATGGCGCGAAAGACTGCTCTTTGATCTACTCGCCGCTCGAGGAAGCGGTGCCGGAAGACTATGGACTCTCCCCTCCATCCCAGCCCTATATGCGTGGCACGACGTGCCCGGTTGTCCTGGACGGGCTCTTCAGGCATTTTCACAACCAACTCGCGGCCGAGGTGCCAAAGATGAAAATCAACGTACGCATCAGCGAACACCACGCCCTGGCGCTGCTCAGCTTCGGAACGTTGCCCGAACGCCAGATCCCGGTCGTCAGAGAAGGGCACGTTTGGAGAATGTCAGCTTTGCTCGACGGCGAACTGCCCTAGACCCTTCCTAGGCTACTGCGCGCCGTTGTCAAGCGGCACGCTCATCAACCACACGCCATGTTCGCGGCGCACAAGCACCTGAAGTTCACGCCATTCGCTCTTGGCGGAGAAGTGAATCAGCACGAACCCCCTGTTACCGCTCGTATTCACCACCATCACCCGATAACCAGTTATATCTTCGGCCAGTTCGCGATGGCGCGACTCAAACAGCCGAGACATTATCTGGGCGCATGTGCCGCCCTGCAGTCGGGCTGGACCCTTTCCCGTGTGGTGTTCTTCGAACATCGTCTGGGCGGTCGGTGCGTCAAGCATTGTGCAGGCCTTGGCTCCGTCGCCGGCGGCGGCGAGCGTGTAATACCGTTGGAGGAGAGCGAGGATCTCACGCCTGTCCGTCGGGTCAGCCGCCTTGCCAAAAAAGGAGGTGGCGTCGTTGTCGCCGTCGTAGTGGCCCAGCGTGAGCCTGTCGATGTCTCCATCTCCGTCATGCTCGGACAGGTTTCCGGGAGGCACTGAGCCCGCGTTGCCCGACGCCCTCGAGGATTGCGCTGAGGAATCCGTGCTCTGCTTGCTTGCCCCACATCCAGTGATGACGATCGATAGCGCCACCGCCACACACGCGGGCAAGGCCCCCGATAAGAAGCGCGAAGCCGTGGTCAAAATGAATTTCTTCAATCTTCCGACGGTCATCGTGGCGGTCATCCTATACCACTATGTCCAACAGTCAGTATTGACTGCCGGCCCGGGCGACGCTACCCTGGATGACGAAATGGGAGGACGGGTTGCGCTCATACTCACAAGTAAGGAGAATCGGATGAAGGCTCAGCTCGCGGTGCTTATCGGCCTTTTCCTTTGCGCAGGTACCGTGGGATGTGGCGGTGCGCACAAAGATACGGATTCGACATCGTCGAGCGTCGCACCAGCCGAGACCGCCACGACGATCAGCCCGAGCGCCCCGCCCAACAGCTATCTGAAAAATGACGGCGACAAAGACAGCGACGACGAAGGACATCGCCCGAAGGTCGAAAATGACGACCGAGTCTTCTTCGCGATGTATGGAAGACGCGCGGATCCGGCCGACAAGCGTGCCGTCACAATTCTGATCAAGCACTACTACACTGCCGCGGCGGCAGAAGACAGCAAGACCACCTGCTCGTTGCTTGCTTCCAACCTCCTCCCCGGATTCACAGATGGCAAGGACGCGTCTGGCCAGAACGCCCTCAGCGCTTGTGCCGCCTCCATCTCATCGCTACTCAGACAACAGCATCGACAGCTGCTTGCCGACAATGTCCCCACCATGGTGGTCACCAGCGTGCACGTGAAGGGCGACCTCGGCGTGGCCGCCCTCGGCTTCAGGGCGACGCCCGAAGGGGAGATCGTAGTCGAACGCGAAGGCCACGTTTGGAAGATGGGCGCGCTGCTCGATACCGACCTCACGTGAGAGGGCTGCTTGCGGATCTGATCACGGGCTTGGCGATCCACATCAGGGAAGCGGCTGGCCGAGCAACTCCGAGACCTTCCACGAGTTGCCCTGGCGCGCCAGCAGGACACGGCTTGCCGGCATCGTTCTCGAGCTGATCACAACCTGTGCGGCGCCGGCCTCGACGCGCACCTCGACCATCGTGATCGCTTCGGCCAATTCTCCGTGGAAATGTCGGAAGAGCATCGCCAACACCGCCTGGCAGGTCTTGCCGCCCTGTAGATATGAGGGGCCGGATGCTCCTCCGTAGTCTTCGACCACCGAGCCGGCGAAGCTCGGCACAAGCAGCGTGCATGCCTCGGCCCCGTCTCCCGCGGCGGCAGCGGCGTAATAGCGCCTGACGACCCCCACGATCGCGCGCCTGTCGCTCGTGCTTGGCGAATGGCCGAAGGCGAAAGTCGCCTTGTCGTCGCTGTCGGGGAACTTGTAGCCGGCGCGGGTGGGGCTGTCGCTGTCATGGTCGGGGCCGCCGACGCTGGCGGCGTCGCTGTCACCGTTTCCATCGACGTCGTTCGGGTTATCGGCGTCGCCGTCTCCCCTGAGACGCTGCCCGGGCGGGATCACGCTTGAAGTCGTCGAGGGGGGCGGTTCGCTTCTCGTGGCATCGTGAGCAGCGGTCTGGGCCGCCGATCCGCCGCCTCCGTGGGCAGCGCCACAAGCGCTCACGCCCACCCCGAGCAGCGCGCCAATCAGAAATGCCGGCAACAGCCATACATAGCGCATGCGTGCATACCTATCAGGTGCGCCCCATCCTTACGAAAAGTCAGAGACATTATTGGTGAGGGCGACGACCTGATCGCACGAGGATAGACACGCCGAGCGCAATTGAGGCCCGTCCAGTCGGAATTGGGGCTAGCCCCTGGAGCGTCTCCGCCTACCTCGATTCCCCATGCGTACAGAAAGATCGATTTAAAAGTAAGATACTGTCTCCAATCGATCTAATACGACCCCTGTGCAAATTCCTATGAATTTATTCCGAATACACGAACACAGACTTAGTCTGGATTTTCAAGCAATTACGTCTGGCTTCCGGGCAGTCTTGGGCGTACCATCGGAGTGCGAGCCGGTTGAGGTGGCGGAGGCGCAATGGCCGTGATTTCCCAAGGCAAACGGGCGGGGGGCAAGCTCCCGCGCGGCCCGCACCGGTTGAGCGATGAGGAGGTCGCCGCCGACCAGCGGCGGCGCTTGGTCGACGCGATGATCAAGCTGGCCGGCGGAAAGGGCTATGCGGCAACCACCGTTGCCAACATCATCGCCAGGGCCCAGGTCTCGCGCAAGACGTTCTATGAACATTTCGCCGACCGCAAGGACCTGCTCTTGGCAGCCTTCGACACGGCCTCGCCGGCCGCCCTCGAGAAGATAAGGCTGGCGGCGCAACGTGCGGACGGACCCACGCGCCAGGTCGAGGCTCTGATGCGGCGCCTGACCGAGCTGGCCCGCGAAAGTCCGGGCACGATCGCTCTGTCGGCGATCGAGATCGCCGCGGTGGAGCCCGAGGGGGTGCAGCGTAGGGAGCGCTTGATGGACGCCTTCGGGCAGCTGATCGACAAATGCCTTGGCGGCGTCGACGGCGAGCGCAAAGCTCTGCCTCCCACATTGGCGTTGGCTTTGGCCGGCGGGACATATCGCACCCTGGACGCACAGCTGAGGTTGGGCCGCGGCGCTGAGCCGACAGCCGTGGCGGCGCAGCTGGCGCGCTGGACACGCAGCTACCACCCGGTGCCCTCTTACCTGATGGCCGAGCAAGAGCAGGTCCCATCCCCGTGGCACCGGCTCGGCGGGGACGGACTGCTCGGAGGACGAGCTCCCGGGACTTTGACCTTGGCGCCTGACGGCTACGAGGCCCCCAGGGAGGTGCGCTCGAAAGGCTTCGTGCACCACGCCAACCGCGAACGGATCCTCGACGCCGTGGCGCGGCTCACGGCCCAGCACGGATATACAGAGTTGACCGCCGTCGGGATCGCCGAGAGAGCAGACATATCCGAACGAGCGTTCTTGGCCCACTTCAAGAACAAGGACGACGCTTTCGTGGCGGCCGTGGAGGTGGGCCACGTGAAGGCCCAGGCGCTTGTCGAGCGCGCCAGGTCGGGGGCGCCCAACTGGCGCACAGGCGTTCGCAACTCGGTGGGAGCTCTGCTCGAGTTCTTGGCTTCTGAGCCCTACTTCACCAGATTGGCTTTCGTCGATGCGCCCTTGGCCGGGCCGAAGATGGCCAAGCGGATGCATGAACAGGCCGGCGCCTACGCGCGCCTGATGCTCGACGGCGCACCCCAGCGCAGACGACCGCCGGCGATCGCCCCCGAAGCAACCGTGCAGAGCATCTTCGAGCTCGCTTTCTACCAGGCCACTAAGGACCAGGTCCCGAAATTGAGCTCCTTATCACGCGAGATCACCTATCTTGCGCTCGCGCCCTACTTGGGGGTCACCGACGCCGCGGAACTGGCGGCGAGCTGAAACCTAGGTGACCGGGCAGAGCCCTCCGTCGAGGTTGATGGCCGTCCCTGTTACATAGGAAGCGCGCGGGGAGAGCAAAAAGGAGGCCAAGTCGGCGAACTCCTCGGGCCTGCCAACCCTCCCCAGGGGAATCCCGGAGTTGGCGACCATGCCCTCGTAATACTGCTCGGGCGTCACACCAGCCTCGGCCGCGTAGCGGCGCAACTGGCCGCTTTCGATCACGCCGATCAGGACCGCGTTGACGCGGATGGCGGCGGGCGCAAGCTCCCGCGAGAGCGCCTTGGTCAAAGCCAGGCCGGCAGCCCTGGAGACCGAGGTGGGCGTGGTCATGGCCTCAGGGACCTTGCCCGAGATCGCCAGCGTGTTGAGCACGGCGCCACCCGCTGCTTGCAGGGAAGGCAAGGCCGCACGTGTGAGGCGGACCGCTCCCATCAGCTTCAGGGACAAGTCCTCCTCCCAGACGGAGTCCTCGTGCTGCTCGAAGGCTCCGGCCGAAAGCTCTCCTGCGTTGTTGGCAAGACCGTCGATGCGCCCCCAACACTCGACGCTGCCGGCGATGAACCGCTCGCAATCCTCCGTGCGTCTGACATCCCCGGGGAACTCGAAGATGTCGCCGCCGGCTTCGCGCAAACCCGAGGCAGCCTCAGCCAGGCGATCGGGATCGCGGGCCATCAAGGCCACCCCGCGAGCGCCCTCCCGAACGAGGCGATAGGCCAAAGCCAGCCCGAGCCCGCTCGAGCCGCCCGTGATCAGGAAAGTCTTGCCGGAAAGTTCCAGGTCCATGGCCTACTGCGGTGTGCGCCCGTCGTGGCCGATGTAGCCGCCCTCGCCGCCCGCACACACATAGATCGTGTCTCCGGGCCCGAGGACACGGATTTTGCGGACCGTTGAGGCATCCACACGGGCGAACATGCCCTCGCCGAGCAGGTGGGCGGTCCCGTCTGCGAACTGCATCTCGATCGAGCCACGGTGCACGAAGTAGAGCTCCTCTTGCAGGTCGTGGTAATGCCATTTGGTCTCATACCCCGCTGGGCGCACCAGTGCGTTGACGCCGAAAGCGGTGACACCGAGACCTTTGCGGACTTTGCGAAAGCCGTACTCGGAGCCGAAGTCCTCGAGATGACCGATCGCATACCCCTCCCCCACGGTCACCTCCGGATAAAGAGAGCTATCCACAACGCCCGCCTCGGGCGGCATGCGCCCGTCGCTCATACGGGTTGGGGCTCCCCCGCGAACAGCCAGGGGATGCGATGCCCGATCAACTCCCCCTGGTAGCGACGTCGGTGCCCATAGACAAGCCAAGTTGTGTCAACCTCGCCATAGCTCTCGGCAACGCTGAGTTGCTCGGGATGAGCCTCTCCGAACGCGACGAATGTCACTCCGGCATCGTACTTACCGGCAAGCAGGTTCTCAGCGACGATCGGGTTGGCGGGCTCCTGCACAACTGTCTCCCACTCCGCCAGCTCGGGATAGCCCATCGCCGCGGCCACAACCCCCAAGCTTTTTGGCTCATCGACGTCGTTGCGCACGATCAGCCCCATTTCCTTGGCCGGGAACATGAACGTGTCCACCACGAAGATTTCCTGCCGATAGCGCTCGGTCACGATGTGGACGTCGGGGTGGGAGCTGCACTGCACGAGAAACCCGTCCGGCTCGTCGCGTACTCGCTCCAGACCCTCCTCGAAGTCAGAGACAAGCTCGACAGGAGCGTCCTCAAGGCCCTGGAACTCCAAGTAACGCAGCAACGCATGCTCATGGCAGGTTCCTGCCGGGCCCAGTGTGATGAACGTTGGTGTGCGCATTGTGCCGGCCGTAAACATCGGGCGATAAAGAAAGATCGACAGCAACGATACCGAACCGAAGTCGGTGGGCACCCGTAATTGATGGCGATCGGCCCGGGTCGGGGTGCTTTCCAGCCTACGAAGCACCCCGACCCTGGACCTGCCCATTCCTGCCCTGCGGTTGGTTGGCAGACGCCGAACTCGTTAGCTGGCAAACGCCACGCGGAGTCTTATCACAATCGGTTGTCGTCCGTCAATCGGAACTGTGCCGTTGCCTACATTCACAGGCGAGCATTCCCCTTCTTTCCCTGCATTCAGGCATATTCCAAGAGTTGGCTCCCTGCCCGCGGAAGTCGGAAACGATTTCTCAGCACCCGAGCGCCGCCCGCAAAGCCTCGGCCACCCGCCCCACCTCGCCCTCGCCGAGACCCGGATAGAACGGCAAGGCCAACGATCGCGAGGCCACGTCCTCGCATACCGGGAATTCACCCTCGCGGTGGCCAAAGCGCTCGCGATAGAAGCTCATCAAGTGGATCGCGGGCAGGTAGGGCTTGCTCTGGATCCCCGCTTGCGAAAGCGCGCTGATGACCTTGGGGCGCTCAACCCCATGTGGCAGCTGGACCACAAACACGAACCAGCCCCTGCGATCGCCCCCAAAGTCCTGGCAAGGCAGAGCCAGATCCTCGATCTCCGACAGCGCTTCGCGATATAGATCCGCGGCGCGGGCGCGTGCTTCGAGCATCTCCGGCAGGCGCCCCATTTGGGCGACGCCGATCGCGCAGGCGATGTCCGATAGGCGATAGTTGAAGCCGAGCCGGTTGTGGTCGAGCCAATCCATGTCGGGCGCGCGCCCTTGGTTGCGCTCGGAGTCGATCAGGGTCTTCAAGGCCGTCTCACCCACAGCAACCATCCCCCCCTCGCCGGTCGTGAGTTGCTTGTTGGCATAGAAGCCGAACACGGCCGGATTTCCCCGCCCCCCCACGGGCGTCCCGTCGGCGTGAACCGCGCCGAGCGCCTCGCAGGCGTCCTCCACTATCCCGAGCCCGTGCTTTGTGGCCAAGTCCTCGAAGGCGAGCATGTCGGCCGGATATCCGAAGATGTGCACCGGCAACAAAGCCCGCGTGCGCTCGCTCACCGCCGCCGCGGCCGCTGCCGGATCGAGGTTGAGGGTGACCGGATCGATATCGGCAAAAACGGGGCGGGCCCGCTCGTACAGAGCCACGTTGGCCGACGCCACAAACGAGAAAGGGCTTGTGATCACCTCATCGCCCTCCCCCACTCCAACCGCCCTCAAGGCCAGGTGCAAGCCGGCGGTGCCGCTGGAAACCGCACAGGCAAAGCGAGCCTCCACGAATGCGGCGAACAGCCGCTCAAACTGGGAAACACGAGGCCCAAGCGAGAGGCTCCCGGAACGCAATACCTGCAGCACGAGCTCCTCCTCCTCGGCTCCGAGCAGGGGCTTGGCCAGCGAAAGCAGCGCACCCTCTTCGCTCAAGAGCGGGTCAGTCCCCCGACGGGCGCAGCAACGTGCTCGACGGGGCCTGAGACTGGATACCCACCTCCAGAGAGTCCACAAGCGCGTCCCAGGAGGCTGCGATCAGGTTCTCGGAGACCCCGATTGCCCCCCACAGTCGCGCCCCGTCGGAGGCGTCTATCAGGACGCGCGTGACCGCCCCGGTGCCCTTTGCCTCATCGAGGATGCGCACCTTGTAGTTGACCAGCTCGATGTCGCGCAGGTGAGGATAGATCTCTCCGATCGCCTGGCGCAGGGCATTGTCCAAGGCGTTGACCGGCCCGTTGCCCTCGGCTGTGCAGAGGATGCGCCGCTCTTTGGGGCCGGGCGGCGCCACGATCTTGATCGTGGCCTCGGTGAGCACCTCGCCGCGAATGTTCTTCTCGACGATCACCCTCCACGAATCCAGTTCGAACAAGGGCTCGTATAGGCCTGACTCCTGGCGCATGAGCAGCTCGAAGGAACCGTCTGCCGCCTCGAACTGGTAGCCCTCGTGCTCCATCTGCTTGACCCGCTCAAGCGTGCGGGCGGCCTCATCGCCGCTGAGCTCAATGCCGGCTTCGGCGGCCTTCTTGAGGATTGTGCCGCGTCCGGCAAGCTCGGAGACGAGCACGTCGTGGGTGTTGCCGACCAGCTCGGGATCGACGTGCTCGAAGGTGGCGGCGTCGGTTCGCACCGCCGCGCTGTGCAGGCCTGCCTTGTGGGCGAAGGCGTGCTTGCCCACATACGGCTGGGCCGGATCGGGCGTGCGGTTGAGCAGGTCGTCGATGAGATGAGCGGTCTCGGTCAGGCGGGCCAGGCGCTCGGGCTCGAGCACCTCCAGGCCCATCTTCAATTGCAGGTCGGCGATGATCGTGAGCAGGTTGGCGTTGCCGGTGCGCTCTCCGATGCCGTTGATTGTGCCCTGCACCTGGGTTGCTCCCGCTTCGACCGCAACCAAGGTGTTGGCGACAGCACAACCGGAGTCGTCGTGGGTGTGGATGCCGAACGGCGTGTCGGGCATGTCAAAGCGCACGGCGTCGATTACAGAGCGGATATATCCGGGCAGAGCACCACCGTTGGTGTCGCACAGCACGATCCGCTCGGCGCCCGCGAAAGCCGCCGCCCGCAAGGTGTCCAGGGCATAGCCGCGGTGGGCGGCGTAGCCATCGAAGAAGTGTTCGGCATCGAACAGCACGCGCTTGCCTTGGCCGATCAGGAATTTGATCGATTCGCCGATCATCTTGATGTTGTCCTCGTAGGTGGCGCCCAAGACCTTCTCGACCTGCATGCGCGAGCTCTTGCCCACGATCGTGCAGACGGGCGCAAACGATTCGGCCAGGACTCGCAGCCCCTCGTCGCGCTCGACGGTGGTGTCGCGGCGACGGGTCATGCCGAAGGCAACGATCTCCGCGACGGCCAGGTGCTCGTCGGCGAGCAGATCGAACAGCTCGCGCTCCTTGGGGTTTGAGGCGGGGAAGCCGGCCTCGATCAGGTGCACTCCGAGCGAGTCAAGCGCCTGGACCACTCGCAGCTTCTCCTGCACGGTGAGGCTCATGCCGCCTCCCCCCATGCCGTCGCGCAGGGTGGCGTCGTAGAGCTCTATCTGGCTCATCAGGAGCCCGGAGATCCCCCAAGGGGGACCCCCGACATGGAGGAAGCCGCGGCGCCGTTGGTGGTCGGGGCAGCAGACGCGGGCGCGGGTGGGCTGACCACGTCCAGCCATTCACGGTAGGGCTCCGAGCGGCCGTGGATCGCGTCGTCGAACGCGCCCTGCAACAAGCGCGTGACCTCGCCTGGCTTGCCGGAGGAGATCTTGTGGTCGTCGACCTCCACCACCGGCACCAGCTCGGCTGCGGTGCCGGACATGAACACCTCTTCCGCCAGATACAGCTCAGCGCGTGCGATGTTGCGCTCGACCACCTTGTAGCCGAGGTCGGCTGCCAGCTGCATGATCGAGCGGCGCGTGATGCCGTCGAGGATTGAGTTGTGGTGGCCGGGCGTGACGATCTCCCCGCCGGCGACGATGTAGATGTTCTCGCCGGTGCCCTCGCACACGTGGCCGTGGCCGTCGAGCAGGATCGCCTCTTGATAGCCGGCCTTCATCGACTCGACCTTGGCCAGGACGTTGTTGAGGTACTGGCCCGAGGCCTTGGCGTGCGGGATCAGAGAGTCGGGCGAGATACGCCGCCACGAGGAGACCTTGGCGCGGATGCCTTTGGTCATGCCCTCCTCGCCCAGGTAGGTGCCCCACTCCCAGCAGGCGATCGTGACGTCCACCGGCGCCTCCATCGGGTTCAGGCCCATTGAGCCGTAGCCGCGGTAGACGATCGGACGGATGTAGCAGGAGGACAGGTTGTTGGCGCTCACCAGTTCGCGCGCCGCGGCTTGGAGCTCGGCGGCCGTATAGGGCACAGGCATGTAGTACAGCTCCGAGGACTGCAGCAAGCGCTCCATGTGCTCGGCGTTGCGGAAGATCGCGGGCCCCCACTCGCTGTCGTAGCAGCGGATCCCCTCAAAGACGCCCGTTCCGTAGTGCAGACCGTGGGTGAGGACATGGACCTTGGCGTCCTCCCAGGCGAGGAGCTCTCCGTTCATCCATATGTAGTCGCTTGTATCCACGTGGTCGTCTCCTGGTTTAGAGCTCGGCGAGCACCGCGCGCGTCGCCTCTTCTGTCCCCGCCTCGCCCCCCAGATCGGGGGTACGCAGACCATTGTCGAGCGCACGCTGAACAGCCGATTCTACAGCCGTGGCCTCGCTTTCCAAGGCCAACCCATGGCGGAGCATCAATGCGGCCGAGAGAAACATCGCCAGGGGGTTGGCGATGCCCCGTCCTGCGATGTCGGGCGCCGAGCCGTGGACAGGCTCGAACAGGCCCGGACCGCCGGCCCCAAGCGAAGCCGACGGGAGCATTCCGATCGAGCCGGTGATCATCGCGGCCTCGTCGGAGAGGATGTCTCCGAACATGTTCTCGGTGAGGATCGTGTCGAAATGACGCGGGGCAGACACCAGCTGCATTGCCGCGTTGTCGACGAGCACGTGCTCGAGTTGTATGTGGGGAAACTCGCGCGCGTGCACATCGATGACGACCTCGCGCCACAGCCGCGAGGTCTCGAGCACGTTGGCCTTATCCACGCTGCTCACCTTCGATCGCGCGGCCCCGAAGGCCGTCCGCGCGATCCGCTCGATCTCCTCGCGAGAGTATGCGCACACGTCGGAGGCGAAATCCTCGGTGCGCGTCTTCTCACCGAAGTAGATGCCGCCGGTCAGCTCGCGCACAACCAAGAGATCGGTGCCCTCGATCCGCTCGCGCCGCAGCGGCGAGGCTTCGTACAGCGCCGGCAGCGGCTTGACAGGACGCAGATTTGCGTACAGGCCAAGCCCCTTGCGCAGACCGAGCAGACCCTGCTCGGGTCTGGGAACGTTGGGGTCGGTTGTGTCCCACTTGGGTCCACCCACGGCGGCCAAGAGCACCGCATCGGCCTGGCGGCAGGCCTCAAGCGTCTCGTCGGTCAGGGCGGTGCCGTGCAGATCGATCGAGGCTCCGCCGAAGGGATGGGACTCGAACTGGAACTCGCCGACGGCTCGCAAAACCTCGAGCGTAGGCGCGAGGATCTCCGGACCGATCCCGTCGCCGGGCAGGGTGACGATGCGATGTGCCATGTGTCTCCTTATAGAGAGGTTGTGACTGGACCAGAGCGCTCCCGATCGTGCTCGTAATCGACGATCGCCTGCTCCTGCAGCAAGGTTGCGCCGATGTCGTCCAAGCCCTCGAGCAGTCGATGGCGGATCTCGTGGTCGATCTCGAACGGGACTTGACGCCCGGCGAAGCGAACCTCCTGCTCGGCAAGGTCGATCTCACCCTCGCCGGCTTGGGCAAGTGCGTGACAGTCCTCCTCGGAGAGAACGACCGGCAGGAGTCCGATCTTGGTGCAGTTGGAATAGAAGATGTCGGCGAAGGACGGTGCGATGACCGCCTGGAAACCGTAGTCCTGCAGGCCCCAGGGGGCGTGCTCGCGCGAGGAGCCGCAGCCGAAGTTGCGACCCGCCACGAGGATCGGGTTGGCGGGCAAGTCCCAACCGGGCTCCTTGGCCCAGTCGTAGAACAGGAACTGGCCGAAGCCGGTCCGCTCCACACGCTTGAGGAACTGCTTGGGCATGATCTGGTCGGTGTCGACGTCGGCCCGGTCCAGGTGGGTGACCTTGCCGGATATGACGCTGATCGGCTCCATCTTTAGCTCCAATCCCTGATGTCGGTGAAGTGTCCCTCGATCGCGGCGGCAGCCGCCATCTGGGGAGAGACCAGGTGGGTGCGTCCCCCCCGCCCTTGGCGTCCCTCGAAGTTACGGTTGGAAGTAGAGGCGCAGCGCTCGCCCGGGGCCAGTGTGTCGGGGTTCATGCCCAGGCACATCGAGCAACCGGCCACGCGCCAATCAAAGCCGGCGGCTCGGAATATCTCATCAAGGCCCTCGGACTCGGCTTGGGCCTTGACCTGCTGAGAGCCGGGCACAACCATCGCGTTGACCGTCGGCGCGACTTTGCGCCCGGCCACGACCTCGGCGGCGGCGCGCAGGTCGCCGATGCGCGAGTTGGTACAGGAACCGATGAAGACCCGGTCGATCGAGATCTGCTCGATCGGCGTGCCGGGACGCAGGTCCATGTAGGCCAAGGCGCGTTCCGTCGCCTCGCGGTCGGCGGGTTCGTCAAACTGCTCGGGGGCCGGCACCGTGGCATCGACCGGGGCGACCATGGCGGGCGTCGTGCCCCAGGTCACTTGCGGGGAGAGCGCCGCGGCGTCGACAACCACCTCGCTGTCATAGAAGGCGCCCTCCTCGCTTGCCAAACCGCGCCAACCGGCAATTGCTTGCTCCAAGGCGGCGCCACTGGGCGCACCGGGACGGCCCTCGTGCCAGCGCTCGCCCGGCTGGGTGAACCAGGCGAAAGTGGTCTCGTCAGGGGCGATCATGCCCGCACGCCCGCCGGCCTCGATCGTCATGTTGCAGACAGTCATTCGGCCCTCCATCGAGAGAGCGGCAATCGCGGGGCCGACGTACTCGACGACATGCCCGGAAGCTCCACCGACGCCGATCTGGCCGATCGTGCCGAGGATCAGGTCCTTGGCGGTGACGCCGAAACCGAGCTGTCCCTCATAGGAGATGCGCATCGAGCGGGGGCGCTGCTGGACCATGCACTGGGTGGCCAGGACGTGCTCGACCTCGCTTGTGCCGATCCCGAAGGCCAAGGCTCCGAAAGCGCCGTGGGTGGCGGTGTGGGAATCGCCGCAGACGACGGTCATGCCGGGCTGGGTGACGCCCAAGTCGGGGCCGATCACGTGCACGATCCCTTGGCGCTCAGAACCGAGCGAGTAGACGGGCACGCCGAACTCGGCGCAGTTTCGCTCCAGGGTTTCCACCTGGACGCGCGACAGCTCGTCCTTGATTCGCGCGGCGACAGGGGTGCCGTCGGTGGGGGTATTGTGATCGGCGGTGGCCAAGGTGCGATCGGCGCGGCGCAGCGAACGCCCGGCCAGGCGTAGGCCGTCGAAGGCCTGGGGGGATGTAACCTCGTGGACCAGGTGCAGGTCGATGTACAAGAGCCCGGCGGCAACCTCGTGGGCCTCCCAGATCTTCTCGAACATGGTCTTGGGCATCAGCTGTCTCCTTGGTGCGGATGGAGGCTCGTGGGGACCCGTCCGGTCCTTCCCCTCGCCGTCGTTATCGCCATACAAGCGTACGTTATCACAGACAAGAACGTACTGTGCGTACCTGCGATCAGCCGTAGTAGCGGGCGATCACCTGCAGCTGGCTGAACAGGTCGTGGGCGATCACGAGCACCACGATCAGGGCGCCGACGACCGGCCCCCACCGCCGCCCGGCACCGCGCGCAGCCAAGGCCAAAATCGATCCCCACAGCACGACGAGCGGCAACAGGTAGCGCGCGTCTGTGAATTCGGCGGCGCTGCTCGGGAACGCGAGATAGCCGGAGGCTCCGACCAGCAGCAACAAGCCGAGGCTGATGCAGGCGTAGGTAAAAAGCTCGGGTAGGCGCGAGCGCAAAGAGGCGCGTGTCAGGAAGAGCGCACGTGCACACAGTGCCAGGATCGCGACCACGAGAACCAAAGCCAGGTCATAGACCCAGGCGGGGAAAGGCGTGTCGCCCCAGCCATAGAGACCGACCACGTTTCTGAACCAGATTTGTCGAGTAGTGAGCAGACCCGGGAAGTCGTTGTGCATGAAAGGCAGACGCGGCAGGTAGAACTGCCAGACGTAGCTGATTGCACCGGAGATCGAGTGTTGCGTTGAGGTGAGCCCGGCCGCGCCTCCTGAGACGCTGCCGAACGTGGAGTGGCTGGAGAAGACATTTACAAGCCCGTAGATGACTCCTGGTGTGACGGCTATCGCCAAGGCGGGGGCAAGCGTGTGCAGATAGACGCGCCGTCCCGCGGTCCGAGCCTCGCGTCGAGCCAAGAGGATCAGGCCGATGGCGATTCCCGGGGCTATGCCGACGAAGTTCAGCTTGGTCGCCAGGCCCACGGCCGTGAAGAAGCCGATCGTGAGCGCCAGAGGAGTGCTGAGGCGGCGATGAAAAGCGCGGGCGAGACAGTAGAAGAGAGCGGCCGAGACTGTGAACAGGAGGGCGTCCGGGTTGACCGTGCTCGAGGCGAACCCCAGAAGCGGAGCCAAAGCAACGCCGAGCCCACCTACCGTCCAAGCCCAACGCGTACGCGGCAAAGCCTCGCGCAGAAACAGGTACACGAACAGAGCGGTCAAACCCGCCAAGAAGGCGCTGAGCAATCTCATCAGCTCCAGACGGTCGAGGATCGAGCCGCTTGAGCCGACCTCGTAGGGGATCGCGGCCAGCGCGTAATACAGAGGCGGCTCGGACTTGGCAACGCCGGCGCCTCCCGGCCCGTTCCGGGACAGCGGTTGAGCCAAGTCGTGCTCCAGCTTTTCTTGGGCGCCTGAGGAGAAGATTGTGTGACCCGCAGGCCGGAAGCGCACCTGGTTGTGCTGGAGGTCTTCCAGAGCGAGCGTCTCCTCTTCTGAGTATTCGCTCTTGGACGAGGAAGGCAAGCGACCCGTCTGGACCAAAGTCTGCACGTAGGCGAAGTGGTCGGGCTCGTCGAGCGCCAGGAAGGGGGGCGTGATCAAAGACCAGGAGACGGCGTTGAGCAAGGCGATCAACGTGCACACCCATGCCGCCCTCGGAACGCGTCCGAGCGCCTTGCGGGCGAGTGCGACGCGAGTGAGCACGGTGCGCCGGAGGTCCGCCCCACGGCTTGCGGAGCCTGCTCGACGCGGCGTCTTGCGCCGGCCGCCGGCGACCTTGCCCCTGCCCTTGCCCTCCCGAGTTGTGCTCATTCCAGTTCCCTGAGCACCAAGTAGGAGGCGAGTGTGACCGAGGCCACCATGATTAGCAAGACCAGCCAGGCGATCCACGTACCGCTGGGAGCACGCCCAAGGCCGAAATGGTGGGCGACGGTCGAGGCAAGCGACCACCAGGAAGTGGGTCCTGAACGCAGGTATTCGACGGTGAAGCGCCCCGGCAAAGTCACGCCCGAGGCGTTTCTTGCAGCCGTGGCGGCGTTTGCGGAGGCACCCCCCAGCTGGACCGTTTCGGCGCTTTGTGCGAATTTGAAGCAGACAGTCGCCGGAAAGACGTGATGGCGCAGAGGTTTGAGCGGGACAGTGACTGCCCCGCTCGTCCAGCCGCTGCCCGTCACTCCGCTCGCGACCGAGCGCCCACCGGAGAACACACCGACACTCACCTTCGGCCCGGCGTCGGCCACCAAAGTCAAGCGGATCGCCGAAGTCCCGGCCGGTAGGAACTCACCGGCTTGGCAGGCGGAGCCGGACTTGGCTTCGAGAATTGGCTGGTTGGCGGGAACGCCGTTGGCGCGAGCGAGCACCGTTGGTGAGCCAGAGAGCGTGAGGACCAAGGCCAACGCCAGCACCGCAAAGCCGGCCACGAGCGCCAGTGCCACCGGCATCCTGCGCAGCCTGGCAACCTGCCTCCACATAGACGAATCGTACAGGTGTTATGCACCCGCTCGAAACTCGCGAGAATCGCAAAGCGGCGAGGCCGATGGAGACTGTGTCGTCAGCTGCGCCGCAGGCCGGCACTCACGACGGCCAAGAAAATGGCCTCCGCGGAGGTCGGGTTCTCGAAGTGGTGGGGCAGATCGGCGTCGAAGGTGACACTGTCCCCCTCGCCCAGCTCGTAGCGGAGGCCGTCGCACACGAGCACGAGCTCACCGTGCTCGACCAGGGCTGTCTCGCGCGAACCGGGCTCGTGGATGGGGGGATCCTCAGGCGTACCTGTCGCACCTCCCGGGGCGAGCTTGTGCCGCGAGAGCTCGGCGCGCTGGCCGGGCCTGCCAACCGTCATCACCTCGAAGCTGTGTCCCCGCTTGGCGTTTCCCCCCCTGCCGCGCTCTCCGGCCCTGACGATCGTGACCGCTCCGGTCTCATCGAGACGCAACAGCTGGGAGAGACGCAGGTCCAAACCTGAGGCGATCCGGGCAGCCACGGTCAAGGTGGGGCTCGTCTCTCCTCGCTCGACTTGGGAGAGCATCGGCGCGCTCACCCCTGAGCGTTCGGCCAGGTCGCGCAACGACAGAGCAGATGCCTCGCGCAAAGCCTTCACTCGGGCCCCGATGACCGTCGAGTCAAACGCTTGCCAGCGGGAATCCTCTTGCTCGTCCTGCTCCTCGGCCTTCCCTTGCCTTGGCTTCACCCCCATACAAACGTACGTTATCACGGACGCAAATGAGGACCGGCTTTCCCCCCGAGGTTGCTCTGCGCGCTTCCTACCCTGCTTCCTTACTCCTTGCGCGCTGCTTACTCCTTGCGCGCTTCCCAGAAGATCTCGAACTGGTTGTCGCGCGGGCGCCCGACTTTGCCACTTCCACGGAAGGTGTTTGTGAGCGTCATGCCAAGCGCGGCGTAGATGTCTTGCAGTTCCTCGACCAGGTACAGGCGTGAGCTGTAGGGAATCGGGTCGAGCTTCTCGCAGACCTCGCCGAACCAGATCGAGGCGGCGGTGCCTTCCAGGCGACTGTTCTTGGCGTTCCAACGGTGATCGGTCAGTTCGACCGACTCGGATCCCAAGATCCAGGTCTTCACCGGCATGTGCTTCTCGGCGTGGAGGCGGTTGGGTGTTTGCCCGAGGTGACGTCCACCATGACGGAGTGCGCGCGCGATTACCTCGAACGTGCGCAGATTCTCAGCCTCGGTCTCGAAATAGCCAATGCCCCCGTCGTTGAAGGTGGCGACAATGTCGAACTCCTCCTCCAGCTCCAGCTCGCGCAGGTCGGCTTGGACGAATTCGGCATCCAGCGATTGGGCGGCGGCGGCCTGGCGCCCGACCTCGACGTTCTCGACCAGCAACTCAACCCCTACAACCGAGAAGCCCCGGCGTGCAAGCTCCAGCGAGTGACGCCCGGTGCCGCATCCCATGTCGAGCACCCGCTCATTGCCTTGCGGTCTGAGCATTGTCACGAAGCGATCGACTTCGGAGACGGTCTTGTCCGCCCACGGAAGCTTGTCCATCTCGGGTGGATAGGCCGTTCGATACCAGTCCTCTTGAATCTCGAACTCGGCCATGAGGCCAACGATCTTATTCAAATGGCCAGATCAATGTCAATTGATCAGGATCCCCCGGCCAGGCCCACAGCCATGATCAGGATCCCCAGCCAGACCCACGCCTATGAACAAGTCCCTGTCGAGGACCTACGCCGCAGCCTCGGGCAAACCCACCCCGCGCTCACCTTCGCGTGCGCGCACCACACCGATCGAGAGTGCCCGCACATAAGCCCGCGCGGCCGCCTCGATGATGTCGGTGGAGACTCCTTGACCGGCGCCGGTCTGGCCTTCGACCTCGACGACCACCGAGACCTCTCCCAGTGCATCTTGGCCCTCGGTGACGGCATCCACGCGGAACTCGCGCAGCGCTGCCTCGACGCCCGTGGCGGCGTTGATCGCCCTGAAGATCGCGTCGACCGGACCGTCGCCGGAGGACTCGCCGGTCTTCACGGCACGCGTCCCGGACGAGCCGTCTTCGACGCTCACGTTCACACGCGCCATCGGAGTGCTTGCCGATGACGCGGCCACCTCGAAATCGACGAAGGCGTATGCGGCCACCTCGTCTCCACGCAGATCCTCGGTGACCAATGCCTCCAGGTCCATGGCGGTGACCTGCTTCTTGCGGTCGGCGATCTCCTTGAAGCGCTTGAAGGCCGTGTTCAGGGCTTGGCCATCCACTTGGAAGCCCATCTCTTCCAAGGCTTGGCGCAGGGCGTGGCGACCTGAGTGCTTGCCCAGGACGATCGCGTTGGAGCGCAGACCGACACTGGTGGCGTCCATGATCTCGTAGGTGGCGCGCTCCTTCAGCACGCCGTCCTGGTGAATGCCGGCCTCGTGCGCAAACGCATTGCGCCCGACGATCGCCTTGTTCGGTTGTACTGGGTAGCCGGTCAGGCGTGAGACCAGGCGACTGGTGCGCGAGATCTCGGTCGTGTCGATCCCGGTCCACATGCCCAAGGCGGGCTGGCGCGTGCGCAGCAGCATCACGATCTCCTCCAGGGAGGCGTTGCCGGCGCGCTCGCCGATCCCGTTCACGGCGCACTCGACCTGGCGAGCACCGGCTTGGATCCCGGCCAGTGAATTGGCCACGGCCAGGCCCAGGTCGTCGTGGCAGTGCACCGAGACGACCACATTGCGCAGATCGGGCACCAAGCGATACAGCTCGGTGAACATGGCGGCGTACTCAGAAGGCAGGGCGTAGCCGACCGTGTCGGGCACGTTGATTGTGGTGGCGCCCTCATCCAAGGCGACCTGGATCGCCTCAGCCATATAGGGAATGTCAGAGCGCGAGCCGTCCTCGGGGGAGAACTCGACGTCATCGGTGTAGCTCTTGGCGTGAGCCACCGCGGCTCTCACCTGCCCCAAAACATCCTCGCGAGTGGTCTGCAGCTTGCGCTCGATGTGGATGTCAGACGTTGCTATGAACGTGTGGATTCGTGCCCCACCCGCCCGCTGAGCGTCCCGAACAGCCTCCCAGGCCGCGTCGATGTCCTGCTTGGCGGTACGTGCCAGGCCACAGATGACGGGACCTTCGACCTCCCGCGATATCGCCTGGACCGACTCGAAGTCGCCGGGCGAGGTGATCGGGAAACCGGCCTCGATGATGTCCACGCCCAGACGGGCCAATTGGTGGGCGATCTCCAGCTTCTCCTGCTGGTTCAAAGCGATTCCGGGCGATTGCTCGCCGTCGCGCAGCGTCGTATCGAACACCTTGACGCGGTCGCGCTCGTCCTTTGTCGCGGACGCCCCGGCGTCCATGGAATCGTCCTCTCTACGAAAGGCAGGCGCCTCAGCGCCTTTGGGACCGGCTTGGGGTTCAGCTTGCTCGCTCATGTCGTCCTCACTTCTCCAGTTCTCTCGCTTTTTCGTTTCTCCTTTGGTTTGCGGCTACGCGGCCGCCACGCGCTATTCCCCCCGAGGGGGGAGCAGGAGGAGAAGCGAAAGGGAGAACTGAAACGACATGTGAAGGCAGGGTAGCACCCCCCGCGCGCACGCGTAGGGCACTCATTCGCACAGACAATCAACCCTCGCCGCAGCCCTCACATGGGGCGGTTAGGGAACGAGCACGACCTTGCCGATGTTGCGCCGCTGCGTGAGCATGTCCTGCGCGGCGCCGGCTTCCTCGAAACTGAACGAGCCTGCGATGACCGGCTCGATCGTGCCGTCGTCGAGCAGTTCGCGCAGAGGCTCGAGCCACGGCTCGATCGTGCCGCGGTCCTTCAACAACGTGAGCATGTTCAAGCCGATAACGGCCTTCGATTCGGACATCTGCTTGACCAGGGAGAAGCGCGGCATGCGCGCCAAGGTGCGTAGAGCGGAGGGCAGGTTGCGTTTGGCGCCGGAGACGACCGCGGAGGCGCCGAAGCCGACGAGCCGTCCGCCGGGGCGGAGGAGGTTGTAGCTCGTGCGCAGACTGTGGCCTCCGATCGCGTCGAGGATCACGTCGAACTGGGGCAGCGCTCCCTTGGTATTGACGTCCTTGTAGTCGAGCACGTGGTCGTAGCCGAGCTCACGGACGCGCTCGTGCTTGGCGGGCGAAGCGGTGCCGTAGATCTCGCTCGCGCCGAAGCGGCGCGCAAGCTGGACGGCGGCGATCCCGACGCCCCCTCCGGCCGAATGGATCAGGACCCGCTCGCCGGGCTGCAGGGAGCCGTAGCCCACCAAGGCGGCCCAGGCAGTCGCGTAGTTGACGGGGATCGCCGCGCCCTGCTCGAAGGAGAGCCGCTCGGGCAACAGGACACAGTCGCGCTCGGCGACCGAGACGACCGAGGCGTAACCGCCGAACACCGTGTTGGCGAGGACCCGCTGGCCATGCTCGAGTCCCTCCACGCCGTCGCCCAGCTCGATGACTGTGCCGGCCACCTCGTAGCCGACGACGCATGGCGGCTTGGGAGCGTCCGGGTAGACGCCGATGCGGGCCATCACGTCGGCGAAGTTGATGCCACAGGCTGCTACCTCGATGCGCACGCATCCGGGGAGCAGCTCCGGATCCGGGCGCTCGACGACCTTGAAGACCTCAGGCCCACCGTGCTTGGTGATCTCAACAGTTCGCATCGCGGTCAGACTACTCGGCCCCGAGCCGGGACGCTCAGCTCAGGACGACTGCCCAGCCGGCGACAAAGCCCTCGGAGGCGACGATCTCATCGACGACGGCGGCAGGCACGGGCACGTCGGTCGTGACGACCATCGCGGCCAGGCGCTGCTGCTCGCCGTCGGGCGTGTGACCTATGGCGGCCGAGGAGATGTTGATGCCGTGCGCGCCGAAGATCGTGCCGACACGCCCGATCATGCCCGGCAGGTCGGCGTAGCGGAAGACCGTGACGAAGGGCGTCAGCTCGATCGTCAGACGCCGGCCTTGCACCTCGACGAGATGGGGGACGCGGTTGGGCCCGATGCCGGTTCCCGCGACCGCCACCTTCTCATCGCCGGCGACGACGGTGACGCGGATCAGCTCGTTGAAGTCCTGTGCCTCGGAGACCGACTTCTCCTCGACGACGATGCCCCGCTGGGCCGCCATGGTGGGAGCGTTGACGAGGTTGACCTGCTCCTCGGTGCGCCCCTCCAACGCGCCCCCGATCACCGCCAAGGTGAGTAGACGCGTGTCGAAGTCGGCGATGCGTCCCATGAAGGCCGCCTCGATGCGCTCGACCGAGGAGCCCTCGGCCAAGGCCATCGCAAGACGCCCGAGGCGACGCGCCAAGGGTAGGAAGGGTCCGAGCACCTCCATGTCCTCGGCGCCGACCGACGGGATGTTCACGGCGGTCGAGACCACGCCGCCGGTGAGCGCGGCCACCACCTGCTCGGCGCTTTGAAAACCGGCGCGGTCGGTGGCCTCGGCGGTGGAGGCGCCCAGGTGAGGCGTCACCACCACATTGGGATACCCGTCGAAGAGGGGGTACTCGGTGATCGGCTCGGAGGGAAACACGTCGAGCGCGGCGCCGCCTACCTTGCCCGAATCCAAAGCGTCCTTGAGCGCCGCGTCGTCGATCAGACCGCCACGGGCGACGTTGAGGATGCGCACGCCGTCGCGCATCTTGGCGAACTGGGTGGCGTCCATCCAACCTTCGGTCTCGGGCGTCTTGGGCAGGTGGATCGTGATGAAATCGGCCTGCGCGCACACCTCATCAGAGGAGGCTGCCTTCTCGACGCCGAGCTCGCGGTAGCGCTCGGCCGAGACGTAAGGGTCGAAGGCCAGTACGCGCATGCCAAAACCCTTGGCCCGCTGCGCGACCAGTTGGCCGATGCGCCCGAAGCCGATGATGCCGAGCGTCTTCTCGTACAGCTCGACACCCGAGAACTTGGAGCGCTCCCACTTACCGCTCGTCAAGGAGGCGTGTGCCTGGGGAATGTTGCGCGCCAAAGCCAGGAGCAGCGCCATCGTGTGCTCGGCGGCCGTGACCACGTTCGACTGGGGCGCGTTGGCGACCACGATGCCGCGCTGGGTGGCCGCGTCCACGTCGACGTTGTCGACCCCCACGCCGGCCCTGCCGATCACGCGCATGTTGGTGGCCTTGGCGATCAGCTCGGCAGTCATCTTCGTGGCCGAGCGGATCAGGATGCCGTGGTAGTCGCCGATCCGCTGCTCGAACTCCTCCTCGGACCAGTCGATGCCCAGGTCTACCTCGAAGTGTTCCTGCAGCAATTTGATGCCGGAGTCGCCGACCTTCTCCTTGACGAGCACCTTCATACGTTCCTCGCTTGTCATGCCCACTCACCTCCGCATGGACGCGTAGGGCAAGCCGGACCAGGACGCAGGGAGCGTGGCGTGCTACGCACGCGAGCGACCGAGGACGCCGCTCCGGCGCCGCCATACGCGTTCGTGCGGCTCATTGCCCCATCCTCTCAACAACCCAGTCGATACACGCTGTGAGCGCTTGCACGTCCGCGGGCTCGACCGCCGGGAACATACCGATGCGCAGCTGGTTGCGCCCAAGCTTGCGGTAGGGCTCGACGTCGACGATCCCGTTCGCCCGCAGGGTCGAGGCCAGCAGCTTCGCGTCGATCGTCTCCTCGAAGTCGATCGTGCCAACCACCAGCGAGCGGTTGGCGGGCGCGGTGACGAACGGCGTGGCGTGCTTGCTTTGCTCGGCCCATTCGTAGAGGTGCGATGAGGAGGCGCTCGTGCGCGAAACACACCAGTCGAGCCCGCCGCCGTCGAGCATCCAGCGAAGCTGGTCGGCAAGGAGGAACAAGGTCGCCAGGGCGGGCGTGTTGTAGGTCTGGTCCTTCACCGAGTTTTCGAGCGCGATCGGCAGCGAGAGCGAGGCTGGCGTGAAGCGATGCGTGGCGGCGATCTTGGCGATCCGCTCCTGGGCGGCGGGACTGAGCAGCGCAATCCACAGGCCGCCATCACCGGCAAAGCTCTTTTGCGGCGCGAAGTAATAGGCGTCGGCCTGGCGGATGTCCACGGGCAGGCCGCCCGCGCCGGAAGTGGCGTCGATCAAGACCAGCGCGGAGCCCGCATCGGCGGGGCGCAGCACGGGTGCCATCACACCGGTCGAGGTCTCGTTGTGTGCCCAGGCGATCGCGTCGAGTGGATCGCCGTCTCCCACTCCGGCCAGCGCCGCGTCGAGCTCTTGCTCGCTTGGCACGTCGCCCGGCTCGGCCTTTAGGACGAGTGGATCGGCGAGGAACGGGGCGTCGCTTGTGACCGTGGCGAACTTTTGCGAGAACTCGCCGAAGCTCAAATGCAGGGCGCGGTTCTCGATCAGCCCAAAGGAGGCCGCGTCCCAGAATGCGGTCGCGCCGCCGTTGCCGAGCGCTACCTCGTAGCCGTCGGGTAGGGAGAAGAGCTCGTTCAGGCCGGCGCGGATCTCAGCGACCAGCCCCTTGACGGGCTTCTGACGGTGGGAGGTGCCCATCAGAGCCGCTCCCTCGCCGGCAAGGTGGGCAAGTGCCTCGGGGCGAACCTTTGAGGGGCCGCAGCCGAAGCGCCCGTCAGCGGGCTTCAGCTCGGCGGGAATCGTGAGTGGCGTGTCCGGCGCTTGCGGGTTCGTCATAGGGCTTCCTCGCGGGATATCGATGATCGAAGGATGCCCAGGCGCGCGGCGATGATGCTCGTCGCTCCCCGGTGGTCAGTTCCACCTAGTGCGCCAGTCGCGACGACAGAGGCGAGTGTAGCGAACCGCCGCCTATCCGCGGCCATGTGGCTCATCCCAGTCCGGTGCGGGCCCGAGGGGAATGATGTGCTTTGGGTTCAGCTCGTCGTGGGTTGTGTAGTAGTGGCGCTTTATCTGCTCCATCGCCAATGTCTGGGCCACTCCGGGCCACTGGTAGAGCTCGCGCGTGTAGGCCCACAGGTTGGGGTACTCGACGATCCGCCGGTAGTTGCAGCGGAAGTGCAGGTGATAGACCTCGTCGAAGCGCGCGAGTGTTGGAAACAGTCGCCAGTCAGCCTCGGTGATTCGCTCGCCCAGCAGGTAGCGACGCTCGCCGAAAAGGCTCTCGAGCCACTGAAAGCTCTCGAACAGCTTTGTGAAGGCACGTTCGTAGGAGGCCTGGCGGCGTGCGAAGCCGGCGTTGTAGACGCCGTTGTTGATCGTGTCGTAAACGCGCATGTTGACCTCGTCGATCTCGTCGCGCAGCGCCGGCGGATACAGGTCCAGCTCGGCGCCTTTGCCGAGTCCACCGAGCGAGTCGGCGCCGGCGAACATGCGGATGATGTCGCTGGACTCGTTGTTGACGATCCGCCCGCTCTCGCTGTCCCACAGCACGGGGACGGTCACGCGCGCGTCGTAGTTCGGATAGCTCTGGATGTAGGCCTCGCTCATGAGCTTCCAGCCATTGAGCGGATCTGTGTAGCTGCCACCGGGCCCGTCGGTGAAGCGCTCACCCGTGAATGCCCAGCCGTGCTCGTCGCGAAATGGGGCTACATAGGAGACCGGCACGACCTGCTCGAGTCCGGCCAGGGTATGCACGATGGCCGTGCGATGACACCAAGGACAGGCCAGCGAGACGTACAAGTGATAGCGCCCGGCTGCAACGGGGTAGGCCCCCTTCTCACCGGTGCTCGGGTCGACGCCGACCCACTCGCGGAAGTAGCTGTTCTGGCGCTTGAACTCGCCGCCGGCGAGCTCCCGAGCCATGACGCGGTCGACCGGCCCCGAAGGTCCGTGCCTGTCTTGCGTGCTCATCTCAGCTTGCCTCGGGTCGCCTGTCTCGCCCGGGCCACTCGCGCTAGAAGGAGGTCTTGATCCAGTCCATGTGCGAGCGTAGCTCTCCGCCCACATGCTCGACCTGAGAATCGGCCTGTTCGGCGCGCATCCGCTTGAAGTTCTCCTGACCGGCTCTGTTCTCCGCAATCCACTCACGCGCGAAATCGCCGTCCTGGATCTCCTTGAGGATCTGGCGCATCGCCGCGCGGGTCTCCTCGGTGATGACACGCTTGCCGCGCGTGTAGTCGCCGTACTCAGCCGTGTTGGAGATCGAATAGCGCATGCCCGCAAGACCCTTTTCGTACATCAGGTCGGCGATCAGCTTGAGCTCGTGCAGGCACTCGAAATAGGCCATCTCCGGGTCATAGCCGGCGTCGACCAGCGTTTGAAAACCGGCCTGGACCAGCTCGGAGGCGCCGCCGCAGAGGACGGCCTGCTCGCCGAACAGATCGGTCTCGGTCTCATCCTTGAAAGTGGTCTCGATCACGCCGCCCCTGGTGCAGCCGATGCCCTTGGCGTAGGCGAGCGCCAGGGCCCGGGCGTTGCCGGTGGCGTCTTGCGCGACCGCGATCAGGCCGGGTACGCCGGAGCCCTCGGTGAACTGACGGCGAACCAGGTGACCGGGACCCTTTGGCGCGACCATCGCCACGTCCACGCCGGGCGGCGGCACGACCTCGCCGTAGTGGACCGAGAAGCCGTGGCCGAACAGCAGCACGTTGCCCTCGGCGATGCCGTCTGAGATTTCATCCCATACCTGATGGTGCAGCTCGTCGGGCACGAGCATCATCACGAGGTCTCCGCGCGAGGCGGCCTCGACCGGTGAGAGCACCTCAAGGCCTTCCTCGCGGGCCTTGGTCGCCGAAGTGGAGTCTGCGCGCAAGCCGACTACGACGGAGACGCCGGAGTCCTTGAGGTTGAGTGCGTGGGCGTGGCCTTGGGAGCCGTAGCCAATGATGGCGACGGTCTTGCCGTCGAGAAGCGTTAGGTCTGCGTCGTCGTCGTAGAGCATGAGCGCCAGCCTAGCCGACCGGCCACCCTCAAGCTGTGCCGACTCCCACCAAGGTCCGCATCGGAATCTCCAAGGAGCCGTCCTCGGCCGTGAAGGGCGCGAAGCGAGCGGCGAGGCTCGAGCGAATCTCGGCGATCTCAGACTCGGGGCGCGCCAAGACCGCGTCGTGGAAGCCGCGTGCGATATCGAGCGTCGTCTCCCAGAACTCGTCAAAGCTGGGGCTGCACTGGGTCAAGTCCAAAGGCTCAACCCAGACCTCGTCGAAACCGGCATCTTCCAGCAAGGCTCTTACCCGTTTGCGATCACCGAGCGCGAAAGGCCCGGGCGTGCCGGGTGCGGGCGGATCGAGCAGGCCCCGCTCCAGTAGCTCGGCTCCGGGCAGCAGTGCCCAGGGGTTGTGCTCGAGCGCGTCCCACACAGCGAGCCCGACGTGTCCTTCTGGACGCAGAACGCGCCTGGTCTCGCGCAATGCGGTGGGCGGATCTGCCATCAGCATGTAGCCCCAGCGACACAGGACCGCGTCGACGCTCGCGACCGGCAGATCGATCCATTCCGCGTTGAGCACTTGGAACTCGACGTTCGTGAGGTTGAGCTCGCCCGCTCGCTTGCGCGCACCGTCGAGCATTGCGTCGGCCTGATCGCTGGTGATGACACCGCCGACGGGCGCGACCATCTCGGCGGCGAGGAAGCCCGTCTCTCCGAGACCGGCGGCCAGCTCGAGCACCCGCTGTCCGGGCTGGGGATCGACCGCGTCGATCATCCAGTGCGAGACCGGGGCCGACAGTTCGCGCAGCGCTGCTTGGCGCGCGATCCAGCCTGAAGCCGCCTCTTCCCAATGGGTCAGGCTCGCGGTGCGGTGCTCGCGCGCCGCCTCGTTGCCACGTCCTTCCTCAGGTTGAACGGTGCTCATATCGTGATCCCTTGCAACTCCCTGCGCAGTAGCTTGCCAGACGCGGTGCGTGGGAGTGAGTCTGAGACGATCCGCACTTGCTTTGGCGCCTTGTAAGGGGCCAGGCGAGCCAGACAGTGCTCACGCAGCTCGACCTCCTCGACACCGGCTTGGGGCGAGACCACAACGATCGCCACAACCGCCTCCCCCCACTGCGGATCGGGGCGTCCGAGCACGGCGGCCTCGATCACCGAAGGATGAGCTTCGAGCACCGCCTCGACCTCGCTCGGCGCGACGTTCTCACCGCCGCTGATGATCGTGTCGGCCTTGCGGCCGCTGACGCGCAAACAGCCATTCGCGTCAATTTCGCCAAGATCGCCGGTGTGCAGCCGCCCGTCCGCTCCGAGAGAACCGGGAGCGACGGTCGGCCCGCCGACCAGGATCTCGCCGTCCACGTCCAACTCGATCCGCGTGCAAAACAGAGGCGGACCTCCGGTGCTGACCTGCGAGCAGGCCTCGGTCAGGCCGTAGGTCGCAACCGCCGGCACGCCCGCGGCTTGCGCTCGCTCGAGCAGCGCCGGCGCAAGCGGGCCGCCACCTGTGAGCGCCCGGCGCAAGCTCGGAGGGTCGCGCAAACCCGCGTCGAGCAGACGGGCCAGCGTGGTCGAGACGAGCGAGACCAGAGTTATGTCGTCCTGCCTTAGCGCCCTCAGGACCTCGGCTGTGTCAAAGCGCTCGTGGACCACCGCGGTCGTGGCGTAGATGGCGCTGCGGATCAGGATCGACAGACCACCCACGTGAGAAAGCGGCATGGCGCACAGCCAGCGCTCGTCGGGGTCGACTCCAAGCGCAACCGAGGAGCCGAGCGCGCTCCACAGGAAGTTGCCGTAAGTCAGCTCGATCGGACGGGGCGCGGAGGTCGTGCCGGAGGTGTGGATTACCGCACAGACGCTGTCAAGCTCGTGGCCCGCGCCGTCCACAATCGTGTCTGACTCGAGCACCTCGGCGGAAGCGGGCGCACGCAAGTCTGACCCGAGCACCTCGGCGGAAGCGGGCGCACGCAAGTCTGACTCGAGCACCTCGGCGGAAGCCGGCACGCGCAAGGGTCGATCGACCAGAACACCGCCGGCCACGATCGACTCGCGCTCCTCGGTGCCCAAACGCAGATCGATCGGCACAGCCACCGCCCCCACGAGCATGCACGCGTGCAGAGCCTGGGCGAACTCGATACCTGCCGGCAATGCGATCGCGACGCGATCGCCAGGGCGCACACCCCGCTCGCGCAAGTCGCTTGCACCGGCAATCGCAAGCTGGGACAGCTCGCGATAAGACACTCGCGCCTGGGGAGTTTCCAGCGCGGTCCGCGTGGGCGCCGAAACGGAAGCTCGGTGCAGCCATGCCTCGACCTGCATCGTTCACAGGCTAGCTGTAAGTCTCGGCTCAGGAACTACAGCTAGCCTTCGCGAGGAATCGTCGGCGCGCGCTCGACGCGACGCGCTCAGGTCTAGACAGGAGCGTTGAGGAACTTGGCCATTACTTGGATCACAGCAGGCAAATACCGGGACATCCGTTATGAGAAGTCACCCGTCGAGGTTGGCTGCCCGGCGATAGCGAAGATCACGATCAACCGGCCGGAGGTCAGAAACGCGTTCCGCCCGCTCACGATCGTCGAGATCTCCCAGGCGCTGGAAGAGGCTCGCGAGGACAGCGAAGTTGGGGCGATCGTGTTGTGTGGTGAGGGCCCGCTCGCGTTCTGCTCGGGTGGCGATCAACGTGTGCGAGGAGACTCCGGCTATCTCTCTGAGGACGAGTCGGGCGATCCAGATGCCACCCGGCCCGGGCGCTTTCACGTGACCGACCTGCATGTTCAGATCCGCAGGCTGCCCAAGCCGGTAGTCGCGATGGTGGCGGGCTATGCGATCGGCGGGGGTCAGGTCCTGCAGCTGGTGTGCGACCTGACGATCGCGGCCGACAACGCTCGCTTCGGACAGACCGGGCCGCGCGTAGGGTCCTTCGACGGCGGCTTCGGCGCCGGCCTGCTCGCAGACATGGTGGGCGTCAAGAAGGCCAAGGAGATCTGGTTTTTGTGCCGTCAATACGACGCCAGGCAGGCCTTGGAGATGGGGCTCGTCAACACCGTGGTGCCGCTGGAGCGCCTGGAAGAGGAGACCGTGCAATGGTGCCGGGAGATGCTTGCCCTCTCCCCCTTCTCCTTGCGTCTGCTGAAGGCCAGCTTCAACGCCGCCGAGGACGGTCTGGCCGGCATCCAGCAGCTCGCCCACGACGCCAACCTTTTGTTCTACGGCAGCGAAGAGGCCCAGGAGGGGCGCGACGCCTACAAGCAGAAACGCACGCCGGACTTCGCGCGCTTTCCCAGGCGGCCATGACGACACCGGGCACGATCGGCTCTCCGTCACCCGCGGCGGCACCGACCCCGAAAGCGTCCAGCGCGGCTCATATCTGGTTCATGGCGGCGCGCCCCCGGACGCTGCCGGCGGCTGTGGCGCCGGTGCTCGTGGGCACCTCCTTGGCGCTGGGCGCCGGCCACTTCCATCCGCTGGCTTTCTTGGCCGCCCTGCTGGGAGCGATCTTCATCCAGGTGGGCACCAACCTTTCAAACGATTACTCGGACGCGCGACGAGGCGCGGATACCGAGGATCGGCTGGGGCCCGTGAGGGTGACCGCGGGCGGGCTTGTGCCGCCCGGCAGGGTTTTGCTGGCGACGTATGTGACTTTCGGCTTGGCGGTCCTTTGCGGCGTCTATCTGGTCGCGGTTGCCGGCTGGGAGCTGATCGCGGTCGGCGCCGCCTCGATCCTCGCGGGGGTGCTCTATACGGGCGGCCCGCGACCGTATGGCTATGAGGGTTTGGGCGAGCTGTTCGTGTTCTTGTTCTTCGGGATCGTGGCCGTCAGCGGCTCCTACTTCGTGCAGGTCCAGGCGTTGCCTTGGGAGGCTTTTGCGTGTGCGGTCCCGGTCGGACTGCTGGCCAGCGCGATCCTTGTGGTCAACAATGTGCGCGACCTGGAGACCGACCGGCGCGCCGGCAAGCGTACGTTGGCCGTGCGTCTGGGGCGGGAACGGACGAGAGTGCTCTACACGGCTATGGTCGCCGGCGCCTTCGTGCTGGTGCCGCTGCCTTGGCTGCTGGGGTCGATGACCGCCTGGCTGCTACTACCGTGGCTTGCGATCCCGCTGGCGCTGCCGTTGGTGAGGATTGTGCGCACGCGCGTGGACGGGCCGTCCCTGAATGGAGCGCTTGCCAAGACTGGTGCGCTGCAGCTCGTCTTCTGTCTGCTTTTCTCGGCCGGAATCCTGCTGAGCGGCGGGATCGGGTCCTGAGCGGCCATACGCCATGAAGATGCTCGTGCGCCGTCACGCGCTGCGCTTGGGCCAGGCCTTGCAGACCTCCTATGGGACGCTGCATGAGCGCGAGGTGCTTGAGGTTTCGCTGACCGGTGAAGATGGCCTTACCGGCTACGGCGAAGCGGCGCCTTTGGAGCCCTACGACGGGATCAGCCTGGCCCGCGTGGAGCAGGCGCTTGAGCGCTATGGCCCGGTGGTAGAAGCGGCGGGCGCGATGAATGGAGCGGAAATCGTGGACGCCTGCCGTCGCGCCGACGATCTACCGGAGGCCTTTGCGGCGATCGATCTGGCGCTGTGGGATCGTGCGGGCAGACGCGCGGGTCGAGCGGTGGCCTCGCTGATATCCGATACCCCGGCCGCGGCGGTGCCCGTCAACGCGACACTGTCGGGCCTGGACCGAGCCGGCGCTGCCTCCCAGGCGGCGGCGGCTGTCTCACAGGGTTTCGACTGCTTGAAGTTGAAGGTGGGGATCGGCGACGACGCGGGACGGCTCGCGGCGGTGCGCGCGGCGGCCGGCCCCCATGTGGCTTTGCGCGTAGACGCAAACGGGGCGTGGAATGTGGAGCAGGCGGTCCGCAACATCGAAGCGCTCTCTCCCTTGGGCTTGGAGCTGGTGGAGGAGCCGGTGCACGGATTGGCTGCTGTGCGCGAGGTGCGCAAGCGTGTGGCCACGCGCGTCGCGATCGACGAGACCGCCGCCGAGCACGGCGCCCTGACGGCGGGGGTGGCGGACGCGGTGTGCTTGAAGATCGCTCGCTGTGGGGGCATCTCCGGTCTGCTCGCCGCGGCCACACTTGTGCGCGCTTCCGGGGCCGAGGTGTACGTGGCCTCGAGCTTCGACGGCCCGCTCGGTGTCGCGGCGGGCTTGCACGCCGCCGCCGCCCTGGCCTCGCGCGGGCCTATCGCCGCGTGCGGCTTGGCGACGCTCAGCATGTTCGAGGGGATGGCCAATCCGCTCGCCGCAGTCGACGGTCAGATCACGCTGCCCCAAGGAGCAGGGCTCGGTGTGCGGCCACTCGGACACGACGATTAGACAATGGCCCGCAGCGATCTCGTTCGCGGTTCAGGCGAGCCACTCGGACACGACTATTCGACGATGGCCCGGAGCGATCTGATGGGCCGGAACGATCTTCTTCGCGATTCAGGCGATGGCCGCGGCGACGCTCCTCGCCTGCTCCAGCAGCAGGCAATGACCGCCTCCCCCAACCTGAAGCAGGGCCTCGGGTATCTGCGAGACCATCTTTTCGCTGACTCGCACGAACTTGCGATCGCGGCGACCGGCGAGCACCGTCGTCGAGGACTGGATCTCGGCAAGGCGATCCCACAACGGTCGCATCTCGCCGGTGCCGACTCCGCGCAGCGCGGCGGCCAGGCCGTCGGGACGGTTGCGGGCGTGCTCGGCGCGGGCGAGCCGGTCGACCTCGGGCGGGTCTTCGGCAAACATCGCCTGCGTCCGCCAGCGCTCGCTGAAATCCTCGATCGAGCCCTGCTCGATCTCGTCGGCCAGGCTCCGGTCGTGCTTTCTGCGGGCCGCCCTTTCCTTTGTGTCCTGGATCCCGGCGGTCGTGGACACCAGCACGAGGCGCTCGATCCGCTCGGGCGCGGCCAAAGCTATGTGCAAGGCGATGCGTCCGCCCATCGAGTATCCGGCGAGCACGAAACGCTCGGGGGCCCGCTCGAGCACACTCCGCACACACCCCTGAAAGTTGATCGGCCTGGGCGCATCGACTTGATCGCCATGCCCGGGGAGGTCAAGTGCAAATGGTCGATAGCGTTCGGGGAGATGCGCGACGACGTCGTCCCACGAGCGGCCCGTTCCACCGAAGCCGTGCAGCAAGACCACACTTTCGCGCTTGTTTGGAGCCACGGGTTCCCTCTCGGCCACACGACGCATCCTACGAGCTGTCCCATATCTTCGACGAGATCGACTGGGATCCTGTGACCGAGGCGCACGATACTTATTCGCTGTTGGGTGCTTTCGTGGATGAGTTGGCGCGTTGTGGGATGCGCGACGCCTGCACCTCTCCGGGATCGCGCTGCACTCCTTTGGTGCTCAGCCTGACAAACGATGAGCGACTGCGCTGCCACTCGCACGTGGACGAGCGTTGCGCGGGCTTCTTCGCGTTGGGCCTTGCCAAGGCCTCTGCTCTACCGGTGGCGATCGCCTGCACATCGGGCACCGCGGTGGCGGAGCTGCTGCCGGCGGTCGTCGAGGCCCACGAGGCAAGGGTGCCCCTGATCGTGCTGAGCGCAGATCGCCCTCCCGAGCTGCGCGAGGTGGGGGCCGGCCAGACGATCGACCAGCTGAAGATCTTCGGCGGCTTCGCGAAGTGGTTCTTCGAGGTGGGCACGCATGAGGCTACGCCGGCGCGGCTGCGCTGGATGAGGACGCTTGCCTGCCGGGCGTATTGGACTGCACTTGAGGGGCGCCCTGGTGCGGTGCACCTCAACTTCCCTTTGCGCGAGCCGCTCGTATGTGAGCAGGTGCCGCCGCCGGCCGGCGAGGGACGCCCGGGCGGCGTCCCGTTCCTGCAACGTTCCGGCAGCGGTGTATACACCGGGCCGCGGGCCGGCCGGCGAGAGGACCACGTCGAGGCAGGCGAGCGAAGCGAGGAAGCGCAAGCGCTTGCTTTGCGTGAGGCGATTGAGTTGCACCAGGCGATTGGCGGGGCTCGCCACGGAGTGTTGGTGGCGGGGCGCCACGAGCGCGACACTCCATTCGGTAGAGCCGCCGCGACGGCGAGCACAGCGCTTGGTTGGCCTCTGCTTGCAGACCCTATGTCGGGCGCTCGGCGCGGAGAGACGGCCGTCGCCCACTACGACGCCCTCCTGCGCGAACCGGAGTTCGCGCGCTCACACCGACCCGAAGTGGTTCTCAGGGTCGGCGACTTGCCCGTGTCAAAGCCTTTGCGCACTTGGCTTGGAGACCTGGCCGGGGCGCGGCAGATCGCCCTTGACCCCGAGGGCGATCTGCAAGATCCGGCGGGCGTGGTGTCTATGGTGCTTTCCGCCGAGCCGGCGGCGACTTTGAGTGCCTTGGCGTGCTTGCTCGAAGGCTCGTCGGCGACGGCCCCGGCAAGCGGCGCGGGGCACGAGGAGGCCGGCGGCGACCGCGACTGGCTTGGGAGTTGGCGCACCGCCGATGAGCTTGCCGCCGAGGCGATCCTCGGCGTGCTTGGCGCAAGCGGCTGCCGTGAGCCTTCGGTGGCGGCCGAGCTCGGAGTGTTGTTGCCACATGAGGCGACGCTGTTCGTGGCGTCCTCGATGCCGGTACGCGACATCGAGACGTTCTGGCCGGTCCGCCCCGATCCGCCCAGGGTCCTGTGCAACAGGGGAGCCAATGGGATCGACGGGACCGTTTCCAGTGCCCTCGGCGCGGCCGCGGCCGGGCGCGGGCCGGTGGTGTTGCTGATCGGCGACGTGGCGCTCGCCCATGACATAGGTGGACTGCTTGCGGCCAAGCGTTTGGGCTTGGAGTTGACGATCGTGTTGCTCAACAACGAAGGCGGCGGGATCTTCGATTTTTTGCCGGTGGCCGGCGCCGCCATCGCAAAGGATGTCTATGCACAACACATCGCGACGCCGACCGGGCTCGACTTCGCTCAGGTCGCTGGCCTGTATGGCTTGAGCCATGAGCCTGTCGCCGATGTGGCCGGTCTGCGCGCGGCGCTGGAGCGCGCTCTGGCCGCACGCGGATCGACGATCGTGGAAGTAAAGACCGAGCGCGCGGCGAACGTCGAGTTGCACCGGCGCGTGTGGGATGCGGTGGCCGGCGCGCTTGGCTAGGTTGTCGTAAGTGTCAGGACACCTGTGGTCCGCACACAACCGCTGTGGCAATAGCAAAGTCGCGGAACGGGATGCCGCGGGCGTCATGGATCATTGCCGAGATGAGGTCCTGTTTGACGCCATATCCCAGGGCTTCCCGGCTGACTATTTCGACATCGTTCTGGTCGAAGGAAGTGATACTTCCGACTGCCCCGAGACCGACCAGTTTGCGGGCCATTGTGCATGTCCATGATGCTTCTTCGCGACCGCCTTCCTCCGCCAGGTGAGACGCGTTGCGCAGCTTTTGCCCTAGGTCGCCGATCTTGGCGCGCGCAGCCCAAGCCTGAACGGCCGGTTGCGAGGCATTGCTTGTGAGATTCCAGTCGTCAAGCGGTTCGCCTGAGGCTGCCTCGGCGACGAAGCCCGCCGACTGACCCGACGTGCGCAGTTCCCTCGAGGAGCCGGAGCAGCCGCTGAGAATGACCACAGCGGCGAGCGTGACAGTCAGGACACGGGGTCTTCCAATCCGCGACAGTAAGAGAAAATCCACATGATAAGGATATACGGACTATCGGTAGAGCGTGCCTGTGACAATCTTCACCTGGGTGGGCATAAGTCCAACCCAGGTAGCGGGCGTCAGTCCAACCCCGGTAATCAGCTTGTAAGGAGAGGCAGCAGAGCTTGCAGCTTTATCTCCGTCTCGGCCAGCTCCGCAGCCGGGTCGGAGCCGCGCACGATGCCGTTGCCGGCATAGCAACGGGCCACGTTGCCGCGCAACAGAGCGCAGCGCAGCGCGACACAGAACTCGCCGTCTCCGGCGGCGTCGGTCCAACCGACAGGACCCGTGTACCAACCACGGTCAAGACCCTCCAGGGCCGGGATCAGGTTCAAGGCCTCTTGCGAGGGCTCTCCTCCGACCGCCGGCGTGGGGTGCATCAGGCCCGCCAACTCGATCGCCTCCACAGGCGCGGCCAGCTGGGCGCGGATCGGGGTCGCCAAGTGTTGGATGTTGGCGATCCGTACAAGCCCCGGCTCGGGTGCTGTGGCGACCCAGATCGCATACTGGTTGAGCGTGCGCTCGATCCGCCGCGCCACGATCGCGTGCTCCTCGCGATAGCTGGGGTCGCGCATCAGCTGCTCGCCAAGGTGGGCGTCGACGGCGGGGTCGGCGCTGCGCCGAGTGGAGCCCGCCAGGGCGATCGTGGAGACGCGCTGGCCTTCGCGGCGCACCAACAACTCGGGGCTTGCCGCGACGAAGGTGGCATCGCCGCGACCTACGCAGAAAACGAAACACGAGGGGAACGCGTCGCGCAAAACTCCGAACACGGCCGCCGGGTCATATGCGCTCGGGGCGTGCACCTCAACCTCGCGCGCCAGAACGATCTTTTGCAGGCGACCGTCGCCGATCAACTCAACCGCACGACTTACGGCTGCTTCGTAGTGCTCTGGCGGCATGCCGCTCGAGACCTGGAAGCGTCCTGTTGGCGCCGGATCCAGCAGCGGCAAAGGTGGCTCGTTCAGCTCCTCCAAGCGAGCACACAGACCCGCGAGTCGATCCTCGGCGGTGTCGTCTGGATCGACGAGAGCCGCCAGTGTGAGCCTCACACGCCGCTCGCCCTCGCGCTGCTCGCGCGCTATCGCGACTTCAGGCACTACCAGCGACGCCGGCTCGAAGCCGCTCCAGGCAGGCGAGGCGCCTCCGTCGGGCGCGAGCGCGAAACCGCCAACGGCGACCGGCCCGCCGCCCCCTGGCTCGC
>JBAVYU010000050.1:0-1789 GCA_049588415.1 Solirubrobacteraceae bacterium
GAGGGCAAGTCGACTGGCGTCGTGCAGAACAGAACGAGCAACGCGACAGCGTTGAACACCGCGCTCCAGACGGTGAGGCCGAAGGCGAAGTGCCGCAGGGTAATCTTCTTCGTCAGCATCGCGCAAAACACCAGCACGTAAAACGCCATCTCGGCGGCCAACGTCCAATAAATGACGTCGAGCGATTGCTTCGTGACTCCCTCGGGAACGAGTAGCATGGCGTGGAGGTAGGGCATGACGAATTTCGATGCTGGTCCACCGCCAAAGAGAAGCAGAACGAGGAGGGTGGCGGTGGCGCAAACCCAGACCGCCGGATATAGCCTGAGAGCGCGGCCAATAAGAAACTGTGTCGGCGAAGACCTGGCCGCGGAGTTCGCTATGACGAAACCGGAAATAACAAAGAATATCTCAACGCCTACCCAACCGAACCACGTGAAGGGCGCGGCGGACGGATATAGAACATCGGCGCCGACGGTGCGCTCGAACCCCGGGTGGCCGATCGAAACCCAGGCCCACGACCAGAACAGCTGGTGAAAAAGTGCGACGCCGAAGGCGGCCCCGAAGCGTAGCGGATCCAGCAGGGAAAAATGGTTCTTAATGGCAGTGCTCTAAACGTATGAAGCGATCCGTTGCGGATATTGGACATCTTAACCGAGCCCTGTGAGGCATGTCACGCTTTCCCGAGCGAGCCTCCTGAAACTGTCGCTCCGCTTTACGGCACGCCTGCTGGTCGCTCGATGTCGCCGACATGCTGTGTTTCAATCTTTAGGCGGAGTCTGCGCTTTCGACCGTCGCCGCGAACCCGGGGTCATGCCCACCTGGCGCTTGAACGCCCGGCTGAATGCGGCCTCCGATTCATAGCCAACCTGCGCCGCGGCCTGCGCAACACCAATCCCGACCGCCCCCGCCTCTTGCGGGCGCCCCCTCGCCGCGGCAGCATGGGCTCACTGGGCCATCTGCGCCCTACTCGTGTATGGAGCATGGGGCATCATGCAAATCGGTGTTCATCTGCCGCATATCGGCCGCAAGGCCACGCCCGACGCGGTCACGCGCGCCGCGGTTCAGGCCGAGGAGCTCGGGCTTGCCGACGTGTGGGTAAGCGAGCACGTCATACTGCCGAAGGACGCGCCCTATCCGCCCTCGCCCGCCTTCCTGGAGCCGATCCTCACGCTCGCCTGGGCGGCTGCGGCGACCAAGCGCGTTCGGCTCGGCACCAGCGTGATCGTGCTGCCGATGCATCATCCGGTGCCGATCGCCAAGCAGCTCGCCACGTTGCAGACGCTAAGCAACGGCCGCGTCATCTTCGGCATTGGGGTCGGTTGGCTCGAAGCGGAATTCTCCGCGCTCGGCGTGCCGTTCCGCGAGCGCGGCCGGCGCACCGACGAGAGCATTGCGCTGCTGCGCGCGCTGTGGAGCCAGGACCCAGTGACCTTCAAACCGCGCTACTGGACGACGCAGATCGAGGAGATGCGCATGCAGCCTCCGCCTTCAGCGCCCATTCCGCTATGGGTGGGCGGCAGTTCCGACAAGGCCCTGGAACGCGCCGTGAACCTCTGCGACGGCTGGCACGGCTCGCGGCTCACCGCCGAGGCGGCGGCGCCAGTGATCAAGCGATTGCGCACGGCGCGGCCGGACAAGACCTTCACCATCTCGCTGCGCACGAGCTTCGACGGCAAGGACCCTGCCGAGTTGGGCGCAAGGCTCAGCGCCTATCGCGACGCCGGCGCCGATCACGTCATGGTCCAGCCCGAAGATCGCGACACCGACGACTGGATGCGCACGGTGGAGA